>CAIRYQ010000011.1 GCA_903882875.1 uncultured Spartobacteria bacterium | reverse complement strand
GTGGCCCGCGATTCCCGCATCCGTCTCCACGCGCACGATGGTGCTGTCGAAGACCGTGACGGATTTGCCGCCGCTCCATTTGTAGGTGGTTTCGATGAGCGGGAGTTCGACGCGGTACGCGAGGATGCGGGTAATTTTCATCGTCACGATTTTGCCTTGGTGCAGGAGTCTGTCTTGATGCTTATTCGCACGAAGACCGCAAAATGAGCACAATGGATCCCTTCAAACTGGTGACGGCGGACGGTTCGTTTCCGGTGGATGTGCGGCTCCTGGAGGAACTCTTCGACCAAATGCACGACACCGCCTTTTTCATCAAGGATGTGAAAGGCTGCTACGTCGTCGTGAATGATTCGCTGGTCGAGCGCCACGGGATGCAGGGCAAATCACAGGTGATCGGGCGCAGGCCTTGCGACATCTGCCCGGGAGATTTTGGCCGCATCCCTGCCGAGCAGGACGCGCAAGTCCTGCGCAGCGGGCGGCCTATCATTGACCGTCTCGAACTGCAGTGGCGCGCACCGTGTAAGCCCGTGTGGTGCCTCACCACCAAGCTGCTCATGCGCGACGCCCGCGGTGCCATCACCGGCATCATCGGCATCTCCAAGGACGTGCGAACTCCGCTGCCCACGAGGGAAATCCCTGCCGAGATCGCCGTCGCGCTCCGCAGACTCGAAACCGGCTACCACGACCCCATCTCCCCCTCCGAACTCGCCCGCGTGGCTGGGCTCCCCGCCGCCCGCTTCGCCCGCATCATCAAGCGCATCTTTGGCATCAGCCCCATGCAACTCATCTCGAAGACGCGCATCGCCGCCGCCACCCGTTTTCTTCGCGACAGCGATGAGTCCGTGGCCGCAATCGCCCTGCGATGCGGCTTCACCGACCACAGCGCCTTCACCCGAACTTTCCGCTCGATCACAGGCATCACGCCATCGGAATTCCGAAAGAGAAATCACGATCCTGCGGGTGCGACTCCCAGCTCGGGTGGATCGTGAATGAACAGGCGAGCCGGAATGGGAACAGTAAATCGCACCGTTGCGGGTCATACCTCGCAGTCAACCGTAGCATCACTCTGAGCATCGTGAAAATCCCCGCCATTCTCGTCCTCACCATCGTGTCGTCCACACTTGTGCATGGTGCCGACATCTCCGTGTTCCCGCCTGCGTCGTCGGTGCGGGTGGATTTCGCGCGCGACATCCGGCCGCTGCTCGTGGAGCGGTGCGTGAAGTGCCACGGGCCGGAGAAGCAGAAGGCGGATCTGCGGCTCGATGGGAAGGCGCACGCGATGCGCGGCGGCGATTCGGGGAAGGTCATCGAGCCAGGCAAGAGCGCTGAAAGCCGGTTGATCCATCTCGTTGCCGGAATCGAGGAAGACAAGGTGATGCCTCCGAAAGGGGATCGGCTCACGGCGGCGCAGATCGGATTGTTGCGCGCTTGGATCGATCAGGGCGCGGAGTGGCCTGCGGATGCAAAATCCGCGCGCAGCACGCACTGGTCGCTGCAGCCGTTGCACATTCCGGAGGTGCCCTCGAGCGCGGTGAATCCGATCGATGCGTTCGTCTCAGCGAGGCTGGCGAAGGACGGACTCGCGCTTTCGCCACAAGCCGACCGTGCGACTTTGATCCGACGGCTGAGTTTCGACCTGACCGGGCTGCCGCCGTCGCCGCAGGACATCGAGGCTTTTGTAAAAAATGAATCGCCGCGTGCGTACGAAGAGCTGGTCGAGCATCTGCTCGCATCGCCGCAGTACGGCGAACGGTGGGGCCGGCACTGGCTCGATGTCGCGCGCTACACGGAGAGCCAGGGATTCGAATACGACCGGCTGCGCGACAATGCGTGGCACTACCGCGACTACGTGATCCGGAGCTTCAACGACGACAAGCCGTATGACCGTTTCATGAAGGAGCAGATCGCCGGAGACGTGATCGAACCGGTGACCAGCGACGGCATCATCGGCGCGAGCCTGCTCGTGTGCGGGCCGTGGGACGCCGCGGCAAACATCCAGAAAAATCCCGCGCAGCGGCTCGTCGCACGCGAGGATGAATTGGAGGATTTGATCAGCGTCGTGGGGCAGTCGTTCCTCGGCCTTACGATCAACTGCGTGCGCTGCCACTCGCACAAGTTCGATCCGATCCCGCACGAGGAATACTACCGCATCAAGTCGGTCTTCGAGGGCGTGAAGCACGGCGAGCGGTCCATCGAGGACAGCGAGACTGCGAATGCGCGTGCGGAGCGACGCGCGCTTTTGAAAAAGGAGATCGCGTCGGCGGAGAAAAAATCTGCGGAGGATTTGAACCGCCTGCGCGACGAACTCGCAGCACTTCAAAAGCCGCTTGTCTCGTACGCAGGCACGCGCGTGCAGCCCGAGCCGACACGGCGTTTCCGTCGCGGCGATGTGAGATTGCCCGAGGAGATCGTCACGCCCGGCGCGCTGTCGGCGATCGTGGATTTGAATCCCGACTTCGGCCTCGCCGCCGATGCGCCCGAAGCCGAGCGACGCAACAAATTCGCCGACTGGATCGCCGATGCGCGAAATCCGCTGCCTGCGCGCGTGATGGCAAACCGCGTGTGGCATCTGCATTTCGGCCAGGGCATAGTTTCCTCGCCGAATGATTTCGGCGCGAGCGGTGCGAAGCCCACGCATCCCGAACTGCTCGACTGGCTCGCGATGAAATTCATCGAGAGCGGCTGGAGCGTGAAGGCGCTGCACCGGCTCATCGTGACATCTGCGACGTACCGGCAGTCGTCTGCATTCAACCAAAAGGCCGCGGCGGTGGATGCGGGCAACCAGTTGCTGTGGCGCTTCACGCCGCGCCGTCTCGAAGCCGAGGCGGTGCGCGATGCGATGCTCGCCGTCAGCGGACAACTGAATCCTGCAATCGGCGGGCCGAGCTTCCGGCCGTTCACGGTCACGGAATTCAACGCCGCATTTTACCATCTCGTGGATCGCGATGAGCCCGCGTTCAACCGCCGCACCGTCTATCGCGCGAATGTGAACAGCGGCAAGGATCCGATGCTCGAAGCCTTCGACTGCCCGGAGCCCGCGGTAAAAGCGCCCCGTCGCGGAACGACCACCACGCCGTTGCAGGCGCTCGAGCTGATGAATAATTCTTTCGTCCAGCGGCAGGCAAAATACTTTGCCGAGCGCGCTCTGAAAGCCGCGGATGGCGACGTGCCTGGTGCTGTGCGCAGAGCGTATCGTCTCGCGCTCGGACGAGACGCGACGGATGCCGAGACCGCGCGCGCCACGGACGCCGCGAAAGCGCGCGGACTCCAAAGCGTCTGCTGGGCGCTGCTGAACTTCACCGAATTTGTGTATGTCCGCTAGCCGTTCCATATCCGCGTTTTCGCGCCGCGATTTTCTCTCCAGCGCCGGCGGAGGGCTCGGCGGCGTCGCGCTCGCGTGGCTGCTGAACCGCGACCGCGCTCGCGCATCTGGCAGCGCATCCGCGCAGGCGACGCATTTTCCAGCGAAGGCAAAACGCGTCGTGCAGATATTCTGCGCGGGCGGTGTGAGCCACTTGGAGACATTCGATTTCAAGCCCGAGTTGGACCGCATGCATGGCAAGTCGCTCGAGGGAAAAGGCGGCGAGAACCTCGGCTTTTTCGGCAAGCCGGGCAACCTGATGAAGAGCGTCTATCCGTTCCGCCAGCACGGGGCCAGCGGCGCGTGGGTGAGCGATCTGCTGCCGCATCTCGCGGGCTGCGCGGACGACCTGTGCTTCATCAAGTCCATGTTTGCGAAGAGCAACAACCACGCGCCCGCGGCATTTCAGATGCACAGCGGTTTCACGCTGAACGGATTTCCGTGCGTGGGCGCGTGGCTCAGCTACGGGCTCGGGACGGAAAATGAAAACCTGCCCGCGTTCGTCGTGCTGCCCGATCCGCGCGGACTGCCTGCGGGCGGTTCGATCAACTGGACCTCCGGATTTCTCCCGGCGAACCATCAGGGCGTCGCATTCCGCACGAACTCCGGCGAGCCCGTCGCAGACCTGCGCACGCCCGAGGGAATCCCTGCGAGTGCGCGCGCCGCGGACATGGATCTGCTCGCGACAATGAACCGTGAATTTGCCGACGCGAATCCCGGCGACAGCGCCTTCGCTGCGCGGCTGCGCTCCTACGAACTCGCCGCGCGGATGCAGGCGAGCATCCCCGAGGCGACGAATCTCGACGGCGAATCCGCAGCCGTGCGCCAGCTCTACGGCCTCGACGATTCCGCGAACAGGGGCTTTGCAAAAAACTGCCTCATGGCGCGACGGCTCCTCGAACGCGGCGTGCGCTTTGTGCAAATCCTCAACGGCGGCGCATTCGGCAGCCCGCGCATCAACTGGGACGGCCACGAAAACGTGAAGGACAACCACGACACGCAGGCCGCGACGATGGACAAACCGGTCGCCGCGCTCATCCATGATTTGAAGCAGCGAGGCATGTTTGAGGACACGCTTTTCGTGTGGTCCACGGAGTTCGGACGCAGCCCGCTCACGCAAGGCATCGGCTCGCTCGGGCGCGATCATCATCCGAGCGTTTTCACATGCTTCCTCGCCGGTGCGGGCGTGAAGGGCGGCACGAGCTACGGCAGTTCCGATGAGATCGGCTACCTCGTCGGCGGAAACAAGGTGATCATCCCCGATTTTCACGCGACGATTTTGCACCTGCTCGGCATCGATCACGAGCGGCTCACTTTTTACCACAACGGCATCAACCGCCGCCTCACGGACGTTCACGGCCACGTGATCAAAGAGCTCCTCGCGTGACGACTGCGCGTGCTCGTCCCGCAACCGTCGTAAAAACTCCCCTTCCCCATGTCAAAGATCACCGCCATCGAGACCGCCATCCCATCCGGCGTCATGCCGAACCTCATCCTCGTCCGCATCCACACGGACGACGGATTCATCGGCTGCGGCGAGACGTACTACACGCCGCACGCGATCGCCGCGCTCGTGCATGACTGGATGGCCGAGCGACTGCTCGGTGCGGACGCGCTTGCCGTCGAATCGCACTGGCGTTTCCTCTACGAACGATGCACGCCGTTCGGGCATCCTGGCGCGGAGATGCGTGCGCTGTCCGCGGTGGACATCGCGCTGTGGGACATCCTCGGGCAGGCGTGCGGACAGCCGGTGTATCGCCTGCTCGGCGGGCCGGTGCGCGATGCGATTCCGATCTACAATACCTGCGGCGGCCCGAGCTACGGCGCGGTGGCGGATGCGGAGAAAAGTGCGCGCCATCCCGGCTGGCCCGGCTACGGCGATGTGGGAAAGGACGGCGCGCTGCAGGACAACTGGAAGTCGAATTTCGCTGCGGGTGATCTCGCGGAAGAACTTATCGCCGAGGGAATCCCCGCGCTGAAAATGTGGCCCTTTGACAAGGCCGCGCATCGCAGCGGCGGACTGCACATTTCCTGGGCCGACATCGAGGAAGGGATGAAACCGCTGCGCGAAATCCGCGAACGTGTCGGCATGAAGATCGAGATCGCCATCGAGGGCCACGCTTTCTTCCAGCTCCCCGCCGCGCTGCGCATCGCGGAGGCGCTGCGCGAAATCAAACCGCTCTGGCTCGAGGACGTGCTGCGCGTGGACAATGTCGCGACGCTCGCGGATTTCCGCCGCAAGTCTGGCCTGCCGATCGCGGCGAGCGAAATGATCCTCGGCCGCAAGGAATACCTCGCCGTCTTGCAGTCCGGTGCCGCCGATTACGCGATGGTGGACCCGACTTGGAATGGCGGCATCAGCGAGACGCGCCGCGTGATCGATCTCGCGCAGACGTTCAACATTCCCTCCACGATCCACGACTGCACGGGGCCGCTGACACTTTTCGCCGGACTGCACCTCGCGGCATCGTCGGCGAACGTCGTCTTCCAGGAGACCGTGCGCGCGCATATCCGCTCATTCTACGAGAAGCTCGTGGACACGCTGCCCGTGATCGAACACGGCAAGGCACGCCTGCCCGCGGGCACGGGACTCGGGACGAAATTGCGCGACGATCTGTTTCGGCCCGGCGTGAATTCATACCGGCGCAGCGATGCGAAGACGTGATCAGTATCCGATTCCGTGCATTTGAAATTCATTTCGACCGCAGCAATTCCATGATCCGAACCCTCCGCTTCGCAGTCTGCTTTCTTTCGTCGCTGTTCCTCGGAGCTGCAATCGTCACGTCCCCGTCCGCCGCCCAGGACACAAAATCCAACGACGGCGGCGATGTCGCATTCGGCGGCTTCGGGAGCGAGCCGGGGAAATTCATCGAGCTGCGCGATCTGGCCTTCGACAGCACGGGAAATGTCTTCGCGCTCGACGGCGCGCGGTACGATGCGAAGACGAAACTGAGGAAGGGCAACCTGCGCGTGCAGAAATTTTCCGACGACGGAAAGCTGCTCGCGACCATGGATCTCCGCGACGCGGCAACGGGCGAGTTGCTCGGCGACCGAAACGATCCGCAGCGACTGGCGGTGGATACGCGAGGTCACGTTTTCGTGACGCAGCCTGCTGCAGGATGCGTCCAGGAGTTTGGCGCGGATGGAAAATTCGTACGCTCCATTGAGATGCGCGGGGCAATGGGGATCACCACGGTGCAAACGGGAGGCGCCGAGCGGCTCGCGGTGCTGCCGGGTTTCAAGGGCGTGGTGCAGGGCAAGTTGGTGAAGAGCGGAGGCGATGCGATCGTCATCCTCACGCCGGATGGCGACATCGAGCGGAAGGTCACATTGAAAATTCCTCAGCCGCTCGACGGAGTGCATGACCTCGCGGCGGATCGCGCGGGAAATTTTTACGTCCAGGCGGAGCCGAACGCTGTTTACAAATTTGCACCGGACGGCACGCTGCTGAAGACATTCGGTGGCAATCCGACGACGCGCGCAGAGGACGCCTCGGAAGTCCTGCACACGGTGGCGGTGGATTCGAAGGGCAATGTTTACACCGTCTCGTGGGGCAACCCGGCGCTCATCACGCGATTCAACGCCGACGGAAAGATGCTCACGCAGCGCGGGGGCCAGTTCAAGTTTGCCGATCCGTGGAGCGCACACTCGGCCTACATCATCCTCGCCATCGATCCGCGCGATCGGCTGTGGGCCGGAGCGACGGGCGTGCATGATCCGAAGACGGAGAATTCCTCCCGCTACCGCGCGACGCCTGCGATCGTGCGCGCGAAGGCGGACTTTTTTGAGACGCCGCCGCTTCAGGTGCGGCACTCGCCTGCGTACGTGCCGGGCTTTCGTCCGGCGCTCTCGTGCCCGCTCCCGCATCATGTCTCGTACGAGCCGGGCAAGCCGGTTCCTTTGCAATACACGGTGCAGGCGGCGAACCGCTTCGTGGATGCGGTCACGGTGGAATGGCGCGTGTGGGACGCGTCCAAGAATGAGGTGGGAAAAGGGCGTTTCGATCTCGCGCTGAAAAACGGCGAGGAAGCCCGCGCGGATTTTTCATTCGTGCCGCCGCGGTTCGGCGGATATTTTGTCCAGGCGATCGCCACAAGCAGTCAGGGTGGGATGGGCGCGCTCGGGCTGCATGTGGGCGTGACGCCGAAGTGGCCGAACATGCCGGCACTCGGCGACGACGACGGGAAGCACGGATGGGAGGATGCGCCGCGACAGATCTGGAGCGGGCTGCCGTTCATGCGGCTGCACCCGAAGAAAGACATCGCGGCGCTCGACGGATCGCTGAAGGCGTGCGAGGTCGCGGGCCTCACGGCCATCGTGCAAATCGGCGAGAGCCTGAAGACGATGAGCCCGGAACAGACGCGCGAAATCATGGAGCGGTTCAAGGGCCGCATCAAATATGTCGAGGTTTGCAACGAGCCGAATTTTTCCGGCACCGCCGATGATTACTTTCGGATCCACAAGGAGACGTACGCGATCGTGAAGTCCATCGATCCGAGCGTGAAAGTGATGGGGCCCGTGACGGTGAACATTGATCTGAAGTGGCTCGCGCGGCTGTACGAGCTTGGGTTCAAGGATGTGAGCGACATCGTCTCGACGCACGATTATGAGGGGCACGAGAGCATAGACCCCGATCACTGGCGGTGGAAGTACGGCGAGATGCGCCGGATCATGGCGGAGCACGGCGACGGCGCGAAACCGATCTGGCAGACCGAACGCGCGATCAGCGGGGTGCGCGGACGCAGCTTCCAGGGGCTCGTGCAGGCGATCCGCACGGCGATGCACCGCGACTTGCTGGAGTCGTTCGGCACGCCGTCGGATCACAATTTTCACTACTATCTGAACCAGGCCGGCTACTCGTCCGTGCCGACGTATGTGTGGAGCCCGTATGGCCCGCATCCGGCGGCGATCGTGCTGCGGACGCGGCACGCGCTGACCGCCGCGATGGGTCGGAAATTCGCGGGGCAGCTCGATTTTGGGCCGGATGGGAACGGCTTGTTTCTCGGAGTGCGCTTCCGCGGTGATAACGGAGAAACCGTGAGCCTGCGCAATCTCGGCACGCGCGACACGCCACTCGATTTTGAAGTGCGCGGCGCGGCTATGATCGAGGTGACGGATGCGTGGGGCAACACGGAGACCGTGCGTGTCGCGGATGGGAAGGTGAGACTGACGCTCGCGCAGTTGCCAAGCTATGTGCGACTGCCGCGCGGTGCGGAGATTGTCGCGCCGAAAATGGACTTCGGCCTCAATGTGGCGGCGCGCGCCACCTTTGCATATTCCTCGACGTTCAAGGGCGATCTCCAGTGGCTGAACAACGGAATCATCGAGACGTACCAGTCGGGAAATCCGAACGGCGACACGAACGGACGGATGATCTGGGCGGGCGACATGCCCGCCGATGCGCGGGAAAATCCGGTGACGCTCGACATCAACTTCGAACGTCCGCAGATCGTGGACAAAGTCGTGCTTCGCGGCATCCGGGCGGACAACGCATTCTGCGCGCTGCTCGCGTACGATCTGCAATATCACGACGGCACCGCATGGAAGACCATCGAGCGCGTGGACCGGCCGATGCCGCCATCGGAGCCTGCGCGCAGTGCGGATGCGATGTTCGTGAACTGGATGGATGACACGAATTTTTTCATGCATCAGTTCGCGCCCGTCACCACGTCGCGGCTTCGCATCGTGGTGCGGGCCACGACGCGCGGCTTCGAGCCCGACACGCTCTGCCAGGGCGGGCGTGCGCCGATGCCGGAACGCGTGATGCTCCGCGAAGTGGAGGTCTTTGCGCCGCGCGAAAAGGTCGCGATCGGGGTGCTTCCGAGGAGCGGTGCAGGCGCATCCGGGCCGGTTCCCGCGGAAACGGTGTTTCGGATTTCGAACGCGGGCCGCGAGGCATGGCGCGGGGAACTGCGCGCGTTTTCCACGGCAGGCCTGTCGGTCGCGCCGCAGGTGCGGCAGGTTGAAATCCCCGCAGGCGGAGCGACGACCGTTGCGCTGAAGCTCACGCCGCCGCCGGAAATTCCCGCGGGCACTGCGTTCGTGGATGCGGAACTGCGTGATGCCAAGGGCGCGCTGGCCGGTGCATCGTTCGATGCGATCCGCATTCCCGCTCCGATCGAAATCAAGCCCGAGCCCGTGAATCCGGCAGTTGGAGGCACGCAGGATCTGTCAGTGGTGATCCGCAACACGTCCGGCGCGGCGCTCTCCGGCGCGGCGCGGTTGCGCCTCACCGGGCCTCGCAAGCTCGCGCCGCTCACCGTCCCGTTCGGGCCCGTGGCCGCGGGGGACAGCGCGAGCGTCGAGTGGAAAGTGCCGGGAATTGACATCACGGGCGAGCACTGGCGTGCGGATTTTCAAATTGTCGCGAACGGGATCGTCGTCGCTGCAGAAGGTGATCTCGCGCGGCAGCAGTGGATGATCGTCGGGCCGTTTCCACGCGAATTTGAAACCGACTTCGGACCCGAGAAGGGCGTGGATTTTTCCCGGAGCTTCACGGATGCGATGGGCAACGAAAAAAAATGGATGTCGGCACAGCCGAACGCCGAGGGCCTCGTGAACCTCGCCGACAACATCAAGCCGAACACCGAGGTGCTCGCGTACGCTGCGACATTCGTCAGCAGCCCCGTGGCGCGGAAGGCCGTCTTCTCCGTGGGCACCGACGATGGCGGCAAAGGTTTCGTGAACGGCCGGCAAGTTTACACCGACGACGGCTCGCACGCCGCGAGCCCCGGTCAGCAGAAAATCCCGGTCGAACTCAAACAGGGCCGCAACGAGATACTCCTGAAGGTGACGCAGGGCAGCGGCGGCTGGGGATTTTACTTCAATCTGCTCGACCCCGCCACCGGCAAGCCTCTCGACGACATCGTGTATTCGGCGCGGTAGGGCCGTTTTCAGCCGGCGGCTGATCGGGATTTTTCCCGCTGTACTCGAAGTCGCGCGGCCCGCCTGCGGATTCTCTTCGGCGCGCTGCGCCGCTGAAATTTGACGCAAAGCCCCGGCGTGATGGCGAGTTCTCGTAGCGTCATCCTCCTCGATCATGCGCAAACTCATTCCGCTCCTCATCGCCGCACTGCTGGCCTCCGTTTCCACCCGTGCGGATGAACCGCTCGTCTTCATCTCCGCATTCGCATCCGGCGAAAAAGCCGGCATCCACGCGTTTCAGTTCGACATGAAATCCGGTGCGCTGAAACCGCTGCATCGCACCACGGAAATCCAGAACCCGTTCTTTCTCGCGGTGTCGAAGGACGGACATTTTCTATATGCGATTGATGCAAAAAAATTCGGCGGCAAGGAGGACGAGGCCGTTGCCGCATTTGCCATCGAGGATCGCACGGGAAAGCTTCGGCGGCTCAATCAGCAGTCCTCGCGCGGCACTGCGTCGTGCTACCTTGATGTGGATGCGACGGGCAAAACGTTGCTCGTCGCGAACTACTCCACGGGGAGCGTCGCCGCGCTGCCGGTGAAGAAGGACGGTTCGCTCGGCGAGGCGGTTTCCTTCGAGCAGCACACCGGTTCCGGCGCGGACCCGGCGCGGCAGAAAGGTCCGAACGCGCACAGCATCGTCATCAGCCCCGACAACCGATTCGCCCTCTCGGCGGATCTCGGCATTGACCAAATCCTCATCTGCAAACTCGACGCAGCCACGGCGAAGCTGACGCCGAACGGTGCGCAGCCCTCCGTGAAAATGCAGCCCGGCTCCGGCCCGCGGCACCTCGTATTTCATCCGGATGGCCGACGCGTTTACGTGATCAGCGAATTGAAAAACATCGTCACCTTTTTCGACTATGCCGCCGATGCCGGCACGCTCACCGAGCGCCAGACGATCTCCACGCTGCCATCGGATTTCACGGGCAGGAGCTACTGCGCTGATCTGAAAATCACGCCCGACGGGAATTTTCTCTACGGCACGAATCGAGGTCACGACAGCATCGCCGCATATCGCATTGGCGACGACGGAATGCTCACGCTGCTCGGCATCCACCCGAGTCTCGGCAAAGGCCCGCAGAATCTCCTCATCACGCCCGACGGCCGGTGGCTGCTCTGCGCCAATATGCCTGGCAACAGCGTGGTGGTCTTCCGGATCGATCCGAAGACCGGCGGCCTCGCCTCCACGGGCGATCCGGTCGCGATGCCGATGCCCTCGTGCATCCGCTGGCTGCCGTGAGCATCGCGTGCTTGGTACGGGCGCATCCGAAGAAATCCTCGAACGCTTCCGGCCCGCGGGTTATTCCTCGTGCGTTTGCGCGTCTGAAATCATGACATTTCCCCTACCACACAGAACCATGCGCGTCTTCGCTGTTGCGCTGCTGGCATCCGTCGTTGCGGGGCTTGGCGACGAGCTTCCGCTGCCCGCACATGTGAAGTTCAACCGCGACATTCGGCCCATCCTCTCGGACATCTGCTACACATGCCACGGGCCGGACAAGGCCAAGCGCAAGGCCGAGCTGCGTCTCGACATCGAGGCGAGCGCGAAGGCGAAGATCGAGGATCGCTTTGCCATCGTCCCCGGCAGGCCGGAGCAGAGCGAACTCATTCGCCGCATCACGACGAGCGATGCGGATGATCACATGCCGCCCGCCGACGCGGGAAGGCAGCTCACTCCGCGACAGATCGAATTGCTCCGCCGCTGGATCGCGCAGGGCGCGAAGTGGGAGGCGCACTGGTCGTTCATCGCGCCAGTGCGGACCGATGTTCCGAAGGTTTCGGATTTCAAAATCGCGGTTGCAGGTTTTCGGAATGACGCGAACGGCTTCAGCGATTGGAGCGCAAATCCGATTGACGGTTTCATTTTGAAAAAGATCGCCGAGAGCGGGCTGACGCCTTCACGCGAGGCGACGCCGGAGCAACTCATCCGCCGCATGACGCTCGATCTCACGGGCCTTCCTCCGACGCCCGCCGAAGCGGATGCGTTCGTTGCGGAATCAATCCGCGATCCGCAATCCGCAATCCGCAATCTCGCGGACCACCTGCTCGCCTCGCCCGCATACGGCGAGCGCATGGCGAGTCGCTGGCTCGATGCAGCGCGCTACGCGGACACGAGCGGCTACCAGAGCGACGGCGAGCGCTCGATGTGGCGCTGGCGCGACTGGGTGATTGATGCGTTCAACCGCAACATGCCGTTCGATCAATTCACCATCGAGCAACTCGCGGGTGACCTGCTGCCGAACGCAACGCGCGAGCAGCGCATCGCCACCGGATTCAATCGCAATCACCGCGGTAACGCCGAGGGCGGAATCATCCCCGAGGAGTATGCGGCCGAGTATGTCGTGGATCGCGTGGACACGACCGCGACCGTGTGGCTCGGCCTCACGATGGGTTGCGCGCGCTGCCACGATCACAAATACGACCCGCTCACGCAGCGCGAGTTCTACTCGGTGTTCGCATTTTTCAACAACGTGCCGGAGAAAGGCCGCGCCGTGAAAATCGGCAACTCGCCGCCGGTTCTCACCGCACCGACGGACGCGCAGGAGAAGGAACTCGCGAAACTCGATCAGCAACTCGCCGTCGCCGAAGCGCGCCTGCACGAACTCGAACCGCAAATCGTCGCCGCGCAAACAGCGTGGGAGAAGACGCTCGTCGCAGCGCCGGCTATGCAGTGGACTGCGACGAACGGTTTGCAGGCACGCTTCGAGTTGAACGGCAAACTCACGAGCTCGTTTGGGAAAGACGCGACGGCGAAATTTGAAAGCGGCACTGCTGCCTTCGCGCCGGGACACGGCGCGAAGGCAGCAGTGCTCGACGGCAAGCGCTTCATCAACTGCGGCGACGTGGGCGACTTCGGCTTCTTCGACAAGTTCACGCTTGCCGCGTGGATTCAGCCGCACGGCACGGACGGCGGCGCGATCCTCTCGCGCATGGTTGAGCAGGCGGCGGATTCCGCGTTCGCGTCGGACTCCGAGGGATACAGCGTGCATCTCAAGGCGGGCCGCGTGCAGGTGCATCTCACGAAGCGCTGGCTCGACGACGCGCTGCGCGTGGAGACCGAGGCCGCGCTCGCGCCGGAGCAATGGCATCACATCGTGGTCGTGTATGACGGCTCGCGGCTCGCATCGGGTGTGAAGATTTTCATCAACGGCCAGCCGCAGAAAATGCGCGTGCTGCTCGACCAATTGAACCAGACCTTCCAAACAAAACAGCCGCTGCGCATCGGCGCGGGCGGCGGACCGGCGAACCGTTTTCACGGACTTGTCAGCGACGTGCGCATGTATGAGCGCACATTGTCCGCGGAGGAAATCGGCATCGTCGCCACGACTGAAAATATGAACGAACTCGCCGCGATTTTTCCCGCGAAGCGCACTGCCTCGCAGGCTGCGAAACTGCGCTCGTGCTTCCTCGCCGAGCACGCGCCCGCGCCGATGCGCGAGGCGCAGACGAATGCCGCAGCGTTGCGTGAGCAGCGCGCGAAATTCATAGAGAGACTGCCGACCGTGATGGTGATGGAGGAGATGGTGGAGCCGCGCGAGACGTTCGTGCTGAAGCGTGGCGTGTATGATCAGCACGGCGAGCGCGTCGCGCCCGGCGTGCCCGCGAGCCTCCCGCCGCTGCCTGTGGATGCAGCGCGGAACCGGCTCAGCTTTGCACGCTGGCTCGTGAGTCCCGCGAATCCGCTCACGGCGCGCGTCGCGGTGAATCACCAGTGGCAGATGATTTTCGGCACCGGCCTGGTGAAGACTGCGGAGGACTTCGGTTCGCAGGGCGAATTGCCGAGCCATCCCGAATTGCTCGACTGGCTCGCAACGGAGTTCGTCCGCACGGGATGGGACGTGAAACGGTTGCTCAAGACTCTCGTGATGAGCGCGACGTATCGGCAGTCGTCGCGCGTGACGGCTGAGTTGCTCGCGCGCGACCCGGACAACCGCGTGCTTGCACGCGGGCCGCGCGTGCGACTGCCGGCGGAGATGATCCGCGATCAGGCGCTCGCGGTGAGCGGACTGCTCGTGCGCGAAATCGGCGGGCCATCGGTGAAGCCGTATCAGCCGCCGGGATTGTGGAAGGAATTGAGCGGCACCGACTATGTCCAGGATCACGGCGACGCGCTCTGGCGTCGCAGCCTCTACACATTTTGGAAACGCACGAGCCCGCAGCCGACGATGACGACGTTCGACGCCGCAGGCCGCGAGATGTGCTCCGTGCGCCCGAGCCGGACGGACACACCGTTGCAGGCGCTCGCGCTGATGAACGACGTGACCTTCGTCGAGGCCGCGCGCTGTCTCGCGCAGCGCGTGATGCGCGAAGCCGGCGCGACGGCGGATGAGCGCGTGCAAATGGTTTTCCGCCTCGTGCTCACACGCGCACCGAAACCGCCGGAGTTGAAAGTGCTGCTCGAAGATTTGAATAATCATCTCGCGCGCTTCCGCGCCGATCCGAAGTCGGCGCAATCGCTCATCAGCGCAGGCGATGCACCGCGCGATGAGAAGCTCGATGCGATCGAACTGGCCGCTTACACTGGGGTGGCGGGATTGATTCTGAATCTCGACGAGGCCATCACCAAACAATAGGCGCCGCATGAATCCGCTGCTCGACCATCGCTTGCTCATCAACCGCCGACATTTCTTCGGGCGCGTGGGCCTCGGTGCTACGGCGCTGGCGTCGTTGTTGAATGAGGAGTTGTTCGCCGCGCCGACGAACGATGCGACGGCCACGGGCGGACTGCCGGGCCTGCCGCATTTTGCGCCGAAGGCGAAGCGCGTGATCTATCTTTTTCAATCAGGTGCGCCGTCGCAGATGGATTTGTTCGACTACAAGCCGCAGCTCGCGGAGCGGCACGGCACCGATCTGCCGGACTCGATCCGCCAGGGCCAGCGGCTCACGGGCATGACGGCGACGCAGGATCATTTTCCCATCGCGCCGACGCGCTTCCGCTTTGCGCAGCACGGGCGCAGCGGCGCGTGGTTGAGCGAACTGCTGCCGCACACGGCACG
The DNA here is from genome assembly GCA_903882875.1 of uncultured Spartobacteria bacterium. Lineage (GTDB taxonomy): Bacteria > Verrucomicrobiota > Verrucomicrobiia > Chthoniobacterales > Chthoniobacteraceae > SXWH01. The sequence goes on along the minus strand of CAIRYQ010000011.1, from coordinate 53,248 downwards.
CGTGGCGGACGAGCTGTGCTTCATCAAGACGATGCACACCGAGGCCATCAATCACGATCCGGCGATCACGTTTTTCCAGACCGGCGCACAGCTCGCGGGGCGGCCGAGCATCGGCTCGTGGCTCAGCTACGGACTCGGCAGCACGAACCGCGATCTGCCTGCATTCGTCGCGCTGCTCTCGAACGGCACGGGCAATCCGAACGACCAGCCGCTCTACGACCGGCTGTGGAGCAGCGGCTTTTTGCCGACGACGCATCAAGGGATCAAATTCCGCGCCGGTGGCGATCCGGTGCTGTTTCTTTCCAACCCCGCGGGACTCGACACGACGGCGCGGCGGCGGATGCTTGATGATCTCGCGAAACTGAACGGGATGCAGCTCGCGGAATTCGGCGACCCGGAAATTTCCACGCGCATCGCGCAATACGAGCTGGCGTATCGAATGCAGACGAGCGTGCCGGAGCTGACGGATGTTTCACGCGAACCCGCGAGCGCGTTCGACCTCTACGGCCCCGAGGCGCGCAAGCCGGGGACATTTGCGGCGAACTGCCTGCTTGCCCGTCGGCTCGCGGAGCGCGGCGTGCGGTTCATCCAGCTTTTCCACCGGGGATGGGATCAGCACACGAAGCTGCCGAGCCAAATTGCGGGCCAGTGCCGCGACACCGACCAGCCGAGCGCGGCGCTCATCGAGGACCTGAAACAGCGCGGCCTGCTCGACGACACGCTCGTCGTGTGGGGCGGCGAATTCGGGCGCACGGTTTATTGCCAGGGCAAACTCACGAAGGACGACTACGGGCGCGACCATCATCCGCGGTGCTTCACGATCTGGCTCGCGGGCGGCGGCATCCGGCCGGGCATCACTTTTGGCGAGACGGACGACTACAGCTACAACGTCGTACGCGATCCCGTGGAAGTGCATGATTTGCACGCGACGCTGCTGCACTGCCTCGGGATTGATCACACCCGACTCACGTTCAAATTCCAAGGTCGCCACTACCGGCTCACCGACGTGCATGGGAGTGTGGTGAAGGGCGTGCTCGCGTGATCCTTGGTGTTCCTTGCACGCGGAGTGGTGTGCATGGCTCGGCGGGACTTCTCGGTTGTGCGAGCGCGCTCACATCCATGAGATAGCGATGGATGTGGAATGCCGGGCGTGGCAGGGGAATCATCCCAGCGAATTTCCAACACTGGGCAGGAGCGATTTTTGAAATTCACCTCCCAGCAAATGACAGATTTCCACCCAAAATATCCGCTCGCATTTCCGAAATGCCACAAGACAATCTGTGCATGAACCTGATCCTCCCTTCCAGCGACATGCCCCTTCTCACGCGCCGTGATGTCTCCCGGCGCGATGTCCTTCGCGCGTTCGGTGCCACGGCTGTTGGCACTGCGTTCGGCGCGTTTCCGAAATTGCAGGCGGCCGCGGCGGAGAAGGATTCGCTGCCGATGCAGTTCTACAGGAGCCTCACCGAGGAGCAGCACGCGAAGATCTGCCTGCCGGTGAATCATCCGAAGCGGCAGTTTGTGAGCAACTGGTGGTACATCTGCCCCGAGCAGCGGCTGAACACTTTCTACACGCAGGATCAGCAGGATCTCGTGAGGCAGATTTTTGAGTCGCTGCATTCCCCGGAGCATCGCGAGAAGATGAACTGGCAGGTGCAAAAGGATCTCATGGGGAACATCAAGAACACGCCTTCCGTCGGGTTCTTCGGCACGCCGGCGGACAGGGATTTCGAGTTCATCTACACGGGGCACCACGTCACCCGGCGGTGCCATGCGAACACGGACAAAGGACTCGGCTTCGGCGGTGCGCCGATTTTCTACGGGAATTTCGCGAAGGCGTTCCGCGAGTCGAAGGATCACGAGGGGAATCCGTTCTGGTACCAGGGGCTGCTCTTCAATGAGTTCTACGGCGCGCTGGACGGCAAGCAGCAGGAGAAGGCGCTCGTCGGACGCGCACCGAGGGACGAAAAACCGGCGACGGTCATCGAAAAGCGCAAAACGGATCTGCCCGGAATCTGCGGCGCGGACCTGAGCAAGGACCAGCAGGCGAAGCTGCTCGACACGATGCGCCGCATGCTCGCGTGCTTCCGTGCCGACGACGTGGCCGCGACGATGAAGACGATCGAGGACAACAAGCTGGTCGAGCGGCTCTTCATCTCGTGCTACGGCGGCGCCTACGACATCGGCGACGACAAGGTGTGGGACACCTGGCAGATCGAAGGGCCGGAGATGGTGTGGTATTTCCGCGGAGTGCCGCACATCCACGCGTATTTCCATCTCGCGGTGTAGCCGCAATCACACATGGGGCAGGGGCTCCACCGCCCCGTTTTCGAGCATCGTGGACGTCACTGCTTTTTCTGCACCCGGATATTTCGGAATGACGCGCTCTGTCCGGAGGTGCGCGCGGTCTGCTCGAAGCGGCACAGCACGCTGAACCGCTTTGCCTCCTTTGTGGAAAATTCCAGCGTCACAGGAGTCCACGCATCGCCGTTTTTTTCGCTGTCAATGCGCGGCATGGACTTGATCTCGTTGCCGCCGTCGAGGAATTCGATCTGCACGTAAGCCATCCCGGCCACGGTGGCCTTGATTTCTGCGCTGACGATGTAGGTGCTCTGCGGCGAGACATCGAGCGACTGCGTGAGGCGTCCGTCCTTCTTGCCCGCCGCGGTCACGGTCACCTGCGCGCCATCGCTTTTCGATGCCGTGATGGTGCAGTTGCCATCGAGATACCAGTGCAGTGGCGTCGGCTTCCCGTCGGGCCGCACAGCGGTGAAGTCGGCATTTTTCAAGGACTCCTGCCCGGCGGCGACGGCGGAGAGGATGAGCAGGATGAAGAAGGAGGATTTCATGGATGCGCAAAAATGTTGGGCGGGATCATGCCGCGTCCGTCGGGAACTGTCCCGCAGCATTTGAAAACGGGATCATCGCGTCGTTCGTAAATCCACGAGGCACGCGATCCCTCCGAACGCACGACGCGGGATTCGGATCGCATCGGGACTTGTTCTCGAACATTCACGCATCTTCTATCTGCGCCCCGTCATTGCCCTTCCCATGAATCGAACACTCCTTTCTCCGCTCGTCGCACTTTCCTGCTGGCTGTCGTGCAGCATTCCCGCGTCTGCGGAATTTCCCGCCATCTACAACACCGAGAAAGCGCCCGGCGGGCCGATGCCTGCGGAGGAGGCTGCGCGCACGATGGAACTGCCGCCGGGATTTTCCTGCAAGGTCTTCGCGGCTGAGCCGGACGTGCAGCAACCGATCGCGATGGCGTGGGATGCGCGCGGGCGGCTGTGGATCGCGGAGTGCTACACCTATGCAGAGACACCCATGCGCTGGGACACGAAGTTGCGCGACCGCATCGTGATTTTTGAGGACACGGACAACGACGGGCATTTCGACAAGCGCACCGTTTTCTGGGATGAGGGCGTGCGGCTCACGAGCATCGAACTCGGCAACGGCGGCGTGTATGCGCTGTGCGCGCCGAACTTGCTCTTCATCCCGAATCGCAACGGTGACGACAAGCCCTCCGGCCCGCCGGAGGTGCTGCTCGACGGGTTCAATTTCAAGACCATCGGACACAACATCGTGAATGGCCTGCGCTGGGGGCCGGATGGCTGGCTCTACGGACGCCACGGCATCACGGACACGTCGTCCATCGGCGCGCCCGGCACGTCGGAAAAGGATCGCACGCGGATGAACTGCGGTATCTGGCGCTTCCATCCGAAGACGCGGAAATTCGAGGTGGTGCTGAATGGCGGCACGAATTCGTGGGGCCACGACTGGGATGCGAATGGCGAGATGTTTTGGATCAACACGGTCATCGGGCATCTCTTCCACGGCATCCCCGGCGCGTATTATGACCGCATGTTCGGCACGCATCTGAACCCGCACGTGTATGAGACGATTCCGCAGACTGCGGATCACTATCACTTTGACCAGGGCAACGAGAAATGGGCCGACGTGAAAAAGGGCATGAGCGGCAAGACGGATGCGCTCGGCGGCGGCCACGCGCACGTGGGCTGCGTGATCTACAACGGCGGTTCGTGGCCGAAGGAATACGCGGGCAAGCTCTTCACCTGCAATCTGCACGGGAACCGCATCAACATGGACACCCTTGAGCGTGAGGGCAACGGCTTCGTGGCGAAGCACGGCGCGGAGTTCATGAAGTCGAAGGACAAATGGTTCCGCGGGATCGATCTCAGCACGGGACCAGATGGGAGTGTGTTCGTGATTGATTGGAGCGACACCGGCGAATGCCACGACAGCGACGGGGTCCACCGCACGAGCGGGCGCATCTACAAAATCGTCTATGACGAGAACAAACCTGCGCGGACATTTGATCTTTCAAAGATGGGCGGAGTGTCGCTGGGGGAGGAAGCCGCCATGCATCCGGGCAACAACTGGTGGCCGCGCATGATCGCACGCGTCCGCGCGGACAAAGGCGAGCAGCTCGCGGGGCCCGTGCTGCCGCAGCTCGCCGACGCGAACAGCAGCGACAGTCTCGTGCGGCTGCACACGGCCAGCGCGATGCAGCGGCTCCCGCTCGATGCGCGTTTTTCATTCGCCAGCGCGCTCGCCTCGCACGCGGAGGACGCGAATGACCGGCAGCAGCCGCTCATGATTTGGTACGGCATTGAGCCCGCCGTCACGGCGCATCCCGAGCAGGCCATCGCGCTCGTTCTGTCGTCGAAGATCCCCACCGTTCGCCGGCTCGTGACGCGGCGGCTCACCGAGGAAATCGAAACGACGCCCGGCCCCGTGGACGCGCTGCTCGCCGTCGCGCTGAAGGACGGAAGCGCAAGTGCGCGCGAGGATATCGTCCGCGGAATGAGCGAGGCGCTGAAAGGCTTCCGCCAAGTCGCGAAGCCGGCGCACTGGGATGATTTTGCAAACGCGATCGGCACGCAGGCCGGCCTCGTTCGCAATGTCTCGCTGGTCTTCGGCAGCGGACGCGCGGTGGACGAAATCATCGCGCTCATCAAGGACGGCAACGGCGATGCGAACGCGCGTCGCAGCGCATTCGACTCGCTGCTGCGCAATGCAAAGCCCGAGCATTTCGCAATCGCCAGAAGCATGATCAACGACAAGGTGCTCGGTGCCGCCGCGCGGCTCGGGCTCGCAAAGTTTTCCGACGCCGAAGTGCCGAAGTCGCTCCTCGCCGCGTGGCCCGACCGCAGCCAGGAGTGGCGCGCGGCGAATGTCACCACCCTCGCATCGCGTCCCGCGTGGGCGAAGGAGTTGCTCGCCTTTGTCGAAAAACATCCCGCCGCGCGCGAGGACATCACGCCGATCCATGCGCGGCAGATCCGCAGCCTCGGCGACGACACCGTGAACCAGCAACTCACAAAAGTGTGGGGCGAACTCCGCGACACCCCCGAGGCGAAGAAACAGGAGATCGCGAAGTGGCGCGTGCTGCTCACCGCCGACACGCTTGCAAAGGCCGACGCCAGCAAGGGCCGCGCGGTCTTCGCCACCGTGTGCGCGACATGCCATAGGATGTACGGCGAAGGCGCGCCCATCGGCCCGGAACTCACCGGCAGCGACCGGCACAACCTCAACTACCTCCTCGAAAACATCGTGGACCCCAACGCCGTCGTCCCCGCCGACTACCGCATGACCGTCGTGAAACTGAAGGACGGCCGCACGCTGAGCGGCGTGATTCCCGAGCAGAACGACCGGACCATCACCGTGCAGACGCCCGCCGAGCGCGTGACCTTTCCGCGCAGTGAAATCGCAGAAATGGAACAGCTTTCGCAGAGCTTCATGCCCGAGGGGCTGCTTGCCGCGCTTGGCGAGGAAAACGTGAAACACCTCATTGCCTACCTCATGGGCAATGCCCAAGTGCCGCTGCCAAAATAGCAGCCCGCGGAAAATTCGCCCCTCCGATTTCCGTGCGGCAATGCAAGCTGTCGCGGGCTACTCCTTCACGCGGATATTCCGGATCTGGATCGCGCCGAATTCCGCGCGCAGCATGAAGCGGCTCGACGGCGCGGATGCCTTCGACGTGCGCACGGTCTCGCCACCGATCTTGTGCTCCACCTTGTCGCCCTGGACGATGATTTCCAGCGTGAGCCACTCGCCTTCCTTCACGTTCTTCGTCTCCTTCGTTCCGGGGATGATGTCGAATTTCGTGCCCCGCAGGAAAAAGTCGTTGTTGCATTTCGGCCCTGCGTTGAAGTCGAGCTTGATGTGGACATCCTTGGCAAATTCCCTTGTCGTTTCGATGTAAAGATTCCCCTTCACCGAGGGGTCGTACACGAGCGTGCCATCCACGACTTTGAAGCGTCCGCCGAATGCCTCGGTCTTTCCTTCCAGCGGCTCGGGTGTGGCGGTCTTTGCAGTCTGCCAGCCATCCAGATTCTTGCCATTGAAGAGCAGCGTGAAGCCGGGTTCCGGAGTGAAGTCTGCGGCGCCGGAGCGCGGCACCGTGAGCAGGGTGGAGAGGCAGGCGAGCAGGATGGCAAAGGGGGAGATTCGCATTGCGTTAGCTCAATGCAAAAAACGCGGCTGCGCGAGAATCATTTTCACCGCTGCGGCATTGCCGCCGTTCACGAGACCGAGAACGGGCTCCGCAGATCCGGATCCATCCGGTTTGCGCACGCGCGGATCGAATTCAGGTGCGCCCACGCCTCCTGAATCGTCGCCTGCTGCCACGTCACATCCTGCGACCAGAAGCTGTTGTTCGCCCGCAGCCGCTGCGCCAGCGAGGCGTCGAATTTCCGCATCCGCGCGCCCGCCTGCTGCCACAGCCGCGAGATCGCCGTCTGCACGCGCGCGTCGTGCGGGCCTCCCGCGAGCAGATGTGTGTAATAGCGCAGCGTCGTCGCATAGGCCCGGTTCAGTGCGGTGATGGCCGGTTTCTCCATCAGCACCTTTTCACGCTTCGGCATCTCCGCCTCCACGCGCTGCTCCATGATCCGCCCCAGAGATTTGACAACGCGGAGCCACTCGTTCTGCGCCAGCGGCCTTCCGCGCTTTTTCTGCGGTCGTTTGGTCTTTTGCATATTGCCAAACTATGACACCTCACCGTGTCAGGCGTTCAAACGTGCGCCTTTTGCGGGGTTCTCTTCCGCGGGCAAATCCCTCAGATCGGCCGCGCATTCCAAAAGCTCCTAAGTTACGACAGGCTGCATTGCTTGATGTGCTAAGGTGCCCCGGCGACTGCTGGGCTCCGGTGCAACATGTTCAGAATCTCAGACACCAAAATGGCGCACAACTGCGCGGGCTTCAGCCGACGCGATTTTCTGCGCATCGGGTCGCTGGGGTTCGGCGGACTCACGCTGTCGCACCTCCTCGCGGCGAAGGCGGGCGCGGGACCGGCGGCGGGGCTGAGGCCGTATGTGAAGGACAAGTCCGTCGTGCTGCTTTTCCTGCACGGAGGGCCGTCGCAACTCGAGACGTGGGATCCGAAGCCCGATGCGCCGAGCGGCATCCGGTCCATGTTCGGTACAGTCCCGACGAGCCTGCCCGGTGTGCATTTCGGATCGCATTTCCCGAAGATGGCGAAGCTGGCGGACCGGCTCGCGATTGTGCGTTCCTTTCAGAGCCGCAATGCGGGGCACACTTACGAGGCCGTCTCCACCGCGGGAAATCCTACGAAGGCCGCGATGAGCGCGATCTATGCGCGCGTTGCCGGGACGAATCATCCGTTGACGGGAATTCCGCTGAATGTGCAGGTGCTGCCCGAGGCCGTGCAACCGGGCATCCCGCTGGGATCGAACTTTGAAACATCCGCGCTCGGAAGCGTGACGCAGGGCGGCGAACTCGGGCTGAATTACGAGGCGTTCAACGTCGCCGGCTACGTGAGCAAGGGCGAGTCGCGCAAGGGGAAGGACGCCAAGGCCGCCCGTGTCGGCGGCGGCAATGTGATGCGCGACAACATGGAGCTTCGCATGGAGCCGGGACGTTTCACCGACCGCCGGAATCTCCTGAGCCAACTCGACAGCCTCCGTCGCAACGCGGAAAGCTCGGGCACCTTTGACGTGATGGATCGGTATCAGCAGCAGGCATTCGAGGTGATCACGAAAGGCGTCGGCGAGGCGTTCGATCTCTCCAAGGAAGACCCGCGCACGGTCGCGCAATACGACACGAGCAGGCTCTTCCGCCTCGAGGACGTGACGCGCTGGCACGACATGAAGCGCGCGAGTAACATGCTCGGCCACCAGTTGCTCATGGCCCGGCGGCTGTGCGAGGCGGGCTGCGGATTCGTGACCGTGAGCGACTGCGGCTGGGACATGCACTCGAATTCCAACAGCCCGAAAAATCTCGGCGGGATGAACTTCCTCGGCAGCCAGGTGGATCACGCCGTGTCCGCATTTCTCGAAGACGTGCAGTCGCGCGGACTCAACGAAAAAATCCTGCTCGTGATCACCGGCGAGATGGGCCGCTCCCCGCGGATCAACAAGGACGGTGGACGCGATCACCACGGCAATCTCACTCCGCTCGTCCTCGCTGGCGGCGGCTTGAAAATGGGGCAGGTGATCGGCCAGTCGGATCGCTTCGCCGAGAAGCCAGACAGCGACGCGTACGGCCCGGAAAACCTCATGGCGACGATTTTCCAGACGGTCTTCGACGTGGCCGAGATGCGCCTCGACCCGACCATCCCGCGGGATGTCGCAAGCGCGGTGCAGGATGGCCGGGCAATTCGCGAACTGATCTGATCCGATCCGCAGCCTTTGTTCATGGGGCGTGAAAAAAGGCATCCGCGTGGGATTCAGCGTGACTTCGAGGTTGCGCGAGCGCCTTCACGCGATGCGGCGCTGCGGGCGCGGCGGCGGAAGCGCGCGGCCCAGCGGTTTGGTTTTCCTTCGACGACATCCGCGATGATTCCGCCGAGCACGGGCGCGAATTTGAACGCGTGCCCGCTGTCGCCCGCCGCGACGACCAGACCCGCGTGTGCGGGATCGAGATCGATCCAGAAGTCGCCGTCGAACGTGTCGCAATAGAGACACAGGCGCGATGCGGCGAGCGGCACGCCGGCGAGTGCGGGGAATGTCGTGCGGAGGAAGGCGCGGAATTTTTCCTCCGTATCAGGCGGGATGATGCGCGGCTCCATCGGGTTCACCCGCACGCCGACTCCGTGGTTTGCGACTTTCACGATGCCGTCCGCATTTGCGGGAAAGCCGTACCAGCCGGTGCGCCCGATGTCCGCGGCCCACACGGGGAAAGCCGGCGCGCGGAAGTGCGAAGGATCGTCCGGCTTGAAATGCAGCACCGTCTGTCCCGTCGCCCACATCACGTCCTGCAAATGCGGCAGGTGCGCGGGCGTCCACGCGCCGATGGCCATGAGCACCGTGTCTCCGCGCCACTCGCGGCCGTCGTGCGTGCGGACGCCGTGATCGATCAGCCCGGCGAGCGCCGCGTGTTCGGCGATGGTGATGCCGAGCGTGCGCGCGTGTGCGGCGAGCACGGCGACGGTGCGTCCGCTTTCGGCCCAGCCACCGGCGGGATTCAGGTAGCCGTCCACATAGCGATCTGCATTCCACAGCGGATGTTCGCGCTTCAGCTCCACGCTCCGGCGGCGGTGCAGCGCGTGGCCGCGCGCACCTTGAAATTCAAAGCTGTCGTGCTCGAAGCCGCCGGGCTTCATCGGCTCCGTGGTCATCACGAGGTATCCGTCCTCATGGTAGAGCGTGGTGCCGAAGTCCGCGTTCCAGTTCCGCCAGCCTGTGATCGCGGCCTCGCCCATCTCCGTGTAAATCACATCCGCGGAATAGTCGCTGCGCACGACTTTGCTGATGTCCGTCGAGGCCGCATCGGGATGCGGCACGGTGCCCTGGTCGAGCACGGTGACGTTCCACCCGCGCCGCCGCAGTTCGAGCGCGGCGGTCAGCCCGAATTCCCCTGCGCCGACGATGACGATGCTGCGTGCCATCGCTCACGTCTCCGCAAAAGGCTGCACAATCCTGCGCTTCGTCCCGTTGAGGAGGTGTGGCGTGCGGTGCGGTTCGTCCCGGGGGAATGTCATGGGAGTTTGGTCACGGATTCACCACAGCAGCTTGTCGCCATCAATGACAAGCACGTTGCCGGTCATGAAACTGATGGCGTCGCCGGCGAGGTAGAGGGCGAGCGACGCGATGCAAGTTTCGCCTTCTTGAGCTTGCCCGGAAAAACGTTGAGGACTGCGCGATGTACGCGCCCGCGCCCATGTTCCGCTTCCCGCCAAACTGGAAGAAAAACACCGGCGACTTTTCCCCGCTGTGAGGGTTCACTTCGCGCCATGAAACGCATCCTCCCGTTTTTCCTCGCCCTTACGCTCACCCCATTCGTCTCTGCGCTGCGCGCGACGGATCAGCCGATTGACATGGAGCGCGCGAAGGATCTCTTCCAGCGATCGCAGGCGGGCGGGAAGCTGACGGAGGAAGAGCAGAAGTATCTCGACGAGGCGAAGCGCCAACGCGAGACGCAGCAGGGCGGCGGCGGTCAGGAGCGTGAGAAAATGCGCGCACTCCGCGAAAAAATCGAACGCGGCGAGAAGCTGACGGACGACGAGCAGAAGACGGCCGATGAAATTCGCAGACGCATGGCTGCGGAGCAGAGCGGGGGAGACTTCACGTGGGACAAGGCGCGCGCGGCGCACGAGAAGGAACAGCGCGGGGAGACGCTCAACGACGATGAGAAGAAGCTGCTGTCGGAGGCGAGGAAGCATTTTGAGGAAGGCCGCGGGCCGGACAGTGATCCGGCGAAGCCATCGGCCAATGCCCCGCAGCGCCTGCAGAATCCGTCGGGTGATCGCGCGCAGGTGCAGGATGATTTCCCATGGGAAAAAGCGCGCTCAGCGCACGAGAAGGAGCAGCGCGGCGAGCCGCTGAACGACGACGAGAAAAAAATCCTCGAAGCCGCGAAAAAGCGCCTCGCCGAGGGCCGCGGCCCCGGACGGCCGGGCGGAAATCCGCAGGGCCGACCCGACGCGCAGCGTCCGCCGCTCGCGCCGCCGCCGAAGGATCTCGTGCCGCTGAACGAGCTGAACGGAAAATACAAGGAGCAGGACGGCGGACTTTACGGCGGCGGAAAAAACGAGCCGCCCGCGGAGCACGCCGCATTCGCACACAGGGCCGTCGCGGAAATCAAACCGCTCGACCGCGAGGGCAAGCCCGCGGCGGACGGCAAGATCGTGCTGATGAGCATCGGCATGTCCAACACGACGATGGAATTCAGCAGCTTCGTTCAGATCGCAAACGCGGATGCACGCAAGGCTGCGAACGTGGTGATCGTGGACGCCGCGCAGGGCGGCAAGGACGCGACCGCGTGGGCATCCGCCGACGCGCAGCCGTGGAAAGTCGCCGCGCAGAAGCTCGAAGGAGCGGGAGTTTCCGCCTCGCAGGTGCAGGCGGTGTGGATCAAGCAGGCGCTCATGGGGCCACACGCGGGTTTCCCGTCCGAGACGGAACGGCTGCGCGACCGCGTGCGCGAGATCGTCACTTTGGCAAAGCAGAAATACCCGAACCTGCGCGTCGCGTACCTCAGCAGCCGCATCTACGCGGGCTACGCCTCCACGCCGCTGAACCCGGAGCCGTACGCGTATGAGGGCGCGTTCGCCGTGCGGTGGCTCATCGGGGAACAAATCCAGGGCGCGCCCGTGCTGAATGCCGATGCCGCCAAGGGCGAGGTGAAGGCGCCCGTGCTGCTGTGGGGTCCGTATCTCTGGACGAATGGCGAGGCGGGGCGGAAGTCCGACGGACTCGTCTTCAAGCGCGAGGATCTCTCCGGCGACGGAACGCATCCGTCGGGCAGCGGACGTGACAAAGTGGCGAAGCTGCTGCTGGATTTTTTCACGTCGAACGAGATGGCGAAGACGTGGTTCGCGAAGTGAGCGGTGCGACGCGGTGGTGAATCGCGGACAAACGCGGATGCATGCAGATGACTGGCAAGGCCCACGGTGGACGTCGGCGTGAAGCAACTCGCTGTCCTACGCTGTTCGCAGTTACCGCTGAAGTGGCCGGTTATTTCTGAAAGCTGGCATCAGTCCAAAGGTTCATGGACTCCACATTCACGCTCGCGCAGCCACGCGAAAATGACCGGCGTGACGATGAGGATGTGCAGCAGGCTGCTGAGCATTCCGCCGATGACGGGGGCGGCGAGCGGCTTCATCACTTCAGCGCCGGTGCGCGTGCTCCACATGATCGGCAGCAGGCTGGCGACGATGGTGGCGACGGTCATCACCTTCGGGCGCAGGCGCAGGCGCGCGCCTTCCTTGATCGCGGCGATGAGATTGGTGCGCGTGAACGCAGCGCCGAGAGCCTTGCGCTTTTGCGCGAGCGCTTCCTCGAGATAGACGACCATCACCACGCCCGTCTGGATCGCAGTGCCGAAGAGCGCGATGTAGCCGACGGCGACGGCGGCGCTGAAATTGTAGCCGAGCGCACATTGCAGAAAGACGCCGCCGGTGAGTGCGAAGGGCACGGCGAGGATGACGTGCGCGGCTTCCTTCACGCTGCCATAGACGATGTAGAGCAGCAGGAAAATCACGACGAGCACGCAGGGGACGACGAGCCACATCGTGTCAATGAGCCGGAGCTGGTTTTCGTATTCGCCGGCAAACTCGAACTTCACGCCGGGCGGGCGCGGGATGGCTTCGACGCGGGCCTTCACTTCCTTCACGAAGCCGGCGAGGTCGCGGCCCTGCACGTTGGCCTGCACGTAGCTTTTCAGGCGTCCGTTTTCGCTCTGGATTTCGTTCGGTCCGCTCGTGCGGCGAATGGTCGCGACTTGCGCGAGCGGGATGCTTTTTCCCGCGGGCGTGCCGATGAGGAGTGAGCCAAGGTGCTCGATGTCGTCGCGCTCCTCGCGGGCGAGGCGCACCTGGATGGGAATGCGCACGCGGCCCTCGATGGTCGTGGCGACCTTGCGACCGCCGAGTCCGGCCTCGATGGCGGCAAAGAGCTGCTCGGCGCGGAGGCCGAAGCGTCCGGCAGCTTCGCGATCAATTTCGATTTCGAGATACGGCTTGCCCTGCACGCGCAGCGGCGACACGCCGGCGGCGCCGGGGACTTCGCGGACGGCGCGCTCGACCTCGAACGTGAGCTGCTGGAGCGTGTCGAGATCATCGCCGAGGATTTTCACGCCGAGCTGCGCGCGGATGCCGGTGGCAAGCATGAGACGGCGGTTTTCGATCGGCTGCAAAAATGCGCCGGGCACGTAGCCGGGCACCTGCGCGAGTTTCTCCGTCAGCTCGTGCTGGAGTTTTTCGAGCGTCATGCCGGCACGCCACTGATCCTGCGGCTTCAGCATGATGGTCGTCTCGATCATCTCGACCGGCGCGGGATCGGTCGCGGTGTCGGCGCGTCCCAATTTTCCGCCGACGCTGAGCACCTCGGGCGTGTCGGCGATCACGCGATCCTGCCACGCGAGCACGCGCTTCACCTCGGTGAGGCTCGTGGTGGGGATGAAGATGGGCATGAAGAGCAGGCTGCCTTCGTTGAGCGGCGGCATGAATTCGCCGCCGATGCCCGCGAAGGTTTTTTGCATGCGGGGAAATGCGCCGAGCCTCGCGAGCACCGCACGCGGCAGGCCGAACGCGAGCGTGAAAGCGGAGACGAGCAGCAGCGCGGCGAGCGCAATCACGGTCTTGCGGCGGCGCAGCGCCCAGTCGAGCACAGGATCGTAAATGCGGAGCAGAGCGCGCATCACCCAGTTGTCCTCCTCGCGGTGGAATGGCCCACGCACGAGCAGCGCGCACAGCACTGGCACGATGGTGACGGCGAGAATCGTGGAGCCGATCATCGCGAAGGTCTTCGTGGCTGCGAGAGGGTGAAAAAGTTTTCCCACCTGCCCCGTGAGCGCAAACACCGGGACGAACGCGAGGATGATGATCGCCATCGCGAAGAAAATCGGACGGCCGACCTGCTGTGCGGCCTTCAGCGTGACCTCCCACGTTTCCGCTGCGCTGAGACGATGCCCCCTCTCCTTCTCCGCCTTCTCGCAATGCCGGATCACATTCTCCGTGATCACAATCGCGGCATCCACGAGCACGCCGATGGCGATGGCGATGCCGGAGAGCGACATGATGTTCGACGTGATGCCGAACTGCCGCATGAGCACGAACGCGATGAGGATCGAAACCGGCAGCGGGAACGTGACGATGAGGACGCTGCGAAAATGAAACAGGAAGATGATGTGCGCGAGCGTGACGAGGATCACTTCCTCGATGAGCGCGTGGTTGAGCGTGCCGATGGTACGATCAATCAGTTCGCTGCGGTCGTAGAAAGGCTTGATGGTCACGCCCGGCGGGAGGCTCGGCGCGACGCGGGCGATTTCCTCCTTCACGGCCTTGATGACGGCGTGCGCGTTTTCGCCCGTGCGCATCACGACCACGCCACCGACGACCTCGTGGCCATTCACATCCAGCGCGCCGCGGCGGAAGTCGCCGCCGACCTCGATGCGCGCGACATCACGCAGGAAAATCGGCGTGCCTTCGCGTTCGCGCAGGACGACGTGTTCGAGATCCACTGCGCTCTTTACGAGGCCGAGTCCGCGGACGACAAACTCCATGCCGTTCTCCTCGATGACACGACCGCCGACATTGAGGCTGCTCTGACCGACTGCGGTCATCACTTCGTCGAGCGACACACCTGCCGCCTTCATTTTGAAAGACGACACCTCGACCTGCCACTGACGCACGAAGCCGCCGACGCTCGCGACTTCCGCGACGCCGGGGACGCTTTGCAACGCGTAGCGGACGAAGAAATCCTGTTCCGCACGCAATCGCCCGAGGTCATAGCCGCCCTGCGGGGCCTTCGCGGGATCCACGTCGAGGTAATACTGATACACCCAGCCAAGCCCGCTCGCGTCGGGGCCGAGCTTCGGCGAGACGCCCGCGGGCAGGCTGTCGCCGATGGAGTTCAGGCGCTCGAGCACACGTGACCGCGCGAAATAGTTGTCCACATCGTCGCGGAAAATCACAGTGAGCAGCGAGAAGCCGAACATGCTCTGCGCGCGCACGGCCTTCACGCCGGCGAGTCCCTGGAGCTGCGTCGAGAGCGGATAAGTCACTTGGTCCTCGACCTCGCGCGGCGCGCGGCCTTCCCAATCGGCAAAGACAATCACCTGGTTTTCGCTGAGGTCTGGAATCGCATCCACGGGCGCGCGGCGCACCTCGAAGATGCCGAGCGCGATGAGCAGCAGCGTGCCGCACGCGACGAGGAAACGGTTCTTCAGCGACCACTCGATGAGCTTCGGAATCACGGCCGCACCTCCGCACCGCACTCGAGCATCTCCGCGCCCCACCACGGATTCCTGAGCTTGCTGCTGATTTGAATCCAGCGTCCGCGCTCCTTCGACGCACTGGGGACGGCGCCTTTTGCCATGTCGCACGCGAAGATCTTCACGGCATCAAACCCGTCATCCTCGCGACGCAGGTTGAGCGCGAAATCGGCGGTGGCTTCGCTGAGCGGATAAAATGCTGCGCGCTGAACTTTGATGTCGGCAGTGTCGGGCAATTTCGCGAGTGCGGTGAGTTTATCCGTCCACGCGGCAAACTGCGCACCGAGCGCGGATACGGGTGCGGTGAACGTTTGCGCGATGGAGCGGAAGTCTGCGGGCTTGTCGGCGGCGAGGGCTTCGCCGAGCGCGGAGACTGCGGCGAAGAAATCGAGCGCAGCCCTGCGCTGCGCGTCGGTGAATGTGTGCTTTGGCTCGCGTGGAGGTGCGGGCGGGCGGTTAATTTGCGACTGGCCGTCGAGGAGGAGGTTTCCGTTCGTCACCACGCGTTCCTTTTCATCGAGGCCTCCTGCGATTTCCCAAAGCTCGTCGCCCGCGACGCCGATCTGCACTTCGCGCGGCTCGTAAATGCCCGCGCTTTTCTCGACGTAAACGACCGGCCTTCCCGCGGGCCACAGCACGGCGTTGCGCGGCACGGTGAGCGTGGATGCGGTCTCGGCGGCGATGCGGCCCTCAGCGTAGAGTTTGTGCAGCAGTTCGTGGCGGTGCTTGCCGGGTTCGTTCGTGAGCGGGTTGTCGAGCACCACGCGCACCTTTGCGCTGCGGGTCGCGGGCGTGAGATTGGGGTCTATGAATGTGATCGGCGCGCGCAGCACGCGGCCGGGCAGCGCAGGCGTAGTGACTTCCACTTCGGCGCCCATTTTCACCCACGGCAGGTCGCGCTCATACACATCGAAGACAAACCACATTTTCGAAAAATCGCCGACCTCGAACAGCAGGTCGCCCTCCTTCACGTACTGGCCCTCATAGACGTTGCGCGCGACGACGGTGCCGGTGATGGGCGAGAGTATTTTCAGTTCCGATGGCACCTGGCCACGCAGGGTGGCGGCATCAAGTTCGGCGGCGGACATGCCGTAGCGCAGCAGGCGCTCACGGATGCCTGCGGTGAGCTGGGCGCGCTCAGCGGAGTGCGGCTGGCGGGCGACTTCCTGATACTCATAGAGCTTCGTGCGCAGCACGGGGCTGTAGAGCGATGCGAGCGGCTGGCCCGCTGTGACCTCCGCGCCGACATAGTTGACGAACAGCTTTTCGATGCGTCCGTCCGCAGTCGCGCTGATGCGGCGGTGCGTGCTGTCGTCATCGTCCACCATTCCCGCGACGCGGATGGTGCGGCGGATGATTTTTCTCTCCACCGGCACAGTTTCGACGCCGGTGACCGTGACGCCCTGCTTGCCGAGCGACACGAGATTCGTGTTCGCATCGAAACCGGCGTCGTCTTCATGCACGGGCGAAAGCTCCATGCCGCAGATCGTGCAGCGGCCCGGCTTGTCGGATTTCACCCACGGGTGCATGGGGCTCTGGTAAAAGAGCACCTTGCGAGTGTCGTGTGCCGCGTCTGTGCCGCGCGAATGTCCGCGCTGGCCGAGCCACCAGCCGGCAAATCCGGTGATGACGAGGAGAATGGAGAAGGAAAGTTTTTTCATGGGTCTGAGAGTTTGCGTTGACGTTCACCAGGCCCGCGCTCGCGTTCGCGACGCATGGGCACACCTCCGGAGTCAAGGCACTCTCAGACCATCCACATGCAGCGCACCGACAGCAGGACGTGCCCCACGGCAGTCGTGCGCCGAGCATTTTTTCCGTGGGGAAAATTCACCGGAGTTGCGGGCGGCGCGATCAGTTCTGCCATTCGGTCCTGCAGATTCAGCGGCTGCATCCCGAGCGAATCGCGCGACGCGGGCTCGACGGGTGGCCGGGCAGGCGACTCATTTTCCGGGGCACGGCAGCAGGATTGCGCAGCGGCATTTTTGCAGCAGCCGCACGCGACGCCTGCCGAGACTGCACCGCAGTCGCCGCGCATCGGAGCCACGCAGCCAAGGGCCAGCGCGATGGCGGCGAATATGCGGACAAGTCTGGAGATTGCGGTGTGCATTCCTCTCACCTTAGTCAACCCGGCTGGCGCAATGTTCAAAGCGATCGTGCCAGCCGAACTCCCGCGCGATGCTTGCCGTCCGGCTTCGCATGTCGGACTATGGCTCCGGTGCGTTCGGCCCGCCGCACTGCACGCCCCGAATGAATCCGGAAATAACGAGACGCTCCACACACATCGCCGCTGCACGTCCGCCGACGGAATCGCTCGTGGATTTGCTTGAGGAGGCGGTCATCGTCGCCGGCAGGGACGGCACCGTCATCGAGTGGAACAACGGTGCGACGCGGGTCTTTGGCTGGACGCCGGACGAGGCGCAGGGGATGTCCATCCACGCGCTTCAGTCTCCCGGTACGACGTGCGGCCTCGCCTCGGCGGTGCAGCAGGTTTTCGTGAACAACACGCAGTGGCATGGGGAGACGGCCTTTCTGCGCAAGGGCGGCGAGACGGGCGCGTGCGAAGTTGTCGCGCTGCCGCTCGGTGAGGAGCGCACGCTGCTGAGCATCCGCGACGTCACGGCGCGCAGGAAAAAATTTGAGCAGGTCTCCGAGGAACGCCACCTCCTGCGGGCGCTGATGGACGGCATCCCGGACATCATCATCCTCAAGGACACCGACGGGCGATACCTGATGATCAACCACGCCCACCGGAAGCTCACCGGCCGCCCGGACGGTGAAGTGATCGGATGCCGCGTGACGGAACTCGGCTTTCCCGAAGATCTCGGCCGCCTGTATTTGGAGGACGACATGCGGGTTCTCCGCACGGGCGAGGCGATGGTGAACCGTGAGGAACCCTTCAACTTTCCTGACGGCAAGAGCGGGTGGTTCCTCACGAGCAAATATCCTCTACGCGATACGGGCGGGCGCATCCTCGGGCTGATCGTGATCGCGCGCGACATCACCGAGATGAAGCGCGCCGCAGACGAGCTGAGCGAGACGCGCCTGCGTCTCTCCCAGCATCTCGACAATTCACTGCTGCTCGTGGCTGAACTCGATCCCGCGCTCTGTGTCACGCGATGGGCCGGTCGTGCGGAAAAAATGTTCGGCTGGACATCCGCCGAGGCCATCGGACGGACGCTGGACGAACTGAAAGTCAACCATCCCGACGAGGCCGGACGGATCGCCGGGATGATCCAGAACCTGACGAGCGGCGCGCAGGATCACAGCACGCTGCGCAGCCGCAATGTCACGAAGGACGGACGCGTGATCCACTGCCTGTGGTGGAATTCCGTGCTGCGCAATCCCGACGGTTCGATCCGATCCTACCTCACGCTGGCGGAGGAGATCACCTATACGGTCGAGACGCTGGAAAAATTGCAGGCTTCCGACCGGCTGCTGAACACGCTCATCCAGGCGACGGGCATCGGCTACGTGCAGCTCGACGCGACAGGCCGCATCGTCGCGGCAAACGACCGGTATCTCGCATTCTTCGGCGCAAACCACGAGACTGCTCTGATCGGGCGTTTATACTTGGATCTCGTTGCGCCGCACCATCGCACGATGGCTGCGCGGACATTTGAAAAACTCCTCGCCGAGGGCCGCATCCAAAATGCCGAGATTGATCTCGCCGATTTGCGCGGCCGACCCGCGGCGTTCGAGTTCAACGCCAACGTCGAGAACACCGGCGACGGGGTGCGGATTCATGCCTTCTGCCGGGACATCAGCGAACGGAAACGCGCGATCGAGGAACGCAGCGCGATGGAATCGAAGCTCCAGGAGACGCAGAAGCTCGAAAGCCTCGGCGTGCTCGCGGGCGGCATCGCGCATGATTTCAACAACCTCCTCACCGGTGTGCTCGGCAATGTGGGCCTCGCCGCTGCGGAGATTCCGGAAAATTCCCCGGCGCACGGATTCCTCGCGCAGATCGAAAAGGCCGCGTCGCGCGCCGCCGAACTCTGCAAACAGATGCTCGCCTACTCCGGCAAAGGCCGCTTTGACGTGAAGGTTCTCGATCCGAACGCGCTCATCCGCGAAACGATGAGCCTTCTCGGCATCTCGATCAGCAAGCGCGCACGGCTCGATTTCCAGCTCGCGCCATCGCTGCCCGCGGTGCTCGCGGACGCGACACAGCTCCGCCAGATCGTGATGAACCTCGTCATCAATGCCAGCGAGGCGCTCGGCGAGTGCGACGGCACCGTACGCGTGGCGACCCGCACCGTGCAGCTCGATGCGGCGCAGCTTGCCGCTGCAAATGCCGCGCCGGATGCAAAGGAAGGCAGCTATGTGTGCATCGAGGTGAGCGACACCGGCAGCGGCATGGAACCCGATGTCCTCAAGCGCATCTTCGATCCGTTTTTCACCACGAAATTCACCGGCCGCGGCCTCGGCCTCGCGGCGGTACTCGGCATTGTCCGCGGGCATCAGGGCGCGCTCACCGTTACGAGCAGGCCGCGTCACGGCTCATGCTTCCGAGTGATGCTCCCGGCCAGCGACCTGGCCGCCGAATCGGATGGTGATGTCGCCGAACCACCCGAGCAGTGGCGCGGCTCAGGCACCGTGCTCGTCGTGGATGACGAGGAAACGGTGCGGAGCGTCGCCATGCGGCTGCTCGGCTTCCTCGGATTCGAGCCCGTCGCCGCCGTGGATGGCCGCGAGGCGGTGAAGCTCCTTCCCACGCTCGGTGAGCTGCGCTTCGTCTTCCTCGACCTCACAATGCCGCACATGGACGGCCAGCAGACGCTGCGCGAAATGCGCAAGGTCCGTCCCAATCTGCGCGCCCTCATCATGAGCGGCTTCACGGCGCAGGACATCTCCCACCGGTTCAAGGACGACCAGTTCATTGACTTCATCCAGAAGCCGTTCAATCTCACGCAGGCCCGCGAAAAAATCCGCCGACTCCTCGCTTGAACGCCGCGCGACTGTCGCGCGGGCAATTTCCACCCCTCACTTCCCATGAAAAAACACCTCGCGCTCTTTGCGCTTCCCCTCGTCCTCGCCACCGCCGCTTCCGCCGCCACGCTCGAATTTTACGTCGGCGCCTACACAAAGCCCGGTGGCAACCGCGGCATTGAGCGCGGCTCGCTCGACACGACGACCGGCGACATCAAGCTCCTCGGCCTCGCCGCAGAGACGAAGAACCCGAGCTTCCTCGCCGTGCATCCCGGTGGAAAATTTCTCTACGCCGCGATCGAGGACAGCGGCGGCGCGGTCGGCGCATTTACGGTGGAAAAGGACGGCACGCTCCGGCACCTGAACAACGAGTCCGCGAAAGGCTCCGGCAACTGCCACGTCTTCGTCGAGCCGGGCGGCAGGGCCGTGCTCGCGGCGAACTACAACAGCGGCAGCATCGCGGCGCTTCCCATCCGCGACGACGGCTCCGTCGTACCCGCGTCGTCCTTCGTGCAGCACACCGGCACGGGCCCGAACGCGGCGCGACAGAAGGGACCGCACGCGCATTCGATCTACGTGAACGGCGCATTCGCCTACGCGTGCGACCTCGGCACGGACGACATCTTCATCTACCGCTTCGACGCCGCGAAGGGCACGCTCGCGCCGAACGATCCGCCGAGCGGAAAAGTGCCGCCCGGCAGCGGCCCGCGGCATCTCGCGTTTCATCCGAAGGGCGGCTTCGCCTACGTGTGCGACGAGATGACGAGCAGCATCACCGCCCTCACGCACGACGCCGCGAAAGGCACGCTCACCGCCATCCAGACGGTCAGCACTCTGCCGGCCGACGCTCCCGATGCCGGCAAGAACAGCACCGCGGAAATTTTCTGCCATCCGAACGGCAAATTCGTGTACGTCTCGAACCGAGGCCACAACAGCATCGCCGTCTTCGCCATCGCGGAAGATGGAAAAGTCACGCTCGTGCAGAATGCGCCCGCCAACGTGAAAATCCCGCGCGGCTTTGCCATCTCGCCCGACGGCGGCTGGCTCGTCGCCGCCGGCCAGGACAGCAACAGCCTCGCCTCGCACAAAATCGATCCTGCCACCGGCAAGCTCACGCCCGCAGGAAAAGTGGACGGCGTCGGAGCACCCGTCTGCGTGGTCTTTGCTGCGGCAAAATAGGCGCTCCAATGTCGCTGCGCGTCGCGCGGCTGTCACCTGCACGAATGGGGCCTGCCGGCCTCACCATGCGCCGATGAAAACGCGGGCGCATGTCCGCCGCACGCCGAACGATGGTGATTGAGCCAATGCAGCACTTTGGTGTCTGTTCACCGCCATGCTGAAACTCCCGCTCTCCGCCGCCGCCATTTTCACCGCCGCATTTCTCGCATTTCCGCTGCGCGCCGACGACCCGAAGCCAGAGGAAAAAAAGGACGCCGCAGAAAAAAAGGACGACAAGAAAGACGACAAGACAAAGGAACAGAAGCCGAAGGACAGCAAGGGAAGCGTCACCATTGCGGGCACCGAAATCAAATACGCTGCGAAGACCGGCACGCTCCCGTTGTTGAAGGATGACGGCGCGACGCGTGCCGATGTCTTCTACGTTTACTACGCGCGCACCGGCGAAGACGGAAAGCCGCTCGCTACCGCAGACACGAAGCGCCCGATCATCTTCTGCTTCAACGGCGGCCCCGGCAGCAGCGCGGTGTGGCTGCACTTCGGCGGACTCGGCCCGAAGAAAATCGCGCTCCCGCCCGATGGCGTCACGCCCGAGGTGCTCGGCAAAATCTCGGACAACGCGAACAGCATCCTCGATGTCGCCGACCTCGTGTTCATTGATCCTGTCGGCACCGGCGCGAGCCGTCCGGCGAAGGGCGAAAAGGGCGAGCAGTTCTGGGGTGTGGATGAGGATGTCGAGTCGGTCGGCGATTTCATCCGCCTCTTCGCCACGCGCGAACAGCGATGGATGTCGCCAAAATTTCTCTGCGGCGAAAGCTACGGCGGCATCCGAGGCGCGGGCCTCTGCGAATACCTGCAGGACAAGCACGGCATGTTTCTGAACGGGTTCATCGTCGTGAGCGGCCTGCTGAATTTCCAGACGCTCCAGCCCGACACCGCGAACGATCTGCCTTTTCTCACATTCCTCCCGACGCAGACCGCGAGCGCCGCATTCCACGGGAAGCTCGCGCCCGAGCTTTCCTCGAATCTCGAAAAGACGCTCGCCGAAGTCCGCACGTTCGCATTCGGCGAATACGCCACGGCATTGCTGAAAGGCCGCGCCATTTCCGCCGCCGAGCGCCGCCGCATCGCGGAAAAGGTCGCGCGCTTCACCGGCCTCACGCCGGAGTTTGTCGAGGAGCACGAGTTGCGGATTTCGCCCACCGCCTTCCGCAAGGCACTGCTGAAGAAGGAGGGGAAAATCATCGGCCGTTTCGATGCGCGCGTCGTCGCCGAGGATGGCGACCGCAGCGACCCGCGCCCGGAATTTGATCCCAGCCACGCATTCATCGCCGGGCCGTTCAGTGCCGCGGCGAACGCCTACGTGCGCGGCACGCTCGGCTACGAGACCGACCAGCCCTACCGCATCCTCGCAGGCCTGCCGTGGAACTACAAAAATTTCGCAAACCGCTACGCGAGCATGGAGCCGCGCCTCGCGAATGCGATGAAGGAAAACCCGAACCTCCGCGTGCTCGTCTGCCAAGGCCTGCGCGACCTCGCCGTGCCGCCGGATGCGATGCGCTTCTCGCTCGAGCACATGCCCATCCCCGACAGCCTGCGCAAGAACATCACCATCGCGACATTCGACAGCGGCCACATGATGTATCTCCTCGACAAGGACGCCGCCAAGCTGCGCGCGGACATCGTGGGGTGGCTGAAATAGGGCGGCTTCGGCTATTTTGCATCAGCCCGTTCTTGCGCAAAGTTGTGTTACCTTTGCGCCTTCTGCGTTCTTCGCGGTTGATTTTCACCGCACCGTTCCGGCTAACTGATTGCCCACTCTGATGGATCACCACTTCCGCGCATTCTCGTTTGTTGATCGCATCAACGTGATCGAGCCGGGCGTGCGGATTTCCGGGAGCTACGCGATCCCGGCGGCGCTCGCGGAGTTTCCGATGTCGCTCGTCGCGGAGGCGACCGGGCAGCTCGCGGCGTGGTCGGCGATGGCGAAGATTGATTTTTCGCACCGCCCGGTCGCGGGGCTCGCGGGCCGCGTCGAGCTGCTGCGCGAAGTGCGCCCCGGCGACACGCTCGAACTTTCCGCCGAACTCGAAAACGCGGATACCAGCGACGTGGCCTACGGCGGCTGCGCGTCGGTGAACGGCGAGCCGGTGCTGCGGCTGCATCACTGCATGGGGCCGATGGTGCCGATTGGCGAATTTGACGATCCCGATTTGCTCCGCGTCCGCCTCGCGCTGCTCCGCGGCGAAGGCGCGGTGCCGGGTGCGTTCACCGGAGTGCTCGCGTTTTCGCTCGACGGGCTTACGGTCGAGGACGGCCCGCAAATGAAGGCACGCGCGACGTTGCAGGTTCCCGCGCAGGCTGCTTTCTTCGGCGACCATTTTCCAAAACGCCCCGTGTTTCCCGGCACCCTGCTCATGAATATGAATCTCAAGCTCGTCACCGCGCTCGCCGCGAGTGTGCCCGTGCGCGCAGGCGCGACGTGGACTCCGCGCGCGGTCGTGGACATGAAGCTGCGCGATTTCATCTCGCCGGGCGACCTGCTGAGCATCGAGGCGAAGGTGATGCGTCACGAGGGCGATGAGCTGAAAATTTCCGTCGAGACGCGGAACGAAAAAGGTCGGCTCGGTGCTGCGCGCGTCGAACTCACTCCGGAGGCCGCGGCATGAGCCAGCGCGTACGCGTTGCAATCACCGGCATCGGGATGGTCACGCCGATCGGCAACACGACGGCGGAGACTTGGGCCGGACTGCGCGCCGGAAAGTCGGGCGCAGGACCGATCACGATTTTCGACGCGAGCGGCTTTTCCACGCGCATCGGCGCGGAGGTGAAGGGCTTCGATTTTGAAAACGCCATCGCCGACCGCAAGCTGCTGAAGCTCGCCTCGCGCTCGCACCGTTTCGCGCTGAATGCCGCCGAGCAGGCGTTCGCCGACGCAGGCATCCGGCCGACTGCGGCGGACGCGGAGCGGTGGGGCTTCGTCGTCGGCGCGGGGATGATGGGCGTGTCGTATGAGGAACTCGAAAGCGTGCATCGCCACGCTGCGGCGGATGGTGAATTCAACCCCGACGGCCTGCTCAGTCCGGATTACCCGGCAGATCCGATCGCATTTTGCCGCACCCAGACGAACACCGGCCTTTCGCTGCTCACGAAGAATTTCGGCATTCGCGGTTACGCGACGGCGGTGCACACTGCGTGCTCCTCCGGCGGCCAGGCGCTCGGCACCGCGCTGAAAGTGATGCGGCGTGGCAACGTGGATGCGATGATCGCGGGCGGCTTTGACTCGATGCTGAACCCGATCGGCCTCTCGGGCTTCTGCCTGCTCGGCGCGCTCTCGACGGACAACGACACGCCCGAGCGTGCGAGCCGGCCCTTCGACGGCACGCGCAACGGCTTCGTGCTCGGCGAAGGCGCGGCTTTTCTCGTGCTGGAAAAATGGGAGTCGGCACGCGCGCGCGGTGCGATGATTTACGCGGAGCTGGCGGGCGATGGGAATTCGCTGAGTTGCTACCGCATCACCGACACGCCGCCGGATGGCGACGGGCCGATTCAGGCCATCTGCCAATCGCTCGCCGATGCGAGGCTGAAGCCGGAGGACATTGACTACGTGAACGCGCACGGCACCTCGACGATGATGAACGACCGCAGCGAGTGCGTCGCACTCGGCGCGGTGATGGGCGATCACCTTCCGAATTTCGCCGTGAGTTCGACGAAGAGCTGCATGGGCCATCTCATCGCCGCCGCCGGCGCTGCCGAGGCCGCCGTGTGCGCTCTCGCGATTCGCGACGGCATCGCGCCGGTGAACGCGAATTTTGCGACGCCCGACCCGCAGTGCAGCAACATCAATCTCGTGACCGGTCAGTCGCGCCCGATGCGCATCCGCGCCGCACTTTCCAACTCACTCGGCTTTGGCGGCTCGAACAGTTCCCTCACATTCCGCCACCCCGACTTCGTGGAGGCCTGACCGATGAGCAATTCACCTCGCATTGCCATCACCGGCAGCGGCGCAGTCTGCGGCGCGGGCCTCACTGTGGAGAAAATCTGGGCCGCAGTGATCAATGGGCAATCCGCAGTGACACCGATCACACAGTGGGACGCCGCGCGCTGGCCCGTGAAAGTTGCTGCGGGCGTGAACGGCGTGAAAAACCAGGAGCTCGTCGAGGATCGCAAGCTGCACAAAAGCATTTCGCGAACAGATATCTTCGGCATCTACGCGGGTGGCGAGGCGATCAAGTCGTCCGGCATTCCCTCGCACCGCGAGACGCTCGACGCGGCGATGGTGCCGCATTTCAACGACCGCAGCGGCCTCGTGGTCGGCTCGGGCGGCGGCACCTACAGCAGCAATTACGAATACTTCCCGCTCATGACCGAGTCGGGCGGTGACATGCGGAAATTCGGCGCGGAACTCGGCTCGTCGGTGAACCCGATGTGGCTGCTGAAAAATCTTCCGAACAACGTGCTCTGCCACGTCGGCATCCGGCACATGTTCAAGGGCACGAACGCGTGCATCACGAACCAATGCGCGGGCGGCGTGCTCGCGGTCGCGGAAGCCGCCGAGTCGCTGCGCACGGACGAGGCGGATCGCATCGCCGCCGTCGGCCACGACACACCGATCGAGCCGGAGACGGTGTTCGGCTATCACAAGCTCGGCCTGCTCTCGCGCGACGTGTTGCGGCCGTTCGATCGCACGCGCAGCGGAACGATTTTCGGCGAAGGCGCGGCCGCTGTGATGCTGGAGAAGTTCGACAATGCGCAGGCGCGCAAAGCGACGATCCTCGGTGAATTTCTCGGCCACGGTTGTGTGACGGAAGCGATGGGCGTCGTGGATCTGCGCCCCGATGGTGACGGCCCCGCGCGCGCAATCGCACTTGCGCTCTTGGATGCGGGAATCACCACTGCGGATGTCGGCATGATCGTGGCGCACGGCAACGGCACGCCTGCGTCCGATGCCTCGGAGGCGAAGGGAATCTTGTGCGCATTCGGCGGCAATCCGCCGCCGGTGACGGCATTCAAGTGGTGCGTCGGCCATCTGCTCGCGGCGTCGGGGATTCTGGATCTCGTGCTTGCGATTGAGGCGCTGCGGCACGGCGTCGTGCCCGGCGTGCCGACGCTGAATGAAGTGGCTGCGGAATTTTCCAGCCTGCCTGTCTCTCGCGATCCGCAGAGGCCGCGCAGTGATGTGGCGCTTGTGCTGTGCCGTGGTTTCGGCGGGATGAACGTTGCGCTCGTGGTTCGCGCTGCGAAACCGTGATGAATCCGCCACCCTCGACGCGGTGTGGGATCGACACGGTCGAGGTCGCGCGCATCGAGAAACTGCTGCGCGACACAGCGCCGGAGGACTTGCGGAGATTTTTCAGCGAGCAGGAAGTTGCGGACGCTGGCGAAGGTGCGGGTCGTGCTGCGAGTCTTGCTGCGCGTTTTGCGGCGAAGGAGGCGTGTTGCAAATTGTTCCCGCGTGAGACGGCGCTCGGGACAATCGAGCCGTATGATTTTTCCGTGCGCAAGGACGGCTACGGTGCGCCGTCCGTCGAGCCAAGCGCAGTCGCACGCACTGCGATGGATCGCAATTTCATCAGCGAAATTCGCCTTTCTATCACGCACACGGAGACGAGTGCGTCGGCGGTCGCGGTCGCGGAGACGAAACGGATCGAGGTGCCGTGGTTCGGGAAGCTGTTCTATCACCTGCTGCCGGTGAAGCGCGGCACGGTGATGGCAAATATGCGGCGCGTCTTCGGTGACGTGCTGGCGGAGGCCGACATCGTGCGGCTCGCGCAGTCCTACTACGGGCATTTCGCGCGGTTCATGGGAGAGTTTTTCCGGCTGCCGTGGATGTCGGCAAAAAAAAAGAAGGCGATGATTCGCGTGGAGGGCATTGATGTCATTGAGCGCGCATACGCAAAGGGCAAGGGGTTGCTGTTGCTCACCGGACATTTTGGAAATTGGGAGGTCGCGACCGTCGCGGGCATCGGGCAGTTTTCGCAGTTCAAGGGGCTGTTCCATTTTGTGCGCCGTCCGCTGAAGCCCGCTCCGCTGAATGCATATGTGACATGGCGATTCCGGCGCGCAGGATTCGGCACGATCGCAAAGCGCGGATCGCTCGACACGATTCTCGATCTGCTTGCGCAGCAGCGGATCGTGGTCTTCATCTACGATCAGCATGCGACGATGCGCGAGGGCGTGGTCGCGGATTTTCTTGGCAAGCCTGCGAACACCTTTCGCAGTCTGCCGATCATCGCGATGGACACGGGTGCGCCGGTCATCCCCGCGACGAGCTGGCGCGAGCCGGACGGCACGCATGTGCTGCGTTTCGAGGAGCCGGTGCCGGTCGTCGAGCACGTGAACACGAGCGAGGCGATCCGCCTCACGGCGCGCGCATTCAACGCCGCGCTCGAACGCGCGCTGCTGCGGCATCCCGAACAATGGATATGGATGCACAAGCGGTGGAAAATTTGACGGCGTCTGGCGGGCTCGCGGGCGCGTTTTTTGGATGCAAGGATTCCGTGGTGACGGACTCCCAGTCGGTTGCCTGCCGAAGCGTATTTGGAGATCACTCCGGGCCGGGAATTCACGCGGGCGTGGTGCGTGGCAGATGTTTCGTCGGAAGGGGACGAGTCTTCATGCCAGATCTGCATTCCGCCGCCAACGTGAGGCAAGGCGGCGGCGTTATGATACGATCCCGATCCGCCTCGGGGCGGACGGTTTTTCTCGTGCTTTATACACGCCGCGCGCCACAGGCGACGTTTGGCTCGCTTTCCTTTGGCGCTATGCGAACAAACCGTCCACCGGCTTCGCCTTCACGAGTTCGCGCGGCTGGTTGAGGTGATTGTAAACGATCGTCTCGGGATCAATCCCCGTCGCGTGATAGATGCTCGCGAGCAGCTCGGTGGGATGAACCGGCTTGTCCTTCGGGCTCGCGCCGGTGGCGTCGCTTTCGCCGTGGACGTAGCCGCGCTTCGAACCTGCGCCTGCGACGACTGCGGTGTAGCAATACGGCCAGTGATCACGTCCGTCGGAACTGTTCACATTGCCGCTCGTGCTCACGCCCTTCTCAGGGCTGCGTCCGAATTCGCCGAGCGCCACGATGAGCGTCTCCTCGAGCAGACCGCGCGATTCCATGTCCTGCAGGAATGCCGAGAAGCCCTTGTCGAGCATCGGCGCCGCCTGATCCTTCATGCGGTTCGTGAGGCCCTGGTGCATGTCCCATGAATGGGCGTCGCTGTTCGCCACCTTGGGCCAGATCACCTCGACCACGCGCGTGCCCGCCTCGATGAGCCGGCGTGTGAGCAGCAGGCTCTGGCCGAATGTATTCAGCCCGTAGCGCGCGCGCATCTTGTCGTCCTCGCGATCGATCTCGAACGCCTCGCGCGCCTTGCCGTTGCTGATCAAGTTCAGCGCCTTGTCGTAATACTCGTCGAGGTTGTAGCTCGCGACGGCCTTCTCGATGTCCGGCATCGAATCCTCGATCGCCGTGCGCAGCCGTGCGCGACGCTGCAAGCGCGTGGCAAAAACGTCGGGACGCAATTTCAAATCGTCCACCTTTACGCGGTTCATCTTCGTGAGGTCGAGGTCGTCGCCCTCGGGGAAGAGCGTGTAGGGGTCGAAGCCCTTGCCGAGGAATCCCGCACTGCCTCCCTTGCCGACGACATTACTTTCCTGCAGCGGACGCGGCAGCATCACGAATGGCAGCACCGGCTCCGTCGGCGGTTTCAGCCGGATGATGTTGCTGCCGAAATTCGGGAAATCCTTCGGGCTCGGCGGCTCGAGCTGGCCGCTCGGCGAGACCTTGTCCGTCGTGTAGCCCGTCATGATTTGGTAAATCGCGGCGGTGTGATTGAAGAGCCCGTTCGGCGTGTAGCTCATCGAGCGGATCATCGAGAACTTGTCGTTCAGCTTCGCCAGCTCCGGCAGCACCTCGGTGAAATGCACGCCGGGAATCCGCGTCGGGATGCTCTTAAACGGACTGCGCATTTTTTCCGGCAGATTCTCCTTCGGGTCCCACAGGTCGAGGTGCGACGGCCCGCCCTGCATGTAGATCATCACGACATGCTTCGCCTTGCCGAAGCCCTTGCCGAAATTCGAGCCCGCAGCCTTCGCCTTTCCTTGCAGGGAAAAAATCGAGCCGAGCGTGAGGCCCATCAGCGCGCTGCCGCCGACGCGCAGCAAGTCGCGTCGCGTGATGCCGAGGTGGGAATCGCAGAGGTCGCGGCCGGGTTGTCCAGGGATGCGGATCATGATGGTGGGTTCGTTGAGGTTGCGGAGGAAAAGCCGTGATGGCGTGGCAAACTTAGCGGCGTTTTTTCGGAATGCACGCCTCGTGTTCGGACGGCAGGAGCCCGATGTGAGACACGGGAGCGCGCAGCAAGGTAGTCCGCGGGCTTCAACGTGCGGAGCCGTGCGGAACCGGAGGCAGCTTCGATGCCGGACGGCTTTGCGCGTTGAAGCGCGGGACTATTTTCCGCCGAGCTTCGCTCGCAGTGCCGCGAGATCCCCGAGGGAAATCGGGCCGGGGCTGCGGCTCTCGCGCAGCGGGGCGCCGCGCGTGGATCGCTCCACGCGGCCGAGCCATTCCGCGCCGAGCGGTTGTGTGAGGAGTTCGCGGTGCGTCGCCGCCACGGTGGTCTGATCTTTCTCCCCGGTCGCGCCGCCGAGGCCGACGTGAAAACCCGCGAGCAGGAGCGTGACACGCACGGACGTGGAGCGGCTGTAGTTCGTGAGCGTGCAGGGGCGCGCGGGATCGAGCCGCGCGTGCAGCCGCGTGAAATGTTCCAGCGTCCACATGCTGCGGTTCGACTCCGGCGAATACGGATCGTAGAGGATCGCATCCGGCGCGGGCACCGCGGTGCGCGGCGCCCAGAGGAATTCGCGGAAATCGCCGCGGTGAAAATGCCAGTCCACCCTGCCCGCGACTGCGCGGCCAGAGGCGAGCAGGCTCGATCCGGCCGCGTGCCATTTCGCGAGGTAGCCGAGCTCGTCGGCATGATGCAGCGCGAATTCCAGCGGCTCGCCCGTGCAGTCGAAGCTGTGCAGTTCGGCACGCACAGGATCGCTCAGATCCGCGAGTGCTTCGAGGACGGCGACGGCATTTGCCGCAGCGCCGAGGCCGACGTCCCAGATCACAAAAGGGTGCGCAGATTTCCCAACCCGCTCGACGATACGCGAACCGGCGACGTGCAGCGCACGAGCCTCCGCCATCGGCCCGACGACCGGATGAAACGTCTCGCCGTGCTCCAACGAACGCAGGCTGACGGCGCCGGAGGCGACTTTGACGAGTGAAAACGCGCGGGACATCCGGCCTTCAACGCACATGCTGCGCAAGCAAACTCCGCGGACGGGAGTGTTCGCACCGGGTCATTCGCCGGCAAAGAATCCCATGCGGCGGAATTTTTCGTAGCGTTGCGCGAGGAGCTGATCCATGGGGATTTTCACCAGCTCGTCGAGGTGGCGGACAATGGCGGCGCGGAGGTTCGCAATCGCGGCGGCCTGATCCTGGTGCGCGCCGCCGAGCGGCTCGGGGATCACATCGTCCACGAGCTTGAGTTCCTTCAGATCCTTCGCGGTGAGCTTCAGCGCCTCGGCTGCCTCGGGGGCGTGCTTGCGGTGCTTCCACAAAATCGCGGCGCAACCCTCGGGGCTGATGACGGAGTAATACGCATTTTCCAGCATGATGACGCGGTCGCTCACACCAATGCCGAGCGCGCCGCCGCTGCCGCCTTCGCCGATGACGATGGCGACGGTCGGCGTGCGCAGGGTCATCATGTCGCGGATGTTTGCGGCGATGGCCTCGGCGATGTGGCGCTCCTCCGCACCGATGCCGGGATAGGCGCCGGGCGTGTCAATGAGCGAGACGAAGGGCAGGCTGAATTTCTCCGCCATGCGCATGAGGCGCATCGCCTTGCGGTAACCCTCGGGATTCGCACAGCCGAAATTGCGATGAATGTTTTCCTTCGTGTCGCGCCCCTTTTGCTGGCCGGCGACGGCACAGCGATGCTTGCCGATCGTGGCGAGGCCGCCGGGCATCGAGGCGTCGTCGGCGAAACGGCGGTCGCCATGCAGCTCGACGAAATCGGAGAACGAAAGCTGGAAGTAGTCGAGCGTGTAGGGGCGCGCGGTGTGGCGGGCGATCTGCACGCGCTGCCACGCGGTGAGGTTCGAATAGACGTTTTTTTTCATCTCCTCGATCTTCGACTCCATGCGGCGCACCTCGGGGTCGAGGTTCACGTTGTTTTCGCGGCTGTGCCCGCGGAGTTCGTCGAGCTTCTGCTCGAGTTCCACGATCGGTTTTTCAAAATCCAGCGGCTGCGAATTCATGCGTCACTCCATCGTCACGGGAGCGCCGGACGGAAGCAAGATCGCGATTTCATTCATGTGCTCCGGCGCGAGCCCGATGCCGCCGCCGGGCGGGCGCACGACCTCGGCCTTCGGGTCCGCGGGCCGTGTGTAAAGCGAATGGCCGGGGATGTTGATGAGGATCATGTGAGTTGCACCGAAGTAGCGGAACTGCGTGGGCGGGATGCTCTCGGTGCTACCGGCGCTGTTTTTCTCGAATGCGCGCTTTTCCGTGACCTTACCGCCCTGCTTCGGGCGGATGGGTGCGCGGCTTCCGCCGGGCCATTCGGCGGCGGGATACTGGCGGAAAAACTTGTCGCCGTTGTAGAGCACGACGCGCTGCTTGCGCTGCTGGATCACGAGCCGGAACGCCGTCTGCGGCGCGACGAGCCGCTGGTTCGGCTGGAGGTATTTTGCGTCAAGCCTGTTCAGGTACGTGAGCAGCTCGACCGTGACTTTCGTGTGCCGCGCGACGGTGCCGAGCGCGTCGCCCTTCCGGACGATGTAGGTGTTGCCCTCGTTCGGCTTCACGGCGAAAAACTCCGCGGCGTTGATCTCGCCGAGCATGTCGAGGACGGCGTCGCGCTTTGTGGATGTGGGGAATTCGCGCATGAACTGCTCGATGCCCGCGCGGCTCGCGGCGCGGTCGCCGCTGAGGTGCGTCTGCACGCACTTCTCAAAATCTGCGAGGCTCGGATCCGGCGGCGGTGTCGGCGGCGGCAGCGCCTTGTCCGTCTGGAGCCGCTGCCCCGGCTTCACGTACAGCTCGTGAAACGCAAACCAGCCCGCGCCGAAAACGGCGGACGCGAGGACGAGGACGACGAAGATGCGGAGCAGCACGTTCGCGGAAAAATCAGCGCCTCACCGTGGCTGCGGGGTTGCGCATGAGATGGGGTTGCGGGCTCTGCACGGCCACCGTTCAGAGCAGCCCTCGCCTGCGCCATTCGTTCACATTGCCCGCGGCGGAACGCTGGATCATGTCCGTGGCAAATTTCAGCAGGCACACCTCCCAGCCCTCGTCCACGCCGTGGATGACCGTGCTCAGCGGATCCTCCGCATGGTCCACTTTGATCCGCAGCCGGTCGAGCACCGCCTCCACGGAATCATGCACGATGGATTCCTGCATGTCCGTCTTGCGAAACTGAAACCCGTATCGCAGCACGGCCATCTCGGACGCATTCTCGCGCAGCCACTCGACAAACTTCCCGGCCTTCTCGCCGAAGCCCTCGTCGAGCATCCGGTGAAAATTTTCCGGCGTGATGATCGCCGGGCGTTCCGCGTGCAGTCGGCCGTCGCGCACGCGCACCTGGCCCGCGGTGTCCATGAGTTCGGTGACGAGAAAAAAGCGGAACACGGTCGTGCCAAACGTCTCGATCCGGTTCTGCGGGACCACGGTCACGCGTGTGTTCTCGATGGCGTATTGGATGCTGTCCTCGTTGAGCATTGGAAGTCGGCGAAGCTAGTCGGCAAAGCCCGTGCCGCAACGAAACTTTTGCCGCCGCGAGACCCGCGCCGCGCACGCGCCGCTTGACTTGCACGGGTCGGTTCCTAGCCTGCTCGAAATTCCGAACCACAATTCTCGTGAGACTATTCCGTCCGCTACTCCTCGCCGCCATCATTTCACTTTGCGCCTCCGCGGCGCGCGCTGCCGAGCCCAGGGTGCTCGACGGCATCGCCGCACTGGTGAACGACGACGTGGTCACGTATTTCCAGGTCCGCGAAATCACCGGCCCGATGGAAGATTCGCTCAGCACGACCTTCTCCGGCCCGGTGCTCGCCGAGCGAATCAAGGAGGTCCGCCTCCGTGCGGTGAACGATCTCATTGACCGGCAGCTCATCCTGCAGGAGTTCAAAAAAATGAAGGGCGAGATTCCGAAGCACGCGATTGATGACCGCGTGACCGCGATCATCCGCCAGGATTTCGGCGGCGACAAGTCGGCCTTCCTCCGCACCATCGCCGCGCAGGGACTCACGATGGATCGCATTCGCAAGATCGAGGAGGAGAAAATCATCGTCCAGGCCATGCGTTCGCGCGAGGTGAAGAACGAGCCGATGCTCGCGCCGGGTGCCGTCGAGCGTTACTACAACCAGCACATTCAGGAATGGACGACGAACGACGAGGTGAAGCTGCGCATGATCAAGATTGACCGGGGCAGCGATCCCGCGAAGAACCGGAAGCTGATTCAGGAAATCCGCGAAAAAATCGTTCATGGCGCCGAGTTCGCCGACCTCGCACGCGTCTATTCGATGGATTCGACACAGGACAAGGGCGGCGACTGGGGCTGGGTGAAGCACGGCGACCTCAGCCCGCAGATGGAGCAGATATTTTTCCGCCTGCCGACCGGGAAGGTCAGCGACATCGTGGAATTGAACAATGCCTACTACCTCATGCTCGTGGAGCAGAAAAAGGGCGGCATCGTGAAACCGCTGAAGGAGCTGCGCAAGGAGATCGAAAACCACCTCCTGCAAGTCGAGCGCCAGAAGGATCAGCAGGAATGGCTGCAACGCCTGCGGAAAAAGGCGTATGTGAAAATCTACTGAGCGGACGCCGCGCGGGAGGCTGCGGCCTGTGTCCATTGCCCGGCGCTTCCCGCCCCGGTGCCTTTTCCCACCGACATCCCGGTTGACCGCACCGCGCATCGCTCTACATTCACCGCCCAAGGCAACCCATCAATGGCACAGCAAACTCCTCGTCCGAACCGCGATCCAGACCCAAACGGCGGCAGCAATCCCGAATCCAATTTCAACTGGCGCGGCCTCCTGCTTTTCGCAGCCGCAATCCTGCTGATCGGCGGCGGCTTCTACCTCCGCAGCCCGAATGCGAACAGCAAGACGCTGACTTATCCGCAATTCCGCCAGGCCCTCTCCGAGGGCCGTATCTCAAAGGATCAGCTCAAGATCATCTCCGTCGTCGGCAGTCCGACGGACACCGTGCGCGGCACGCTCCTCGCCTCGAAGGATGCGGTGAAAGGCGATATCTTCAGGACGCAGCTCAATCCCCAGTATGTCCAGTGGCTGCTGCCGGAACTCGAGAAGGCCGGCATCATCCCCGAGATGGAGTCCGACAACAACAACATGCTCGTCTCCGCACTGTTCAACTTCCTCCCCGTCGTCCTCATCCTGCTGCTGCTCTACTTTTTCTTCCGCCAGCAGCTCCGCATGGCGGGCAAGGGCGCGATGAGCTTTGGCAAGAGCAAGGCGAAGATGATGGCGCGTGACAAAAACAAGGTGACGTTCAAGGACGTGGCCGGCGTCGAGGAGGCGAAGGACGAAGTGACGGAGATCGTCGAGTTCCTCAAAGACCCGAAGCGTTTTCAAAAACTCGGCGGCCGCATCCCGAAAGGCGTGCTCATGGTCGGCCCTCCGGGAACCGGCAAGACGTTGCTCGCGCGCGCGATCGCAGGCGAGGCGGATGTGCCGTTCTTTTCCATCAGCGGATCGGACTTCGTCGAAATGTTCGTCGGTGTCGGCGCGAGCCGCGTGCGCGACATGTTTGAGCAGGGCAAGAAGGCCGCGCCGTGCCTGATCTTCATTGATGAAATTGACGCCGTGGGCCGCCACCGCGGACACGGCCTCGGCGGCGGACACGACGAGCGCGAGCAGACGCTGAACGCGCTCCTCGTCGAGATGGACGGCTTCGACACGCAGGACGGCGTCATCATCATCGCGGCCACGAACCGCCCGGACGTGCTCGACCCCGCGCTGCTGCGCCCCGGCCGTTTCGATCGGCAGGTCACCGTGTCGCTGCCCGACGTGAAGGGCCGCGAGGAAATCCTGAAGGTTCACGCGAAAAAGGTGAAGCTCGCCGAGGACGTGAACCTTGACGTCATCGCTCGCGGCACGCCCGGCTTCTCTGGCGCGGAACTCGCGAATCTCATCAACGAGGCCGCGCTCATCGCCGCACGCCTCGGCCTGAAGGCCATTTCCAATCCGCAGCTCGAGGAAGCGCGCGACAAGGTCCGCTGGGGCCGCGAGCGCCGCAGCCTCGCGATGAGCGACGAGGAAAAGACCTCCACCGCATGGCACGAGGCCGGCCACGCCATGCTCAGCGTGCTCCTCGAACACACCGATCCTTTGCACAAAGTCACGATCATCCCGCGCGGGCGTTCGCTCGGCGCGACGATGTCGCTGCCCGAAGGCGACCAGTATTCGCTTTCGCGCAAGGAGGCGCTCGACACGCTCGCGATGACCGCCGCGGGCCGCATCGCCGAGGAGCTTTTCACGCACGACCTCAGCACCGGCGCCTCGATGGACATCAAACAGATGACCCGCCTCGCCCGGAAGATGGTCTGCGAATGGGGCATGAGCGAAAACCTCGGCATGGTCGAATACGGCGACCACGAGGAGCACGTCTTCCTCGGCCGCGACCTCGGCCGCGACCGCGCATACAGCGAAGCCACCGCGCAGGAGATTGACCGCGAGGTGAAGAAGCTCTGCGACGACGCCTACAACCGCGCCCTCCAGCTCATCACCGCCAACCGCGACAAGGTCGAACTCATCGCAAAGGCGCTCCTCGAATTCGAAACGCTCGACGGCGCGCAGGTGAAGGACATCGCGCTCACTGGCACGATGAAAAACCCGCCGCCACCGCCGACGGGAGGCGCATCGAAACCGATTACCCCCATGCCCCCGATCCCGCTCGACAAGCCAGCCGACAGCGAGCCCAAGCCCGGCCTCGACTTCCCCGGCGGCCTCAGCGGCGCTCCTGCGTAACGGATCCGTTCCCGTCTGCAAGAGCGCCGGAGAGTTGTCGCTCACCTACACCGGCGGCCGGATCGTCAGCGAACGCACGCTGCCTGTCGTCGTCCCGTTCGCGTTCCGCGTGCGGGTGCGCAGCTTCACCTGCTGGCCCACGGTGAACGGCCCGAGCGCATTCCCGCTCGGATCCACGGGGGTCGTGTGCGTGAAATCCGCGTCCACACCCACCACCAGCCACTCCAGCGTGTTCTCCAGCGAATCGTCGTAGCTCGCGTTGTCGTAGCTGATGAGCAGTTGCAGGCCGCCCGTCCCCCCTTGCAGGATATTGCGGATGCCCAGCGTGGCGGGCTGGTTCGCGCTGTCCGTGGTGATCTGCCCGAGCGCATCCGCCAGCGCCGGGTTCAGCGCAGCCTCGGCCTGGAGCTTCTGGTAAAAGCGCTTGTTCAGCCGGTCCAGCACCTGCGCCGCGAGGCGGAGCGCACTGCGCGCCTGCGAAAGCTCCGCCGCGCGCGACTCCACCGCCTGCTCCAGCGCCGGCTGCGCGGCGATGGCGGCGATGAGGTCCGGCAGGCCCCTGCCGCCCGTGGTGATCGGCCCGCGCGCAGGCGTGAGCCCGGCGAGGAACGGATTGATTTTCTCCAGCGCCGCCTGGAGCTTTTTCGCGCGCTTCACCGCCGTCTCCGTCGTGTCCGGCACGATGGCGAAGACCGGCGAAAGCAGGTCCGCCTGCTCCGCCTCCGCGGCAATGGTGTCATCCAGCTCGCCGCCCGCCACCTGCGCGAGGCCGAGGTCCAGCCTCCGCAAAAGGAGGTAGCCCGCGGCCTCCGCATTCACCGCATTGTCGCTGGCCGTCTGCGCCGTGTCGCGCGCCTGCGCCAGCGCATCGAGCCCGGTCGCCTGCGTGAGCAGGTCGGCGGATGTCTGCGCCGATACGGTGAGTGCCGGGATCTGGGCATTGATGACCGCCGCAGTCTGCTGCGCGCGTTTTTGCACCTGTTGGTAGTATTCCATTGTGTGTTTCTTTCTATGTTCCGGGGCGCTTGTTACGGGAGGAACCCCCAGGCGGCCCCGTGACAGGCCCGGAGGTTCGGAAAGGTCGAAGGATGAAGGACGAAGGATGAAGGGGGAGAGGTAAGGCCGAAGCGGGATCGTCGAAGGCCGAAGGGGAGAGGCGACAATAGCGCAGCGATTCATCGCTGGGGATCGTCGAAGGGAGAAAACAAAGTCCCGCACGGGACGAAAGAACGCTCCTGCCGTCCCTGGCGGGACTTTTTCCGCTCCCTCGACCCTTTTCCCAGTGCTGAAGCACTGGGCTATTTTCGGAACCTTCCCCTTGCCGTTCATTGCAAGGCGACGAGCCCCGCTGGGCGGCGCACAAACAACCCGTCCGCCGTGCCGCCCGTGTCATCCCTATTGAAAAATCACCGGAACTCCACGGCGAAGCATTCCCCGGCCCCGTGCCACAGTTTGCCATCCGCGAGCATCCATTTGCCATCCGCATCCGCCTATCCGCCATCCGCGAAACCCCGTTTGCCGCTCGCATCCCGCCATTTGCCGGTCGCAAATCGCCGTTCCCCATCCCCGCGCACCCATTTGCCGACGCCATCCCTCCCTTTGCCACCCGTGAACCGGCGTTTGCCACCCCTGCGCCGACATTTGCCACCCGTCGCCACCCATTTGCCACCCCCGTCCATCCATTTGCCGTTCGGATGCCGGGTTTTTCCAAACCCGCTTCCCCGCAGCGGCTTGCAAAAAATCCACCCCGCGCCCGCCCATCGCCGACGCCCAATCGCCCCGCTCCCCGCCAGCCCCCGCGGGCGACACGGGTTAACCGTCCGGCGAGGGAATCGCGTGACGGGGCGGGGAGGGGATTCGTCGTGAACATGGATGAGTGCTCATATACGGATACACCTTTCGGAGGTCGTTTGTTACACGATCGGGCGAAGTTTTTTGAAAAAAGTTTCGCGCCATACCCGCCCGCGCGCCAGCTCCGGGAGCCTCAGCATCGTCTCATTTCCAGTCCCCATCCACCCATCGCCCGCCTTGGATCGCTTTACAGATCCAGGTCCGGTTGTTCATTCACCCGGCTGGATGCCTTGGGCGCACGCTTGAATGTCTCGTCGAGCGCCACGGTGGGGGGCCGGGCCACCTGCCTGCCCTCCAGCAGCTCGGCCACGGTGAAAATTTGCAGCTTGGGATACTTTCTCTGCCACACCTTGCTCTCGTAAAAGCCCGCGTCGGCGGCCTCCGTCTTCATCGGGCCGGTGGGCGCATTCAGGGTGATGAGCACGCCGATGACTGCGCCTTCCCGCTCGATGACTCCGCGCAAATCCCGCACATCCTTCACGCCCGTCGCCCCGCCTTTCACGGACAGGATCACCTGATGGGGCTTCGCCTGCTTCGGCGCTTCGCGGAAAAGGATTTTGCCGTCAATCCCGTGGTCGGCCCCCTTCTTTTGCTCGATGGGCCGGGCACCCACGAGGCCCAGCGCCCACCATTGGAACTGGTATTTGTCGTCCGCGGCCAGCTTCGCGGCATCGGCGGCGCTGGTCGGTTCGCCCACGGTCTTCATGATGAGTTCGCCGCCATAGGTTTCGCGGAGCCGACTCTTGATGAGGGCGGTGGAAAGCGAGGTGATGTCAATGCCGATCCATTCTCGCTTGAGCATCTGCGCCGCATCTATGGTCGTGCCGCAGCCGCAGAAGGGATCGAGCACCAAATCGCCAGGATTGCTGCTCATGGCCACGATGCGCTGGAGGAGTGCGACGGGCTTTTGCGTGGGATAGCCGAGGCGCTCCTTGGCTTGGGAGTTAATGGGCGGGATGTCGTTCCACACGTCGCTCAAAGGCTTCCCCTTCTGTTCATCCAAGTAGCGTTTGAAACGCGGAACGGCACCGGGACTTGGCTGGACGACGATTCCCGCTGCGTAGGCTGCTTGCATGCGCGCCTTTGTCCAGCGCCAGACTCGCGTTATGCCGAGAAACTCATACTTTAGATTCGGTCGATCGGTGTTTGGGTTGAGCAGACTGGTAAGCTGGTAGCGCCTTCCATCCGAATCCACCTGCGAGTATTTCTCGTCGGTCTTTTCGTCGAGGTCATCTTCATCGTATTGGCGGTAAATGGCCTCGTCATTCCATGTTGCAGCATCAGTTTTTTGATAGGCGAGGATCACGTCGTGATTGCTGGGAAGTCGTTTGCTCGCCAAGCCCTTTGCCCCTGTCCTCACCCAGATGATCTCGTTGCGAAAGTTATCTCCCCCAAACACCGCGTCGAGCAGCAGCTTCAGATAGTGCGATGCCGTCGGGTCGCAGTGGAGATAGAGCGAGCCCGTGGGCTTGAGCACGCGGCGAAGCTCGACCAGCCGCGGGGCCATCATGGCGAGGTAGGCCATCATGTCGTTGCTGCCCAGAAAAGTGCGGAACGCCTGCATGACTTCGCTGACCTTGCCCGGCTGCTCGGTGATGGCGTTGTAGGCGGCGACGCTGTCCGCATTCCAATGCCAGGTGTCCTCAAAGGCCTTGATCTGCGAAGCCGCCGCGGAGCCGTCCTTTTCCTGAAAGAAGGCGTTGTAGGTCTGCGCGGAATTGAACGGCGGATCGAGATAGACGAGATCCACCGACTCGTCGCCGATGTAGCGTGCGAGGATGTCGAGATTGTCGCCGTAGTAGAGGGTGCCCATGTGCAAAGAGGAAACCTACACCGCGCCCGAGGCGCGGCATGGCCGCAACATTGGTTTCTCGTTCTGGGATGTCATGCCGACCGCCTGTGTGTGGGCGAGGGGATAGCGGAGGGGGGAGTGTTTTGTCAATGGATGGAAAAGCGGCTCGGTGTCCTGTGGGCGAGATCCAAAGTGAGGCCGGTGCAGCTCAGGCCAAGGGCCTGGAACAAGCCAGCCCAGGGCAAGCGAGGAACGAGCGCCGCCCTGGGTAGGGGGAAAAATATAGCGAGCCCCAACGGGGCGGAACAATGCCCGCAACATCCGGGAAATTGTCGCG
Source organism: uncultured Spartobacteria bacterium (assembly GCA_903882875.1). GTDB lineage: Bacteria > Verrucomicrobiota > Verrucomicrobiia > Chthoniobacterales > Chthoniobacteraceae > SXWH01. Next base: position 12,923 of record CAIRYQ010000011.1, on the reverse strand, counting down.
CCCCGTTGGGGCTGGTGATCTTTTGAACGGGAGATCCCAGGGCTGCGCTCCTGCGTCGCTTGCCCTGGGCTGGCTTGTCACTGGGCCTTTGGCCCGCAATCCACTGGCGCACATTGAATCACGCCAAGCCCTTTTCCGGCAGCGGCCAGATGTCTGAACCACGGAGGACGCGGAGAGCACGGAGGAGGCTGCTTTGAACTCCGTGCCTTCCGCGCTCTCCGTGATTCCAATGGGATGCCGCAGTGCGAGGGGAATGCACCGCCGTCGAAAGCGGCGCGGGCGGGAAGTTTTCCGCTTGGAACGGGGGTGGCAAAGCCGTTTTCTCCACGCATCATGAGCCTTGAAAAAGTCGTCGTCGTCGGTGCCAGCGGATACTCGGGCGAGGAGCTGGTCCGCATCCTCTCGCGGCATCCGCACGCGGAGATCGCGGCGATCACTTCGCGGCAACTGGCGGGGCAGACGCTGGCGTCGGTGTATCCGCGGTTCGGCGGGACGCGCTATGCGGGGCTGAAGTTCATTGATTCGACGAGCGAGGCGATCCTTGCGACCGGGGCGCGGATTGTCTTCCTCGCGCTGCCGCACGGCGTGGCGTCCGAGTATGCCGCGCCGCTCGTGAAAGCGGGCCTGCGGGTGCTGGACCTGAGCGCGGATTTCCGGATCAAGGACCTCGCGGTGTATGAGGAGTTCTACGGCGAGAAGCATCACGCGCCGGAACTGGCTGCGGCTTCCGTGTACGGACTGCCAGAACTTTACCGCGACAAGATCAAGGACGCGCAGGTGGTGGCGTGCCCCGGCTGTTACCCGACGAGCGTCCTCGTGCCGCTGGTGCCGTTGCTGCGTCGGCAACTGGTGAAGGCGGGGAGCATCTGTGTCTTCAGCATGAGCGGCGTGAGCGGCGCGGGGCGGAATGCGAAGACGGATTACCTTTTCGCCGAGTGCAACGAGAGCGTGCGCGCGTACGGCGTGCCGAAGCACCGGCATCTCGCGGAGATCGAGCAGGAACTCAGCATCGCAGCGGGGAGCGCGGTGAAGATCAGCTTCACGCCGCACCTCATCCCGGTGAACCGCGGCATCCACACGACGATCTACGCCGCGCCCGAGGATGGCATCGAGCCGTTCCATTTCGCGAACGCGTGGAAGGAGGACTACGGCGCGTCGAAGTTCGTGCGCCTGCTCGGCGAAAAGGAACTGCCCGACACGAAGCATGTGACCGGCACGAACTTCGTGGACATCGCCTTCCGCCACGATGCGCGAACGGGCCGCGTGGTGATTCTCAGCGCGGAGGACAATCTCGTGAAGGGCGCCGCCGGCCAGGCCGTGCAGTGCCTGAACATCCTCTGCGGCTGGCCCGAGGAAACGGCGCTGCTGTGATGGCTCCAGCTACTTCGCGTTCCAGCGGATGCGCAGCGGCATGAGGTAATGCGTGGTGCCGCCGCCGCTGTCGGCTATGAGGATGAGGCTGCGCCAGCCGTTCGCGAGCTGCGGGCCGAGCGCGATGCCCTCGAAGTTGTTCGTGATCGTCGCGCGGCTGAAGAGCAGGGTCTTCTTCGCGGGCGTGAATGTCGCGCCTTCGAGCGCAAGGAGATTTGTGGTGTCCGTCGCGCCTGCGAATTCCGCGCGGAAGATTTTTGCCGAGAGGCCGAAGACGCCGACGACGCGTTCGAGGACGAGCAGTTCGCCATTGGGCAGCAGCGCGAGATCGCTCACGCCGGTGCCGCCGCCGGGCACGCGGAAAAATGAAGGCTCCGTGACGTAAGCAAACTGCGCGAGGGGACGAAACGCGGCATCGAACCGCTGGAGCCGCACGACGGTGCCGCGGTCGCGGCCGCTCATCGGGCCGTCGCACTTCAGCGCCTCCTCGTTGGCGGTCCAGAAGTTCCCGACGGTCGCGTCGTAGGTGAGCGATTCGAGGCTCTTGTTGTTGCGGGCCTTGGAAAAAATCGGTGGCACTGCGACCGGGAGCAGCGTGCGACTTTTCAAATCGAAACCGAAGATGCCGTCGCCCGTCTCGCAGCTCACGTAGAGCCTGCGCGTGTCCGGCACGAAGGTGATGCCCTCGAAGTCGGCGAGCTTCGTCTTCACCGGCATCGCGGTGCCGATGGATGCGCTGAGGATTTTCCCGGTCGCGGGATCGACGGCGATCGTCATGGGGAAAATCGCGCGCACTTTGTCGGACACGGTGAAGTAGTCGCTCCCGCCCGCCCACACGAGCCCGCTGAAATCCGTCGCCGCGCGATACTCGAAAGTGAATGCGGACTGCCCCGGAACGCCCTCGATTTCCGTCGCGCCCGCACGGCAACCGACCGCGAGCAGCAAAAGCAATGCGCCGCCCAGAGCCCGTGCAGAAAATCGCGCGGCGCGGCGCACTCCGGGCCGAGGGATCACCGCAGCCACGGCGCGAGTTCCTCCTTCGCGGATTCGTTCAGCGCGATGCGGAACTCCGATGGGAGAATGAGACGTCCATCCGGGAAACGCAGCTCGACGCGGCGTGTGCCGGGGTTGCGTCCGAGCACGTCGCGGATTCGGAGCAAGTCGGCTTCGGTGGATATTGTGCGGTCGAGTTTCAGCACGAGCGGCTTCTCGGCAGGCTCCGGCTTTTTCAGCGGGTTCACTTCGTCGGCGGCGATGCGCGGGCCTTCCTCGCGCTGGTCGAGGCGGCCTTTGAGCGTGATCACCGCGCCGATCTCCAGATGCTTCTGCACTTTCGTGAACGCCTCGTTCCAGATCATCACCTCGATCGTGCCGGTGAAATCTTCGAGCACGACGATGGCGAAAGGCTTGCCGTCCTTCTTCGTGAATTTCCGCTCCACCGACGTGAGCTGCCCCGCGATGGTCACGATGCTCTTGCTTTCCTGTGACGCGAGTTTCGCGATCGGCACAAACTTCGGATTCTCCAGCGCGCTGCGATACTCGTCGAGCGGATGGCCGGTGACGTAAAAGCCGAGCAGCTCCTTTTCAAACGCGAGCTTCTCCGTGAGGCTCCACGGCGGGATGGTCGAGACGGCGCGCTTAGCCGCAGGCGGTGTGGCTGCGCCGATGTCGCCGAAAAGCGAAACCTGTCCCGCCGCGCGATCACGGTGCGCGCTGGCCGCGGACGCCATCGCGCCCTCGATGCCGGCGAACATCGTCGCGCGATCCGCGCCGAACTCGTCGAACGCGCCGGACTTCACGAGGCACTCGATCGCCTTCTTGCTGATCTTCTTGCCATCCACTCGCGCACAAAAATCCTCCATGCCCTTGAACGCGCCGCCGCGTGCGCGCTCGGCCATCGCGGATTCCATCGCGGACTCGCCGACGTTCTTGATCGCCGCGAGGCCGTAGCGGATCGCGCCGAGGCGGATGCGTTCGGCCGTGGCGGCAGCACCGTTCGCCGCTTCCGCGGTGCCATTCGGTTTGCCGCCCGAGGGAAGATCTTCGAAGCGGATTTCGTCGTCGTGGCCGATGCCGCTCTCCTCGTCCTCCTCCACTTGTTCCGCAATGTCCTCCAGGCTCGGGCCCGCCGCCTGCGCGAGCGCGCCGACACGCGCGGCCTGCGCGGCTTTCACTCCGGTGGAGTCCACATGGTCGGGTTCAAATTTCAGCCCGCTGCGGTTGATGTCCGGCGGCAGGATTTTGATCCCGAGCCGTTCGCACTCGGCGACGAAGACGCTGATCTTGTCCGTGTTCGAGATTTCGTTGCTCATCACCGCGGCCATGAATTCCACGGGGTAGTTCGCCTTCAAAAATCCCGTCTGGTAGCTGAGCCACGCGTAGGCGGCGGAGTGCGAGCGGTTGAATCCGTAGCCCGCGAATTTTTCCAGCGTGTCGAAGACTTCGTTCGCCTTGTCCTCCTTGATGCCGTGCAGCTTTGCCGCGCCTTCACAAAATTTGATGCGCTCCTCGGCCATCTTCTTCTTGTCCTTTTTCCCCATCGCGCGGCGGAGAAGATCTGCGCCGCCGAGCGTGTATCCCGCGAGCACCTGCGCGGCCTGCATGACCTGCTCCTGGTAGATGAGCACGCCGTAGGTTTCGCTCGTGACTTCGTCGAGCAGCTTGTGCGGCGCGCGCACTTTCGCGAGGCCCTTCTTGCGCTTCACGTAGTCGGGGATGAGGTCCATCGGGCCGGGCCGGTAGAGCGCGATGAGTGCGTTGATGTCCTCGATGCTGCGCACGTCGAATTGCTTTGCCCAGCCGGTCATGCCGCCGGACTCGACCTGGAAGACGGCGACGGTTTCGCCGCGGTTGTAAATGTTGAACGTCGCCTCGTCGTCGAACGGGATCGTGTCCACATTGAAGTCCGGCGTGTGCTTGTGAATCAGCGCGACGGCATCCTGGATGACCGTGAGCGTCTTCAGCCCGAGGAAGTCGCACTTCAACATGCCGACCTCCGTGAGCGCGCCCATCGCGTACTGGCTCACGATGGAGCCGTCGTTTGCGCGGGTGAGCGGGATGTATTCGCTGAGGTCGCGGTCGCTGATGACCACGCCCGCCGCGTGAACTCCGACGCCGCGCGTGAGGCCTTCGAGTTTCGTCGCGGCCTCCCACATGTGCGCGGTGTTCGGGTCGGTCTTCACCGCCTGCGCAAGCTCGGGATTTTTGTCAATCGCTCCGGGGACATGCTCGTCCGCGCCGGTGTCCTTGTTTTTTCCCTCGTAGCCCGTGAGCGTGATGCCGAGTTCGGTCGGGATCATCTTCGCGATGCGGTCGGCGTCGCTGTAGTTCCAGTCGAGCACGCGCGCAACGTCGCGGATGACGGACTTTGCGCCCAGCGTGCCGAAGGTGATGATCTGCGACACGGCGCGCTCGCCGTATTTGCGCTTCACGTAGTCAATCACCTCGCCGCGGCGGTTCTGGCAGAAGTCCACGTCAATATCCGGCGGCGACACGCGTTCGGGATTCAGGAATCGCTCGAAGAGCAGTTTGAACTTCAGCGGGTCAATGTCGGTGATGCCCATCGCGTAGGCGATCATCGAGCCTGCCGCCGAGCCGCGGCCTGGGCCGACGGGAATCCCCTGCTGCCGCGCCCAGTCAATGAAGTCCCAGACGATCAGGAAATAATTCACGAAGTCCTGTTTTTCGAGCACGTCAATTTCGAGCGCGTAACGGCGGCGTACGGCCTCGCTGTCCGCGTCCGCACCGTAGCGTTTGCGCAGGCCGGTCTCGGTGATTTCACGGAGGTATTCGTTGCGCGTTTTTCCGGCGGGCGGCTGGTAGTCGGGATACTTCGGCGTGGTATCCAGCTCGAAGCCGCACCGCTCGGCGATGGCGAGCGTGTTGTCGCACGCGCCGTCGAAACCCGCGAACAGCGCGCGCATTTCCTCGGGTGATTTGAAGTACACCTCCTGCACGTACTTCATGCGCTTCTCGTCCGAGACCTTCGCGCCGGTGCCGATGCAGATGAGCACGTCGTGCGCGCTGTGATCCTCCTTGTTCAGAAAATGCACGTCGTTCGTCGCGACGAGGCCGAGTCCGAGATCGCGCGCGAGCTTCGGGAGCGTGGCGTTCACTTTGGTCTGTGCGGCGATGCCGTGATCGGAGAGTTCGAGGAAAAAATTCTCCGGCCCGAGGATGTCGCGATACGTCGCGGCGAGCTGCGTCGCTTTCGCGAGATTGTCCTCGGCGTGAATCGCGTGCGGCACCTCGCCCTTGAGGCAGCCGCTGAGACCGATGAGCCCCTTCGCGTGCTTCGCTAGGAGTTCCTTGTCTATGCGCGGCTTGTAGTAAAATCCGTCGAGGTGCGCGGTGGAGACGAGGCGTACGAGGTTCTTGTAACCGTCCAGATCCGAAGCGAGCAGCGTGAGGTGAAATGCGGACTCCTTCTGCGAGACGGCGGACTTTTTCGTGTGCGAATCGGGCGCGACATACACCTCGCAGCCGACGATGGGCTTGATACCCGACTTGTTGCACGCCTGGTAAAAATCCACCGCGCCGTACATCACGCCGTGGTCGGTGATCGCAATCGCTGGCATCCCCATTTTCTTCGCCTTTTTCACCGCGGCATCCACGCGCGCCATGCCGTCGAGCGTGGAGTATTCCGTGTGGCAGTGGAGATGGACGAAGCTGTCGGACATTGCATCCGACTCTATGCCCCGCGCCGCCGCGTCAAAGCGCGAATTATTTTTCCGAGCCGGCTACCAGCAGATCGAGCTGATGATTTGCAGTTCCTCGGCGAAGAGCAGCGCCACGCTTTTGCCGTGCGCCTCGACCGCGAACGGGCGGCGCGGCTGGAACCATTCCCAGAGCGGGTTTCCGCTCCCGCGGCTGAGCTTGTAGAGCTTCACTCGGGCCGCGGCGGGCTTGTCGCGGTTGAAGACCTGCTCCTCGATGTCGTGCGGATTCTGAGATTCGCGCAGCGCGTACACGTCTTTGCCGGACGCCCACACGTCCTGATATTTTTCCACCTTCCACATGATTTTTCCGTCGGCGGGATTCACGCGCAACGTGATCGGCACCGAGTCCCCGAAGCTCGCATCCATCGCGAACGTAAGGCTCTCGACGCGCGAATTTCCCGACAGCACGTAGAGGAATCCCTCGCCGTCCATCACCACCTTGCGGATGCCGACGCTCGGCAGCCGCCACGCGACCTGCCCGCTCGCGCTGTCGAACGCCGTGAGGAATGCGCCGTCGGCAAAGAAAAGCCGGCCGCCTGTCTCGAACCACGGCTGAGGCGAACCGTCTGCACCGGTGTCGCCGCCGAAAATCGGCACGGGGCTGCCGAGCACGGCCTCCCAGATTTTTTTGTTCATGCGATCGAATGCGAGCAGCTTCGTGCCCGCGGTGATGAGGTGCAGCGTCGGCGTGGAGAATATCTGCACGCGGCCGCGCAGGATGCCGTTCCACTCGGGCACGGCAGGATCGAACGGACGCCTGAGCGTGATCTCATACGTGCTGTCGTCCATCTGCCCGACAGCCGAGCCGTTCAGCCGCGCTGCGTCGTTGCGGATGAGGGCGGCGATGGATTTCATCTCGTCCGCCGAGTGCGCGGCGGCACCGCCAGCCGCGGCTTCCAGTTCCTTTTCCGAGCCGGGCTTGATCGCGTCGCGCGCCGTCACGTTCTTTTCCTTCAGCCGAATGTCCACGCGCAGCGGGCTGCCGCCGACGGCGGAAAATTCTGTGCGCAAATCCTGCACGTTCGGCGTCTGCGAGCGCCCCGAGAATGTGAACGCGGGTTCTCGGCGGCCCGTGGAGTAATACATCGCCTGCGGCTGGGCATTCGCCGTCAGCTTCGTGATCTGCGCCGCGCTCGCCCCTGCGGACGCGACAATGATCGCCGTGTCGCCGTCCGCAAAAATCTGGCGAGCCGGCCCTGCGAGGCCGACATCCGCCTTCACCGCTCCCGAGTTGCGATCAAAGGCGACGGCGTGCCGCCCTTCGATGATCCAGATCCGGTCTTTGCAGATCGCGGCCTTTGGGCTCGCGCTTGCAAACTCATCGTCGAAGGCAGGCGGCCCGTCCTCGGTTTCCGCACGCTGCGCTGTCACGACCGGCGTCGGCTCTTTCGGCTTGAGCTTGGCCAGCGACTCCTCGTCGTTCTGCTGCTCGGCCAGTTCCGTGTTGTAGCGGGCTTCGGCGTCGGTGGCAGCCACCTTTTGCACTGCCGTGATTGCGCGTCCTTTCTTGAGGATCATGTCTGACTTGAGGGCACCGAGTTTCCCCTCGCGCTTCCGGATCCGATCCGCCAGCAACTGCAAGCGCATGTCCTCGATCGGGTGAAGGCGATCCACCTTGGAGCGATCACCGCCGAACACATCCTCCGCATCCGGCACACGCACGGGCTGCTGCTCGGGCTGATGTTCGGTCGCGGACGCGGCGCGCGCGTTCGGCTTTGCAGCCTCGGCGAGAACGGCCGTCAGCTCCTCGTGGTACTTCGCGGCGTCGGCGTTGAACGCGATGATCTCCTCGGCATCCGTGAGGCTCCCGCGTTTGCGCGAAAGCTCGTCGGCCCACGCCTGAAGCCGCACAAACCGCGCGTTCATCGTCGCCTGCCACGCGGGATCGGGCGTCGTGGATTTTGGAATCTGCGCGGTCCATTTTTTCTTCCGCGACGCGGTGTCGATCAGATGAACGTCGCCATCGCCGACGAGCAGCACCTCGCCCGTGCCGACGGACCACAGGCCGCGCGTGGCGGCATTGCCGTTCAATTCGAGCCCGACGGTCATCGAGACCTTCGGCTTGCGGCCGAAAAAATAATACCAGCCACCTCCGAGCACGGCGGCGATCAGCACGGTGGCGATCAGTGCGGCGAGAATCCAGAAACCGCGTCCGCGCTTCGCGGGGGTCGGGCTGGAAACGGGCAGTTCTTTGATGGGGACGACGAGTTTCATTGCGCAGGGTTCAGAATTTTTGCTCCGGCAGGCGGGGAGAGATCGCGCGGAGCGGCGGTGCCGGTGGTTTCCACATGGCCGTCCGTGAAAAGCAGGTTGCCGCCGGCAGCGCCGTGGTTGCCGCCGCGCGCGCCCTCGGTGTCCGCGAAGATTTTCGCGCCGCGCAGTTTCGGCTCCGCGTTCACCTGCGCATCGGACGCGAGCAGCGAGACGGGCGAATCTTTCCGCAGGCCCGTCACGACGGCAAAGTCGGTGTGCCCGCCGTGCCCGGTCGCCGGGCAGGAGAAAAATGTGCGGTCGCTCGTGTAGCGCGGCACCAGCGATGCGAGGATCTCGTCGGAACTGCGCGCGCCCGCCGCGACCGGGAACGCGCCGTCGTGTTCGTTCGCATAGAGCGTGAGAACCATGTGCAGCTTGCGCAGGTTTTCCGCGCAGTCCGCGAGCTTCTGCCGCCGGACGTGCTCACGGCTCGGGCCGACGACCAGCGCGTACAGAACGACGCCGATGAACATCGCGACGAGAAGTTCAACGAGCGAGAATCCGGCATTTCGGCGGCTGGGCACCATTTTGCCTTCCTTTAGCAGCTTCGGTGCCCGTGGAATTGGCGGTTGAGGAACTGCACAAAGCGCGCTACGAAGGCGGTGATGGCAAAAAGCAGCGAAGCTTCCAACGAACAGACATTTGAAACGGCGATCGGCCGGCTCGAAGGTCTTGTCGAGGAAATGGAGCGCGAAGATCTCCCGCTTGAGCGCCTCATCGTGAACTACGAGGAGGGCATCAAGCTCGTGAAGACATGCCAGCAGAAGCTCGCCGAGGCGGAGAAGAAGATCGAAATCATCCGGCGGCAGGCGGGCGCGGACCCGGAGCTGAAGGCGTTCGATCCCGAGGCAAAGGCGGACTCTCCCGTTCCTCAGCGCAAGGCCGGCCCCCGCGACGCGAATCTTTTCTGATCCCCTTCACTTCAAAACTCCCCTGGAACTGCACGACGCATTTGCACGACGCATTTCTATCCCAACCATCCCGATGACCACCACCAACATCCTGTCCACCATCAATTCCCCGGCCGACGTGAAGGCGGTGCCCGACAACCTTCTGCCGCAGCTCGCGCAGGAGGTTCGTGACGAGCTGATCCGCGTGATGTCGGACGACAACCCGACATCCGTCGGCGGCCATCTCGGGCCGAATCTCGGCGTCGTCGAGCTGACCATCGCGCTGCACCGCGTCTTCACCACGCCGAAGGACAAGTTTGTTTTCGACGTCTCGCATCAGGGCTACGTCCACAAAATTTTCACCGGACGCCGCGAGCGATTCGAGACCATCCGCCAATACGAGGGGCTGAACGGATTCCTGCTCCGCACGGAAAGCGAGCACGACTGCTACGGCGCGGGCCACGCCGGCACCGCCGTGAGCGCGGCGCTCGGAATGGCGGTCGCGCGTGATCTCCGCGGATCGGACGAACATGTCGTCGCCGTCGCTGGCGACGCGGCATTCACCTGCGGCGTGACCTACGAGGCGCTGAACAACGCCGCCGAGCAGACGAAGAAGTTCATCGTCATCCTCAACGACAACGAGTGGAGCATTGACCGCAACGTCGGGGCCATCGCGCGCTACTTCAACAAGATCGCCACGAGCGAAACCTACTCGCATCTGCACGACCGCGCGGCTCGGCTCGTCGAGAAGCTCCTCGGCAAGCGCATCAAGAATTTCGCGAAGCGCGTCGAGACCGGCATGAAGGGCCTCATCGCAAACAGCGTGCTCTTCGAGGATCTCGGCTTCCGCTACTACGGGCCGGTGGACGGGCACGACATCCCGACGCTCATGCACACGCTCGAATTCCTGAAGACGCAGGAGGAGCCCGTGCTGCTGCACATCCTCACCACGAAGGGCAAGGGCTACGAGCCCGCGCTCCAGAGTCCGATGAAATTCCACGGCCTCGGCAAATTCGAGCCCGAGACCGGCAAGACGAAGCCCACGCCCACGCCGACCTACAGCGAACTGCTCGGCACGACGCTCTCGAAATTCGCCACGACGAACAACAAGCTCGTCGCCATCACCGGTGCCATGCCCAGCGGCACCGGGCTCATCAGCTTCGCAAAGGAACACCCGACTCGCTATTTCGATGTCGGCATCGCCGAGGAGCACGCCGCGCTCTTCGCCGCCGGGCTCGCGTGCGAAGGCTTCACGCCCTTCCTCGCGATCTACTCCACCTTCATGCAGCGCGCGTACGACATGATCATCCACGACATCGCGCTGCAAAATCTCCCCGTGCGCATGTGCATGGATCGCGGCGGCCTCAGCGGCGACGACGGCCCGACGCACCACGGCCTCTTCGACATCGGCTACCTCCGCCACATCCCGAACCTCATCCACATGCAGCCGAAGGATGAGGACGAATTCTGCGACATGCTCTGGACCATGGCGAACCACACCGAAGGCCCCACCGCCATCCGCTACCCGCGCGGCAGCGGCACCGGCGTGCAGCCCAAGGCGCAGCCGAAGCTCCTCGAAATCGGCAAGGCCGAAGTCGTGAAGCACGGCAGCACTCAGCCCGTCCGCGTCGCCATCCTCGGCCTCGGCGGAATGTGCCAGATGGCCGAGCAGGCCGCCGCGCAGCTCGAAGCGCAGGGCATCTCCACCGCCGTCATCAACCCGCGCTGGATCAAGCCGCTCGACACCGCGCTGATCGAATTCTTCGGCCGCAGCGTGGACGTGATCTGCACCATCGAGGACCACGTCCTGCACAACGGCTTCGGCTGCGCCGTCATCGAGCACCTCTCCACGCAGCGCATCACCACGCCCGTCGTCCGCATCGGCTGGCCCGACCAGTTCGTCGAGCACGGCGCGCCGGACATCCTGCGCAAAAAGCACGGCCTCACCGTGGAGAACACCGTCAAGACCATCCTCGCCGCGCTGCCCGCCGCAAAGGGCGCAAAGAGCGTGGCGTAACCCAATACTTCACTCAGACTCAAACTCCCAAAACAGCCATGAGCGAAGACTACATAGTAAAAGCAAAGGCTGAGATTGAACGCTGGGAACAAGAGGGCCCAGGCTGGTTGGCACAAGTCGGGAGCTTTATTCTTTGGCCCGCGCAGAAAGCCGCGGAGATGCTTATTCCTGATAGCGTTCAAGATGTGGTCGCCAAAGCGATCGAAGGCTTTTTGGTGGGCATTTCAAACCTCTCGAAACACATCGTTGATGCTCCGGCGATTACAGAGAAAGTCGCCAAGCGACGTTTGGTTTTTGGAGAGAATCCCGAATTGTGGCAGCATCTAGCCGCATCCGACGAAGAAGCACAAAGTTGCTGGAACTGGCATTTGGGCTACGCAGCAGCAGAGGGCGGCGCGACAGGCGCGTTAGGTTTGCCAGGCCTTGCAGCGGATATTCCTGCGCTCTTCACTGTTGTCATCCGCCTCATTCAACAGATGGGCATCTGTTACGGATACGACCCAACCAAGCCTGAAGAACAGGAATACGTTATTCACATCCTGCGAACCGGAACAGCAAGCGACGTTGCAGCAAAACTGGAAGCATTGATCTTTCTCAAGCAGATCGAGCAAATCTTGATCAAAGTTGCGTGGAAGAAGATGGCTGCCGATCTTGCCGCGAAGCAGATCGGAGCCCAATCACTTCTGGCTGCGCTGCGCCAATTCGCAAAATCGCTCGGAATAAATCTGACCAAGCGCAAGGCACTTCAGATGATTCCGATCATTGGTGCAGTTGTGGGTGCCTCATTCAACGCGACTTTTGCGAACGACATCGGACACGCGGCATATTTTTGTTACAGGAGACGTTGGATCGCCGATCATGAAAAGCCCGAAGACGGCGAATAGGATCACTCAATCCGTTACCCCAGCGCCCCCAAGCCACCCGCGGAGCACGAGCCAGAGCTTCGTGAATTTGCCGAGCGAGTAACGGCGGTCGAAGACCTGACAGCGGTCGAGGCGCATGGTTTTCATGCAATCCGGGGAGATTTCACGAATGGATTCACAACTCATTGGATGGAGGCTCTTTATTGGTGGAATATTGGCCGAAATTGATGTCCTTTGGCATCAATTTTAATCCGAATCGGTTCATCATTGATGCGATTTGAATCATCGTTGATACGGTTTCGGTTCATCATTGATCCGATTTGAATCATCATTGATGCGGTTTGGGTTCATCATTGAACCGATTTGCATCTCCGTTGATTCGATTTCGTTCATGGATGATGCCTGTGGGAACAACTGCGAAACCGCCAACAGCCATGCCGGGACGAATCGGCCCGTGCCTTTTCGGCGGGCGCACCTCTGCGAACCGCCGCGCGACGGCTCTGCCCAGAATCCCAAGCCACCCGCGCAGCACGAGCCAGAGCTTGGTGAGTTTGCCGAGCGAGTAGCGGCAGCGGACAGCCTGTGCCGGAAAATTTCCGCCGGAGGATGGCCCGCGACTTTGCCGCATTTTCAGGGAGGTCGCTCAATTCCTCATTTGAACTGCAAAGGGCGCTAGTGCAACGTAACATTGACTTCGGCCACACATGAGATAAGATTGGCGAATGGCCATTCAACCATTGATTCTTACTGATACCGAACGCATGGAACTTCAACGACGGGTGAGATCGCGTAGCGTTCGAGCAGAGGATTC
>CAIRYQ010000010.1 GCA_903882875.1 uncultured Spartobacteria bacterium | reverse complement strand
TCATCTGCGCTCTCGCAAGTCTGCTTCAACGGAGCCGCGCCACGGGGGGCGCGGAATTCAGAATTAGCAACTGCGCGCGAGATTGCTGATATTGGCTTCAACGGAGCCGCGCCACGGGGGGCGCGGAATTAAAAGCTCGCTGTTTGAAAAAGGATCATGGAGCGATGCTTCAACGGAGCCGCGCCACGGGGGGCGCGGAATTTCAATCCATCATTCTGCCGAGTCTCAGTGATGGGGCGCTTCAACGGAGCCGCGCCACGGGGGGCGCGGAATTAGACCTTCTGTAAGCGTTTGGGTTTGCGGATGCAATCACGTTGGTTGCGAGCGGTCTCGCTATTTCCAAGCATGCTCGTGCGCAGTAATGCCACTTCCAGCGGAAGTCGCTTATCATCAGTGCGCGAGCGGCCACGGGGAGTGCCATCGGCACCTTGCCGCTCGCGTTCGTTTGGAATGTCAAAGAACTGGGGAGTCTGAGCCCCGGTTTCATCGCTGGTCAAACCACGTAACATGGCGCATCCAGCTTGGTGTAGGGTTTGCCCAGCGCGGCGATGACCCGCTCGCCGCGTCCTTCGGCAGGGCCGAGGCTGACGAAAAGCACCTGATCCTCGCTCTGCAAAATCACCGCAGTCAGTTCGCGTTGCAGCGACGCCAGTTCGCTGCCGTTCAGGTCGCACTCGAAGACGGAGAACTGCAGGTGCTCGCCGTGATTTTTGCAGACGCGAAAGACACGGTCGCGCCGCTTGTCCTCGGTGATGTCGTAGCAGACGAGATACGTGTTTCTCATGGCGCTTCAGCGTGTGAGGAAAGGCACATACTCGGGGATTTCGCCAGTGAGCACGCGGGCGAGGATGCGAAATTGCAGCTCCACTGCGCGACGATAGCTCACCTTGTAGTCGAAGACCGGATGCGTGATCAGCGTGCTCATGCGCTGCTCGAAGCATTGGAAAAATTGCTTCCGTCCCGCGGGCGAGAGGTTCACGGCGCGGCCGGCGGTCACGAAATCGCGCGGCGTCACGTAGCGGTTGTTGATCGCGGTGAGCACGGCGCTTTCCGCGATGAGCGGGCGGAATTCCTCCATCACATCCAGCGCGAGCGCGGGCCGCCCGTGACGCGGCTGGTGGTAAAATCCGACATACGGATCGAGCCCCACGGCGTAGGCGGCCACGGTGCATTCCTTCGCCAGCAGACTGTAGGCGAGCGAGAGCAGCGCGTTCACCGGGTCGGTCGGCGGACGCCGGTTGCGTCCGTTGAAATCAAAGCGCGCCCACGGCGCCTCGGGCACGTTGGTGATGCCGGGGATTTCGTCCTCCTCCTGCGGGCGCAGCATCCCGGCGAATTCCGCGAAATACTCCGCCGCCGCCGCGCCCTCCATGCCGAGCAGTGCTTCGAGCGAACCCGCCTTTTCCAAATCCTCGCGCGCCTGGCCGAGCCGCAGTCGCACACGCTCGGGAGGCTGCTCGTGGTTGCGCATGAAAAGCACGCGCTGGTTGTGAATCTTCCCGCGCACGAACTGCCGCGCGAACCGCAGGCACGCCGCCGGATCTTCCGCCGCGCGGAACTGCGCGATGCGGTCCGTCACGTTTTTCAACCCGTGCCCGCGCGCGATGCCGTAGAACCATCCGCCCATCGAGAAGAACGTGATCGGCACGCCTGTCTCGCAGAGGAGCTGGATGGCCTGCGTGGAAATCTGGATGTTCCCGAACAGCGCGACCTGGCTCACGTCGCTCACCCGCACCTCGTCCACCACGCGATCTTTTTCCTTCACCTTGATGACGCCGTCGTTGCAGCCGATGCGGTAGCCTTGGGTGTTGAGGAAAAGGACGCGCTTCTCATCCCGCGCAGCCATGAGCCGGCGGGGGCTAGATGAAGTTGAGGTTTTGGGATTGGGAGTCGCGAGATTCTCCAACACGCATCTTTCGTCTGCATCACTGCTTTCAGTCCTCGACTCCAAATTGCCTGCGGCGTTCTGCGCTTCGCTCCGAATCTCCACTCGATGTCGCAACATCTCCGTCTCATCCGGCAGGCACACCGGAGCGAGGGAACACCGCACGCATTTCGGCGAATCCACGAGCGGCGGCGGGATCGGTCCCTTGGAGACCGCGCGTGCGGCGGCGATCTTCGCCACGATCCATGTCTCCAGTTCCGGAGTGTATTCGAGCGGCACGCGCTGCTTGGTGCCGCGGTAGTAAATGATGCCTCCATCACAACGATAACCGTTTTCCCGGAGCACGAGGCACTGCACGCCGAGTTGCATCCGGTCCGTGTCCCACAGCTCGTTGGCCTCCTCACCCTCACGCGGCGAGCCGGCCTTGTAATCCACCGGACAGACACTTTCCACGCCGCCATCACCGCCCACCGTCGTCTCGACGAGATCCATCTTGGCCACTACGCGAAACCGCTCCGAGCCGAGCATCACCGAGCGGGAATGAATCACGTCATTGGCGGCCTCGGCTTTCGGTGTTCGGGTTGGTTCCGAGCCCTCCGCGTTTTCATCGGCTTCGGATGCGTCTGCCTTGGCCTTCGGTTTTTTCGCAGCGGCACCGTCATCGCTCCCAGATAGCGGCATCGCGCCCGAACCTTTGTCCACGCGCTTGTGAATCGCCGCGCCGCGCACCGTGTCCGCGCTCTCCACGAAAACACCCTCGACGTGCTCGTAGTAAAAAAGTCGCGCGCAATAAACGAACTCATTGAGCATCCGCGCTGGCAGCGCCTCCCGTTCCGGCTCCATAACCGTATCGGTCTTCTCCTTCACCACCGGCGGCGCATCACGCTCCAGCGGCCGCATCTCCGCGCCCACCGTCACGCCTTCCGTGGCATCCAAGCCCGGCTGCACTGAAACTACAGCATCTTCAACAGCACTTTCCTCCGCTTCCAGCGAAGTCTGCATCACCGCGACCATCTTTGCCTGAAACAAATCCATCGTCCCCGCATCAGAACTCTGGCGAGGATTCCTTCGACCAACGGAAGGCTTGCGGCGCATGGCAGCGTGCTATGCACGAAACTACACGCTGGCAAGCTCGCGATCCGACGGAACAAAGAGGCCGAGGCCGAAGTGGGCACCGTAGCCTAGCGCGAATGGACCTGGGCGTTTATCGGGAAAGGTGATGGTGAACGCTGCCCCGCTGTCGTGGCCGCGGCATCCTGCTCCGTCTTTGCGTCCGGTTTGAAATTGCAATGAGCGCAGGCTGCGTTCACCGAACTGATACGGGCGCTCCCTCTCGTTGATCTGCTGGATTTTGGCATCCGCACCGTGCCCATGCAGGGCGAGCAGTCGCAGCAGGTCGTGAGCGGCGGAGCCATCTTGCCAGCCATTGTCCGAGTCTATTTTCGGCCTGCCATCGCGGAATGTTTTGGCGTGTCGGGTGGACACGAAGGGCGTGGCGGAGCGCCAGATTTTCGCCGGGCGGACAAGCGCGCAGTCCAAGAAATCACCTAGCTGGCCGATGCCTTGGAGAACGAGGCGAATATCATGTCCGCCGTGGCCCCATACTTTGTTGAGTCTGCGAAGCGCGAGGCAGGCTTCTTCATCAAAGCCCATCTCCGCCCATACGGTGATGTGGGTGACAGCATCGCGCGGCCCATTGGCTTCGCAGAAAATGTGCGCGTGCTGATGCTGGGCAACGAGCGGTTTGCCATCCGCATCGAGGCCGGTGAAGACGGACGCGCGGCCTTTGCCTTGGTCGGACCATTTGCAGAGCGCATCATGCACGCGGTCGCCGATGGAAATCGCCTGCGTGATGCTCGGCGCGACGGTGCTGGTGATGGCGTAGCGGGCCACGGTGAGCAGCGGGCCTTTGCGGGGCGCTCGCGGGCGGGGCGCGGGAGCGAAGGCGTTTTCCGAGCGGATGAAATTCACGAAGGCAGCGCCGGGCGGGAGATTCCAGCCCGCGGCTTGCAGGTCGCCGGTATCGGCGTGGAGTGCGGCAAAGAGGTCGTCCGGCAGCTTCGGCAGCTTCTTCTGCGCGGCGGTGGGCTCGGGGCCGAGGGCGGTTTCCGCCTTCGTCATGAAGTCATCGCGCCATTCGTCGTAGGCAGTCGGGAGCATCGGAGCCAGCAAGCGGACAAGTTCTTGGCCGGATGGCAGTGGATCGGTGCTGGGCAGCGGTGCGGCTTCGCGGTGTGCGGGCGTTTTCGCAGCCTGAAAGGCGGCGTCACTATCGAGCAGGTGCGCGATGACCAAGCTCTCGGCGCGGCCAAGGTAGGAGAGCCGTTCGGCGAGCGTTTGCAGAACGGTGCGTTCGGCGCCGGGCAAGTCCACATTCCACACGACGAACACTGCGGAGTCCTCGGCAAGTTGGATGAAGGTATCGAAGACCTTGGTTTTCGCAGGGCCAAACACTACGGCACCGCTTTCTTTGTGGGTCGCCTCGTTGCCCGGCATGTAGTGCCGCGAGTGTCCCGTTGTCGCTGGGGGCAGCCAGAATCGTGGCTGCTCAGAGAGCTTCTGCACAAGCGAACGCACCAAGTCACAGTCTCCCGCATCGCGGGCTTTCAAATACCACGTTGCGATGAGTGCGCGGAGGATGCGCCACGGCGAAGGCGGCCATTCGACAGCGCCTTCGTTGACGTGCCGCCCCCACGGTGTGGCGTGGAAACGCCCAGTGGGAAATCGCAGTTCAAGAACGGTCATGGCTTTAGGTGGCTGATATATCCTCTCCCGCTGTGTCTGCTCCATCGCCGCCGTCGTCTTTGGCTTTGTCTTTCGCCTTGCTGCGTTTCGCTGCGAGCTTCTGGTCGTATTTCACTGGCAATGGTGATTTCGAGAAAAGTGCGGCAGCACCCTGAATGTGGCGCTTCAACTCAGGAACTATTGTTTCAAGTTCTGGCAGTTCAAAACGGCCTTTGAGAGCGCCGACGGTCTCAATCGAGACTAGCTGTAGTTGGCAACGAGAACGAAGGTTCAAGCCTTCGGATAGGAATTTGCGAACCTTGAAGAACGCCAGCCAGACAAGCAGGTCTGGAGAGCCGTCCGACAACCCGAGGCCGCGTAGGAGCGCCAAGTCCAAATTGAAGTAGGCGTAAATGCTCCCTGTGAAATCTTCGATGTGATGCGGAACATTTCCGTAGCCATCCTTGGCCTTGCCGTAGGGCGTCTTGTCGCCGGTGCTTTCCGGTTGGATTCGGTCGAGCTTCACGCCGCCAAAAGCGACTGGGTTGACGTCTTCCGCTTCTATGAAACTGGTCAGGGAACGAGGCAGGCGAACAACTCCGCCCACTTTCTCCAGAAAGATTCCATGAAGCAGGCTGCTCGGATCGTATTTCATAAGAGCCGATGCGAGCTTCCGCCGATCAAATGGTTTGTTCTTCTCAAAGCCAATCGCCTTTTCGATTTCGGCGAACTCCGCAGAGTTCACGATGTAGGGCGAGTTTAGCCGATGGGCTTCAAGGATGGTGTTGGTTTTCGTTCCGTCAGGGAGCGTGGATTCGACGTAGGGCAGACCCTCCAACTCAGTGACCAGTTTACCAGTCGCCTCATCCCAGCAAACTTTTTCAAAGTTGTTTCCCATGCTCTGGTGGGACTCAACCAGTAGCATGGAACGCGTGGTTCCATCCTTGCCAATGGCTTTGAATGTGGCGGCACCGAGGTCGGGGAAGCCGGTTGGTTGGAATAAATGTCCGAGTTGCGGTTCGAGCGTCGCTTTGAGCAGCAGGCGCGGTTGGTTTTTCAGTGCTTCTAGGTTCATGTATTTTGTTGGTTTTGTTTTTTCAGGATCATGTGTTCGAGGAGATGGAGGTCGCGATTGCTGATGGGAAACAACATCGCCGCGGCGGTGCGACGGGCGATGTCGCCACGAACGGGCAGGCTGGCGACGAGCGGTGCCTTACCCGAGGCGCGGAGGCCGCGGGAGGCGAGTTCGGAGGCGGCGGTGCCGTCGCCGCTCATCGCTCGATTGAGGATGGCGGGGTGGAGCGGAATGGTGTCGTCCGGGCGTGCTGCGCGGAAGCAGAGGCGCAGGAGGGCGTAGAATGCGGAGGGGATGGCGTGTTGCTCGTCGTCGCGGCTGCCGTGGGGGATGTGCTCCGCTGTGTCGCTGACTCGCTCGCGCTCGCGGACGCGGGTCTCGTGGTGTTGATGGGTTACAGCCTGCCAGTCTATGAGGCTGAGGCCCCAGATGAGGTCGGCGAGCAGCGCGTCGTTCGTGCGGCCTTCGATGAAGGCAGTGATGTCTGCGAGCTTTGCCACGCACGGCGAGCAGTCTGGCCAGCCGCGTGCGCCGGATTTTTCCACGCGGATGAGTCGCCGGGAGAGGATGGCGTTGAGCGAATCGGCGAGGTCGCCGTCGTGCCAGACGACGTCGTCGCCCGGCGTCTTGTCCCAACTTGCCCACGAGCGTTCCTTGTTCGCGCGCATTTCGAGTGGTTCGAGGTGCTGGCGGAAATAGAGCGTCTCTTTCCCCAGCCAAGCACTCATCCCGGCGAGGGAGGCGGCGAGGCGGAATTCCGGCGAGCCGTCGTCCGCGTCGGTGAGCCATTGCGGCTTCAAGCCATGCAGCGGGCGGAGGTAGGCGCTCTCGGTCGTCCACTTGTAACTCTTTGCCAGTGCGCGTTCAGTCGCACCGAGTGCGGCGAGAACGGCAATCAAGCGGGGCGGTGCTTCCTTCTGTGAGGTGACTGCCAAATCGGCAATCCGTCGTTCCAAAGCGACAACTTTCGCCGCGACCGAAGCCGGGCACTTATCGCTTGTTGAGGCAGACGCGAGTCTGGTGAGCCAGTCGTCAATATCTCTGAGTAGATCCACAGATTGATTGCGGCGCGGAGCGATTCGGCCCTGGTCAATCGCGGTGAAATAGTTGTCGCCACCAATCCGGCCCTTGAAAAAGCCAACGCGCTGGAACGCGGTGATTCCTCGGTCAAAACCAAGCTGAGCAGCGGCAACAAAGGCGTCAGTGCCGCGCTTCGCCATGCGTCCGTGCTTTTCCACTCTTCCTTCGCCGAGTAAGGCGCGAATCTCCGCGAACGACGCTGGCTTCGACCAGAGCGGAAGCCAGAGTTCGCGCCCGGAGGATTCGCCGAGATACGACGAGCCGAGGCCGACAGGCGATGCTTGGAACAGGAATGGGAATCGCGCAGAGGGTTCGCGGCGGTCGTCGAGTTTGCGCCCAATCGCCCCGGCGAAAAGAACGGAGCCTTCAAGCATCAAGATGAAATCCCACGGATTGCTGCCTGCCTTCGCCTCGAATCCCGTCGTTTGATTTGGGCCGCCTACGCGCGTCGAATCGAACAGCACAGGGGAGAGTTCGGGAATCTTGGTTCCCGCTCCCTGAAATCCGAACAACGATTCATCAAGGGCAGCGCGGGAATTGAATACGGCGCTTTCTCCGATGGCTTTCACGGCCTTTTTCCTTTGAGTGTCGAACTCGGGCAGTGCCATCCAAAGGCTCTGCATGAAATTGTCGGAGAAATGGCTGTTGCCGTCGCTGCCACCGCCACCGCCCAGCAAAGAGTTGAAGGCAACCGCATCCGGCTCAATGACAGCGGCGGCGTCCATCCACGCGAGCGCCCCATCCGGCAGAGAGTTTCGCAGCGATTTCAGCATTTCCGCTTTAAGTCGGCGTTGCGGGCCACCGGAACCTTCGATGTCTTTCTTCACCCTCACGCCGGCTCTATCCATTGCGGAGAATGTTGCTCGCAACGCGGCGCGATAGTCCTCGAAGCGTGGTGAATCGGTGCTGAGAATTGATTCAATGACACGCGCTGATGTCGGCGTTTTATCGAAGGAGTTTGCGGGCTTCTCACGGTTCACCGCGAAAAAGTCGCCGCCGCTCCACGGAACCATGAGTGGCGTTGGCTGGTAATCGCGGAGGAAGAATTCCGACAGGAGCGGTTCACGGTCGAATCGCGACGTGAGAACGAAGTTGTTTCCGCTCCAGTGAGCAGTGGCAGCAGCGTCACCATGCGCAGATTCCGCGACGAGTCGGAGGATTCCGAGCGCCTTCAAATAGTGTGCGAGCGGGACGGGTGAGCAGCCTTGGAGTGTAAGTTTGGGCATAGTCTGGTTTATGGGGCCGGGTGGTTTTCGGGGGCTGACTCACGGGCGTTTGCTGACGCGGATGCGGACGGGATGGTGTAGCCGTAGAATGCGAGCTTGGCGCGGAGGAGGGCGTCGAGGCGGGGCTTGTCGGCGTGGTAGATGGAGATGAGGCGCTTTCCCTCCTGCTGGTAGAGCTGCTGCTTTTTGAGCATCCCGATTTTATAGTCGGCGGTGTCCATGCCCCAGTATTCGACATAGACGTCCAGCTCGGGCAGGTAGAAGTCGGGGCGGATGGCGTGGCCGCTGAGGATGCGGAATTTTTCGTCGTAGCGATAGCCGATGTGATGGGCGGTGAACCAATCGGCGAGCAGCCGTTCGCCGTCGGACTGCACGAGGGTGCCTGCATTGGCGATGATGGTTTTGTGGAGTTCGACTTTGGTCTCGAAGTTGCGGCGGTCGAGATAGACCGTGTCGAAGCAGGCGTCGCAGAAGGTGCGCTGGAAGGCTTGCTGGCTGCGGGTGTGTTCGTCGGGGGTGACGTCTTTGCCGCAGCGGGCACAGCGGTGGACGGCACCGGCCTCGGCGAGCCGGACGGCTTCGCGGATGGCGGTGGCGGCGGAGTGGGCGGCGCGGCGGACGTAGTCTTTGGTGTCTTCGTTTGCCGCGAGGTCGTCGAGGTCGTGAAGGTGGGCGCTGGCGGCAGTGCCACAGCATTTGAGAGCCTTGAGGGCATACTGGCGGACTTGCGGATGGGGGTCGCGGAGGGCGACTGGCGCGAGGGCGGCGACGGCAGAAACTCGGTCCGCGCCGAAGTCAGCCAGTTTGGAGAGAGCCGACGCGGCGAGGCGGCGAATCTCGGCAGATGGCATAGAAAGAAGGCGGATAAGCTCCGGCACGCTGGCGGGGTCATTGCTGCGGCCAAGCTCAAGGGCGCGCTGTGCCAGAGCGTGGTGCTGGTTGAGGTCCATGTTGCTGTTCATGTTTTTAGCGTGTTGGCGTTATCGAGCGCAGGCGAGTTAGCCCCCGCAGAGGCGCGGGCATCTGCGGCGCGAAGGAGTGTCTCCAGATAGGCGAGGTGGAACGGACCGAGGCGGTCGCGGAGGGCAACGGTGCGGGCAAGCCAAGACGGGCCGTGCTCACCAGCGCCCATTTTCATAAAGCTGAGGTCGAGTGTGATGGCGGGCGTGGTGATGTCGCCGATGGCGACGGCGGGGAGTGTGTCGCCGTGCCAGATGCCGCGCGCGAAGAGTCGTTCCTCGCCGGTCGGCACCGGCTCGTTTGGCAGCGAGCGAATGGAGAGACGGACTTTCCCGTGGTGTGCTGCAATGAGATAAGCAACGAGGTCGCGCTCGGGAGCATCGGACGGCCCGGCAAGCAACCAGGCCAGAGCGGAAGCGAGTTCGTGGCGGAAGCCGGGGCGCGTCCTGTCGTCCCGACGAAACGAAAATGGGTTTTTCGATTTTGCGTAAAACCCGGCTGGATCTTCCGGCTGATACGGCCCGAGCCGGAGCATCGCTTGGAAACACTCATGCGCCTTGCCGACATCGTGCCACTGCGCAGCAATGTGGAGTGTGGCGGCATCCTCACCATTGAGAGCGAGCGCGGCGGCGATGGCCTTCATCTCAGCGACGACCAGCCCCGAGTGGTCGGCGAGCGTTTGCCAGTCGCGGGTAAAGGAAAGGCGGTTACCAGCGTAGGATTCGCACGTGCCTTCCTGTGGAGGATGCGGCGTGGGCTTGTGCTTTGCGTCGCCCGTCCAGCCGAGGTCGTCGTGGTAGCCGCCACTGGCGACGCTCACGAGATAAACGGCACCGGGGCGCGGGCGTTTGGCTTCCGTCCAGTTTTCGTCCAGCGGGTTCCAAGTCCAAGCGTCGGCTTTGCCAAGAAACTTCGCCGCCTCGCCGATGGAAACGCGGCAGAGTTCCGCTCGCTGCGGCGGAGGCTCTTTGTCGGTGGGCGTGTCGCCTTCAAACTCCCGCCAGAAAAACTGCACATCACTGTCTTCACCATCGCGGATGTAGCGGGAGACATCGAGGTCTTGCCCGCAGAGGTCGGGGGTCGTGTCGAAAAGATCCACGAGATCGCGGCGACGGATGACGGGCCGAACAACGGGAGTTTCTGGAACAACGATTCCGCTGAGAATGCGAGGGCAGGCATCGGTGATCTCGGCGATGGCGGTGCGAGCCTGATCCAATTCGGCCTTCGTGTAAGGAAGTTGCAGGTCGTCCTTTTCGTCTTTGGGCTGAACGTCCACCCACAGCACTTCCGCATCGGGAATATCCGCGCGGCGATTGCAGCGCCCGATGCGCTGAACAAGCGACGACCACGGTGCCAGTTCGGTGATGAGCAGGCGGGCCGAGACATCTACGCCTGCCTCAACCGCTTGCGTAGCGATGACGATGCGATCTCCCTCCCCAAACAATAGCTTGGTGTGTCGCGCACGATCCATCGGGCGGAAGCGCGAGTGAATGAGCGCCACTTGCTTCGGATCGCGCAGTGGTTTTTTCCCGCTGGTCAGGGCGTCGTAGATTTCACGGGCACGGTTGACGCGGTTGACGACGACAAGCGTGAGCGGGCCTTGCTGGTGGCGCTGGTTGATTAGTGCGGCGAGGTCTTTGGCATAGCTCGCTTTGTTCGCAGGGGTGAGCGTAACGGAGCACGCTGAGACGGCCTTTTTCGCCTCGATCAAATCGTGCGCCCTCCCCGACGCGCGTTCGCTTTCGCTGAGTGTGACGCTAGGCCAGCCGTGAGCCGGAGCCGGATGATCCACGGTGGCGAGCCGCATTTGTTCCAGCGTGGCGCTCATCCACCAAGTCGGGCAGCTCCCGTGCGTTCGCCATTCCTCGCGAGCGCGGAAGCCGTCGAGCTGTGCGCTGGTTTCCACGCCCACGCCCATCAACTGCGTCTCATCCATCACCCAAAGCGCGTCGTTATTCAGCAAGCCGAAGTGCATGGGCCAGCGGTAGCGGCTCATGCCGTAGCCGCGGTTCAGAGCGCGGGAGAGCAGCATGTCTTGCGTGCCGATGAGGATGGCTTCGCGTTCGGGATGGATGTCCCATTCGCCCGCGTCTTCGCCGCCCATGAGGATGTGAAGGGCGACTTTTCCGTCATGCGACTCCTTTTCGTCCCAAAGAAGGCCGTGAACTTTGAGCCATTTCTCCACTTCATCGCGCGTCTGCTCCACGAGCGTCCGCATAGGCAGGCAATAGACGAGACGGCGAGGCCATGCAGGGTCTTTGCGGACGACGCGATTCCACATCCACGCGAGGACGACGGCTGCGGTCTTGCCGAGGCCGGTGGGGATATTGATCAATCGTGAGTGGCAGTCCGTGCCGTTGTTCCGTGAATCAGCCTCACCAAGTGCGAGGCGGGATTGATAGTCGTATGGCGAGTGGCTTCCGCCGGTAGCTGCTTTGAAAAACGCTGTGTAGTTGGTGTCGCTCATAGTTTCTGGGAGTCGAAGAATTGCTCAGGCTTCCGGCGTTTCGGCGTGGGCGAGGCGGTCGCGCCAGATGTCCACGAGCGGTTGGAGGTTCCGACGGTCGGCAGCTTCCAGCGCGGTGAAGTATTCGGCGCGACCGGCTTCGGTTTGCGGGGCGAGTTCCACGCGGGGCAGATCGAGGCGGCGGAGAAGTTCGAGCAGGAAGACGCGGATGGTGCGTCCGTTGAAATCGCGGAAGGGATGGACCGTGAGGAAGCGGCCTTCGGCGAAGGCGAGCAATTCGAGCAGCAGGTCTGATTTTCCCGACGCAGCGGCGGGCCAGCGTGCCTGGAGGTCGAGGGCGTAATCGCGCATGAGCATGGGGACTTGGAACGGCTGCGGAGGTTCCAGCCGCCCCACCGTCACGGCGATGTCGCGCCAGCGTCCCGCCCATTCCGGCACGAGTTCGCCAGCGATTCGGCGGTGCAAGTCGAGCAACAGATGTTCGTCGAGCGGCGCGGCGGCAAAGGTCTCCTGCTCGTAGAGGGCGAGTTCGACGAGGGCGACCCGCTCGGCCAGCAGCGGGGCTAGCTCTGCGTAGCTGAGGATGCCGCGCGTCGTTTCGACGTAGCGGGTGGCGTTGCCTTGGGCGAGTATCTCGCGAATCTTCTCCACCGGCACCGGCTCCCTCTCGAATGCCATGCTCTGGGCCACATCGAGCGGAATCGCCTCCCGGCGTATCTGGAGCTTGCGCTCCGCCGGGAGCGCCTGCCAGCGCCGGATGTTGTCCTGCCAAGTCATGATCGGGAGTGTCGTCGGGCATGGCTATTTTGCAAGCGGCGAGACGCGGAGGAGCGTTTCGAGGCACGCGAGGTGGAATGGGCCGAGGTCCTCGCTAGGAGACCACGAAGAACCAAAAGATTCCTGAAGAACCGCGCCGGGGGTGATTCCTTTCATTTAGACCGGGACGCAGACTTGGGAATTTCCTTGCCGGGGTAAATCATCATTTTCACCGGCCTGCGTCGGCAGTCGGTGAGTGCATTCATTTAGTGGGGAACCAGTCATGATTCCGCGAGAAGACCCGGATTTTGTGAGCGGGCTTCTCTTGATGCTGAACTTTGCAGCCGACGAACAATGCAAACAGGAACGCAAGCGAGAGGAAGCGAGTCATCCGGGACGAGTTGGCCTCAATTCCTGCCGTGTTTCGGTTGCAGCAGATTTTTCGTCACGCCCATCGCCTGAAGGAGCATTTGAGCCATCTCCCTCATCTGCTTGTCCGGTTTTATCGGTGGCAGCATCTCGGCAAATCGTCCCTGAAATCCCTCCAACCCGCTTGAGTCGAATTCACCGAAGCCGAAAAAACCTCCTGCATCCGTGCGTAAAATCGGCAGAAACTCAGTGGTCTTCTTGCCAGCTGTTTCGCCCATGAGAACCACGAATTCTTTGCGGTCCATGGCCTCGGACGGCGACGTGTCGTCGAGCCTTTTGCCCTGCTTTGCAAAGGTCGCCCACGACTCCAGAATCATCACCACAGCGGTTGCTCCGTAGCCCACGCAGATCATCCGGGCCGTGTTGGCGAAACTGGTCTTGGCTTTTTCATCCTCAAGACCATCGGGAAGGAATGTCAGCGTTCCCTCGGGCGTCATGGCGAGCATGGTGGGTGGCACATGGCCGATATTCCGCATGGAGAACTCGGCGTATTTTCTCGCTTGGTGCAGCAAGGTTTCGAGTGCCTCCGGATTGTTCATTTCTGATTCAATCAAAAGCGAGGAGGAGAGCAAGGAGGCGGGAATTCGGCCAGACGATTTCATTTTCTGACGACGGGGTGGAATCGGGACGGCGAACTCGATGGCGCAGCGCCGCCAAGACATTGCACCGGTCATTGACGCGCAACGCGGAGATTCGCCCGTAAATTGCGAACGTCATTTCCAGGCCAGTGGCGTGCCCTCGGGCAACATCCGGACAGCCCGCGCTATGTCCCAATTGGTCAGTCGCAGTCCGCCAATGCTCTCCTGGGTCTTCATGCGGCCGGGAATGCTGGTGCCGTGCAGCCCATACGGCAGCGGTGTCGTGCTATTGGCCTTCGCCAGATCGATCCAATAGACGCCCACCGGATTTCTCGGTCCGGCTGCGAGAATTTGGTCCGCAGCCAGTGGCGTCGCGGGTGATGTAGCAACGGCCACTCCAGGCTCGGCGGTCACCTTGGCGGCGGTCGTCTGCTCCTGGCGGGTGGCGAACCGCGGTCCCGGCGTGGCACCCAATATTGTCCAGCTTCCGCGCCCATGCAGACCGGGTCTGGCTCTCGACAGCGGCATGGTCGCGACCAACTGCCCGCTTTGACGGATTTCCAAGCGTGAGAGATCCACAATCGCCGCCGTGATGGGTTTCTCCGGATCGGCCTTCGGTCGCAACGGCGAGTCAAAACACTTTTCGATTTCAAAGGGCGTCACATTGGGCACCTTGAAGGCAGTCTCAGCCGTGGGCGCATTCTTGATGTGGGGGTTAAGGCGGCGCAAAAATGCCTCATCACAATGGAATCTTTCGGCCACAAACTCCCACGGCGTCCGATAGGCGGAATACTTGGCAGCCAGAAGGTCTTCGTAGGTCAGCGGCGGCCGAGGAGGTGCCTTCGGGACCGGCGCGGATTTTTTGGGATGCGAAGCCACCGGCGGGCGGTCGCCGTCGGAGGCGATATGAAACGGAAATCGGATTGTTTCAACATATAGGCGGCAAAGGGTTCTCCCACGACCGTGAGCGCCTTGGCCCGGAGCGCTTCGGGAGTCTGCAAATCCTGGTGAATGCCGCGATAGGTGGCTGATAACGTCTGCCAAGCAACGGAATCGCTTCCATCAATGGAACCACTCGAAAAATTCTCCCGGTCCAGGAAAACCTGAAGCAGCGTGGCCTCGGCCATGTAGTCAATCTCAGGTTCCACCGCCGCTTTCGGCGGAGATTTCTTGCCCTTTCTCGGTACCTGCGGAGTCGGTTGCGGTGGAGCGACCACTCTGGCGACTGGGGGAGCGAGGGCAATCAATTCGGACGAGGTCGGAATCTTGAGGATCTGCCCATCGCGGATGATGTCCTTGGTCAGCGCATTAAACTGTTTAAGATGGCTGACCGAAACTCCCGATTTTCGGGCGATAATTTCGAGCGCGTCACCGCGTTTCACCTCGTAGGGTCCCGGTGCGATCGAGATCTCCGCTTGAACCGACCGATCCTTCTTTTTCAGGGCCGGTGCATTGGCTGGGGCCACGGCGGGCGTTTGGACCGGCTCCGTGATGGGAAAGCCCCAGTCCTTTTCCTCCGAGGGCAAGAACCACCATTTCCATTTCACCGCGGCTTCCAATCCGGGTTGGACGATTTGAGCGTGCAGGTGAACCGAGAAAAGTCCGGCCAGCACGAGCAGGATGCGCAGGTTGGCGAATACCATGCCTGCACCAATACCCGTGATCGCGCCGGGAGCAAAACGAATTGAGCGATCCTGTGTGTCGTGCCTGTTCAATATGGTATGGACGCCCGACTCCTGACTTCACAACGGCGACCCGCACTCGCGCCGCAGGACCGCGACGACCCACGCGATGCGACGGGCCATCAGGATGATGCAGCGCCCCAGCCACGCGGTCTTCCAACTCGTTGCACGTCGAGCGTGCAGCCCAAACCGTTTTCGAAGGCTGTGACCGTGCCTTCAACCTCAACGACTGCGAATTGAACAGTCGCCAGCCCGAATCGCCGATACGTGGCCGCGAAAATCTCACACTCGATGATGCCGGTGTGGTCGCAGATCGTGATGAACTTCATCCGGTCGCCTGAGACTTGGTGATGCGAGCGATCGGCAATGATGAGCCCGCAGGTCGTGACACGCTGCCCGGCGTAATTGGCGAGATCACGAATCGGGCAATACGTGTCCCACGCAATGCCGGGGAATTGTTCGAGCGGATGACCACTCACGGTGAACCCGAGCAATTCCATTTCATCCCGGAGACGTTGGGTGCCGTCCGGCTCTGTAAGAGGAATTTCAGGCAGCGGTGCAGCCTCATCGCTCTGGAAAAGATACCCTTGGGCTTTCGGCCACTGCGCGAGGTATTGCAGTTGCCAGAACTGCGCGGTGCGCGGCTCCCCGAATCCGTCGAATGCGCCGACGCGGATCAAGTTGAGCAGTTCTGCTGAGGTGGGATTTACGCGGTCGTAAAAATCCCGTAGGGATGCAAATGTCCTGCGCTCCCGCTCGCGTTGGTAGCGCTCCAGCGTGGCGGAAGTGAGATCCTTGATGACACGCAGCGGCACGCGGATGGCATCGGCCTGCGGCGTGAAATTCCAGCGCGAAGCATTCACGTCGGGCGGAAGGAAATTGATGCCGAGCCGCCGGCATTCAAGCGTGTAGGCGAGCGTTGAGTAGAAGCCTTTGCCGTTGCTGAGCACGCACGCGAGGAATTCCGCGGCGTGATACCGCTTCAGCCACGCCCCCTGATACGCCTCGACCCCGTAAGCGGTGCTGTGCGCCCGGCAGAATGCGTAGCCTTGGAATCCTGAGACGAGATTCCATACGTTCACGATGTCCTGTTCAGCGCGGCCAATTGCACGGGCTGATTCGATGAACTCGCGCCCAATCTCCTCGATCACCGCCGTCTTTTGTTTCACCAGCGCCCGGCGAAGCATGTCGGCACGGCCCGCCGGAAGTCCGGCGAATGCCTCACAGATTTGGAGGATGTGTTCCTCGTAGGCGATGACACCGAAGGTCGAGCGCAGCGCCGGCTCAAGGCTCGGATGCGTGTAATCTGCCGGCTCAAGCCCCTGCGCCCGTCGTGCGAATTGTGTCTTGTTGGAACCGTTGGCCGCGCCCGGCCGGATGACGGAGACGATCGCGATGAGGCAGTCGATGTCCCGCACGTTGCACATCCTTGCGAGTGAAATCATGGCGGGGCTTTCGATGTGGTGGACGCCACGCGCATCACCCGAGGCGATCATCTGCCAGATGTTTTTGTCCTCCCACGGCTGGAGGTTTTCCAAGTCGGGTGTGACGCCTTTTTCAGCGATCAGTTGAAGGCTGTCGCGGATGACGGCCAGCCCGCCTTGCGCGAGAATATCCATCTTCACCAAGCCGACACTCTCGACGGCATCCATGTCGAAATGCGTGGTCGGGTAGCCCTTCGCGCTCGTGAATGTGGGAGTCAGCGATGCAATCGGATCACGCGACAGCACGATGCCGCATGGGTGCATTTTCGCATGGCGTGGAAACCCGTCGAGGAATGCCGCCATGTCCAGTGCGGTCTTGTAGGGCTCCTCGCCCCACGGGCCTTCCTTGCATTCCTGGGCCTGCGAGACGGCTTCAGCGACGTGTGCCGCGGACGTGTGCGGGATGTGGCCGGTGAGGCGCCGGATTTGAAATTCGGAAGCGCCGAGCACCTTGGCGATGTCGGCCACGGCGGAGCGGCCCTGATACGTGTTGAAGCCGCCAACCACGGCGGCGTGCTGCGGCCCGTATCGCTCGAAGATCAAGTCCACCACGTCGTCTTTGCGGTCGTGGGCAAAATCAATGTCGATGTCCGGCAGTTTGTTGAGCGCCATGCGCTCGCGGTTGAGGAAGCGCCGGAAATACAGCTCGAACCGGATCGGGCAGACTCCGGAGATTCCAAGGCAGTAGCAGACGAGTGAATCCGCCGCGCTTCCCCGTGTGATCCACGCGATGCCGCGACGCCGGCACTCCTGCAGGATGCCCCAGGTCGTAAGGAAGTATTCCTCGTATCCGACCTCGGCGATCATCCCGAGTTCCTCGCGGAGCTGCGCTTCGTGCAAATGCGACCGGTCGCCGTAGCGCTGGTGAAGACCCTCAAAGGCGAGTCGTGCGAGGAAGTCGTGCGGTGTCGTGCCGTCGTCCGGCGTGAATCGTGGAAAACGGAGCCGGCCAAACTCGAAGGCGAAATTGCACCGATCCGCGATCTCGTGAGTGGCCCGCATGGCATCGTCACTCCATCGCGCCCCGACTTCAGCCGGCACGGGCCAGTGTAAATCACCTCGTCGCTTGTCGGGATGCGGCTCATGCAGCCGTGTGAGCGTTCTGATGCTCTGGATGATGTCGAACCTCTGACGGTCAGCAGGGGAGCGATAACGAATTTCAGGAAGGGCCACGCGGGCCGCATCCACGGCAATCAGTCCCTCTCTATGCGTTTGCAACAACGCGGCCGTAATGGCTGGCGAAGTCAGAAGTCGGCAGAGGTTCGCGTAGCCCTGTGCATTTTCAACGTAGAGATTCAGCGGATGGCCATCACTGGTGACCTCCGCGCCGATGATGGGTTTGATCCCGGCGTCGCGTGCCGCCGTGAAGAATTCGACCGCCCCGTGCAAATTGGGATCGGTGATGGCGAGCGCCTTCGCTCCCGTCTCTTGCGCTGCCTCGATGATCGCCGGAATCGAGAGCGCCGAATCGAGGAAGTCGTAATGGCTTTTGACGTTGAGCGGAACGAAATCGCGGACGCGGGACTTCGTCGGTGTGACCGGCTTTCGCGTGTGCGTTCGCTCAGTGTCGGCGCGTGGCTTTCCCTCCCGCTGTTTGAGCCACAGATCATGGCCGCGCATGATCGAGTGGTCGCCGCGCAGGCCGTCGATCACCTTCGCGAGCCGCTGCTCGTTCTCGCGCTTGCGGCTCTGCTCATCGAGCGCCAGCTCGCTGCGGAAGATGCCGCCGTAGATGCCCGACAGTCGCAGCGACACCATGCGGATGCTCACGCGGCGATCCCATGCCTTGCGAACAAGCGCCGGCAGCAACGGGTAGATGTCCTGTTCGAGATCCGCGGGCTCCCCAAGACTCACGCTCCGGGTGACGTCCTGCATGTCGTTGTACCGGAGCTTGAGCGTCACCGTGCGAAAGCTCTTCCCGTCCTCACGCACCTTTGCCGCAAGCCGGTCCGCGATGCTGCGGAGCTTGGCGAAGATGAATGCCTCGTCCGTCACGTCCTCGGCGAAGGTGTCCTGCTCACCGTAGCTCTTGGCATCCGATGGCTCACGCACCACGGGGCGCTCGTCCACACCGTTTGCAAATGCCCGGAGCTGCGGTGCGTAGCTTCCCACGAGCAGCGCCAGCATGTCGGCGGGCATGCCTGCGATTTGCTCGATGATGGCGAGGCCGGCCGTATTCAGCGTGCCCGCGAGTTTCGGCCCGACGCCGGGCAGCCACTTGTTCGGCAGCGGAGCGAGAAAGCTTCGTTCCTCACCATCCGGAACTTCCAGAAAGCACGCCGGCTTGCGGAGCTTCGATGCGACCTGCGAGATCAGTTTGTTCGAGGCGATGCCCTCGGACACGGTGATCTTCAGGCTCTGCCGGATCGCCCGCCGGATGATTTCCGCGACCTCACGCGGCGGGTGTTTGTGATGGCCGCGCAAATCGAAATAGCCCTCGTCGATCGATGCGATCTCCACCTCGGGTGTGAAGTCGTAGGCGTAGGAAAACATGAACTTCGAGAACTGTTCGTATTTCTCGAAATCACCCGGCAGCACGATGAGCCGCGGGCACAGCTTCCGCGCCCGTGCCGTGGGCATCGGCGTGTAGATGCCGAGCTTCCGCGCCTCGTAGCTCGCCGAGGCGATGATGCCGCGTCTGTCGCCGCCGACCGCCACCGGCTTGCCTCTCAGCTTCGGATCGGCGGCCTGCTCGACGGACGCAAAAAATGCGTCGGCGTCGAGGTGAACGATCATTTGCGTCGGTAGTGGAGCGGACGTTCGAGCTGCTGCGACCGCGGGTTGCGGGCAGGGCCGCACCAGCCGATTGCGGGCCGGAGAAATGAACGGAGCCGCTTCACGGGCTGTTACCGTTTGAGCACCCGCAACAGCGCGATCTGCACGCCTTGGATGACGAGTTCCTGTGCCGGGATGAGATTTGTGTAGCGCGGATTCTCCGCCTTGAGGAACGGCTTGCCGCGCTGCACCACGTAGCGCTTCAGCGTCGTCTCGCCATCAATGAGAGCGGCAACGATGTCACCGGACTTCGCCTCCTTGAATTCCAGCACCACAATGTCACCCGGCAGAATGCCGGCACCATTCATCGAATCGCCACGGACCTTGAGGGCGAAGACACGGGCCCCTTTGGGAAGCCGCAGCGTCTCCACGTCCACCGAAACGCAGCCATCGGCTTGCTGGCTCTCATCGGCGGGCAGCCCGGCGGGGATGGTGCCGTAAATTGGGATCTCGATCATCCGCTGAGCGCGGTATTCGTCGGTGGGCACCAATCCACGTGCCTTGTGGGGCTCACGTCTCAGCGCACCCTTGTTTTCAAGAGCACGCAGATGGTCGATCACCGTGGACTGGCTGGCGAGGCCGAGGTGTTGCTGAATCTCCCGGCTCGTTGGCGTGACTCCGCGTGACCGGCGTGCCTCGCGGATGAAGTCCAAAATCTCTCGTTGTCGATCTGTAAGCATGGTGCGCGGGATACCGTTCAAATGAACGGTATCGCCGCGTCACCTCACGTCAACTCAAGTTTCCCAGATGCCTTCATGTCGCATCCGCGTGGCAGCAATTCCATCTCGCGACGTGCCCGCTTGCGAGCTCGGGTTCGTCGCGATAGGAGTCACCCATGCAACAGTTCGCAGAGATCGTCGTCGGCATGACAGTCGCAGAAATGCTCCCGTACGTCCCCGATCCATTGCCGCGCGACAAGGTCACCCTCTCCATCCCGGATCCATTCGCTGGCCCCGATGAGAAACGCCTCGGCGTCCTGGTCAGCGCAGACTTCGATGCCGACGAGCACGAGTCCCTCGAGGAATTCGCCGACCAAGTGCTCATGGCTTGCTGCGATTTCATTTACGAGGTGGACGCCGCCGCCGAAGAAGCGCCCAGTCCCGAGGCGCTCGATCAGTTCAGCCAGACCGGCCCGTTCCAAGCCCTCTTTCAGTTCCGCTTCGAGGAGGCCGTGAATCTCCGCATGTCCCCACCTCTCGACCTGTATTTCCCAAAACCCGTCGTCTTCACTTTCGCGCCCGCCTTTCCCCGACACCTGCGCGGCCACTTCACGGGTGTCGTCGAAGTCGAGGGCGGCGCTGCCGGAGAGACTGCCGGCTCCTTCCGCCTTGCGCTGAAGCGCGCCATTGATTCCGGCATGCCCGAAGAAGTGCTCGACGGCGCAACGATGCAGCTCACCGTGTATCGTTTCCCCGGCCTGCACCCCGCGGGCGCTGCCTGACGCCATGTGCAACCACTACCGCGACCAGATGGAACTGTGGGAAGAAGCCGTCCGGGTGTCCGTGCCCGGCCTCTACATCCCCGGCAATCCCACCTTGCAGGGGCACATCTACCCCAAGCGCAAGGCGCGTATCATCCGGCGTGAAGACAGCGGACCTGTCCTCGTTGAAATGCGATGGGGCGTGTGGCCCTTCTACGCCAGAGAGAAACCGCAGTTCATCACCAACGCCCGTCGCGATGGCCTGCTCACCAAGCCCACATGGAAACAATCCGCCGCGAAGCGCCGCTGCCTCATCCCCACCACCGGCTATTACGAGCCTGGCCTCGGCCCTGTCGGCGCAAAGGGCGAAGTCCTCTTTACCGTCAAAGAGCACACATGGTTCTTCGTCGCGGGCCTGTGGGACGCGGATCCCGACGGCTCCGGTTCCACCGGCTTCGCCATGGTCACGACCGAACCAAACACCACGGCCGCGCAATTCCATGATCGCATGCCCGTCGTGCTCGACCCTGCCGACGCCCTCGCCTGGCTCGGCGATGAGCCGCTGGCTGACGACCACCTCATGCACCTCTGCCGCGGCCTCCCCGCCGACGCATTGCTCTACGAAGAAATCCCGCCTACGCCTAAGCTCATGATCACCCGTCCGTCAAAGAGCCCCGCTCCGGACGACGGCCCGGAGCTGTTTTAGCCGACGTCATCGTCAGAGTTCGGATGACTTGAACCTGCGAAAATCAGGTGAGACCGGAGGCAACCCGCTGCGGCCCCACTGCAGCGGGTTGTTGTTTTCCTCCGCAATGTGTCCTTGGAGTCTTCCCTGTTGGCCTTTTTTCAACCTGTCAGACGCCACTCCGACTTGAACCCTATGAACTGTGTCTTTGTGGCCCACTTCCCGGTGTGGAACAAGGCTTTCAAACATTCCCTTCACGCCTCGAATCTGAGCGAGTTGTGGAGATGGAAGCAGGGCTCCTCATCATTTCGATTCTCGGGCTGGGAGTATTGCGGCGTGCGCGGCAGCCCGATGAGGAAGACTTGAGATGATGCGAGTTTTCTCCGCGACGGCCAATTCACCCCACGAGGCAATCTCCGGCAGCGTACGTGAACATCCAATGCAAAGACCGGTCATTTCATCAATCCGGCAAACACGGATGCATGGGGAAGCGACATCGTCCATGGGGTAGTCAGGGCCGGCGTCCCGGCAGAGCTATTTCATCGCCCGCACATGCTCGAAGGCGGCTTCCTGCATGAACTTGCTCGCCTCCGGGGTGCTCGTATGGCCGGAGAGGACGTCGCTGTGGATCTTTTTCGGCATGCTCAGGACGTTGAAGGCGGCGAAAACGCTCGTCGGCGGGCATGTGACATCAATGAAGCCCACCGTCACGGCGGCTCCCTTGCACTTGGCGCGCCGCGCGAAATTCACGCAGTCGAAGTAGCGCGCCGTCTGTAGGGCGGCGGGGTCGGGTTTGCCGTCCGCACCGTTGGGAACGAGCTTCGGCCAACCGTTGATGCGGCCAACGGTGACGCCGGTGTGATCGCAGCCGGCAGGCACCCCGGCGCAGATGAATGTTACACGCTCATCAAGACCGGCAGCCGCCAGCGCTTGGAACCCTCCCTGACTGACACCATAGACGATCACGGTCTTGCCGTCCCACTCGGGCTGTGAGGTGAGGAAGTCAATTCCGCGGATCAGCCGCAGGAGCATGCCCTTGAAGTAGTTCAGTTCGCGATCCGTGCGGCCCACGTAGCGGTAGTCCTTGAGGGCTCCGTTGGCCAGCTCGTCATAGAACTCCTTCGGCTTCCCGTTGGCGATCCCGTGTGCGTTGATGTCCATCGCGAGCATGCCGCCTTCGTTGGCCGCCCACGAGGTCGCGCCGAGGTTCGAGCCGCCCACTCCTGCACCGTGCGTGAAGAGGATGGCCGGCAGCGACTTCGGTTTCGCATTGTGCGGCTTGCCGAAGTAGCCGGAGACCGGAGCGCCGAGGCAGTCGATTTGCACGTCGAACGCATCCACGCCATTGGCGGGTGCCTTCACGGGCGTGAGCACCGCCTTCGCGGGCACCTTGCGCAGCGCTTCCTTTTGAACTGCCCAGAAGCTGTCGAAGTCATCCGGCACGGGCATGCTGGGCTTGATTTGCAGCGGATCAACGGCCGCAGCAGCCATCGCCGATGCCTTGTCGGCAGTAGCGCGCATCGAGAGGAATCCGGGCTCACTCAACGACCCCGTGAGCGTGGCCTTGCCGTCCTTCAACGCGAGCGTCGTGGCAGGCTGCGGTTGGACGCCATCCTTGGACAGCACGCAGGTGACCTTGCCATCAGGAGCAGGCTTTCCGTCCACGGTCCCCTCAATGGTGAAGGTCACGGTCTCGCCGGCCTTGTAGATGGCATCCTTGTGATCCACTGACGCCTTGAGCACGAGTGCGGAGACCGGCGCTTCAGCTCCGAAGGCGGCGGAAACGAAAAGGGACAGTGCGAGCGCGGGGAGGAGTCGAAGCTTCATCACGGGAAACCTTGGACAGACAGATTCCAGAGACAAGTTCCAAGCGCGCTCACGTTTTCAGTTTTGCTCCGAGATTGAAGAGTGTAAGCATCGCAAGCCCCGCAGTCCAGAGTGCGGTTAAGAAGAATGGAGCAATCGTTGCCGCTCACGATGAAGCGCAAATTGGTGGTGAGCGATCGATGGCCGAAGGTCAGCGCCGAATCCTTGTCCTTGATATGGCGTCGATCGTTTTGGACATCCACTCGGCTGCATCGAGGAGGTTGCGCAAAGTGGCTGCAGTCGCGTTGGCCGGAACGATACTGTTGACGAACGTCGCAAGTTGCACGGTGAAGCGCTGGGTCTCGGTGACATTCTGCGGGCTGTCGCCCTTCAGGTTTTCAGCAAAGCTCGCGACCACCTCACGAACCCGCTGTTGATCAATAACCCCGTCGCACCATCCATCGACAATCAAGCCAGGGTCTTCGGCGAAGTTGAACGGGAACTGTTCGGCGAGGTGTTTTTGGGACTTGGCCTTGGCCGTGGTGATGACCTGAGCATCCGTGGTTGGTGCCTCATTTACGGCACCTGAGTCCGGCGTTTGGGCGGCATCATGCGTCAGCCCCTCGGCCGGAGGGACGTCCGGTACCATACATTCGGCGCCCTGCGATCCAGGCTGAGTGTCACCCACGGGTGATGCCGGCGGCGTGACACCTTCGAGGGGTTGATCCACGTTCGCTGGTGGTGCCTCCGGCTCCGTGATGAGTGGTCTCTCGTTGTTCGGTTTGGTCTGCAGTTCTGCTTTCGGACTGGACTGCGGTTTTCCTCCCGCTCTTGGCTTACGTGGCATCTGCTTGATCCATCCAAGCGCCTGTCCCTGTTTGAAGGCGGCATCGACGCTCCGGCAATTCATGAGATCCAGGAGAGCACGGGCGTCCGCGGCACCGGTGTGCTTGTCGATGACGGCGATGACCTTCAGACCTTTCTCGGCGGTCGCATGTTTCAACCCGACCTTGAGGGCGGCGATCTCCCGGGCACTTCCTGCCAAATCTGGCAGGATGTTCCGCCGGCCTTGTCGGCCTTTGGCCTTCCTGGCCTCGATCTCGATGAGCGCGGCGTATTCCCTTACCTTCATCGTGGGGGTCTTGGGGCGATTGACGTTGAGCCCGATGATGACACCGACTGGGTCGCGCTCATCGGAGACCGGCATGATGTGGACCGGAACAGTCGTCATTTCCAGTTGGTGTGCCGCCGCCAGCCTTCTATGTCCGCCGAGGAGGGTGCCGTCGGGCAGGATGACCAAGGGGTCAAGGATGCCATGTTCTTTGATGCTCTCGATGAGTGCCCGGTCGCAGGTATCGCCGTAGAGCGTGGCGTTCATGGCGTGCGGCTTGATGTCGTCAATGGGCCATTGTTCGTTCGAGCGACCTGCAGTCGGCTGTGGATGATCCCCGGGGGCTGTAGGGGCCGTGGCGGCGTCTTCCACAGCGCTACCCGCGAGGGTGGAGTCCTTGGTGGTGATGCCCTCGTTGAGGGCCTTTTGGTGTTTGCTCATGTTGTTGTAACCCGCCGCGTTTTGATGACCGGCCCGTGACGGGTGTCGGATATGGCCGGATGGTTTTTTTATAATGCTTGATTGCACTCGAAGGTGCTGACCGACTTTCCGACCGTAGTCATTTCCGGATGAAGAAGAAGTTGTTTAAGAGACACATGTATCCTACCCGTTGATTCACGATGCCACGCCTGCCCAAACACAAGACACCGCTGCGCCTTTTTCGCGAGGCCCTCGGAAAATCCCAAAAGGAATTCTCAGACTTTTTGGAAAAGAAGATCCGCATTCCGGCCACGACCTACAAATCTTGGGAGTCGGGGGCTCGCACGGTTGACGAAGGCTTTGCAACCCAGTTGATGATTCTCTACGGCGTTGACCCCCAGAGCATCATGTCGAAAAAGGGAAAGCCGAAGGACTTGCTGGGCAGGCGATATTCGACCGCATCCAAGGGTTTCGTTTTGGATCGGGAACGTCAGTACTCTGAAGATTCCCTCGTGTTCCTCCTGACCCTGCTATCTGACCGTTATCTCGCCGTGCTGTTGGCAGCCCTCCACAAAGGTCGCCTCACAGAAGCGGCCTACATTTTTGAACGGGCAATCGGTGAGGCGGTGACGAAGCTCGGGCTCTCCGCATCCCTCAAGGTCACCCTCGGCAGCAAAGAGGAGTTCCAAGCGTGGAAGGGCATTGATGTCGGCATGCTCGGCGCTCCGCACCGCTTCCCGCATCGGCCACTGGTTAACTGGGGAAAAGAGTCTGAGTCGTCGCTGCGACAACTTATCAAAAGCACAAAAGGCGTGGCACGCGGTGCGCCATAACTTCGTTTCAGTTCATTCGGAGTCCGTGAAAAATTCGCTCAGCGGGGAAGATTAACTTTCGTCTGGCCGTACAACTTTATGGCCGAGGGGTAAGCGCGTCGTCTGCAAGAACCGCAAACTGGGCCAGCAATACGAGGCCGGCTGGCAGGAACAGGCCGGAAAGGCGTTTCATGCGGCGATTGAGGAAGAAGGATGCGGAAAATTACATGCGCTTGCGAGTATCGGCGAAGGCCGTCGCCAGCACCGCAAAACCCTGATGCCGGTTGAGGTGAAACGTGGTCCGCTTGCTACGACGGTGCTCACTGACCGGACCTACCCGGAACCGGTGTAACCATTTGCCTGATGAGAGTCCTAGTCTCGCTTCGCTCAACCAGGACATCCCATCGGCAAACTGCCCAAGCCGGCTCCGAGAGGCACGCTCAGTTCGCACAAATTGAGCTTCACGGCGGCTGCGCCGCCGCTCAGCTCAATCCTTTTTTTGGTATCGGGAAGTCCCTCAACGGGCGTGGGAAGACGCCTTACCATCCGCGGCTCCGGACAACATTCAGACAGAACACGACCGGGTCGAAATGGTAAGGAAACATGTCAGGCCAAAGCGGTTGCGCTTGCTCAATCAACCCGATGAGAGCGCCGACTTTCTTCATCCAATCCCTGGTTCCGAACCTGACTTTCAAGCCATCCCGGTCTAGGCCGAGGTAGCCGGCGATTGTGCCCACTTTTTTCCGGTGCAGTTTTCCCCGCCGGTTGTTCCATGAAAACGAACGGTTCATTTTGCGGGGGACTTTTCTGGGGAGCACGATCATGCGAGTCCGTTTCACGTAACGCTGGAAGTCGGATGAGCGCTTGTAGAGATCCGCCGTGAGGTAGTTTGAAACCGCCTCAGCATTTTCAATGATGGGCGCAAGATCCTGAATGCGCACTTCCTTAAAGCCGTGAGATCCGTTCGCGAATCGGGTGTTCAGTTGCTCGCGAATCCTGCGCAAGTTTTCGTTCGGGTTGAACTTGGCCGGGAGTTCCCGTCTGTATGCCGCCCTCTCTTCCGGGGAAAAACAACTGTTGAGTTCGCCTTTCTGCAAAAGGCAAAACTGCCGATAGGCAGTCCTGTCAAAACCCGAAGCAATGTCGTTCTGCGCCACGACGAGAAGATGAATGTGGAGTCTGCCATCGCGGCCAAACTCAAGGGCACCGCAGTGGTATTTGAAAAGCTTGTTCAGGGTGTAGGTAATTTTTCCGAACCGCTTTCTGGCGGCAGCACTGCTCACCTCGCCGGTCAACCTCAAGAGCAACACGCCGGCATGGCTCAAGGGTTCCCTCTCAAGGAGAGTGGCGATGGCGTTCTTAAGGACGACGATACCTTTTCGCCGGTGTGATGGGCAGTTTCGCCGCTCCCACTGACGTTCGCGACCGTGGTATTCAGGCGGGACGAAGCCTGCCTCGAAGGGAGGCGGGCGGAGGCTGGGTGGTGGGGTGTTTGATGAATTATTACCTAGAAGAGAAGGCCGTGCGGCCCAGTCGGGGGTATGTTGCTGGATTTTTGAAGAAGGCAATTTCCTGCATTTGCGTGTCCGCCGAGAACCTCGGCATCGAAATCCTCGCCACAGGGCGGTTGGCGCGAATTGCGCCACCGAGCCCGAGGCATCGTGGAACCATGTCACACGGAATTGGTAGGTCGCCACGATCCCAGCCGCCGAGGGGACGGCGGCTGGGTGTGACTGTTCCAGAATCCCGATTGGGCTTCATCGTTCCTCGACTTCGCTGTCGCGCTTGTCGGAATCGACATGGTTGTGCGCTTGCCAGTCCCTGTCAGTTTGCCTCGACAGGCGGGGCCGGTGCTCGAAAGCACGAACCACTTCATCGCATGCGGCGGCGTCATACAGACGTTTCCCACCGATCTTGATTGACGGTAAAAACCGGCCAGTCCAGTTGCCGATTGTCCGCAGCGATGCTCTGTATCGGGCAGCGATTTCTTTTTTTGTCAGGAGAACCAATCTTGATTTTTGAGACGCTCGTAAGTTTTGATTACGAACGTAGATCCTGATCTGCCCTGATCCTTTTCGCCCCAACTCTCGCTTCCACGGGTGAAGCGAGGCAGAACTTTGTGAGTGCGAACCCCGCCGCCAACTTGGCCCGCGGAACTCCAGTCACTTCTATGACGATAACGACGATCAGGCCCCTGTCAAAAGTTTTTTTGGATTCGGACCTCATCGAGACCGCGTGGTCAGCGCATCGTTCGTTCATCAATGTCGCGCTCATTTTTTTCACGACAATTCACGACGGATTGGTTGCCGAATTCTGCACATTCTTGCCGATCGATCAAAAACCAGGTGCGCAGCAAGTGGCAGCAGCGAGCAAACTTATGCAAACTGGGGAAAAAGTAGCGAGTTTTCGAATCCCGTTAGGGTCGCCATATTCCATGCGGCTTCCAGGGCCATTTTGGATTTGGCGTGACAATTCCGTGACACGGCGGCAGATTCTTTCCCCGTGAAAACGAAACGCATCGATGTCAAAGAGGGAAATATCTCCGTCCCGATTTACGAATTCTCCGACGGGCGCTTTTGCGTCACCACTCTGCTCGGAAAGACGCGAAAAAGAATCACTCGCACCTCCCTCGACGCAGCAAAAATCGAAGCACGAAGGCTCATTGCTCAAATTGCCTCGGGCCGAGCGCACGAGAAACCGATGACACTCGCGGAGGTCGAGGATTACCGACTCGCCAAAGGCAAGCTCGTGCCGTTTGGCGTGTCTCTGCTGACTGCGATTGAGGAGTGGATTGCAGGACGCGGCAAGACACCGCGCATCATCACAAAAACGGCTGCGGAAGTTGCCGAAGAATTTCTCACTTCAAAGCGTGTCGAAGGTGTGAGCTTTTTCCATCTGGAGGATCGAAAATACAGGATGAACAAATTCGCTGCGGCGTTTCCCGGTCGTATCGATCAAATCAGCACGCACGAAATCGAAGTCTGGTTGAACGGCCTCAATGTCAGTGGGCGCACAAGGAACAACTACCGCAATGCCGTTCTCCAGCTTTTCCGGTACGCCCGCGGTAAGCGTTACCTGCCAAGGAATGAGCCGACTGTCGTTGAGGACGTAGCGGCGGCGAACTCGGGGGAAGGAGCGATTGAAATCTACACGCCTCGTGAACTGCGATTACTGCTCTCGAATGCCCCGGAAAAGCTGCTGCCATTTTTTGCCATTGGTGCGCTGGCTGGCCTGCGCAGTCAGGAAATCATGCGACTTGATTGGGGCGACATTCGCTTTGATCAAGGCTTTATTGAGGTCGCGGCTGAAAAGGCCAAGACTGCTTCGCGTCGGCTCGTACCACTGCTGCCTGCGCTTACGGCCTGGCTCACGCCACTCCGGCAAAAGTCCGGCCACGTCGTCGGCTACACACGGAACGATGCCCTCTGCGAGGCTCGACAGAAGTTTTGCAAAAGCAGCATCAAGGAAGGCAATGAGGTCATTGAATTCATCTGGAAGCCGAACGCCTTGCGGCACAGCTACGCGAGCTACCGGCTGGCCGACATCAAAGACGCGGCGCGGGTGGCTTTAGAGATGGGAAATTCGCCCACGATGCTGTTCCGGAATTATCGAGAACTGGTGACGGAAAAACAGGCGGCGGATTGGTTCTCCGTGCTCCCAACGGAGACTCGTGCTGCGGACAACACCCAAAAGTCATCACACCGCCGCGCCGCCTAAACCCGAGCTTTGATCAGGAAGTCCTCCATAAAATTCTCAAGTTCTTTGAGCCGGTAACGCACGAGGTGCGAGCTGACTTTACGCGGGTGGATGTAGCCGATCCTCACCCATTCCTTGAACTGCGATTCGCCTACGGACAAGAATTTGCAGGCTCCCTTTAGATCGACGTAGCCGGTGAATTCATTGATTCGCGAAAGTTGGCGCTCGACCGCGTCACTCACGGCACGGATCAGGAGGTCATCTGGAATTTCGACGCGTAGCATCAGGTCGTTCTGAAAATCGAATGTCCGAGCGTGAATCGCGAAACGCGTCAATTAGCGACCATTTCGCCGACAGGTTCTTTGCTCAACAACTCGGCTATTCCTTCGCGAATGGATTTGTGAGGATCGAAACGTGGAAACAGCTCTTTCACGTCCACCCGCAAGACTTGCCGCAGGTAGCAAATTTCGCGGTCGCCGACATGCACGAGCTGCGCTTCGATTTTTGCCACTCCGCTGCGGCTGATATTCCAACCGGCAAGCTGAAGATGAACGGCAAAATCGGCCTGGGTCCAACCTCGCTTCCGCCGCAACCGGCCGATGATTGGTCCAACTAGATTTCGATGCGTGAAAATCTTCATCATGCGGAGACTCATAACACCGAATCATCCGCGCCTTGCGCTGCTTCTGGCGCATGATTTGCCCGCCAACTGAGGGAAACCGCCGCAGGAATATCGTCTCAATCCAATCGTTCCGATTCGGATTGTTCTGGCGGCGGCAACTGGCGCGGCGAGGTCACTAAAATGTCCGGCTCTAACTCTGCGTTGGTTTCCTTGCCTTCGGCTTCTTGCCTCTCGGAATTGGAGCCCGTTTTCGCTCCATCGTTCGCGCCAAAAAGTCGTTAATCTTCTCCAGCGGATCGACGTTGGGCAGAAGCTCGTCGAGGCTTATTTTGAAAACGCGCACGAAATACAGTTGTTGGAAATCGCTGACATGAACCAAGCGGCATTCGATCTTTGAAAGTTGGCTGCGATCGATATCCCAACCGGCAAGCTGCAACCTCACCGCCAGGTCGGATTGACTCCAACCGAGGCGGTCCCGCCTTTTCCTGATTTCCGCTCCGATGAGGTTCTTATACAGCATGCCGCTGCGCGCGGCATGAGCAGTATCGGCAGAGGGTTCGGCATGTGCGCCCGTTTGAGCGCAAGTTGAAACGCACGGTGGATTTGCTTGTTCTGCTTCCTCCTCATCTGCCTTCGATGGACATGCCACGAAGGTGCGAGTCCTTGTTTCAAGGAGCCCTTACGCAAACCGCGCGGTAAATGGAGACGGCTGATTTGTGGGAACGATGTAACGGTCGACTTCCGACCCACGCATGCCGGGTGACCCGCTTCTGAAAAATTACCGCCACCCATTTTAGGAAAAATTAGAACGGAGTCCCTTGGTGAATTCCGCTACTTGCAGAAAACTGCACCCCAAAAATGGCCTAGGTCGGTGATGCCTATTTTGCAAGAAGCAGCCTCCGGTTAGGAGCGCCGGTTGATTTCCTGAACTAGGTTAGTTGCAGCGTGGCGCGGAGGTGATTGGCTGGTCGAGTGGCTTGAGCGCGCATCCTTCCTGGGCGCTGCTGATAACATAGCCGATGGCGAGCTTGCCGCATTCTGCTCCCTGCACGACGACGCAGCTCGATAAGAGGGTAATGATTCCGAGGATTGACTGGATGAGGTGGTTCATTTGATGGACGTGCTCAAATGTCCCCGGCGATGACTTCGCGCAGCAGGTGTCCGCCGACATCGGTGAGGCGGAAATCGCGGCCGTTGTAACGATAGGTGAGCTTCTCGTGATCGAGGCCGAGGAGGTGGAGGATCGTCGCGTGGAGGTCGTTCACGTGGACTTTGTTCTCCACCGCCTTGTAGCCGAACTCATCCGTCGCTCCGTAGTGGAATCCGCCGCCGCGCGTGCCGCCGCCCGCCATCCATGTCGTGAAGGCGTGCGGATTGTGATCGCGGCCGACGGTGCCTTGCGCATCGCTCGTCCTGCCGAATTCGCCACCCCAGATCACGAGCGTGGAATCGAGCAGCCCACGAGACTTGAGATCCGCGAGCAGCGCTGCGGCGGGCTGATCGGTCGCCGCGCCGCACGAGCGGTGATTGGCCTCGATGTTGTTGTGGCCGTCCCACGGCACATCGTCCACCGAGCCGTCGCCGCCGGTGCCTTTGCCTGCGAAAATCTGGATGTAGCGCACGCCCCGTTCGACCAATCGCCGCGCGATGAGGCACTGTCGGCCAAAGGTCTCGGTGTTCTTTTCGCCGATGCCGTAGAGCTTCTTGGTCGCCTCACTCTCGCTTTGGTAATCGAGCGCCTCGGGGGCGGCGGTCTGCATGCGGTAGGCGA
Organism: uncultured Spartobacteria bacterium; assembly: GCA_903882875.1. GTDB lineage: Bacteria > Verrucomicrobiota > Verrucomicrobiia > Chthoniobacterales > Chthoniobacteraceae > SXWH01. Next base: position 50,093 of record CAIRYQ010000010.1, on the reverse strand, counting down.
GTTCGAAGCTGTTGATCCGTGCGGCGAGGTCGGCCTGCGTGGGCCGGACCTGCGCGTGGGCGGTGTTCACGTCACGCAACAAATCGAGCGCTGTCCGCTGCTGCGCGTCAGTCTCCTCCTTCGCCCGCAGCAGGTTGTCGATCGCCTCCTTTCGTCGCGCATCAAGCGCGAGCGCCTGGAAAGTCTTTGGAAGAAAACCAGCCGACCAGATCTGGTCGTCACCGCGCGGCTTACGGTCGTGCATCACGACGAATGCGGGGAGATTTTGGTTCTCCGTGCCGAGGCCGTAGGTGACCCATGCGCCGGTGCTAGGCCGGCCTGGGACGTTCGTGCCGCACATCAGTTCGATTGCGGCAGGCGCATGATTGTTCCCCTTGAGATAGCACGAATGGATGAACGTCATGTCGTCCACGTGTCGCGCGAGATTTGGAAAAATGTCCGACACCCAGGTGCCGCTCTGTCCATGCTGCTGCCAGCCGAATGGCGACTTGAGACACTTGCCGCTGGTCTTGAAAAATCCCGTCTGCGGATCGCTGCCCGGCAGCACCTGGCCATGCCGCTTTTGCAGCTCCGGCTTGTAGTCCCATGTGTCCACCTGTGAAGGCGCGCCAGTCATGAAGAGCCAGATGACCGCCCGTGCGCGCGGAGTGAAATCCGGGCGGCGCGGGAGCAATGGATTGACCGCGGCGGCGGCGCGGGTCTGCTCGTTCAGCATCGCCGCGAGTGCGAGCGATCCGAAGCCGTGTCCGACTTGCTGGAGGAATTTGCGGCGCGTGGGAAGAACGAGCTCTCCTGGTGTGTGGTGGCTGAACATGGGAGTGGAGTCGTGGAGAAATGAAGGGCGTTCTAATCGACGTAGATGAACTCGTTGGTCGCCAGCGCAACAAGGCAGGTGGCGGCGAGGGCTTTCTCGGCGGCGAGCTTCGGATCGGTGCCGCCTATCAATTCCTTCTGCCTCGAAAAGTAAGCGCCGAATTTCGTGCGCTCTGCACCGGAGGGCAGCCGCGAAAAGGCGATCTGGAACATGTGGTCAATCGCGGCTTCCGGCGTGCCGCCTTTGGCCAGTGCGCGCTTGGCAAGCCGTGCGGCGATGTCGCGGACGAATGGGGAATTCATCATCGTGAGCGCCTGGGTCGGCAGCGTGGTCGCGCCGCGATCGCCCATGCTGCGTGTCGCGTCCGGCGCGTCGAAGAGCGTGAGGAACGGGATGAGTTCGCTGCGCCTGACCCGCAGGTAAACGCTGCGCCGCGCCGACTCCACGGTTCCCTCGGCTGGGCCGAACATTTTCGGGTCGAGCTTTTCGCCGACGCTGAGGAGCGCATCGCGGATCGCCTCCGCCTCCAGTCGGTGCGCCGGGCGCTGCCACAGCAGCTTGTTGTCGGGATCGCGCTGCTGATTTTGCGCGTTTGCGTCCGCGCCCTGCTGGTACGCGGCGCTGAGCATCATCAGGCGGTGTAGCGGCTTCAGCTTCCATCCGCTGCGGATGAGTTCGCCCGCGAGAAAGTCGAGCAACTCGGGGTGTGTCGGCCTTGCGCCTTGGGCACCAAAATCATTCGGAGTGGCGACGATTCCGCGCCCGAAATGATACTTCCAGACACGATTGACGATCACACGCGCGAGCAGATGCCCGGCTCCGTGCTCGGCGTCGGCGATCCAGTCCCCGAGTGCGACGCGCGGGTCGCGCTCCGGCGGCGCGAGCCAGCGGCCCGGCTCCGTGGTCGCGAGCACCTGGAGGAATCCCGGTGCCGCCTTGCCCTCCTTGTTGCCGACATCGCCGCGCCGAAGCAGGAACACATCACGTCCGCCTTGGAGCGTCGTATAGACCTCCGAGAGCTTCGGGCGCGGCGCCTGCCGCGCATGATCGGCGACGGTGTCAAAAAGCGCCTTCCCCTCACAATCGAACCGGCTCATCCACCGCATCGCATCAGGTCGTGCCGCCGCCACGAGTTTCGCGTCGAGCATCGCGCGCAGATCGCGCAAGTGCTGCACGTCTGTCCCGCCGCCGAGCGCGTCGGGAATCTCCGCCGCAGGCTTTCCATTTTCAGCAGGGCGTGCGGGCAGCGGCGAATTCGTCATCGCGAGCCTCAGCCTCCCGATCGCGTCGGTGCGGAACTCGATGTGAAATGTGATCACGGTGCCGCCATCGAAGCCGGGGAATCCGCCGGCGATTTCGAACGCGGCGGCATTGTCCACTCCCGGATTGTCCTTCGCGCGCCAGCCAGTCGTGCGGTTTCCATCCACGCTGTTTTGGATCGGCATCGCCTTTTCCGCGAAACGCGCCTGCGCGGGGACGAGCTTCAGCGTCACAGGCTTCTCAGCGCTGCCCGCATCGAGCGGCGAAGCGGTGACGCTGAACTCGACGAGATTGAAGCTGCCGTCGGCCGCCAGGCCAGGGCCGGACTTCGGAAACTTCCTGTCCGCGATCGCATCGAGCCGAATCGCCGCGAGGTTCCTCTGAAAAGTGTGCGCGGTGATCGTGTAGGTGATGTTGTTCGGATCGTCCGTGCCCTGCGCGCGGCCCGGACGGTTTTGCACGGCCTTGGTCCTCCCCGCGAAAGTGACCGAACCGTCCGCCTCCGCGTCGAGCCACGCTTTGTCCGCGCGCACCTCGATCGGATCGAGCGTCTGCCAGCGCGCGGTCGAGGAAAGCGCGGGCATCTCCTCGCGCTGCCATTTTTCGAGGCGTGCTGGCAGTTCCTCCGCCTCGAATTTCCGCAATGCGGCGAGCAACGGTGCATGGGCGGCGGCGTGGGCATCGAGCGCCGTCTTTGTCGCCGTAGGATCGGCATCCACCAACTCGACGCCGTGCGAGGTTGCCGCGAGCGTCGCGGCGAGCGCGTAGTAGTCGGCGTGCGGAATCGGATCGTATTTGTGCTCGTGACAGCGGACGCATTCCACCGTGAGACCGAGCATCGAACTCCCGATCGTGGACAGCATGTCGTCGAGTTGATCGTAGCGGATGCGCTCTTCGGTCTTCGCCGTGATTTGCCCCGGATACGGCCCCGCCACGAGGAATCCCGTCGCCGCCTCGCCGACGTAAGTTCCCGGTGCGATCTTGTCCCCCGCGAGCTGCCAGCGGACGAAATCGCTGTAGGGCATGTCGTCGTTCAGCGCGCGGATGACCCAGTCGCGGTAGTGATACGCGCCGTTGCGATACCCGTCGAATTCGTATCCGCCGCTCTCCGCGTAACGCACGAGGTCCAGCCAGTGACGCCCCCAGCGCTCGCCGTAGCGCGGGCTCGCGAGCAGCCGGTCCACGAGTTTTGCAAAGACGTCGGGCGATTCGTCTTTCAGAAAATCGGCCAGCTCCTCCGGCGAAGGTGGCAGACCCGTGAGATCGAAATACGCGCGGCGTGCGAGCTTCTCCCGGCTCACCGGCGCGGAGGGCGTCACGCCTGCCGCTTCCTGTTTTGCGAGAATGAAACGATCCACCGGCGAGCGCACCCACGCGGCGTTTTTCACCTCGGGCGGAGACGGATGTGCGAGCGGCTTGAAAGACCAAAACTCACGGCCTTGTGCGACATTGATTTCACGCTTCGCACTTCCCTGCGCGCCGGTCCGCGGATCGGGCACGCCTATCGCGACCCACTTCGCAAAATCCGCGATGACAGGCTCTGGGAGCTTGTGTTTCGGCGGCATCTCCACATCCGGGTCGCTCCATCGCACTGCCTTCACCAGCAAGCTCGCGTCCGGCTTTCCCGGCACCACCGACGGCCCGGTGTCCCCGCCCGCGAGCACGCCTTCACGCGTATCGAGGAAAAGTCCGCCCTTCAGCTTGCCCTGCGCCTTCGCCGCGACGGAGTGGCATTTGTAGCACGAGTCCGCGAGCACCGGCCGGATCTTCTGCTCGAAAAAGGCGATGCCTTCCGGCGAAGGCGGGCCTTGTTCCGCCGCGAAGGCAGCCTGCGAAAAAAGCAAACCAACCGACAGCGAGAAATGAACGACGCAACGTGGCTGACGAGCGTGAAGTGTTTGCATGGTCGTGCAGGGTCTATTTTTTGAAGGGCGCGCCATCCGCGTGACCGGCGGCTTCGAGATAGGCCAGCAGGTCGAGCATTTCGTCTTTGGTCAGCATGTTCACCAATCCCGGAGGCATGGGAGAAACCTTCGACACCTCGCGCGACTTGATGTCCGCCTTGCTGATCTCCCGCATCTCGGGAGCAAGCATGCTGGGGCGGAGCACGATCCTTCCACCGCTCTCCGAAACGATGCGGCCTGAGAGCGTCTCGCCATTGTTCAGCACGAGGTCGGTGTTCGCATACTGCTCGGAGATGACCTTGGACGGTTCGAGGATGGATTCCAGAATGTCGCGTCGCGAGAAGCGGCTGGCGATGGCAGTGAGTTCGGGACCGACAGAGCCGCCTTCTTCGCCCATCCGGTGGCACATGAGGCATTGGGTGGCGAAGACGGCATCCTGGCCCTGCGCGAAATTTCTGCCCTTGCCCACTTGCGCGAGGTCCGGTTCCAAATCCGCCATTTTCCACTCCTGGACGAAGGCGCGCTGCTTCTTTGAGGTGCGCAGTTTCGGCAGCGGCTCCGCCCATGAGTCGAGAACCGATTGAAAGGCCGCTACTTCCTGAGTCGGGATCGTCGAGATGGCGGCTCGGCGCACTTTCACCAGGAAGTTATTGAAGCTGGCGCCGTCGTTGTAGTCGCGCCCCGCATCGGCAAACCAACGGAGCACGTAATCGGGATGCTGGGTGATGTTCCGCTTGATGGTCCACCATGTGAAATACTCGCGGCGGAGTTCCGGGGTCCAGCCGGTCGTGATCGTGCGCAGGGCGACGATGTAGTTGAGCTGCTCTTCCTGCGTGGTTGCGGCAGTCACCAGCTTGAGGGTGCGGCCAATGGTGTCTGGTGCATCCAGCGCGAGCAGGATCTGGCAAAGCTCGCGATTGAGCGCGACCGTGGCCGCGGGGAAAAGCGGGCTGAGTTCGGCGATGAGCGGTGCGGCCAGTTCGGTAGCCGGCTTGCCCTGGCGGCTGAGGGCAACTTCGATCACGCGCAGCTTCTCAAGCTGTTGCGCTTCACCCTTGAGTGCCGTCAGCGGAAACTTTTTCAGCGCAGCGAAAAGTTCGGACTGGGAGGCTGTCCCGCCGAGGCGCGCCACGGAAAGCAGCACGGTCAGCGCAGCCGTGGGATTGGTTTCCGCCAAGGCGCGCGCTTTCCACTTCTCGATGGGCTGGCTCTCGATCGCGATGCGCGCGGCGTAGCGGATGAAGCGGTCTTCACTAGCCAGTTGAGGCCACGCGATATCCACGGTGTTCGCGTCTTCATGCCCGTGGAAGGATTCCAGTTTGTGGCGGAGCGCGCGCGCATCATTGCCGTTCGAGTCGTGCAGGTCCGCAGGCGTCGTCGGCTCCGTGCCTGTGTAAGTGACGCGGAAGAGCGCGCCCTGCGTGTGCCGTCCGCCGACGGTGAAATACATCGCGCCATCGTCGCCGATGACGAGACCGGTCATGTTCAGCGGCGTCTTCCCGGATTTTTCACGGAGCGATTTCGGCGCGACGAAGTTCTCCCAAGTTCCACCATAGCTCGCGCCCAGCGGCGTGAGATGCACGGCGATGAGGCGGCCATAGGTCCAGTCCTGAATGAAGAAAGCGCGCTGGTATTTCGCGGGGAATTTCGCGCCCGTGCCGAACGCCACACCCGTCGGGCAGCCGATGCCGATCGTCACCGTCGCAGGCAGACTGTCGTGGTAATACTCGGGCCACTTGCTCGCGCCCTCGCGGAAGCCGTGATCCGCACCACTCGTCGCATGGAATACGCGCACGGGCCGATACCAAGGTGTCCCCCAGTCCCATTCCATGTCGCTGTCGAAGCCGAACAACTCGCCATCGTGATTGAAGGCCACGCAATAGGTGTTGCGTTCGCCGCTCGCCACCAGCTCGCAGTTGCCGCCGTCCGGATCCATGCGGACGACAAACCCGCCCGGCGGTTTGCGTCCCGCGCCGAAGCCATTGCCATCCTCCGCGCGTGGCAGCACCAGATCATCCGCATAGTTGCGATGAGGCGAGGTGGGCAGCACATCCGCCGGCACGTCCACGAAATTTCCGCAAAGCACGTTGAGATGCCTTTTGTCCGGATTCAGCAAGATGGCGTGAGCGCCATGATCGCCTCCGCCGCCCTTCCATTCCCGCAGCAGCTCGATCTTGTCGAACTCATCGCCGCCCTTCGTGGAGCGGCAACGCCAGAGACCGAAGACCTCGTGACCATCAGGCGCATTGCCGCGACCATTGATGTAAAGGCTGTCGAACGCGAAAAGCATGCCCATCACCTCTCCGAGGGGAATCTTGAGAATCTCCGCCTTCGCCACTTTACCATCCGCGATCGTCAGCCGTGAAATCGGCTCCTTGCGCTCGCCGCCGACGAGCAGCCGGCCCTTCGGATCTTTCGCAATCGAAATCCATGAGCCTTCCGTGGCCGCATCAGCGACGCGGACGATCTCGACTTTGAAACCGGGAAGCGTGTCGAGGGCTTCGGGCTTGGTGACGTTTCCCTTCGGCGGCATGTCACTCCATGCTGGGAGGTTGGCGACGAAGAGGAGTGCAAATGCGAAAAATCTGGAATGAGGATTAGTTTTCACGGAACAGGACGAATGAGGGTTGGAGAATGGGGAGATCACACCGGACTACACCCGCGACTGCACGAGCGTTACAAACTTTCTCAAGCTTGAGCCAAGAGCGTGTCGCGCCGCTCGGGCCTCGTCCGGTGATGCGATGAGCACATTGAAAGGCCCGTTGCGGTAGCCGTGACGCTTCACATTGAGGCTGCTGCCTGCTGACTTGCAGCAGTGTGACCCACGAGTTGCCGAGCCGCGTCTCTTCGGAGACGACGATGTGCTGGCCGCGCCTGATTCCGTAGCCGCCGACAAGAGATGCGCTGGGGAAATGAAAGCCTTGGCACGCAAAAAATCTGTCCGCAAGGATTGGGTGGATGCCGCGACTAAACGACGAAACCGCACCGGTGCCGATGACGGCAAAATCCTAGAAACGCGAACCGGTGGCACGCTTGGAAAGCGGCTAAACGTGCGCTGTTGTTCGTCGGGAGGACTCATGTCGGCAAAGAACTGCACGGCGAACGGAGATCCTTAGCAGGGAATCTTGCTCCGATCCGGAATCCGACCAGCACGGCGCATCTTCACGACCGCAGTCCTTTTCATGACTCAGGAGACGATCGACTTCACGACGCTCGCTTTCTCGACACCGGAGAGGCGGAAGTCGAGGCCCTGGGCGCGATAGGTGAAGCGTTCGTGATCGATGCCGAGCAGGTGCAGCACCGTAGCGTGGAAGTCGCGCACATGCACCGGATCGCGCACGACGTTGTAGGAGAAGTCGTCTGTCTCGCCGTGGATTGCGCCTCCTTTCGCGCCGCCGCCGGCCATCCACATCGTAAAGCAGCGCGGGTGATGGTCGCGTCCGTAGTTTTCGTGCGTGAGGCCGCCCTGCGAGTAGATCGTGCGGCCGAATTCGCCGCCCCAGATGATGAGTGTGCTGTCGAAAAGGCCGCGCTGCTTGAGGTCCTCGATCAGCGCGTGCGTCGGCTGGTCAACGTCCTTGCACTGGCTGGGCATGCGTCCTCCGACGTTGGAGTGGTGATCCCAGTTGTTGTGATAGATTTGCACGAAGCGCACGCCGCGCTCGGTAAGACGGCGGGCCATGAGCACGCTGTTGGCAAAGCTGCCGGGCTTCTTCGCCTCGTCGCCGTAGAGTTCAAAAATGTGCGCGGGTTCTTTGCTCAGGTCGGTCAGCTCGGGAACGCTGGCCTGCATGCGGAAGGCCATCTCGTATTGCTGAATGCGCGTGTGCGTCTCGGGATCGCCGACGGCGCGGAAGGCCATCTCATTGAGCTGGCTCAGGCCGTCGAGCTGGCGGCGGCGCATCTCCGGTGTGATGCCGTCGGGGTTGTTGATGTAGAGGATCGGATCGCCGGAGCTGCGGAAGCTGACGCCCGCGTGTTCGCCGGGCAGGAAGCCGCTCGACCACAGCTTCCCAGAGATCGCCTGGACTTGCTCCGTATTGGTCGGCTTCGCGACGAGCACGACGAAGGTCGGCAGGTTTTGATTCGTTGAGCCGAGTCCGTAGCTCACCCACGAGCCCGCGCACGGTCTTCCTGCAATCTGCGAGCCGGTCTGCATCTCGGTGATCGCGGGCTCGTGGTTGATCGCCTCGGTGAACATCGAGCGGATGAACGCCATGTCGTCCACGCTCTTCGCGGTGAAAGGCAGCAGCTCCGTGTTCATCCACAGCCCGCAATTTCCCGCCTGGCTGAATTTGTATTTCGACGGCGCAATCGGAAACCGCGCCTGCCCGCTCGTCATGGCGGTGAGCCGCTGCCCGTTGCGGATGCTGTCGGGCAGATCCTTGTCATACATCTTCGCCATCTTCGGCTTGTAGTCGTAGAGGTCCATCTGCGATGGCCCGCCGACCATGTGGAGATAGATCACATTCTTCGCCTTCGCCGGAAAATGCGGCAGCGCCGGCTTGCCTTCGCCAGCAAGCGCGCGGGTGAGATTTTCGCCCAGCAGCGAGCCGAGCGCAGCGGCACCGAGGACATTGCGCCCGCGCGCAAAAAACTGGCGTCGCGTGAGCGCGAGGCGTGTCTCGGCGGGGAGATTTGCGAAGAGGTGCGAGTTGCAGTTCATGGCGCGTGGTTACTTGTTGAGGGCTTCGTCGAGATTCTGAATCTGGCTGGCGACCATCGCGAGCGCAGCGAGCTGCGGCGCGGGCAGCGCGGGATCGGCTTTGCTTTCACCGATGGCGAGGAAGGCTTTTGCCCGCTCCGGATTCGCTGCGAACTCACCTTCGAGATCGCTCGCAGTCTGCGCGACGACCGCCGCTTCCGCAGTGCTCGGCGGACGCAGCAGCACGCGACGGAACATCAGCGAAATCGCCGCAGCCGGATCACCGCCCTTTTTCAACGCCGACTCCGCGAGCCGGCGCGCGGCCTCGACAAACTGCGGGTCGTTCAGCGTCACGAGCGCCTGGATCGGCGTATTTGTGCGCTCGCGGCGCACCGTGCAGGACTCGCGCGCCGGCGCGTTGAAGAGCTCCATGTTTGGCGGCGGCGACTGCCGCTTCCAGAAGTTGTAGATTGTCCGGCGATACAAATTCTCGCCAGTGTCCTGCGTGTAGCGCGCACCGCCGAGGCCGACGACTTCCCAGATGTTCGACGGCTGATACGGCTTGGTCCCCGGCCCGCCCATTTTCGGCGATAGCGAGCCGCTCGCCGCGAGCGCGTAGTCGCGGATCATCTCCGCATCCATGCGGAATCGTGGCCCGCGCGAGAGCAGGCGGTTCTGCGAATCCTTCTCCAATTTTTCCGGTGTGATCACGCACGACTGCCGATACGTCGCCGATGTGAGGATGAGCGTGAACATCTTCTTCACATCCCATCCGGATTCGCGGAATTCCACCGCGAGCCAGTCGAGCAGCTCCGGATTCGACGGCCGCTCGCCTTGCGCGCCGAAGTCCTCCACGGTCTTCACGAGGCCCGTGCCGAAAACTTCCTGCCAGAAGCGGTTCACCGTCACGCGCGCGGTGAGCGTGTTTTCCGGCGCGATGATCCAGCGCGCGAGGCCGAGCCGGTTCTTTGGCGCATCCGCCGGCATCGCGTGCAGCGCACTGAATCCCGCAGGGGTCACTTTCTCGCCGAGCTTGTCGTATGCGCCGCGCATCAAAATGTTCGCCATCGCCTCACCCGGCTTTTCCTCCTGGACGAGCGAGACGGTCGCGCCGCGCTCGATCACGAGCTTCTCCTCCTCGAGTTCCTCGATCCGGAATGAAATCTCGATCGAGAGATCGTCGTGATTGTCCAAGAAGAAATTCAACAGTGCGTCCTTCTGTGCAGGCGTGCGTTTCTCGGGCGCGGCGGCAAAGGCGGTGCGGAGGTTTTGCTCATCCGGAAGTGAGCGCGCCTCGCCCGTGCTCAGCGTGCGCAGATAGACCCGCACGCCCTGGACCCGCCCGCCCTCGAAGTTCGACTTCGTCTCGCGCTGTCCGATGCGCAGCGGCACTGCGGCGAGCGTCGTGCCTTTCAGATCCTTCCCCTGCGCCACGACCGGCTGCACGCGGCCATCCACGAAAATGCGGAAGCCCTCCGCATTCCCCGAGCCGTCGTAAGTCGCCAGGACATGCTGCCACTGTCCGGCGCGCACAGTCCCGTTTCTCGTGACTGCGCGCAGCGCACCCACAGGCTGCGCCGTCGCAAGCTGCGCGCCGAATTTTCCATTCTGCACGAACAGCTCCCAGCCTTGCAGCCCGCTGCGATCATCCATCCGCGCGACAATCGCGCCTTCCTTGAAATTCGCCGGCACATTCACCCACGCGCCGACGGAGAACGGCTGGTTCCGATCAAAGCCCGCCAAATCGCCGAGGTCGAAATGCGAATGGTTCGTGAACGCCGGGGCGCGTCCGAATTTTCCACCGTCACGCCACTCGATCGGGCCGGTCGCCTTGAATGAAACCTCCTTCGCGCGACTCTCCCCGCGCACCTCCACGCCCGTGCCCTCGGCGAGCGGCAAGTCCGCTTCGAGCGAAGCGGAACTGACCTCGATCTCCTCGGACTTCGTCGCCGCCAGCCACTCGCTGAATTCCTTCGCGGCCTCCGTCCGCCGCTTTGCCAGCGTCGCGCGCGCGTCCGCGATGAGCTTCGGCAGCTCCGAATACCGCTTCTCTTCCGCCGTGGCGGGCAGATAGACCACCGGCTTTGAGTCCTTCACATTGTCGTCGCTCTCGCGCTGCGTCGTGTTTCGGAAGTAGGCCGCCATCGAGTAGAAATCCTTCATCGTGATCGGATCGAACTTGTGGTCGTGGCACGACGCGCAGTTCGCCGTGAGCCCGAGCCACACCCAGGACGTGGTCGTCACGCGATCGTTTGTGTAAATCGCGAGGTTTTCCGCCGGGATGGTGCCGCCCTCCGCGGTCGTCATGTTGCAGCGGTGAAAACCCGTCGCGATGAGCTGCTCGCGCGTCGGGTTCGGCAGCAGGTCCCCGGCGATTTGCTCCAGCGTGAATTGATCGAACCGCATGTTGCGATTGAACGCCGCGATCACCCAGTCGCGGTAGGGCCAGATCTCGCGGTAGTTGTCGATGTGCATGCCGTGCGTGTCCGCATAGCGCGCCGCGTCGAGCCAGTAGCGCCCGCGATGCTCGCCCCACTGCGGCGTGGCCATGAGCTTCGCGACCAGCTTTTCGTAGGCGTCCGGCGCGGGATCATTCACGAATGCCTCGACCTCCTCCGGCGTCGGCGGCAGCCCGGTCACATCGAGCGCCACCCGGCGCGCGAGCGAGCGACGATCCGCCTCGGGTGTCGGCTTGAGACCGGCGCGTTCGAGGCCCGCGAGGATGTAGCCATCAATCGGATTTCGCACCCACGCCTTGTCCTGCACCACCGGTATCGGCGCGCGCTGCGGCGGCTCGAACGACCAATGCTTCTGATACTTCGCACCCTCGGCGATCCATCGCTTGATGATCTCCTTTTCCGCTGCGCTCAGGGTCTTGTGCGACTTCGCCGGCGGCATCACGTCGTCCTTGTCGTCGGTGGTGATTCGCTTCCACGCCTCGCTCTTCGTCAGGTCACCGGGAACGATCGCGCGCACGCCGTCAATCTCCGCCGTCGCACCTTCCGGCGTATCGAGCCTGCGGTCGGCCTTGCGCGCCTTCGTGTCGAAGCCGTGGCACGCAAAACATTTGTCGGAAAGAATCGGCCGCACGTCGCGGTTGAACGAGAGCGTGGCCGCAGGCTCGGCGGCGGTGACGATGACGGTGCTGGCGCTGAGAAGCAGCAGGAAGAGCTTTGATGACACGATGGATTTAGAAGTGGGTGATTCGATAGTCCGGCGGCTGGCGTGGATGAAGAACCGTCGCCAGCGAGAATTCATGCGGTGAATGATGCGTGATGATCGGCCCTCGTTTCAGGGAGCCTTCGGCGAATTCTTTTCATTCAGCTCCTCGATGTAGCGGAGCAGCGACGCGAAGTCCTCAACGCTCAGATTCGCCGCGAGCGCGGGCGGCATGAGCGAGACGCCGTCCTGCACTTCGCGCTTTGCGATGTCGGTTCGCGCGACGGTGAATTCCTGCGCAGCGGCATTGCGGAAGGTGACGGTGCTCGCGGCCTCGCGCACGACGAAGCCGGCCTGGACGCCGCCGTCCTTCATCGTGAAAATGTTCGTGGTAAATCCCTGCGCGATGGACTTCGAGGGCTCGAGTATGGACTCGGCGATTTCGCGGCGCTTGTAGGTCGCGGCGATAGTGCCGAGGTAGGGACCTTTCAACGTCTGCTCGGGCTTCGTCGTGTGGCAAGCGACGCAGCCCTGCTGTGTGAAAAGCTGCTCGCCGCGGCGGGGGTCGCCTTTGATTTTCACGACCTCCGCGAGCAGGCGCTCCTGCGGCATCGCGCCGACGAGCTGGTCGGGCGGCGTGACCTGCGTGACCTTCTTCGGGTCAATCTGCGCGGTCTTGAAATACGTGTCGGCGAGTGATGCGAGGTTTTTGTCCTCGCTCCGCAGCAGCGGCTCGATGAGGCGCGCGGCGGGTGCGGCTTTCGTCTCGCGGGCAGCGAGAATCATCATGGCCTGGCGCTTCGGGCCTTGCTTCCAGTTTTCCTCGATTGCTGTGAGTGCGGCGGCGCGCGCCTCCGGTGCGCCGAAGACGCGGCTGGCGAGAAGCATCACGGCCTCCTCTGCGATGCGCGCCGTCGGCTTGTCGGAGTTTGCGGTGGTGATGAAAAGCTCAACGTGGTTTTCGAGGTGGCGCGCCGCATGAAACGCCTTGCGCGCGGCGTGGATTCCGTCGTGGCAGTTCTGCGTCATGCCCTCGACGACGGCGCCGAACGCCTCGCGGCTGTCGGTCTTTGTGAGTGCGATGATCGCGTGCGTGCGCAGCTTCGGGTCGGTCTCCCTCGCCGTCGCAGCGCGGATGAGCAGCGGCACCGCAGCCACAGGAACGTCGTCGCTGTCGGCGAGGTTGCGGAAGAGCGGTGGAAGGACGCTCGCGTCCTGCTCGGCGCGCGCGAGGAGCTGGCGCGTGGCGTCCTTGAGGTTGGCGCGGTTGCGCGCAAGTTCGCCTCCGAGCCACGTCGCATCCGCGCTGTCGAGCTTTGCCATCGTTTTCAAAATCGCGTCGGCGATTTTCTGCGACTCGCTCCACGGCTCGGGTTGGTAGTAGGGGCCACGACTGTCAGGCCGGGTGCCCCAACTGTCACCAGCCCACTCGCCTTCGGTGTTGTAAAGGCGGCACAGCACCGAGATCAAATCGCGTCGCCGCTGCGCTCCGGTTTCTTTCGCGACGCGCGCGATGAGCCTGTCAACCACCTTCGCGTCATGCATCGTTTGCAGGGCGCGCAGTGCTCCCGTGCGTTTCGCTTGCGACGCGGAACTGTCGTCGAGCACGGTGAGGCAGACCTCGCTGGCACCGAGTTTTGCCAGAGCGCGGAATGCGGTGTGTGCGACGACTTCGTCGGAGTCATCGAGCAGCGGCGTGATGAATGCCGCGAGCTTCGGCTGGCCGAGTCGCGTGATGGCGAAGACCGACTCGCGGCGCGTGCGTGCGTCGGCGGATTTCAGGCCCGCGAGAATTGGCTCGGCAGGAACGCGCGCGGCCAGACGCTCGTCGTCGGCGAGCGCGCGGATGGCCCACGCGGCAATGGACGAATCCGACGCGAGCCGCGTGAGGAATGCGAACGCCTTTTCCCCGCTCGCCTGCCGCAGCGTGAAGAGCGCGGCGACGCGTGATTCGAGCAGGGCCGTTTTGTCGGCAGCGATTTTTTCCATCGCGCGCAACGCCGCGTCATCCGCGCCGCGAAGCAGCAGGACGCGCTGCGCTTCGAGTCGCGTGCGATGGCTCGGCGAGAGCATCAGATTCGCAAGTTCGACAGTCGTCGCCTTCGCGAAGTCTGGCAGCTTCGCGGGCGTGTGGCCCTTCGGGTGCATCCGGAAAATCACGCCGCACTTGTCGCTCGCGCCGAAGCCGCCGTTCACCCAGCTCGCGAGGTAGAGGTAGCCGCGGGCGTCCACGTCCACGTCGGTCGGGCGAAAGGCATTCACGCGGATTTCGTTCGGCTTCAGCTCGGGCTTGAGCATCGCGAGGTTGCGCGGCTTTTCCGTCTCCACAAATGTCGCGCCGTGCGCACGCACCGGATGCGCGGCGACATACTGCGTGCCCCAGTCCACGGTGAACGGGCGGTGATTCCACGCGTCGGGCCAGCCCGGCTCAGAGACCCACGCCGCGCCACAGCCCGAGCCGCCACCGTAATCGGCGAGCGGCTTCACCGCCTCGTCAGCGAAGTTTTTGTAAAGGCGCGGATAGCCGTGGTCCTCGAGTCCGCTGAAATGATGGAATCGCGTGTCCCAGCCGTCGCCGTCGTTCGTGTTGTCGCGCGCGAAGCCGTCGAGCAAGGGGCTGATGGCGGCCTCGAGGATGTTGCGCGTGCCGGCGCTGTAAAGTTCGAGGCCCGTGCCGTCGGGCCGCACGCGCACCACGCCACCGCCGCGGAGTTGCAACGTGCGCCCGTCCGTGCCCTCGGCCTTCATGAAACCGAAATCGCCAATCGCCGCGTAGAGCCAGCCGTCCACGCCCAGCTCCAGACCGTTCGACGCGTGGTCCGCGCGGCGGTCCGCGTAGCCCCAGCCGACGTTTTTCACGATGACGCGCTCCTCGTCCGCGACGCCGTCGCCGTCCTTGTCAATGAACGCGCTGATGTGCGGCGGATGCAGCACGAAGACCGTGTTTCCATGCGCGACGAGCCCGCGCGGAGCGTCCACTTTTGCAAAATCGTTCGCGGCATCCGCGATGCCGTCACCGTGCGTGTCGCGGAGGCGCACGATGCGTCCGACGCCGCGCGTCGTGCCCACGCTGCCATTCGCATCGCTCGACACGAACAGCGTGCCGTCCGGCGCGGCGGAGACGAACACCGGCGAATTCACCATCGGCGGCGCGGCGAACGTCGTGAACTCGAACGCCGAGTCGAAGCGCACGTGCTGCAAAACGATTTTCGCCTGCTCGGACTCCGCAGGGTTTTGCACAGGCGCCGCTCCTGTTTTCAACGGCGCAGCAGGCGCGGGCGCGGGCGCGGGGCCGGACGGCGCGTCATCCGCCTTCAAATCACCGAGCGCATACTGGATGCCCGCGAGGTAGAATTTCACCATCGCTGGATCGAACGTCACCTCCGCGCGATGACCGAATGCGCAGTAGAAGAGGCGCCCTTTTCCCCACGGCCGAATCCACGCGAGCGCGTAGTCCTTGTCCGCGCGCACGGCGGCGAGCGAGTCCTTGTCGAACTGCCGCGCGTTCGGCTCCGCGGCGCGCTTGAGCATCGTCTGCTCGGCCTTCGCGACCTCGGGCGAATTCGGATAATCAATGCTCAGCAGCACGCGCAGCTTGTCGCGGCTGTAGGGCTCCTTGAACGCGTAGATTTCATCCTGATACGCAAACGCGCGCCCGCCGAACGCCGCGGTGAGCGGGCTCGCCGCGTCGTCCACTTTGATCTGGATGCGCCCATACGGATGCGTGACGAATTCCGCGCCGATGAGATCCTTTCCCTCCGGCCAGTCGTGCCAGTTGTCGCCCGCGCCATGATTGCCCGCGAAGCCCTTGCCACTCGCGATGAAATCCAGCAGCGCAGCCTTCACCGGCGCGGGCGTGCTCATGCGGCAGGTGTTGTTGAAAAAAATTGCGTCGTATTGCTTCAGGTTCTCCGGCGTGAGGTCCGCGTAGCTCTGCGAAAGCGTGACCGCAAACGCGCCTGTCTTCTCCCCGAGCAAATCGATGCACTTGTTCCAATGCGGAATCGAGGCGTGCGGGTAATTATCCGTGCGATAAAACACGAGCAGCTTCCGCGGCCTCGCGGGCGCGACCTGCGCCCTCTCCGGCAGCGCCGCGCGAATCTTCGCGACCTCAGACTCCGGCAGCGCCACCCAAGGCCGCTCACCATTCACCGGATTCGGCTGCTTCTCAACGACCGCCGGCGGCAACGGCGCGGGATTTTGCGCGGCAAGCGTCGAGATCGCAGCGAATAGCGACGTGGCGGCGGACATCAGAACGCGAATGGGAGTTTTCATTTTGAGCCGCAACTATAGTCAGCCCGGCAGTCCGCCGCATGTCGGTAGAACTACCGACATGCGGGCATCCGCTGCGTTCTCTACCTTCACGCCATTCAACAGCGATCCATGACTCACGCCGACAATCAAACCACGCCTTCGAGCCATTATCGTCTCAGGATCGCTTTGCTGTGGGGAGCGGCCTATGGTGCCGTGTGGTCGATGGCTCCAGGCCTTTTCAGTAAGCTGATGTCGAGCCCCGGCGAGGCGGCGACGGTGGTCATTGCAGGTGCCATCACTGGCGTGTTGGTGTCGATGGCGCTTGCGCCTGGACTAGCTTCGAGTCGCCGCTGGGTGGCGGTTTGCTTGGGATTGCTGTCATTGCCGCTGGGGGCTGGCCTGTTCGGAGTTGTGGCATCGTGGCTCCAC
Organism: uncultured Spartobacteria bacterium; assembly: GCA_903882875.1. Taxonomy (GTDB): domain Bacteria; phylum Verrucomicrobiota; class Verrucomicrobiia; order Chthoniobacterales; family Chthoniobacteraceae; genus SXWH01. Next base: position 33,628 of record CAIRYQ010000010.1, on the reverse strand, counting down.
TGGGGGGTGATGAAACTGACCGGCACGCACTACCGCTTCGTGATGCAGATCGACGAACCGCCAGGCTACGTTTTCGAGCCACTCAAGACCGGCAGAGACTATGCACTCTACAGCACCCTGTCGGTATTGGGGCTCGTGTTCATTCCCCCTGGCGATCATGACCACGCTGCATTTGCACCGCCAACTCGGTCGCTCCCGTCCATTGCCACAAGTTTGAAGCACTTCAGCACTTCACCCCGCCATCGCGCTATGAAATCAACGTCCACCTCCATCAGCCGCCTCTGCTCAAGACACTCGGAGTCGCTCCAGAGCATGTCCCGTCGCGAATTCCTCGCGCGCCACGGCATCGGCTTCGGCGGGCTGGGGCTGGCGGCGTTGTTTGGGATCAATCCGTTCGACGCTCTCGCCGATGACAAGCCACGCGGACCGCTTGCGCCGAGGAAGGCGCACTTTCCCGCGAAGGCGAAAGCGGTGATTCAGATCTACGCTTCGGGCGCGCCTTCGACGGTGGACACTTGGGACCCGAAGCCGATGCTCAACCAATACGACGGAAAGAAAATCCCCGGCTACGGCGGGCTCGCTCTCGGCTCGCCGTTCAAGTTCAGCAAACAGGGGCAGTCGGGCATCGAGGTGTCGGAGATTTTTCCGGAGCTGGGCAAGCTGGTGGATCACCTCGCGATCATCCGCTCGCTCACGGCGGAAATTCCCGATCACAAGATTGCGACGAAGGCGCTGATGACCGGCTCGGGCATCCTGAACAAGCCGAGCGTCGGTTCGTGGACGGTGTATGGCCTCGGCAGCGAAAACCAAAACCTGCCGGGCTTCGTGACACTCGGCGGCGACAACAGCAACCGGCAGTCGGCGTTCCTGCCCGGCATCTACCAGGGCTGCAACGTGAACTACGATCCGCGCCTGCCGCTCACGGAGATCATCAACAACATCAGCAACGTCTTCTCGCCTGCCGAGCGGCAGCGGCATCAGCTCGATTTTGCGCGCGAGCTGAATGAAATGCACGCGGCGCAGCTCCAGCGCGACGCGCAGCTCGAGGCGCGCATCCAGTCGTTCGAGATCGCGTTCAACATGCAGCGCGAGGCGCTCGATGCGTTCGACGTGACGAAGGAGCCGCAGGCGATGCGCGACCGCTACGAGCTGCTGCCCGACCGCCAGCGCAATGCGAACGGCACGAAGATGCTCATCGCGCGCCGGCTCGTGGAGCGCGGCGTGCGTTTCGTGCAGGTGACCACGGGCGGATGGGACACGCATTTCGATCTGGCAAAAGCCGTGCGTGGCGCGGCGACGAACACGGATCGTGCGGCGGCGGCGCTGCTCTCCGATTTGAAAGAGCGCGGCCTGCTCGATTCGACGCTCGTGATCTGGGGCGGCGAGTTCGGCCGCACGCCGACTGCACAGCCCACGACCGGCCTGCCGGGCCGCGATCACAACGGCAAATCCATGATGGCCTGGATGGCCGGCGGTGGCGTGAAAGGCGGCACCATCGTCGGCGAGACCGACGACTTCGGCGGTCGCTCGGTGGAAAAGGTCGCCGACATCCACGACCTGCACGCGACGATTCTCTCGCTGCTCGGCTTCGATCACGAACGCCTCACCTACAACTACAACGGCCGCGACTTCCGCCTCACGGATGTGTCGGGAAAAGTGATCAAGGATGTCATCGCGTGAACTGTCGCCATGAAGCCTATTCCATTCGTCTCGTTGATTGCCACGCTGGTGTTCGCGTCGTTCGCGCGCGCTGACGAAGCCAAGCCCACTGCGGGCCAGCTCGCCTTCTTTGAAAGCAAAATCCGCCCGCTGCTCGCGGAGCATTGCCTCGAATGCCATTCCGCCGCGAAGGGGAAGACGAAGGGCGGGCTGAGCATGGACAATCGCGAGGACATGCGGCGCGGGGGCGAGAACGGCGCGATTCTGAAACCGGGCAATCCGACTGACAGCCCGATGATCGCGGCAGTCGAGTGGCGCGGCGACACGCAGATGCCGCCGAAGAAACATCTCAGTGCGGAGCAGATCGTGGCGCTCAAGCAATGGATTTCGATGGGCGCGCCGGACCCGCGTGAGAAGAACATGAGCGCGGTGCGGCCGGTGTTGGATCACTGGTCGTTCAAGCCCATCACGGCCGCGCCTCCGATGCCGGCGGTGAAGGACCGATCGTGGGTGAAGAGTGTGATTGATCCTTTCGTGCTCGCGAAGCTGGAGGCGAAGAACATGCAGCCCGCCGCGCAGCCGGAGACGGGCACGCCCGACGAGGTGCGCAGGAAAAAGGAGGCGCTGCTGCGCCGCGCGTATTTCGATCTCATCGGGCTGCCGCCGTCGCCGGAGCAGATTCGTGCATTCGTTGCAGAGACTTCGCCTAAAGCCTTCGAGAAGGTCGTGGACGAGCTGCTGAAAAATCCGCACTACGGTGAGCGATGGGCGCGGCATTGGATGGACACGGCGCGTTACTCGGACACGGGCGGCGTGCCGGAGCGCGGCTTCGACCAGCGCTTCCCGTATGCGTGGGGCTACCGAGACTGGCTCATCAAGGTGCTCAACGACGACATGCCGTATGACCAGTTCATCCTGCATCAGCTCGCAGCGGATCAAATCGCGAGCAAGCCGGACATGAACTGGGCCGCGCTCGCATTCATCACCATCGGCCAGTCGTCGTCGAATCCCGACGAGATCATCAACGAGCGCATTGACAGCGTCGGACGTGGTTTGCTCGGGCTCACGCTCGCGTGCGCGCGCTGCCACGATCACAAATTCGATCCCGTCACGCAGGCCGACTACTACGCGCTGCACGGCGTCTTCCGCAGCACCACGCAACCGACCGAGGGGCCGGTCATCTGGGGCGGCAACACAGCGTCGCGCGAGTTTCAGACCTACGAGGGCAAACTCCGCGAGCTGCAGGACCACGCGTGGGCCGCGTATCTGCACATCGCGAAACGCGAGAACGCGCGGATGCGTGCGAACGCCTCGAAGTATTTTCAGTGGGCCATCGCGACATCCAAAAAGTTCGAGTCCGACGCCGACCGCAAGGCGCTCGAAGCGCTGAAGGTGAAGCTCGGGCTCGCGGGCGACGACACGTATTGGCTGCGCGGCGAGTTTGCGCCGAATTTCAAATTCAACGGACGCGATCCCATCTTCGGCCCGTTCGTCGCGCTCGCGGAGAGCAGTGCCGCGGGCAATCGCAAATACTTCGACGAAATCGTGTCCGGCAAACGCAAGGGCTACAACCCGGTGGTGCTCGACTTTTTCAAGAAGCAGAAAACGCTGCCCGCGGATGTCGAGGGCACGGCGGAGTTGTTCGCGCGCTTCTGGCAGGAAACGGTCGCGTCCATCGCGGGCAGGCCCGTTGGCCCGAAGTGCGAGGACTTCGTGGCCGAAATCAAAACCGGCGGCGGCATGACGACGAAGATTTGGGAGCTGCGCGAAAAGGTCGTCGGCCATCGCGACCTGCCGCTGATGGAACTCGCCGTGTATCCGTATCGGCTCATCGCGCCGGAGCTGCCGATGCGCGGCAACACGCATTGCGAGCCGGGCGACTCCATCGAGCTGAAACTCCTCGAAGAATGCCGCGGCCACGACGCGCGCGGCAGCGAACTCGAAACCGTGGGCCGCGTGAACGGCATCAACATGTTCAAGCTCACGAACCCCGCGCGACCGATGCGCGGGATGGTCGTGGAGGATTTGCCGCAGCCGATGGACTCGCCGATTTATCCGCGCGGCAACAGACCGCTCAGCAGCGACCCCGCCGCGAAACGCCTCGTGCCGCGCCGCTACCTCGAAGCCTTCAGCCCCGGCGGCGCAAAGCCCTTCACGCACGGCAGCGGACGCCTCGAACTCGCGCAGACCATCGCGAGCAAAAGCAACCCGCTCACCGCGCGCGTCGCCGTGAATCGCGCGTGGATGCAGCTCTTCGGCGAAGGACTCATCCGCACGCCCGACGACCTCGGCAGCCGCGCCGGCACGCCCTCGCACCCCGAACTGCTCGACTACCTCGCGTGGTGGTTCATGCAGGACATGCCCGGCAAACCCGCGTGGACGATGAAGCCGCTGCACAAGCTCATCATGCTCTCCGCCGCGTATCAGCAGAGCGCGCTCACTCCGCACCTCGCCGAGTATCAGAAGCTCGACCCCGGCAACTTCCTCCTCTGGCGCGCGAACATCCGCCGCCTCGACTTCGAGGCCTTCCGCGACTCGATGCTCACGATGGCCGGCGCGCTCGACGCATCCCGCTACGGTCCGCCCGTGAATCTCGTGAGCGAGCCGTATTCACACCGCCGCAGCATCTACGGCTACATCGACCGCGCGAACGTGCCCGAGTTGCTCACGCAGTTCGACTTTGCCAATCCCACCGAGCCGAACACGCGTCGCACTTCGACCATCGTCCCGCAGCAATCGCTCTTCTTGATGAACAGCCCCTTCACGATCGACATCGTGCGCCGCATCGTGGCGCGCGATGAAGTGAGAGCCGCGCTCGCCACACGTCGCAACGACGACGTTGTCCGCGCCATCTACCAAGTCGTCTTCCAGCGCACCCCGAATGCGCTCGAACTCGCCAAGGCCACCAAATTCCTCCAACTTGAAACCGCTCGGCAATCCGACTTCGAAAAACAACAGCGCGCCCTCCTCGACAAAGCCGAGCAACGCGCCAAAGAACTCCTCGACAAAGAAAAACACGCCAGCGACATCGCCGCCAAAGCCGCCGTGCTCAACGAAGGCACGCTCGTCGAACGCACCGCGCTGACACCTTGGGAGACGCTCGTGCAGGCTTTGTTGTTCTGCAACGAGGCGACGTATTTGAATTAACTCCTGCGCGGCGCACGGTCGCAGCATCCATGTCCCGACATCGCAGCCAACACGAAACCATTCAGCGCCAGCATCACTGGCGGGGTTTGCTCGGCGTATCGCTTCTCATGGCGCTTTCATTCACGCAAGCGGCCGAGCCATTCACCATCTCGAAAATCGAGGCCGACGGCATTCGTTTGCCGGTCCCTGACGACAAAAAAACCGCCGTCGAAGTGCGTGCGCACACGCGGATGCTCGACATTGACTTCAGCGAGCAGTCTGCGCCCGCGACACAGCCGCTGCGTTATCGTTATCAGCTCGAAGGCGCGGATCGTGATCGGCGCGATCCCATCGGCGTGATGCGCTTCACCGTGCGTTTCAATGATGCGAAGGACAACACCATCTCTGGCGAGGAATTCGATGCTCACGGCGAGTCTTCGGGTTGGACTGGCGACGTGCAGACCTCGCGCTTCACCGCGCGCAGGGAATCGCTGGAAATTCCTGCCGGAGCCGAGCGCTTGCAGATTTGGATGAGCAGCGCCGGTCCACAGCAAACGATGGGCGTGTATGCCATCGCCGACCTCAGCATCACACTGATTCCCCGCGATGCACAGCAGACGAGCCAGCGCGTCTCGCTCGTCCCTGCCGAGGGATCGCTCATGCAAACCAGCGCCGGCACGCCAGCAGGATGGGCGCGGCACGGCACGAGTCTGAGCATCGCACAGATCGCTCCTCGTGAGGGCAGGCCGCCGATGATCATCATGCGCGACGACCGACCGGATGCGTTTGGCGGCTGGCTCACGACGAGTTTGCAGCATCCCGCGCTCAGTTCATTCAGCCGCATCGTCATCGAGTGGAAGGAAGCGTATTCCATCGGCTGGGGCGGCAGCTCGCGCATCTCGTATCCGTATCTGCCGGTGGGCGACTACCGAATGAAATTGCAGGCGCACACCATCGAGGGAAAAGCCGTCGGCGCGGAGAGCATCACGCGGATCATCGTCGTGCCGCCGTTTTATGAAACGAAGCTCTTTGCCTTCGTCATCGCCGCCTTGGCTGCCGCGGCGATCTCGCTCATCGTCCGCCAAATCACACGCAATCGCATGCAGCGCCGCCTCGATGCACTGGAGCGCGAACGTGCCGTCGAGCATGAGCGAAGCCGCATCGCGCGCGATTTGCACGACAACCTCGGGGCCGACCTCACCCACCTCGCACTGCTCAGCGATCTCGCACAGGCGGATGCGGGCGACGCGGTGAAGGCCAAGTGTCACTTTGATCAAATTTTCGATCTTGCCCAGAATCTCACGCGCCAGGTGGACGAGATGGTCTGGGCCGTGAATCCCGCGAACGATTCGCTCAAGGGCTTCGTGCCTTTCCTCAGCAACTACGCGCAGAACTACCTGAATGCGGCGGGGATTCCGTGTCGGCTCGACATCCCCGCCGCTTTGCCCGATGCGGCTCTGTCCTCCGCGCAGCGCCACCACCTTTTCCTCACCGTCAAAGAAGCGCTGCACAACATCGTGAAACATGCGCACGCGACCGAGGCATGGTTGCTCATCCGCATCCACGATCATCGGCTCAACATCCGCGTCGAAGATAATGGACGCGGCATCGCGGATCCTTCCGCCGCAGGCGATGGCACAGGCAATATGATGCAGCGCATCAGCGGCATCGGCGGCACGCTCGAACGAACAAGCGAAGTCGGCAAAGGCACGAGCATTTCCGTGACCGTGCCTCTCGCGAAGCCCGAATGAATTCAACATGCCCATCACCGTAGCCATTGTCGAAGACGACGCGCGCATCCGCCGTAGTCTCGCGGCGATGCTCGGCACTGCGGATGACATCGAATGCGTCGGGCAATTCGCCACTGCCGAGGAGGCACTGCGAAAAATCCCGGCGCTCAAGCCGCGCGTGATCTTCATGGACATCCACCTCCCCGGCATGAGCGGAGTGGATTGCGTGCGCGAACTCGCCGCCATCCTTCCCAAGCCACAAATCGTCATGCTCACGAGCTACGACGACAGCGACGCCATCTTTAGCAGCCTCAGCGCCGGAGCATGCGGCTACCTGCTCAAGCCCATTCGCACAGCGCAACTCCTCGCCGCTGTGCGCGACGTCTATGCCGGTGGGGCACCGATGAGCGGCCAGATCGCACGCCGTGTCGTCGAGGCGTTCAACAAACCCGCCGCCGCCCCCGCCGCATCGGTTGCCACTGCTTCACTCTCCGAGCGCGAAACGCAAATCCTCCAACTGCTATCCGAAGGCTACCTCTACAAGGAGATCGCGGACAAACTCGTCATCAGCTACTCCACGGTGCGCACGCACATCGAGCGAATCTATGAGAAGCTGCATGTCCAGTCCCGCGCGCAGGCGGTTGCCCGACTGAACCAAGGGAAACGTTAGCAGGCTGAACAGATCATATCATCACAAGTGTGCGCTCTACTGCAAATTGAGGAGCGGAGCGTGTTTCGTGGAATCGACAACTGCTCGTCAGAAACGAACCGACAATTTTCAGCGTGCGAACACGTTTGAATACGGAGGCGATTGATAGGCACGCCCTTCTTCCGTTTTGCGAAAGATGAGATATTCGCGGGACTTCACGACCTGCTTATCCGACGTGGTGAAATCCGTGTCGCCGAAATTAACCACGACGCCGCGACCAGAAGAAAACTCAGTCTCCTGCACGCTGTGATCCTCGGTGAGGAAGCGGTGGTTGGTCATCGAGTCGAGGGCGACCTCCTTCACCCAATCGCTGACGTAGTGCTGCGTGCGGGTGATTTGCTCGCGATACTTGGCGATGTGGTCGGCGGTGGTGCGATACATGGGCGGGGTGCCGCTGAGGACGGACCAGAGGTTCTTCAGTTGCCAATACACAGGCGGGTCGTCCATGCCGTCTTCCCAGCGCCAGGTGGTGATGACTTCGTCGTGATGGCAGAGCGAATAGAACGGGATGCGGTGGCGCGGGCTGATGCTGAGGGTGAGGTCAGCCTTCGCGGTGGGTTCGAGCTTGCCGAGTGTGTTCATGCGGTCGGTGACTTTGCCGCCGGCGGCGTCATTGATGCCGATGTTTTCCGTGGTTTGCTTCGCGAGGAAGAACTCCTTCCAGCGCACGAGCGTGCTGGTGCCTTCAAACCAATGCGTGTGCGGGATGAGGTAATCAATGCCGCACTCGGTGGCGGCGAGTTTGCCGCGGCGGCACACTTCGGCGAGCAGTGCGCTGCGTTGCTGGCGCGTGAAGTAACGGTCGCAGGGATGCGCAGGGTCGAAGCACTCGGCTTCCATGTTGAAGCCGACGGAGCCGAGGCAATCCACGAAGCGCGCGCTGTAGTCGAAGTCGCGGAACTCGCGGTCGAAGGTCTCCATCGCGAGCGGCAGGAAGAACTTTGCGCACACGATGCCGCTCTGCGGGCCGAAGGCGGCGACGCGCGTGCCGTCGGCGCGATGCACGAGTTTGTCGGGCCAGGCGTTGGTGTTGATTTGATGGCTGTGGCCTTTGCCTGGGTCCGGCTCGAAGGCATCGCGATACTGGTCGTAGCGATAGACGTGATAACCGAGCGAGCGCACGTGCTTGATGGCATCGGCCATTTGTTGCTCCCAATCGGGCACGTCGGGTTTGTGCAAAGGGACGTTGCACATCGCGAAGAGGCAGCGGTCCACTCCGGCAGCGCGGAAGGCGTCGGCCATGTCGGCGGCGAGTTTCGGCGTTCGTGTGTTGGCCCAAAACGTGGGCGCGCCGAGAATGTCGTTCACGGCGGGATTCTCGGCAGCTTTTTCGCGCAGCGTTTTGTGCAGCCCCTGCGCGGCGAAGAATTCGCGGTAACGCTGCGCCATCGCGACGTAGCCGCCTTTGTCGCTGAAGGAAAAGGTCATGCGCCACGGGCGGTCGAACGCGCCATTGTTCGCGCGACACACGAGCTGCGGCGCGACGACGGTCTGCGTGTTCACCGGCACGTCGCGCCATTTGAGCATCGTGGCCTCGATGTCCGGCAGCAGCGTGAGCAAACCCTCGCCGCTCGCTTCGTCCACGAGGCCGAGGCACATCAAATACGAATGCACGCCGCCGTAGAAGTCGCCATCGGGCAGCGCGAGCCAGTCGGGATCGGCCTTGCGCACGGGCACGAGCATGCCTTCGCAGTGCGGGAAGAGATTGCTCACGCGCTCGCCGTCGCGCGCGAAGACATACGGATACGACGCCTGCCGCCACTGCTCCTTCGTGTCGAGTTGCAGCGTCATCTCCACATCGGCCTTGCCGCGTGGGATGCGCAGTGTGATGCGCGCCAGTGCGACACCGCGTTTGCCATCCGCGCGAATGCCCCCGAGTCCGCATTCGAGCGTGAGTTCATTGCGCCCGGCATCGAAGCCGATGATGCGTTGTTTCAAAGCCTCGTCCGTCTCCGCGCGCACCTGCTGCCACACGCGTTTGTTGCGCGGGTCGGTGATGATGAGCGCGCCGTCCTTGTCGGAGACTTCGACGCGGAGCGTTGGTGTGTCGAGCGTCGCAGCGTGCTTTTGCTTCGCAATGATGTCATCGAGCGTCTTGCGATATTCCGGCGTCATCGGCGTGTGCTTCACTTTTACCTGCGGACGCGCGGCTTTGAACTTCTGCAAATCGGCGTCCGACACCTCTACCATATAGAGACTGAGTTCCGTGAGGTTCGGCAACTCAAGCAAGGGCTTCAATCCGCCGTCGAACGTGAGCGGCACGAAGGACAGACGCAGCGTCTTGAGCGTTTTGATTTTCGCGACGCTGGCTAGACAGGCATCGTCCACGGTGAGGATGCGATGGGCAAAGAGGCTGAGCGTTTCGATTTTCGAATGCGCCGCGAGTTCCTCGACGCGCGCGATGTTCGCCGCCTGCTCCGCGAGCTCCACGGACTTCAGCTTCGGTGCGCGCAAGGCATCGATGCAGAACTCGCCCGCCGTGCGGAACACTTCGAGCGACGGATGCTGCGCCAGTGCGTCCTTCGCCTCCGGTGTTGCTGTGTGAATGTGATGCGTCTCCAGCACTTTCAGATGCAGCATCCGGCCAAACTTTGCCGCGCCGCTGCCAGTGAGCGGAGTGATGCGCAGCGATACCTCGATGGGATCCAGCGCGATGAGACGGTCCATGTCGCTGTCGGTGAGCGCTTGGTCGTTGAACTGAAGCACGCGCGGATGAATCGCAGTGATGGCGGCCCATTGCGAGTCCGTCAGCGGCGTCGGCGTGCTGAGCGAAATCGCCGGCAGCCCGCCTTTGGTGAAGATGCTGACCGCCGGAACTTCATCGTGATGCCGCTTCGAGCGCACGAGTGTCTTGAGCGCGTCGGGAATGGGGGTGCTCTCCTTTTGCGCGTGCAATGACGCGACGCCGAGCGATGCGAGGGTGGCGATGGCGAGAGTCCGAAGGTTCCTGCGCATGACGTTACTTGGTGTGAAACTCCCTGCTGCTCACAAGCGCCTGGATGAGCGCGCGCGGGGTGTAGTGCTGTGGCTTCGCGCTTTCCAAGACGGACTGCACGAGGTCGTCGTCGGAGAAGCCACACGGGCGACCGAGGCCGAACTCGATAAGGTGCTCGACGAGTCCTTTCGCAAAGTCAGCCTCGCGCTTCGCGATGGCCTCGCGCAGTTGCTCGAAACCATCGAAGGCGGTGCCGTCGGGCAGCGTGCCGCTGGTGTCGACGGGGAAGAGTTTGGTCTCGCGGGCGAACTGGTTGAGCACCGGAATCTCGGTGTATTCCTTTTCGCGCCAGAGGCCGACGGCATCGAAGTGCTCAAAACCGAAGCCGATGGGGTCAATGCGGCGATGACATTGCGAGCACTGCGGCTGCTCCTGATGCACGAGCATGAGCTGGCGCGCGGGCATGAGCTTTCCTGCGAGGCGGCTGAGCTGCGGGACATTCGCAGGCGCGGGCGGCGGCGGGTCATTGATGAGATGGCGCAGCACCCAGGCACCGCGCTCGACGGGCGATGTGCGGTCGCCATCGCTGCCCATCGCGAGGATGGCGGCCATGCCTGGCAAGCCTCCGCGCGGCACGCCCGCTGGCACGGGCACCTTTCGGAAAGCATCGTCGCTCACGCCGCCGAGGCCGTAGTAGTCGGCGAGGATGTCGTTCACGACGACGAAGTCGCTCTTCAACAGCGCGCCGAGCGGCAGGCGCTCGCGCAACACGACGCGCAGCGTTTCATAAACCTCGCGTCGCGCGGACTCCTTCACGCTGCCGTCGAACCTAGGGTGCAGGCGATGGTTGTATTGGAAAAAATCGAGCCGCACCATGTGCAGCCATTGATGCGTGAAGCCGCTGATAAAACGCATCACCTTCTCGTCCGCGAGCATCCGGTCCACCTCGCGTGCGAGCACCGATGCGTCGCTGAGTTTGCCATCGCGGGCGAGTTGCATGAGCGCCTCGTCCGGCGGGCTGCTCCAGAGGAAGTAGGCGAGGCGTGTGGCGAGTTCTGTCTGTGAAAGTCGCCCGGGCTTGGCCGCGGACTTCTCTTTGCCATTCGGGCTGAAGCTCAAACTGCTCTCCGCGATATAAAGAAAACTCGGCGATGCGAGCACGATGCTCAGCGGCGTCTTGATGGCATCGAGGAACGTCTCGCCCGCGGCGATGCGCTCGTCGAAGTGCGTCATCAATCGCTCCATGAACTCCGGCGTCACCGCGCGACCGCGAAACGCACGCTCGGCGAATCGCTCGATGATGCGCCGCGCGTCCGCCGCGCTCGGCTTTGCGGGCAGCGCCTCTTTGCCAAGCACCAGCTCGTGCGAACGCGGCGGCCATTGCTCGACGAACGGGCCTTCCCATTCGACCCAGTCAATCCACGCCGTCGCGCGATAGGCATTGCCGTTGTTCTCCTTGCTGCGCTGGCCCTCGATGAAATACGCGGCGTCCGATGTGTTGTGCCGCCGCTCACGCACCGCGACGACGTGGCTGCCGGACTTGGTGTTCGTGAACGGCACCTCGATGATTTGCGGTGCGTCCATTGGCGCGGTGACTTTCACGCAGCGAAGGATGTCGATCTCACCGACGCCGGAACCATTGCCGTGCATGCCCACCTCAATGAAACAAGGATGTGCGGGATCCATCGCCGCCGCACGGATGCTCAAGCGATACGCGCCGGGCGCGGCATTGCCCGGCAGCCGCGTCTGATCCTGACCGAGCAGGCCCATGAACGATTCGAGCACGAGCCCCGTTTTCGTCGCTGGCTCCGCGAGGTAACTGGTGAAGCCGGCCATGTGGCCGCGCACGAGCGCGATTTTGATGTTCGCGTCAGCTTCATCCTCGAAACCGAAATCAGTCGGCGGCTTCCCGGACGCCTTCCAGTCCTCGTATCTCTTTTTGTCCTTCGCGTAATGTTCGTGCTGACCTTGTGCGTGCTTGTTCGCCTCGACCTCCGGCTCGCGCCGCTGCGTTTTCGCCTTCGGCTTCGGCCCGCTCACGATGGCCTCATCCAGCGCGATGCGCGCGAGCTTGAGATATTGCTGAAACTGGTCGCTGGAGAAGAACAAGCCCGAGCCAATCGTGTCGAACGAACCGCCGTCATCATCCGCCGGCAAATCCTTCGGACGCACCTCGACATCGAGCAAATCGCGAATCGTGTTCACATACTCGCGACGGTTCAGCCGCCGCATCGTGATAAGCCCGCCCGTGTCCGACAGCGCCTTGAGCGCGACGACGATTTGCTTCGAGAGCACTTCGAGAAACGCCGCCTTTTCCTCCGGCTTCGGTTGCTTCTCATCCTCGGGCGGCATGTCGCCCGAGTTGATGGCGCCCAGGATTTTCTGCCAACGCTCCGCCGTCGGGATGTCGGCGATACGAAACGGAATGTCGTCGAGCCGCACCTTGCCCTTGTGCTTTTCCTCGTTGTGACACGAGACGCAGTAGTTTTTGAAAAACACCCGCTGCGACTCCGGCATCACCGCTTCCGTGGCGGCGTGGACGAGGGATGCGGACAGCAAAAATAGGCAGAGCGATTTCACGCAGAGCAAAGATTGAGAAGGTTTCCCCTTGTCCGCTTAAGCGCGGAGTTGCTCGATAATTCCCGTGCTGTCGCCGAACGACTTCGATTTCACGCCGACGCCATTGAGCAACGTCAGCCACACATTGCACAGCGGCGTCTTCGAATCGGACATCACGAGGTGCTGGCCGAGCTTGATGCCGGCGCCGCCGCCGGTGAGCAGCGTGGGGCAGTTGTCGAGGTAATGTTGGCTGCGCACGTTCGTGCCGAGCGCGACGCTGACGTGGTCGAACAACGTGGAGCCATCCGGCTCCTTCGTGGTCTTCAGCCTTTCGATGAAATGCGCGAGCAACTCGGACTGGCCGCGGTCGCGTGCCTGGCTGGCCTCCATGCGCGCGCCGGGCGTGTAGTGGCTGATGTTGTGTCCGGCGAACTTCAAACCGAGACCTTTGATCAACACATCCACCGGCTGACGATACGTCGCCACGCGCGTCGAATCCGTCTGCAACGCGGCGACCATGAGGTCATACATCAGACGGATTTCATTCAAACCGCTCACACCATTCTTCGGTTCGGTCAGGCCAGGCTTCGGCTTCTCCACATCGAGCCACTGCGTTTCCTTCGCGAGCTGCGTCTCGATGTCGCGGATGGATTCCAGATACTCGCTGAGCTTGTCGTTGTCCTCCTTGCCAAGATCCCGACCCAGCGCGCGTGCATCCACGAGCACCGTGTCGAGCACGCTCTGCTGGCGCTTCAACTCCGCCTGTCGTTGCGCAAGCGACGTCTTCTCATCGGAGAAGAGCTTGTGAAAAGCCGCGACCGGATTGTCGAGACCCGCCACCGGCTTGCCCTGACGATTCCACGCGAGCGACAAACCCGCGCCATGACTCTCGCCCGAGCCACTGAGCGCGAGCGATGTGAACCGCGTGTCCTTGCCGAACTGCTCCGCTGCCACCTGGTCCACCGAGATCGTGTTGCTGAAACTCTTGCCCGGCACGCCGAACTTGTTCGCGCCCGTGAGCCAAAACGTGCTGCACGAATGCGGATCGATGGAGTGCTTGTGGAAGCAATTCTGAATGATCGTGATGTCCTTCTGATGCTTCGCCAGCGGCTTCAATCCCTCGGGCAGCGTCCACTCTGCGCCCGTCTGCTTCACATCGGGATACCAAGTCTCCTGCGTCACGCCCCAGCCGATGCCAATGAAGACCATGCGCTTCGGCCGTGCGGGGATCTGCGAGGCAGAGGCGAAGCGGCGGAAGCCGAGTGATTCGAGAAACGGCAGCGCGATCAGCGCGGTGCTGCTGCGGAGGAAGTGGCGGCGGTTGAGCGGTGTGTTCATGGCTTTGGAGAAATCGAGCGTTGGAGTGATGGAGTGGTGTTGCTTTGAAATTCACCGCAGCGGCTTCGCGGCGACGCCGAACATGCGATTGGGGCTGAAGCTCATTTTGTCTGCGGGCGGATTCGGGTAGGGCGGTCCGAGCTGCACTTCGCCCGCTTGCGTCACCGTCTTTTTCCAGACCGCATACTCCAGCTTTCGCGCGACTTGGTGCGGATCGCTGCGACGCCGCCAGTCGAGCGTGATCGTCTCGCCAGTGTTCGTGAATTCATTCGACAGCCAGGCAGGCACTTCATTGCGCGCATCCACGAACACAAAGACTTCGCACGGCCGCTGAATGGCCACGGTCATCCGCATCCACCAGTTGAATGCGTCCACGGAAAATGTGCGCACAAGATCCGCACCCACGAGCGACGACGGCACCGCGCTCCATTGATCAAGCTCATCCGCAAAGGCCAGCGCCCCATCGCGCAATCCGCGCGGCACGATGCGGTAAAAGTTTCGCAATGACGGCCACTTTTTCGCCTGCTCGTCATCCGCGCTCATGCTATCGCCTACAGCAGTGATCACCGCGCTCTCCGCAGCGCGCTCCTGTGCGCTCCATGCGCCGGTTTCATCCACGCCCGTCACGTTCACGATCCGCGAGGCGCGGCGATTGCGCTCCACGCGCAAGCCCTCGCCTTGATTGAGCAGTGCCACACGCTCCTTCGCGCCCTTTTCAAAGACCTCGACCTGCCCCTTGAACACGACGACATCCGTCTTCGCCGCGCTGGAGGCATCCACGCCAAACACCGTGCCAAGATCCACCACGCGGGCCTCCGGCGTCTCGATCACAAAGCCCTTCCCGCGCTCGCCCACGTCCGCCGTCACGCGCCCCGAGAGCACGCGCACGTGCATCGCGTCGAGCAGCCTCATCTCCACCGGCGCAGTGACATCCATCACCACGCCCGACGCCAGCCGCAGCCGCATCGTGCCGCGCACTATCGTCAGTTCTTTTGCGCGCACCTTGTCCCCGGCTTTCCATTCAACCGAGGCACCGGAAGACCGCTGCACGACCTCGATTTCAACTCCGCGCCCCATCCACTGAATGAGCGCGATCCCGCAGAAGACAATCAACGCTGCCGCTGCCGCGAGCGAACCCCACGACAGACGAAGGAAGCGAGGCCGTGCCACGGCGCGGACACCTTCGCGCGGCGCTGAAAGATGACTGCTCGCCTCAACCACAGCCGCAGCCATCACGGCGCGATGAAGCAACCCGTGCATCTGCGCCCCGTCGCGAAAAATGCACCTCGCGTCCTCGGATTCGCGCAAGGTCGCGCTGAGTTCCGCCGCGTCCGCCTCAGTGAGACAGCCATCTCGCCAGGCATCGGTGAGTTCTTCGAGGCGTCGCGTGTTCATCATGATTCGGTGGCGGAAAGCTGCTGCTCCAGGCACTCGCGCAAAAAATCACGCGCACGGGCAAGGGCCACGCGCACCGCATTCGGAGTCCACCCGACGGCCGGCGCGATCTGCTCCGGCATCTGCCCTCCGTGATACCGCCTCCCAACCAATTCGCGCGCCCGCGGCGCGAGCCTCCCCATGCACCGCTGCAACGCCGTCAGACGCCGCTGAAGCACCGCCTCGTCTGCCGGTCCGCCCGCGTGCAGCAGCTCGACCACATCATCGTCCAGCCGCCCCACGCGCCGTGTGCGACTGCGCTGGAAATTCAACGTCTCATAGCGCGCCACCGTGCAGACCCATGCCAGAAAATCCGTGCCCGCCGTCCACGTCGCCGCCTTCCTGCTCACCGTGAGAAACACCTCCTGCACGATGTCCTGCGCATCCGCGAGGTTCGGCTCGATCGAAAGCACATAGCCCAGCACCGCCTGCTGATGCCGCACAAACAACTGCTGCACATGCAGCGTGTGTGCGTCGGGCGGCGTGGAGGGTTCGTCTGTCATCAATACAGGACAGCCGCCCTGCGCGTGTCATTAGCAAAGAAAGCGCACAATTCTCTCATTGAGAGCGTGCTGCTGCTCACGGCAGCTTCCCGTTCACTCGCGTCAAAGCATCGCCGTGCGCGATCTCTTTGCCATCGGCGAGCACGCGCAGGCCAGCGCCTTTCCCATAGCGAGTGCCGGTTTTGTCCCAGAGAATCGTGAGCGTGCGGCCGTGATATGGCACGCGGTCGAGGCAGAAGTAATCCCACGCGCCGTCGGGCACGAGCGGGTTCACTTCGACCACATCATCGCCGCGCGGACGCAGGCCGATGAGGCCGTTAATGACGAGGTCGCAGAAGGTGGAGTGATTGTAGTCTTTGCCGCGATCACTCGTGCCGCCTTTGATCTGCCATTTCTTCGGGTCCTTCGTTTCCCATCGTTCAATGCAAGTGCGGGCGATCCAGTCGCCTGTGAAGGGGTTCTGGTCTTCGTCAATCCACGGCACGACTTTGCCATCGGCGAGCTTCAGGCGATGGCTGTGCGCATAGGTGCTGAGCGCGGCAAAGTAATCGCCGCGTGTGACGGATGGATGCGCTTCGCGGTTCAGGTAGTTCGCCAGTGCGGTGAGAGTCTGCGCAGTGGCGAAGGGCCAGATGGGGCCGTTCCACAGGCACTCGTGGCGGTCGTATTGAATCGCAAACTCTGGGTGCCGCTGCTCGGCGGTGGTGAGTCCGAAAAGTGCGGAGAAGCCCTTGGGATCGGTGAGTTGCTTCCAGGCGATGCCGAACTTCGAGTCGGGCAAATCGAAGCACCAGGGCACGTAGCCGATGAGTTCGCGCACCTCGGAAAGCGGGGCGGTGCTGCGGTCAGTGCCGTGGAGCGTGAACTCAATCTTCAGCGCATCGGCGCGCACGGGAGCAAAGGCGAGCGTGTTCCATCGATTGAACTTCGCGATGTCGCCGCGCGCATTGGCGATGTCCTTCCACTCGCCCTCAATGCGGTAGCGCAGGCGACACGCATCCGGCGACACGAACATGCCGCCATTGAAGAGATAGAACTGACAGCTCGTGAGTTCCGTGGTCTGCGGCAGCTCAAATTGCAGCCACTCCTCGGTGCCGATGTGACGCGCGAAGTTGTAGGTGCCCAGCGATTGATCCGAAGACTTCACTGGCACACGCGGATCAGTGATGATGTCGGGCTTGCCAGACGCGGAGGCGGTGAGCTTCGCGGATTTCGTCAGTGCCGCATCGTTGTTCAGCCAGCAGCGAAGAAGCGAGAGGCCAAAGGGATTGCGGCGGATTTCAAAGAACTGGTGCTGCTCATTCCAAAGCCGCGTCTGCACGAGTTCCTTGATGCGCGCGGCTTTGTCGCGATTCGCGCGGGCGACGTCCGCCTTGTCGCACATCTCCGCGATGCGCGCGATGGCCTGCGCATCGCCATACATGTAGCCATTGATCGTGGGCCGGAAGCCCGCGCCGCCGATGCTGCCTTCCATGCCTTCGGTGCCGTCCCACTGCCAAAACAAACCCGTCGCCGGATCGAGGCTGCTCGCTTCCCACGACTCGTAGTTCTTGATCAGCGCGGGCAGCCACGTTTTGGCCGGCGCGTAATCACCTGTCGCATCGCACCACGCCATCACCGAATCCGCCACCCAGAAGCTGTAGGCATGAACGCGCCCGCCCTTGGTCAGCCAGTAGTCGAGATACTCGCGCACGAAGGTCGAGTCCTTCAGCCAGCGCCCTTCGCGGATGTGGTGCGCCGCCGCGCAGTTGATCGTGTTGTATTTCCCCGACCACGACACCTTCGGCATGAACTCCGTGATGACGAAGCCATCCGGCGTCTGCTTCAAGTGCTTCCGAAACGTCCACCAGCGGAAGTAATACGTGCGCTCCAGCTCCTTGTCTGGACACTCGAAAAGCGGGATGTTCGCCGAGAGAAACTCCAGCGCCTTCGCATTCGGAAACGCCTCCGCGAACACCTCGCGATCATCCGCATTGAATCGCTCGACGTAGGACTTCAGCAGGTCGTCGTGGAGAACGGGCTCGGCTGCATGCACCGCAGAGAGTGGCGCTAACAGCAGTGCGGTGAGGATAGCAAGATAGCTCGTCATAGTCAGTGCGCGAAATCCTTCACCGAACTGGCTGATGCACAATGAGGCAACGCAAGGCGAGAGAACCATCGTTGTTGGGAATGATTTCGAGTGTGTGCTTCGAGTTAGAAAGGCCCTGCGCTAGGACGAATCGGTCCTCGATGGCAGGATCGATGCCGGACTTCGGTTTCCATTGATCGTTGCCCATCAGGATCGTTTTCCAATTCACGACGGCACCGACGAGTGGGCGCTGGTTCTTGGTGGAAACCCAGATGTTGACGGGCAGGAACCATGCGGGCTCGATGGTGATGCGGCCGGACTTTGAGACAAAGCGCTCACGTGTGCTGCCGCTGCCGTCGGGGCCTGTGATGCTGCCGGTGAGGTCAAACTCGATCTCGAAGTTGTCGGGCTTGCCGTCGGGCAGGTTGCGCGGCGTGACCTTGGTGTAGGTGAGCGTCCATTCTTCCGGCAAAGGTTGGCCGCTGGTCTGCACATGCTTGATGTAGGGCCACGGCGAGCCTTCGACCAAAGTGGTCCGTGTTGCTGTGTAGAGGTTGGGGATGGCCGATGGGGCCTTGCCATCAATAAGGATCTTCGCACTGCCTGGAGTGCTGGTGACGGGTGCGGTGATGAGGTCGATGCGATTGCCTTCGAACTCAAACTTCAAGGGCTTGGTCAGCGGCTTGCCCTGGCTGGGATACTCATCGCCGGTCTGCGGCCAGCGCTCGCCATCGGGGGAATACACGCGAATCTTGTCGAGCCAGGTGGGCTTATGATCGGGCCGGTATTCGAAGTGACGGGCTGTGATTTGCTGCATGAGCTGCTCGCCACGTTTGGCGAGATGCACCTGATCCTGAAGGTAGTTTTGCGCGGCCAGACGCGGTTCCTGGCCGGGATGGAGCAAGGCGAGGAGGTGCTTCCAGTTTTCGCGAATCTGCACCACCTCGAAGCCGTGTTTGTTCGCCGTATCATTGATGATGACGGCTTCCTCGTCGTGTTTGCGGGCATTCAAAGTGAAGATGCTGGTCGTGCCGGGGAATGCGACGTGATGCGTGAGCGTGAGCATCTCAGCCGTGGTGCGGTGGTGCAGCCCGCCGTAAAGCGTTTCGACTTCTTCGGGACCATTGCGCATGTAATCGTGGAAGAGCACCAGATCGGGATAAAACGGAATCATGTCCGTTTCCGCCGAGTGGATGAGGTCATTCGACATGAAGCCGCCGAGAGAGAGGTTCACCATTTCGAGATCGGCATTCGGATAGCGCTGATGCAGATCGGCCTGGATCACACGCCACCAAGCCTGCGCCATGATTGACTGACCGTAGCAAAGGATGCGCACCTTGTTCCGATGCTCGGGCGTGCTGGTCGCGAGGAGTTTCATCGTGCGCTGAATGCGGCTGCCATAGGGCACCGGCGGCGCGAGAAGTTCGAGGTCGCCAGTGGCCAAACCACGCGTCATCGCCGGAGGCATGGCGCGAGGTTGCCACGTCTCGGGAGTTTTCGTTTCAAAGGCTTCGCCAGAGACTGGCACGAGCTTGATGTTGTCGATCCAGACCGAGAACTTCTGTCCCGGTTTCGTGCACATGGCTCGCACACGCAACTCAAGATCCGTAGTGGCAGGCGGCGTCTTGATGACGGCTTCGCAGTGTTGCCAGTCGGCGATGTCTTCGGAGTGCGTGGGTGTCTCGAAACTGGAGAGCTGCTTGTCATTGTCCTTCCCGCTGCGATTGAGCACGCGCCCGTTGTGCGCACCATAGCCAGGCTTGCCATTGCCCTGGTAACAACGGAACTCGAAGGCGATGCGCGCGGGTTGCTTCGTCTCTGGATCGGCCATGCCGCTGGTCTTGATGGAATAGGTGAGCTTGTATTCCGCATTCTCCTTCACCGGCATCTTCGGTGAGATGATGTAAGCCACCGTCTCACTGCGAGCCGTAAGCGGCGAGACACCGGGGAACACTGGCAGGCGGTTGCCTTTTCCCCTGAGCAGAAGTGATCCTTTGCCGCCGCCATCGGAAGCCGTGTCCCAGATGAATTCAAAGTAGCCGCTGGGAACCCCATGCACGTTGTTGGGCACCATGTCCGGCACCGTGTCAAAGGGCAGCCAACCCGCGAGTGTGCCTTTGTCTTCCAGATCGAAATCCCCATTCGGCACCAAGCCGGACGAATGGTCGAGAGCGAAGGCTTGATGCGCCAGTAGCAGTGCGATGATGAGGGTGAGGGTGTGTTTCATGATTCTTTCTGTCGTATTCAAAGATGGTCGGGATCGGCCTTCATCTCCGGCACCTCGGCTGTGTGCTCGTTACCGGACACGCGCAAGTCCTTCGTCTTCTCAGCAGTGATCCATGCACCCTGCTTCGGTGGTGTGGAGGACGTGAACTCATTCCCGGTGATGCTCACGCCATCGCAGCCTTTGATGGCGATGGCGGCGTCGCGGGTTTCGGTGATGCGGTTGTCTCGGACGATGATGTTGCCGCCGAGGCCGGAGGTGGACCAGACGTTGATTGGCGTCCAGCCGCAACGCAGGATGGTGTTGCCGCTGACGACGACATCGCGCGCGCCGTGGCCGGAGACTTCGGAGGTGTAGCCCGCGAGCACGGCGTTGCCGTTGAGGTTTTCAAAATGATTGTCCGCGATCCAGGCGCGGGTGCCGTTGAATTTCACGCCATGCGCACGTCCGCCGACGGTGCGGTTGTGGCGATAGACGAAGTCTTCATTGCTCGGCGCATCGCAGTAGAGGAATACACTCTTCCAGCCGCTCGCTGAATCTTGCTGGATGGCCGCGAGCAGTTCCGCCAGCGGACGATCCAACTGCACGCGCGCGCCTTTCACCTCCTGCGCCATGGCCGACACGCCGAGGCCGTTCTTCGCATTCACCAGCGCGATGCGGTCGCCTTGGCGCACGGCGTTTCCACCGAGCAGGATCGCATCCGCGCCGTCCGCGCCTTTGATGGCCTGACGAAACGATTGCTCTGCCGGGCCATCGTCCGGCAGGCACTCGAACTCGCAGCCCTCGATCCATTCGCCGACGCGTCCGCTGCCCGTGGCCGCGTGGCCGCCGAAGTAATCCTGCGGCGAGCGCGGCTTCACTTTGCACGCGAGATAGCTGCGCGCGGAGTTGTTGCTGCCGCCGCAAAACGCGCCGGGCAAATCCGTCACCGTGACATCGCTGAATGTGCATTCGTCCGTGCGGTTCATTTGCACCCATTGCCAATGATACGACGTGACAACCGCGACAGCGCCCACCGGCATCAGATCCAGCGTCGCCGCCTTCACCGGGCTGAACACAAACGCGCCCACTTCATCCTTCGCTGGTGCAACCTTAACTGTGCGCGCCGAGATGCCCGCGCCGACGAGATACTTCCCGTGATCCTTCGCATCCATGCAGCCGAGGAAACTCCCGCCGCTGCCCTCCATGCTGAAGTAGCGCGGCACATCCGCATCGTAGCCCGGCTCCGGTTTCACGATGAGCTGTTCGTTCGCCGAGTCCTTCTTCAACACCCGCACCAGCGTGTGACCCGGCCGGTTCGCCGTCACCGTGAAATGCTGGAGCGTCACGCGCTGGCAATCATTCAGCGTGAGCAGCGTGCCTGCGAGCACGAGTTTCGAGCCGTGTCCGTCAATGATGAGATCGTGCGCCTTCGCCAGCGTCACGAGACTCTTAGTTTCCGCCGGCGCGAGCCGATACTCGCCCGGCTCGAAATCCACCCGCGCTGGAGAACTCGCCGCTGCTTCCTCCAACACCCGCGCCACCGTCGCCTCATCACTGCCCGCACGAATCGTGAACTGCTGCTCCGGCGCACGGACTTCAAACGCCACGGCCTGCGACCATTCGCCATCACCACGCCGCATACGCCACCAATACTTCGACGGCGACAGCGCCTTCACCGGCACAAAGCGCGACACCACTTCCAGCCGGTCATCACAAACCACCTCCGCGAACGCCTCATCCCGCGCAATCTGGATGCGATGCACTTCATCAATCTTCACATCCGCCTCACGCTGCCAACGGAAGTGCGGATGCGGCGCATACGCCACCGCGCCCGCCAGAGGCGACTCGGGGAGTGGTGCATCGGCAGCGTGAACTGCGAGCGGCGCAAGCAGCAAGGCGACGTGAAGTGCGGCGCAGCCTTTCATTTCTTCTCAATAGGTGCGCCAAGATTGGTCGGAGCGGTGATGGTGGGCTTCGAGCTATCGACTTTGCCCGCCAGAACCTCTTCGATCATCTTCTCTGTCAGTTCATTGGGGTGGCCGATCCAAGCTAGCCTGCCGTCTTTGCCGACTAGGAAGGCGGACGGTATGCTATTCAATCCGGCAGCGTCTAGCCACGTCTTACCCATCGAGCCTTGCCCGGAGGCGCTCAGGTGATCCAAGACGACAGGATAGGTCATCCTGTCTGCCATCTTTTTGACGAAGGCTTTTACCGGTGTCTGATCTTTGCCCTCGACGTTCTGACCGATCACTACCAATCCCTTGTCCCTGAACTTGAGATGTAGGGCGTTGAGATGAGGAATTCCAGCCACGCAAGGTCCACACCAAGTCGCCCAGAACTCGATCAGATAGGCTTTGTCTTTCGCGAACTCCGTGACTGGCTTTCCTTGAATCCACGCTCCGCAGTTCAGCTTTGGGGCAGCGTCGCCCGTTTTGAGCGTGATCACCGCCTCCTGTTGGGGCATGGCCGGGAGATGTCCCGCCTTGTAGCTCTCCAGGGTCACTTGGTAGGGGGCCATGTCCGCTTTGTCTGTCTTGGCATCCACCATTAAGGCGATGACTTTCTCTTGCAGTTCGACGGCCTTTCCCTTCTCGCCTTTCATGAACGTTGCACGCGCGAGAACCGCGAGATGACCTGCCCGCTGTTCGTCATTGTTGAAGTCGCCTTCATTTGCCTTCACGGCTATTTCATAGGCGTTGTCGAGCGCTTGACCGGAAAGCGACTCATTCTGAAGCAGACCTTCGGCAACGCGTTTTAGATGGCCCTTTCGTTCGGATTGCTGTTCCGCCAGGAATTCGGAAGCCGCCTTCGCCACATCGAATTTGCCTGCTAGAAGCTCTTCGATCTTCTCATCCAAGGCAGCAGGATAGGTCATCTTCGTTTCAGTCACTTCAGCAGGATTGCCGATCCACGCTATCCTGCCATCCTTGCCAACGAGGAAGGCACACGGGAGGTAGGTCTGACCCGCAGCGCTCATCCAAGTATCCATCATCGTGCCTTGCAGTTTGTTCACGCTATCCAAGGCGACAGGATAGATCCTTGTGTTGGCCTTCTTCCCGACAAGCGATTTGACGTTTGTTGGATCGCCTCCCGCCAGCTTGGCATTGACGTTCTGTCCGACAACTATGAGCCCCTTATCCTTGAACTTTTGATATAGCGCATTGAGATGCGGGATGTTGTCGTCACAAGTCCACAAGGGAGTGGCCCAGAACTCGACAAGGTAGGCCTTGTCATTGGCGAACTCCTTGATCGGTCCGCCTTGTATCCATTCGGTTGCAATCAGCTTCGGAGCGGGATCGCCGGGCTTAAGCCGAGGCTCGGTCCATTCGTTGATGAGCAACAGCGGAGCGGGAAGCCTGGGTTTGAGCCGTGGTTCGGCAGATTGCAATGCACTCAACGGCAAGAGAAAAAGGGCGGTGAGCAGGATAGGTTTCATTTCTTTTCGATAGGTGCGCCCAGGTTGGTTGGAGCGGTGGCTTTGCCAGAGGGGTCGGCGATGCCTGCGTGTTCCATGAGGAAGCGGTTGCGCAGCTCGTTGAAGCGCGGGCCTTGGTTGTGGCCGATTAGCGGGGCGAGATCGAGCTGCTTGGGGCCGGGGATTGTGTTGTAGATGGAGAGGACGGTCGTGGGTGGGCAGGCGGTGTCGATGAGGCCGCTGCTCATGAGCACGGGCACCTTCACGAAGCGGGCGAAATTCACGGTGTCGTAGTAGGCGGTGGCGGCGATAATTTTGAGATCAGGAGTCTTCTTGTCGCGGCCCATGATGAGGTTGCTCGGTGCGGCATCGGGCCGTCCGTGGAGCGGGCCGGTGTGCTCGCCGAGCGCGGGCGCGACGCTCACGACGGCGGTGATGCGCGGATCGAGCGCAGCGGCGATGATGGCGAGGCCGCCGCCCTGGCTGCCGCCGGAGCTGATGATGGCCTTGTGATTCCAATCGGGACGCGAGGTCATGTAATCAATGCCGCGCACCATGCCGGTGAAGACCTGCCGGTAGTAATAGGTCATGCGGTCGTCGCTGCCGATGTAGGGATAGCCCATGAACTTCTTCCACCGCGCCTCGTCCTCGGGAGTCCGCTCCATCGGCATGTCGTGAGCGCTCATGTCGAGCGCGAGAAAACCCAGCGCCGCATTGCCAATGACCCAGCGCGATTCCTTCAAGCCATTTGGGTGAACGCCCATGCCCGGCTGTGAAATCATGATGGGCAGCGAAGTCGCGCCCTTCGGCTTGGCGAGATACCCATGCGAGCGCAGACCGTTGATGTTGGCAAAGCTGACCTCGAAGAGTTCGATGGCCGCATTGTCCTGCGCGACTGGTTCGATCCTCGCATCGAGAGGAATCTTCGCCAGCTCCGCCTTCTGCGCGGTCCAGAACGCCTCGAAATCCGCCGGAAGTTTCGCTGTGGGTGCGATGTGGTAAGGCTCGAAAGCTGCACCCGCCATGCCGATGCCGAGCGCATCCGCATTCACCGTCGGCGTTACCTTGAATTGCAGCACGCCGGGTCGATCCAAGGTTCCCTCCACCGTCGCCGCGCCGTCTTTGAGCGTGACAGTGCCTTGCTGCAAAACCTTCGCGCCATCGAGTGTGAGTGACCATGCGAGTTCGGCAGGCACGCTCGGTGCGTTGTCTGCCAGGCTCACGCGGAACATCGCTTTCTCCCCGCACTGGTAGATCGCACCCGCGTGGTCGGTCTCAGCTTTGATCCAGGTGTTGGGATTGACGGGTTTGGGCTTGGGGACCTCTGCGGCTCGCATCACGGCAAGCGATGTCACGACCAGCGCAGTAATGAAAGTGATCGTCCGTCTCATGGAATGTGAATGAGATTGCTCGACACCGTCACGGGCCGGTCATCCGAGACGAGCGCGAACCACACGACGGCTTCGGGCGGCAGCTTTGCTTCATACGTTTCGCCGGTTTTCGTCGCGGGCGTGGCGATCCATTCGCGTTTTAGTTCGGCTTTGCGCAGTTGTTCGGGATCGTTCTCCGCTCCGGCGGGATAGGCTTTCGCCCAATAGACTTCGGTCTTTGTCAGCGCGTGCGGCGCGGTGACGCTGAAGTGGGCGAGGTGCGCGTCGCTGCTCTTCTCCATGCTGACCTTCGGGAACGGTTTGCCGATGCCTTTGAGGTAATAGTCAAAGTAAGGAACCTCCATCGCGAGCCAGTTCGCGCGACTGCCGATGAGTTGCGGTGCGCCGGGCGCTTGCTTGATGCCTTCAAAGCCGGTGCCGCCGGGGACGAGAATCTTGTGGTTGCTGTTCGGCGAGTAGAGATGGTTCTTCTCGCCGGGGATCGCGTCGAGCGTGGCCTGCACGGCGTCGGGCCAGCCGAAGAAATCATTCGCGGCGGCGGCGTGGAAAAACGCGGCCTTCATGTTTGGCGCGCGACGTCCGGGGTCGAGATCGCGCAGCCAGCGCTCGCGTTCTTCTGCGGTCATGTTCACAGAAAGGCTGCCGGGCTTGGCTGTGGGCGAGGGTTTGCCGCCAAGCCAGCCGCCTTTGTCGAAGAAGCCGCAGCCGTAGATGGCAAAGCCCGCCTTCACTTTGTCGCCCGCAAGTCCGCAGACCATCGTCGTCATCGTGCCGCCCCACGAAACGCCGCAGACGCCAATGTTCGCCATGTCCACGTCGGGCTGTGCACGCAGGAGATCGAGCGCTTTCATCGCAGCGAGCATGCCGTCGAAGATGACGCTCTTCGTCGTGTCCGGCTGCATCGTGTAGCGGCCATCGGCGTAGCCTTTGCTCATCGGCAGATCACCATGCGTGAGCGGGCTGTAGAGCCCCGGCATGTCCGGCGCGACGGCGACATAGCCGCGCTGCGCCCAAGCCATCGCCTTCTCTTCCTCCGCATTGCCGCCCGATCCGTGCAAAACCAAAATGCCCGGATGCTTGCCCGGCATCTTCGGTGTGGGGATGACGGCATACGCTTCGTTTTTGTCACGGATGCGGAACAACACACGCCGCACGGTGATGTCGTCAGGCACTGGCGCAATTTCGCGCGTGATCGCTGGGGCCTTGCCATCGAGATATTTGGCAAAAGGATCGGGCGTATCCGCCGCGTGCAGCGCGGCCAGAGGCGCGAGCAGCAGGGCGGCGAGGAGGGTGAGAATATGTTTCATGTTCGGTTTTGTGAATTGTGTTTTAGCGGCTTTGTCATGGCTTCTCCGGCTCTTTGCCATTCGCTCGCATCTCGACGGCCATTTCCTGTCGCGCTCGTCGGAGTGAGATCTTCGTATCCTTGTCGGAAGTGAGTCGTCCCGCCGCTCCGAGGAATTCCTCGACGTTTCGCACCACGCGATCGTCCACGCTTTGCACAAAGTCTCCCGCACGAAGGCCCATCTTGTAGGCGGCGCTGTCCGCAGGGCACTCGGCGAGGATCACGCCTTTGTCGCTTTCGGAAATTTGGAGCGCGGAGAATTCCATCTCCCCGAGTTCGCGCAGTTTCGCACCCTGCCAGTCGCGGAGCTTCTTCGCGTCTGCCACCGAAGCCTGCGGCTTTTCGACCTGTGGAAAATCGGGCACGCGCGCGATGCGTTTCAGGCGCGGCGAGGTCACGCCGAAATGATCCATATCGAAGTTCTTGAAGCCCAATCGCAGTGCTGGTGAGTCTTCTTTGACGTGATAGTTGCCCTTTGTCGGATCAACAAACATCGGGTCGCCGACGAGCGAATGGGCGTCGCATCCGTTGGCCGCGAATTTGGTGCGGTCGGCCTCCGAAGTCGTGAACAGGTTGCGATCAACTTCCTTGCCCCACTTGTTTCGATCTTCCGCCTTACCCCACAGGTCGGTCTGCATGGCAGCGGGTGAGTAAGGCCGCATCACGATATTCCGGGTGAAAACATCTTCGCTGCCTGGAAACCAGCAGTGGGGATGCAGCGTGTTGTTGACGATGATGTTGTTCGTCACGATGCGGCGGAAGCCTTCGCGCAGTTTCAGGCCGCGTCCGAGCATGAGGTTGTTCGTGATCTCGTAGTTCGTGGAGCCGTCGTCGAGATCGACATCGAAGCCATAGTCACAGCGCCAGCGGTTGTTGCGCAGGATGTTCGGCTTCATCGCGTCTGCGAAGGCAAATTCGGCGATAGGCACGACCTCATTGATCAGCTTCGAGATTCGTCCCGTGGCACCCCAATAGCGGTCGCGGCCCCAGGAATTGAAGCTGCCGTGGTCACCGGTTTCGAGCACGGTGTCGAAGACATCGCAGAACTCGATAACGTGCCCGCCCCAGCAGCCATCGCCGATATTGATCCCTGCGCGCGGCACGTCGTAAGCTGAGCAGCGCCGCACGGTGATGTCCTGCGCCATCGAGATTTCCACACAGGCCGACTGCTTCTCGATCCGCCCGATGCGCGTGATGAGACAATCTTCAACCAGACACTTCGCTGGATAATCCTCAGTCAGCGGACCCGCTGTGCGGTCAATCTCCTGTGGTTCGAGCTGCGGCTTGCCACCGCTGTATGGATTGCCCGGCCCCCACGAGAACATGGGACTGCGCACCGCCTTCGGTTCGCCGACGATGGCCACGCCATTCGCTCCGCACTCGCGAATCAAGCAGCCACGCACCGCGACGTTGCGGTTGTAGCCGCTGATGAAAATGGCGTTGCCACCGAGTTGCTCGAAGTCGCAGTTCTCGATGGAGCAATCCTCCGCGCCACGCACATACACCGCACCGCCGCGATAGATCGTCCAATCGGATCGCAGCAGCGATTCCTTGTTCTCCATGAAGGTGCGCGCCGCCGCCGTAAAGGTCATCCCACGCAGTGAGACTGATTTCACAGGGCGGTCTTTCGTCCCGGCAAATTCAACGAGGTGCCGCAGCCGGACGCTTTCGAGCGTCGCAGTTTGTAAGTCCACATCCTTGGGCGGATAGAAATAGAGGATGTTAGTCTTGGTGTCCTGGAACCATTCGCCCGGCGCATCCAACTCCTCGAAGATATTCTCCACGAACCGGAAGTCCTTGTGCGGGCCTTTGTCCGGGCGGTTGTGCTGCCATCCGCCTTCCAGCTCAAGCGTGCCGTCTGCCTTCCTGCCGAGGATTCGGTAATGCATGCTTCCCCACAGGGCTGCCTGCATGGTGTGAAGATAGCCACCTTTCGGATCCGCCCAGCGAGCGACACCCTGCATCGAGGTCGAATCGCCCGAGGAACCGTTGAATTTTGGCGCGTCAGGCTCCGAGTTTGCGCCCGCCCCGAAGCGCTTGGGTTTTGTCGCCGTTGGATCGAAGTTTGGATAGCGCGCCAGATGCTGCAACTGGCCGTTGACGAAAAGTTGTTCGATCCGCAGGCCCGGCTTTGTCTTCGCTTGGTAGATGCCGTCGCGAAACGGTTCCCATTTCAAATCCAGTCTAACCCCGCCGCTGATGATGACTTTCGCTCCTTCGGCGCAGCGGTATTCGGTTGCTGAATCCTCGCTGGTGAACACGAGGGCCTCCGACAGATGATAAGTCCCGGCATGGAGCACGACCGTTGCCTTGGAGAGGCGCGCTTCGTGCTGCGCCTCCGCCAAGGTGCGCACCGGACCTTCCGGTCGAACGTGGATCTCTGCTGCACTGGCTGACGCCGCCAATACTATCGCGCCGATAAAGGTGAGGGGGAATGTATGTTTCATGGTCGGGTTTGTAGAACGGCTTTCGCGCGTTGCATCTTCTCAAACGGGATCGGTTCAAAGCCGGGGATTTCCTTGAACACGCGCGAGTCGGACTTCAGTGCGAAGTTGCCTGCGGCCTCGTCCACAAAGCCGGGGTCGGTATCGATCTCGATGTTGTGATGCCGGTAGTCTTTGTCGGGATAACGCGACGGGCCGACACCTTCGTTGTTGCCGATGAGAACGTTGTTGAAGACGCGGTTGTAGAGCGGCGTGTCGGGGTCGTTGTTCACGGCGACGCCGAGATAGGTTGCATAGAACTCGGGATACCTCGTGGAGTAAGGCGGCGCGGTCACGTCCACATCCTTGGTCAGCATGGTGACATTGCTGAGATAGGTCTTCCGCGTCTTTTCGAAATCAGCTCCGTCCTTCGTTTTCACGCCGGGGTTATCTATGAAGAGATTGTTCGCGATCACATGATTGTGGCCCTCGGTGATGCCGAGGATCGCGCGGCTCCATGGCTTCACCGTGCGGCCGATGTTGCGATAAAACACGTTGCCGAAAACCTCGACGCCGTGGGTGCTGTTATCGAGGTAGATGGTGCAGTTGCCCGCGTTGTGATCCGGGCTGCCGCGTTCGTTGTCGTGGAAATAATTGAAGCGGATCCGGTTTCCCAACATGCTCGGATTCTGCCGCGTTTCGACGACTCCGCCGTCCTTCGATGCCGTGAGCCCGCGCGCGATTTCGTTGTATTGAATGAGGTGATCGTTGCCGAGGAAGTAGAGCAGTCCGCCGTAGTTATCGTGGAGATAATTGCCCTCGGCGACATTGCCGCAGCCATCCACGACGAGCGACTCCGCATACATGTGAACGCGGCGGTCAGTGCGGTAGATGTCGCAGTTGCGCACGAAGTTTTCCGCCGGCGTGAGTGTCTTGCGATCACCGCCGCCGAGCAGCACGCCGCCGATGCCGGTGTCGTAAATCGTGCAACCATCGAGCCCGTTGTGGCGGCCGCCTTGACGGTCGAGCGCCGTCGCACCGGGCAGCCGATTTTGCGAAGGCAACCGCTCCATTCCCGTGCAGAGCACATGCCGATACGAACCCGGCAACCGTGGCAATGGCTTGCCCGGTCCCGCCGCCAGCACCTCCGGCGGCGCGGTGGCACCGACGGGCGATGCAGCTTCCCATTCGCCCGCAAGTCCCGCGTCCCAGCCGAAGCCGATCTGCACGCCGACGATGCCGACATTGCGAATCGTGCAATGCTCAAGCACACAGTCCTCGCCACGCTCGATATAGACACCGCTCGTGCGCGTGGCTTCCAGCGTGAGGCCGCGCAGCCGCACATGCGAGCAGCCTTCCATCGCCACCAGCACGTCATTGAGCATCGAGACGACGACCTCGCTTTGGTCATTGAAGCCGACGGGCGGGTAGAGCGTGAGCACACCGGTCTTGCGATCCAGATAGTATTCGCCGGGCACATCGAGTTCCTCGGGCAGATTGGAAAAGTAGAACCACTTCGCCATGTCCTTGTAAGTCGGCCAGACCTTGACTGGCGTGGCGAAAGTGATGGTGCCTTTCTTTGCATCCACCGACGCAATCTTGCGGCGCGTGTTCGCGTAAGCGCGGACGAGTCCGCCGACGACATACGCATCATCCAGTGCGCCCCACTCGCTCATGTGCGCGATGGCCTGCTGTGGAAACAGGGCCGGATAATCGCCATCGCCATCCGTGCCCCAGGATTTGGTCGGCACGTCCTTGAACGTGATCGAGGAATACTGCGTCGCGCCGCCCTTCTCGTCGTGCTCGATGTTCTGGATGGCACTCTCAACGAGGCCGAGCATAGGCGTCTGATCATTGCGATTCGGCCAGCGCGCTAGCGTCGCAGCTTTGCCATCAATGAAGAGTTCCATCGGCGAGGGCAGGTAATGAGTCCGCGAACCGAAATCCAACGCATGCATCGGCTGCAACTCGCCGTAATCGGTGATGCCCAGCGCCTTCAAATCCGCCTGCAACAAATGCCGCCGCGCCGCATGACTCACCACACGATCCAGAAACGCGCGATCCGTCACCGGATGAAACGCCGACGCCGGAATCGTCCGCCCGCCGACGAACCGCACGGTCTCGCCCGGACTCGCCGCATAAGCAACCGGCGCACCCGGTTGGCCGGAATCGCGCTCATCAAGATCAAAGGACCGCGCGCGCAAATACACGCCGCCTTGCAGCCACACGGTGACGCCCTCGGCGGGATATTTCTTCGCCGCGTTCAGTTCCCGGACGACATCCCGCGCTCGATCCAAAGTGGCAAATGGCTGTTCCTTGGAGCCGGAATTTGTGTCGTTCCCGTTTGGCGCGATGTAGAACTCAGCAGCGTCGAGTGCGGCAAGTGGTGCCAGCAGCAGGGCGGTGAGGAGGGTGAGTGGGTGTTTCATCGGCGCAGATTTCAGATTCGCGTAAAGACGTGATGAATCTGCCGCAGGAGCCGATGCTTAGGGAGCCAAATGCGGTAGGTGTCGTGATTCAGCGGGCGGAGTCGATTTATCCGGTGCAGCTGCGGTCAGCGGCCGAGTGCAGGGGGTGGTGCAAACACAGGTGGATGTGAGATGTGCGGAATATGGATCGATCGACAAGTATCCCGGCGGCACGATTGAACCCGCGGATTTCATCAAACAGCAAACGCCACCCCGAAGAGCAAGCCGACGCTGCGCAGGGAAATGGTCGTGTCGCTGTTCATCGTTCGTTTCCTCGCCGGATCAGTGATCGAGCCACGATTTCAGTTCTGCCAACTCTGCCGGGGTCAGGTGATGATTCGGAGGCATGTAACCGAAGTCAACCAGCACACGAATGGGATGCGAATGGACTTTGAACAGCGGAGCGCGATCCCCATCGGTATCGTGGCACTTCACGCACGCTTTCAGCACGAGGGGTTTTCCATAATCCGGCGGCGGGTCGTTCTCAGGGAAATGAAAACGCGATAGCGGCTGATCGACGATGTCCTTGCTGATGGCCACGGCGAGCGCCGCATCACTCACAAGATCCGCGCGGGCCGGATGGATGGCCAGCGGACCCGAGGAATGGCATCGATAACAGTTCGTCCCTTTGAACTCTACCTCCGTGCCTTTGATCCGGGCGTAGTAATCGACGGGCGGCTCCGTGGTCCGGTCTTGCACGATGGAGAAATATGCCCATTGCTTGCCATCAGCCTGCCTTTGCACGAGCAGATAAATATGGGCTGCCGCATTGGAGAAAACCGCCACATGATTGAACATGGGTTGGCGGACCACATCTTCCTGGGTGCTGATTAATCCAACATCCGAAACCGGAATGGAGGCCCCTTGATCGAAGAGGCGGCACACTCGCACCATGTATTCTTTGACCTCGTCTTCGGTCAGGCCACGCACATCCTTGCGCGGGTGAGGCGGCAGGGCAGTGACCGGAGAAGTCCAGGTCTTGCGTATTTTCTCCGGCCCGACAGTCGCACTGAATGCGGTAAAATCCTCCTGCGTGAAGTGGGATATATCCACGGGGGGCTGCAGTAGCAATCCCGAGCGTGAGGACGTCACCGGTTTGGCAACCGCATCGCTTCCCGCAGGCTTTGGCACATCGGCAGCATGCAGCGCGGCCAGAGGGAACAGCAGCAGGGCGGTGAGTATGGAGAAAGCGACTTTCATCGGCACAGGTTTTAGATTCACGGGAAGACAGCAGGAATCTGCCGCGCCGGCATGTAATGTTGCGCTGAGTAATTTCTGGGTCTCAGGGGGCGGGAACGTAATGCACGCCGCTGTCCGGCATTTTCAGGGTCGGTTCGCCGGAGAGGAGGCCGTGCTTCACGAGAAACCTGTCCATGGCAATCGTGGTGGCGATATTCCAGTCGGGGTAGTGGCTGCAGAAGCCATGGTCCTGGCCAGGAGCGATCTGCAACTCGATGGTCTTCGTGCCAAGAGATTTCCACTTCGCTTGGGCCTCGTTCCAATTTTTCTTATATCCGTCCAACTCGCCGAAGAAGACGGCGGTGGGTGGAAGCTCGGCCTTCAGGTGGTGCATGAGGTCAATCTCCGGTGCTTTTGAGTCGTTGCCATTAAACGCGGGGTTGATCCAGAGATAGGCGACGACGTCAGTATCAATGTCCTTGGGGTCGGCGGGATCGCTCAGTTCCTGATTCATGGTGGCGAGAGCACTGATATGGCCCCCCGCGCTAGAACCGCCGGTGATGATGCGGGTGGGATCCACGCCAAGCTCAGCGGCGTGTTGCTTGAACCAGCGGATGGCGCTCTTTGCATCGATGACACACACCCGCTTGTGCGTCTCTCCGGGGGGCAGCTTGCCGGCCTCCGCCCTGCTCATCTTCAGCATCTGGTAATCGGCAGTGGCGCAGACCAGACCACGGCTGGCGAAGTAGGCGCAGGTGTCACGGAATTCGTCCAGCGAACCAGCAAGCCAGGCACCGCCGTGGAAGAGGATCATGCCCGGCACTTTGGCTTTGGCCGGATCATGATTCGGCGGGAAATAGATTTCCATCTTGCGGGGTTGTCCCGCGGAATATTTGTAAACGTAAGATTTGCCAGCCGGTCCGTCGGCAGCGTGCAGGACAGTCAGCGGTAGTAGTAGGGCGGTGAGGAAGATTGGTGTGAATTTGTTCACGGGCGTGTTCCTAGTGCAACGTAACATTGACTTCGGCCACACATGAGATAAGATTGGCGAATGGCCATTCAACCATTGATTCTTACTGATACCGAACGCATGGAACTTCAACGACGGGTGAGATCGCGTAGCGTTCGAGCAGAGGATTC
>CAIRYQ010000009.1 GCA_903882875.1 uncultured Spartobacteria bacterium | reverse complement strand
TTGTGCATCCGCAGCGCCGCCGCGTACGCAGCCGCGCCAAATTTCCCAGGCAGCGCCGTGGAGCCCACGAGGTCGCTGAAAATCAGCACCGCAATGCGCGAGGCAGTGTCGGGACTGCCCGGTGCGGTGTGCGTTGTGGGTTCGGCGGACATGGCCGGGATTTCGCGCCTTCTCGCAAACACCCGCGCCGCAGACAAGGGCAAACGGCAGGGCGCTGCTCGGTACAGGCGTGCTGCGCAGGCGCAGGGGGCTCGTGGGAATGTGACTGGCCGCTTTTGAACTGATACCGTCGGCACGACTTTTCATTTGCGCAGCGGGCGGAGGCACGGCAGAAGACGCGCAGGGAAATTTATGCAGGGAACCACCACGCCGGACTATCTGGCCATTGGCTTCGAGCAGATTGACCGCGATCTCGGCCTCCTCATCGAGGCGTTCGCGGACGTGCTGCGCGGGCTGGGGCATACTGAACTTGCGGACCATCTGCCGTGGACCGGCAGGCCACTGCCGCCGTGGGATCCGGAGCGATTGCCCGAGCGCCTCGGGCTCGCGTACTCGGTCGCATTCCAGCTCCTGAACATGGTGGAGGAAAATGCCGCGGGCACCGTGCGCGAGCTGCGCGAGGAGCACGAGGGACTCGCCGCGGAACACGGGCTGTGGGGCAACCAGCTCGCGCGGCTCCGCCAGTCCGGCGTGTCGCAGGAAACGATCGCGTCGCTGCTCCCGCGCGTGCGTGTGGAGCCCGTGCTCACGGCGCATCCCACGGAGGCGAAACGGCTCTCGGTGCTCGATCATCACCGGCTGCTTTTCGCGCTGCTGCAACGCTCCGTCCGCGAGCCGCGCACGGCGACGGGCGTGCGCCGCATCGCGGACGAGATGCGCTCCGCGCTCGAGCGGCTCTGGCGCACGGGCGAGATCCTTTTGGAAAAGCCGACGCTCACCGACGAGCGCCGCAATGTGATGCACTATCTGCGCGAGGTCTTCCCCGCGGTGCTGCCGGTGCTCGACGAGCGGCTGCGCATCGCGTGGGAAGGCGCGGGCCTCGACGTCGCGCCGCTGCGCAAGCCGGGCGCGATGCCGCGGCTGTGCTTCGGCACCTGGGTCGGCGGCGACCGCGACGGGCATCCCGGCGTGACCGCCGAGGTGACGCATGAAACGCTCGAGCGCCTGCGCACGAACGCGCTGCTCGTCCATCGCCGCAGCCTCGCCGCGCTCGCGGAAAAGCTCACGCTCACGACATGGATGCAGCCACCGCCGGAGCCGCTGCTCGCGGGAATCGCGCGGCTCTCCGCGCTGCTCGGCGAAGCCGCGAAGCCGCTGCTCGCGAGCCATGCGGACGAACCGTGGCGGCAGTTCGCCGAGCTGATGCTCGCGCGCATCCCGATTGATTTGCCGCAGGGCCAGAACGCGCAGCTCCGCGACGGCCCGGAGTCGTACCGCGAGCGCCGCGAACTCGCCGCGGATCTTGCGACCCTGCACGACTCACTCGTGGCCGCGGGCGCGCGGCGTCTCGCGGAATCGGACGTCGAGCCGATCCAGCGCGCGCTGGAGGTCTTCGGCTTCCACCTCGCACATCTCGACGTGCGGCAGAACTCCGCATTCCACGCCAAGGCGCTCTCGCAGCTCATGGGCGCGGCGGGGCTCGATGGCAGCGACTGGGAGGAGTGGAGCGAAAATGACCGGCTGCGTTTCCTTGAGCGCGAGCTGCGTTCGCCGCGGCCATTTTTGCATCCCGCCGCGAGCGCGGGGCCGGAGGCGGATGCAGTGCTCGGCTGCTACCGCGTGCTCGCGCAGCACCTCGGAAAATTCGGCGCGGACGGAATCGGCGCGCTCATCGTGAGCATGACGCGGCGGCTTTCCGATCTGCTCGTGGTGTACGTCCTCGCCCGCGAGGCGGGGCTGCTGCGGAGCTTCCCCGAGGGCATCGTGTGCCTGCTGCCGGTCGTGCCGCTTTTCGAGACGGCGGATGACCTCGAAGCGGGGCCGGACATGCTGCGTGCATTCATCGAGGAACCGGTCACGCGGCGCAGCCTGGAATTCCACGCGAAGCGCGAGGGCCGTCCCGGCGAGATCGTGCAGCAGGTGATGGTGGGCTACAGCGACAGCAACAAGGACGCGGGCATCATCGCGAGCCAGTGGGCGCTGCATTGCGCGCAGGCGCGGCTCGCCGCAGTCGGCGCGCAGACCGGCGTGGGCATCCGCTTTTTCCACGGGCGCGGCGGCACGGTGAGCCGCGGCGCGGGGCCGACGCACCGTTTTCTCGACGCGCTGCCGCAAGGTTCGCTCGGCGGCGACATCCGCCTCACCGAACAGGGCGAGACCATCGCGCAGAAATTCGCGAACCTCTCGACCGCCGCATACAATCTCGAACTGCTGCTCGCGGGCGTAACGTCCACGACGTCCCGCGCGGGGCGGCCCACGGAGGCCGCGCATCCGCTCGCGCCGATCGTCGCGAAGCTCTCGGATGCGAGCCGTGCCGCCTACCGCGCGCTCGTCGAGCACGAGGGATTCTTCCCATTCTACCGCGAGGCGACGCCGATTGATGCGCTTGAGCAGAGCCGCATCGGGTCGCGTCCGTCGCGCCGCACCGGGCAGGCGAGCCTCGCGGATCTGCGCGCGATCCCGTGGGTGTTTTCGTGGAACCAGTCGCGCTTCTACCTGCCCGGCTGGTACGGCGCGGGCACCGCGCTCGCGTCGCTCGATGCGGATGAATTTGCGCGCCTCGCCGCGGACGTGCGCGGCTGGCCGTTCCTGCACTATCTGCTCACGAATGTGGAATCCTCGCTCGCGAGCAGCGACCGCGAGCTGATGCTCGCCTACTCATCGCTCGTCACGGATCCTGCGGTGCGGGAAAAAGTTTCCGGCATCATCCTCGCCGAATGGGATCTCACGCGCGCGATGATCGAGCGGTTGCGCGGCGGTGCGATGACGGTGCGCCGCCCCCGGATGTCGAAGACGCTCAACCTCCGCGCCGAGGCGCTGCGCATCCTGCACATCCAGCAGATCGCCCTGCTGAAACGCTGGCGCGGACTGCGCGCCTCCGGCGACGAAGCAGCCGCCGCCACGATGCTTCCCGATCTGCTCCTGAGCATCAACGCGATCGCCAGCGGGCTGCGGACGACGGGGTAGCGACTGCCGCAAGTTTTGGAACGGATCAAACATGCATCCGTCAGTCAGGAATGCTGACGGTGGAAAGCACAGCGGTCTCGACGCCCACCCCACCCTGCCGCGCTAGGATGTCACGCCGAGCAGTCCGCGCGTGAATTGGAAATCCACGAACCCATGTGCGCTCGCGACTGCGGCACGCTTGCGGCACGCGGTCTCGATGACGATTTTTTCCAGCGCAGTCTGATCGCTTGCCGCATCCCCGCTGAGGAAAAAATCAACATCCTGGGCGGCAATCGCGGCACGCTCCGAGGATTCCGCGACTTGGATCACCGGAAACATCGGGTGCCCCTGCCGGGCGTGCCCGCTCACAACCGTGAGCGCGAGATGCACGCCGCACGCGCCGAGGCCGGTGAGATTTTCGACCCAGTGATCGGTCTCGCTCGCGACGATGTGCAGGCCCGGATGCACCAGCGCCTGGCCGTACGCGAGCGTGGCACGCGGGACGATCGGGCCGAGGACGCTGCGGCGGAAATTTGCATGTGCAAGCAGCGGATCACTTTCAGGAATCAGCACCGAACCGCCGAGCGCGACGATGCTCTGCGTGACCGCTGAGAGCGCAGCCGCCGTCGCATCCGCGACAGGCGCGGCTGTCATGAGACCGATAGTGAGCGTACCAAGATCGGCGGCGTCCTCCGTGACAGGCGCAAGCGATGCCAGCTTTGCGGCAAACCACGCCTCGATCTTGTCGAGCGCCTTCGCGATGCCGCCGTCGAGCTGCACGCTCGCCCATCCGAATCGTTCCGCGGACAGACCGGCGGATTTGATCTCATGGTGCATCACATCGTTCGTGATTTTTTCGCAGCCGTGTTCGAGCAGCAGCGCGGCGGCGACATTCGGGTGCGTGATGTAGCCGCGGTATGCCCGTCCGAGCATTCGGAAAAGCGCATCACCGGAGGAGCCGCACGCCTCGGTGTGCGCGAGCGCGACAAAGCGGGAGATCCCCTGCTCACGGCCGATCTGCTTTTCGTTCAGGCGATCCGCGGCGAGCCGTGAGATTTGCGCGGAGCAAAGACTCGTCGGCAGCACGAGGCCGATGCGCTCGGTCGCAAAACCGGCGCCGGCGCGGAACATTTTCAACGGCGTTCCTTTTTGATCCGCAGGTCGCGATGCCTCCGCGCGGAACAACGGAATTCCGTCCGGCACCGCTCTCGTACGCAGTTCGGCGAGCCGTGACGTGTCGGTCTGCTGCCAGTTGCGCCACAGCGAAACCTGCGAGTGACCGGCGTGCTCGCCCTTCGTCCTGCGGCCCGATGCAGTCGCGAGCGTGAGTGCGAAGGATTCCGCCGCCAGCGTCTCCATCGGCTCGCCGTCGAGATAGCGACCGGCGTTGATGTCCATCTCGTGGATGAGCAGCTCATGCCGCCGCGTGGTCGTCGTGATTTTCAGCGTGGGGACAAACGGGAAATTCGTGACCGAGCCGTTGCCCGTGACGAAGAGGATCAGGTTGCAGCCGGACGCGACCTGCCCGGCGATACCCTCAAGATCATTTCCCGGTCCGTTCATGAACGTGAAGCCCGGCTCGGCAATCTCGCGCAGCGGCTGCGCGTATTCGATGATCGTGTCGAGCCGCGTGCGCGGATCCTTCTTGTGGACTGCGCCGACGGATTTCAGCGCGATGTTGTAGAGTCCGCGGAATTTGTTTCCTCCGCTCGGGTTGCTCTCGAAAGTGACGCCGTGCCACGAGAGGTAAGCCTTGAACCTTTCGATCGCATCGAGAAATGCGCGCGCCGTCGCGAGGTCTCGCACATTGCGCAGGATGTAAGCCTCCGCGCCCACGACCTCGTCCGTCTCGGTGAGCACGCCGGTGCCGCCGTGCCGGATGACCTCGTGAACGATGTTTCCCGCGAGCGGATTTCCCGAGACGCCTGAAAAGGCGTCCGAGCCGCCACACTGGAGCGCGATCCGCAATTCGCTGACCGGCTCATCGGTTCGCCGCTGCGCGGAAATTTCCGGCAGCCAGCCGCACACGATGCGTTCACCTTCGGCAAGACCGGCGGCGAGTCCGCCGCGCAACGTGAGAAATGCGTGAGGCACATCGGCGAGCGGATAGCCGTGCTCCAGCATGAAGTCGCGCAGCCGCGCATTCGTGATCGGCTCCACGCCGTAGTCGAGTGCGAGCACCGCGCCGACATTCGGATGCACCATGAAACCCGCGAGCGCGCGCAGCACCTCGGCGGCATTGTGCGGCTCGCCACTGCCGCCGCCTTCGGTATGCGCGATGGCGACGATTCCATCGAGCGACGGATGCACCCGCGCAAGCGGCTGGAGCCGCGCAGTGAGCTGCCGCGCGAAGCTCGCCGTGCGCGACGTGGTGCCGAGGATGACAATGAAATTGCGGGTGCCGACACCGCGCCGACCCGGACGCCGGAAACCGAAAAATCTCGCGGGCGTCTCCACGCGATCGACGGCGGCTCCGGCGCGGAAAGATTTCTCATCGAGATCGAATGGCGCAAGAACGTCTGAAAAATTTGGCGCTGCGGGGAGCAGTGCGCCGTCGAGTTGCCGCACGGCGAGCGCACCCAGCATGGACTCATTGCAAACATATTCGCCCGCCGCGATGTCTGCGAGCGCGAGCCCAAAAGGAAGCCCCCACGACAGCAGCGCCTCGCCCGCGGCGATCTTTCGCACGGCAAAGCGATGGCCTTCGAGAACCGTGTGCGCGAATACGCACGTCGCGCCATCCAGCGTGATCGCAGTGCCGGCCTCGATGCGGCGCGTCGCGATGGCGACGTTGTCGCCCGGTGCGGGAAGCCGCGCGATGGCGTCGAGGGAAACTGGCGCGGGCGTGTTCGTTTGTCGGATCATTTTTG
Source organism: uncultured Spartobacteria bacterium (assembly GCA_903882875.1). Taxonomy (GTDB): domain Bacteria; phylum Verrucomicrobiota; class Verrucomicrobiia; order Chthoniobacterales; family Chthoniobacteraceae; genus SXWH01. The sequence continues at coordinate 57,612 of CAIRYQ010000009.1, read as the reverse complement.
TCTGCGTGCAGGCCACACAATCGGCTCCACCGGCCCGACCAGAAAGGCATAAATCGCGGCGCCTGTGAGCACGACGATCGCGGCGACTGCAAAGGCCCAGAAAAAGTGACCGGTCTTTTTCACGACAATTCCGGTGAGCGCAGGAGCGACGATCCCCGCCATATTTGCGATGCAGTTCTGCAGCCCCGACCAGCGGCCCGTGGCCATCGGTCCCGCGATCGTCTGAGGGATGGCCCAGTGGCTCGACGCAAAGACGCCATAGCCGACACACGCGAGGATGAGGAACGCCTTTGCGCCTGCCTCACTGTCCACGCAAACGACACCGATGACCACCGTCGCCGAGGCGAGGCCGCAGGCGGCGCACATCTTGCGAACGCGCGTCGGTGCGACGCCTTCGGCAATTGCGCAGTCGGCGAGCCAGCCCGTGATCGTCGTCGCCACGCCGGTCACGCAAAATGCGATCGCACTGAACTTCGACATGCCGTCCATCGAGAAACCGCGCTCGTCCACGAGGTAGTTCGGCAGCCACGTCAGCAGGAAATACCAGAAGTAGTTTCCGCAAAAGTGCCCGGCGCACGTCGTCCACAATGCACGGTGCGACATGATCTCGCGGAAGCCCGGTCCTTCGTCCTTGCCTTCACCAGCGCGAACCTGCGTGCGCGGCATCCATCGAAACCACGCGGGCAGCCACAGCAGGCTGCCGAGGCCGAGGACGACAAAGACGGGACGCCAGCCGTGCCGCGCCATGAGCATTCCGCCCGCGAGAATCCCGAGTGCCGGGCCGAATTTCGTGCCGGCATCAATGAGGCTGTTCGCCAGTCCGCGCTGATGCTCGTGAAAATGCGCCGCGATGATTTTTGAATAGCACGGGTACGCGACCGACTCGCCGACACCGAGCACCAGGCGGCAGGCGAGCAGCACACCGAACGATCCCACCCATCCCGTCGCAGCCGTCGCGAGCGACCACACGAGAAAGCCCGCCGCCATCACCCATTTCACCGGGTAGCGATCCGCGAGCCAGCCGGCGGGAATCTGGAGCAGCGCATACGGCCAGAAAAATGCCGAGAGCAGCCAGCCGAAGGACGCGGGATCGATCTTCAATTCGCGTTTCAGCAGCGGCCCGGCGGTCGAGAGGCTGCCGCGGTCTATGTAGTTGATCGCCACCGACAGGACCATGAGCACGGCAATGATCCACAGCGTACGGGAAAAACGCGCGTGGATGCCTCCCGTGTTCGGCGGAGCGATCATCGCCTGCCGGATGCGACGGGTTCAGCGAAAGGGCATGAGCGCAGTCGTCTCGTGATTTTCATTTTTGGGGAACACCTTGTCACTATCGGGATGGAGCCATGAACACAGCCCTTTTTCCACGCACTCAGAACCATTGACCGCCTCGCCGCTGGCGGCAGCCGCTTCATACGGCTTCACGCCGCGATGCGCGTCGCCACACGCTCTCATCATGATTCGCCCGTCCGAAGATTGCAATCTCGCCTGCCTTGTTACTTCGCGTGCCACTCCTGCAGTGGCTTCACGCTGTAGCCGCTCGCCTTCATTGAACGGATGCCTTCCAGCGAAGCGCGCGCTGCACGGAGCGTGGTCATCACGGGGACGCGGCTGCTGCTCGCGGTGCTGCGGATTTTCACCTCATCCTCGCGCGCGGCTTTGCCGCTTGGCGTGTTGATGATCATCGCAAGCTCGCCGTTCTTCAGCATGTCGAGCGCGTTGGGGCGGCCTTCGGATAGCTTGAAGAGCTTCTTAACCGGCACCTTTGTCTTTTCCAGCGCGACGGCGGTGCCGCTCGTGGCGTAGAGCGTGAACCCGAGTTCGGCGAAGCCGGCGGCGATGTCGGCGACCTTCGTCTTGTCGGCGTCGGAGACGCTCAGGAAAATGTTCCCCTTCAGCGGCAGCGCGGGCTGCGCGGCCATCTGGGCTTTCGCGTAGGCGATGCCGAGGTTGGCGTCGATGCCCATCACCTCGCCGGTGCTCTTCATCTCGGGGCCGAGCACGATGTCGGTGCCGGGGAATTTTGTGAACGGGAACACGGCTTCCTTCACGCAGTAGTGCGCGGGCACGACTTCCTTCGTGAAGCCGAGGTCCACGAGCTTCGCGCCGGCCATGATTTTTGCGGCGAGCTTCGGCAGCGGGACGCCGATGGCTTTGCTCACGAACGGCGCGGTGCGCGACGCGCGCGGGTTCACTTCGAGCACATAGACGGTCTCGTTCTGCACGGCGAACTGCACGTTCATCAGGCCGATGACGTTCAGTTCGCGGGCCATCGCCTTGGTCGCAGTGGTGATTTCGGCCTTCACTTTTTCGCTGAGCGAAAATGGGGGGATCACGCACGCGCTGTCGCCGCTGTGGATGCCGGCCTGCTCGATGTGCTCCATGATGGCGCCGATGACGACCGTCTCGCCGTCGCTGATGCAGTCCACGTCCACCTCGGTCGCGTCTTCGAGGAAGTGATCCACGAGGATCGGGTGCGTCGCCTTGCCGGTCGCTCCGTCGATCGCGTCGCGCACGTATTTGCGCAGGTCGGTTTCGTTGTGGACGAGCATCATGCCGCGTCCGCCCAGCACGAAGCTCGGGCGCACGAGCACGGGATACGTGACGCGGTTCGCCACGGCCACGGCTTCGTCCTCGGTCACGGCGGTGCCGCCGCTGGTCTGGCGGATGCCGAGCTTGTCGAGCATCGCGCCGAAAAGTTTGCGGTCCTCGGCGATCTCGATGCTGCGCGGCGAGGTGCCGATGATGGGCACGCCGGCTTCGGCGAGGCCGTTGGCGAGGTTCAGCGGCGTCTGCCCGCCGAACTGCACGATGACGCCGAGGAGATTCTCGCTCTCCTGCTCGCAGATGTTCAGCACGTCCTCGAGCGTGAGCGGCTCGAAGTAGAGCTTGTCGCTCGTGTCGTAGTCGGTCGAGACGGTCTCGGGGTTCGAGTTCACCATGATGGTCTCGAAGCCCATCTCGCGCAGCGCGAACGACGCGTGGACGCAGCAGTAGTCAAACTCGATGCCCTGCCCGATGCGGTTCGGCCCGCCGCCGAGGATGATGACTTTCTTCTTCCCGCTCTCGCGCCGCTCGTTTTCGTCACCGTAGGTCGAGTAGTAATACGGCGTGTAGGCCTCGAACTCCGCCGCGCAGGTGTCCACGAGGCGGTAGGTGGGAGAAACGCCGAGCTTGTTCCTAGATTTCCGCACCACTTTCGTCGTCAGCGTGTGGGCTTGCGCGATCTGAACGTCACTGACTCCAAGCTTCTTCGCCTTTCGGAACTGTGAGCGGATTTCCTCATCGGATGGAGGCGTCACGTTCCTCGGTAGAGCCAACAATGTGCGGCCACCCAGAAACTCTTCGATCGATTGTTCCTTCGGCGCTTCAACATCCGCCAGACGGTAGATTTCACCACGCGCTGCCGAGAAGAACATCCGTGACTCTGCCATCTCGTTCACAATCTCGCGGATGTTTTCGAGGAACCACGGATCGATCTTCGTCAGGTCGAAGACTTCATTCACCGTCATCCCTTTCGCGAATGCGAGGCCGAGGAAAAAGATCCGCTCTGCCCCCGGCACGATCAGCCTCGTGCGCAGCGTCTCGTCATCCACCACCGCATCCTTCCCATCGCCGATGAGCCCAAACCGCTTGATCTCCAGCGAGCGCAGCGCCTTTTGCAGCGCCTCCTTGAACGTCCGGCCAATCGCCATCGCCTCGCCCACGCTCTTCATCTGCGTGGTCAGCACCGCGTCGGCCTGCGGGAATTTCTCGAACGTGAAGCGCGGGCATTTCACCACGACGTAATCAATCGTCGGCTCGAAGCTCGCGGGCGTCTCGCGCGTGATGTCGTTGCGCACCTCGTCGAGCGTGTAGCCCACGGCCAGCTTCGCGGCGATTTTGGCGATGGGGAAGCCCGTCGCCTTGCTCGCCAGCGCCGAGCTGCGCGACACGCGCGGGTTCATCTCGATGACGATCATCCGCCCCGTGTCCGGGTGGACGGCAAACTGGATGTTGCTCCCGCCCGTCTCCACGCCGATCTCGCGGATGATCGCGAACGACGCATCGCGCATCACCTGGAACTCGCGGTCGGTCAGCGTCTGGATCGGCGCGACCGTGATCGAATCGCCCGTGTGCACGCCCATCGGGTCCACGTTTTCGATGGAACAGATGATCACGCAGTTGTCCGCGTGATCGCGCATTACCTCCATCTCGAATTCCTTCCACCCGAGCAGCGACTCCTCGATGAGCACCTCGCTCACCGGCGACATGTCGAGCCCGCGCGCGACGATCGTTTCAAACTCCTCGCGATTGTAAGCGATGCCGCCGCCCGTGCCGCCGAGCGTGAACGCCGGCCGGATGATGAGCGGCATCGTCCCGATCTCCGCCGCCACCGCACGGCCCTCCTCCATCGTGTGCGCCACGCCCGACTTCGGCATGTCGAGGCCGATTTTGATCATCGCCTCCTTGAATGCCAGCCGGTCCTCGCCCTTGTGAATCGCCGCCGCATTCGCGCCGATCATCTTCACGCCGTGCCGCTCCAGCACGCCGCCCTCGAAAAGCTTCATCGCGCAATTCAGCGCCGTCTGCCCGCCGAGCGTCGGCAGCAGCGCGTCCGGCTTCTCCGCGATGATGATTTTCTCCACCACCTCCGGCGTGATCGGCTCGATGTAAGTGCGGTGCGCAAACTCCGGGTCCGTCATGATCGTCGCCGGATTCGAGTTCACGAGGATGACCGTGTAGCCCTCCTCCTTCAGCGCCTTGCAAGCCTGCACGCCCGAGTAGTCAAACTCGCACCCCTGCCCGATGACGATGGGGCCGGAGCCGATGAGGAGGATTTTGTGGATGGACGTGTCTTTGGGCATGAGCGCGGCGAAAGAAATTTGGTGAAAAGGTAAAAGCCCGCGCGGTGTAGCAGCCGGGTTCCCGCCGGGCAATGGGGATGCGTAGAAAAAGTAGCTAACGGTGATCTTGGCGTTGCAAAAAATTTCCGGTATTTGCGAGGACGCCATGAGTGCGTCTCCTCCCGCATCTGCCGGAATCAATCCGCTGGAAGAAGCCCGTAATCCGCAAACCACCCCGAAACGACTTTGGGAACTTTCGCAGGTGCGCGGCGAGGTGGCGAATGCCGTCGCGGCGAATCCGAACACTCCGACGAACACGCTGCTGTGGCTGGCGGGTTCCTGCTGGGAGGCATTCCTCACGAATCCGGTCCTGCCGCTGCTGCTTCTCGAAGATCCCGGCCTGCCGCTCCGCCTGCCAACACAGGCGCTGCTCGCGCTCCTGCGCCAGGACGAACCGCCGGCAGAGTTCCTTCGCACGCTTCAGCGCCACGACGATCCCGAGGTGCGCGATGCGGCGCGCCTTCACCGGCGGGCGGGCTTGAAAGTCACGGACAACCCGCTCATCGCGAGGCTGGAGTCGGCAAAGGGATCGGGACTGGCATTGCGTGAATTGCTCAGCGTCGGCCTTGTCCCTCCGTGGCTGCTGCGATGGGCGATGGAAAGCGCATCGAAGGCGCTGCGAGAGCAAGCGTGGACGCAAGCGCTGGCAAGCGGCGACGAGTCACTGCAGGCACACGCACGCCTGCTTCGCTGGCTCGAATGGCTCGGCACGCGCAAACCACGGAAAGAAGACGCACATCACGTAACGCCCGAGAAAATGGCCACGCTGGCGGAAGGCGGCGTCTTCGCCCGGCGGCTCGCGGCCAAGAACCGCGCGACGCCACCCGAGGTGCTCCAGCGCCTCGCCGGCGATCCATCGCAGCCACCGGTGGTCCGCCGCTTCGCGGCAAAGAACCGGGCCACGCCGCCAACTGCGCTGCTCTCGCTGGCGATGACTGGCGACAAGGCGATGCGCGCCGCCGTGCTGCGGAACGCCTCGACACCGTCCGCCGCACTTGAGCAGCTCGCCACGGCACCCGAGGTTGATTTCCGCCGCCGTGTCGCGGCCAATCGCAACACGCCTCCCGCCGCCCTCGCCCGACTCGCGCAGGACGCGGATGAGGAAGTGCGCACCAAGGTCGCATTCAATCCGTCCACGGATCTCGCGACGCTGACTTCGCTCGCGCAGGACAAGGAGCAGGACGTACGGCAGAGCCTGGCTCAACGCGCAGGTTGCCCTCTCGAAATTCTCAGGCTGCTCAGCAAGGACGCGAGTGCCTATGTGCGCATCCGAGCGGTGGACAACGCGAACTTTCCCGACCGGGAGCGCAACGAACGCAAGCTCCGCTGGCTCTTGGGCAAGCACGAGGGATCGTGGAGCGACGCCGCCAAGGTGCCGTCAGTGCTTGATGTCCCAGATTCGGAAGTGCCGCCGGAAATCTTCGTATCACGCGAGCAGCGGCAGGCGAATCCATCCCAACTCGCGGCGGATGCCGCTCACGATGACGTGACTCTGCGCGAGCGTGCGGCACGGGACAAAAACACACCGCCTGAAACGCTGGCCTTGCTGGCGTCGGACACGGCGAAGCAGGTGAGGCAGACGATCGCCCACAATCCGACAACCCCGCCTGGCGTGCATGCGCAGCTCTCGGGCGATGTCGAAATGTGGGTCCGCGCCGGTGTGAGTCAGTATCAAGCCATCTCGCGAGATATCTTTGATCGGCTTTCGCAGGATCCTGAGATCGAAGTGCGCTGGAGATTGCTGCTGAACCCGCATCTGCCGCCCGAATGGATTGATCCATTCGTCCGTGCGCAGCTTTCGGATGAGTTCGCGAAACATATCCTGCACTGCTCGAATTCGCTGCCCGAACAGACCGTTCTCTGGCTGATCGATCAGCGCCCGGATCTTGCCAAGGCCTATGGAATCAGGCACCACCAGTCCGCAGCGGTGCGCAGCAGGATCATCTCGCTCCTCGACAACCATGGGCGCACCAACTTCATCCACACATTGCGCTATTCGGGCCGCCACGAAAACCTGCCGCCGCTCACGGACGAGCAGATGCTTCAGCTCACGGAGACGACCGATGACCAATACGGGTTCTGGCGTGAGCGCGTCTATCGCGCGCTGCTCGAATACCAGCACATCACCCCGCACGTCCTCGATACCCTCGCTCGCCGGCAGATGTTGCCTGAATCACCCCGCGGCTACCGTCGCTCGCGTGCGCATCGCGGCGGATCGCTCGCGATGATCGCCGCGCACCCGCGCACACCGCCCGCATTGCTCGCGGAACTGGCGCAGTATTGGAACAAGCGCGTGCGGCTCGCGGCGCTGAACAATCCCAACACACCGCCGGAAGCCCGCGCGATCCGCGCGCAGCATGCCGTTGGCGAGACGGCGCGGAGTTCTTCACTCCTCGGGAGGGTCTGCGCGCTCACGCATCCCGATGCCCCGCTCGCCTCGCTGCGGCGCGCGGCCTTTGACGGCACGTGGACCGAGCGCTATTCCGTGGCGCAAAATCCGAAATGCCCGCGCGATCTACTGGCGCTCCTGCGCGAGGACGCGAACATCGCCGTGCGCGATGCCGCGCGCTCGCAGTGGCAGGCGCGGTTCAGCGCCGAAGAATCATGACACCCGAAGCCCTCGCCACCTACCTCGAATCGCTCGTCGAAAACGATCTCAAGCTCTCCACCATGATCTGGGGGCCGCCGGGGATCGGCAAATCGAGCATCGTCGCGCAGACGGCCGCGGCGAAGGGGCTCGACCTGATTGATGTCCGCCTCTCGCAGCTCGCGCCCACCGACCTGCGCGGGCTGCCCGTCGCCGAGGGCGGCGTGTCGCGCTGGTATCCGCCGGAATTCCTGCCGCGCGAAGGCCGCGGCATTTTCTTTCTCGACGAGCTGAACATGGCCCCGCCGGCGATGCAGGGCATGGCGCAGCAGCTCATTCTCGACCGGCGCGTGGGCAGCTACGAGTTGCCGGACGGCTGGTTCATCTGGGCTGCGGGCAACCGCAAGGAGGATCGCGCGTCCGTCTTCGACATGCCCGCGCCGCTCGCGAACCGCTTCCTCCATCTCGATGTCGAGCCGCATTGGGAAAGCTGGAAGGCGCACGCGCTGAATGCCGGGGTGCATGAGCAGGTCATCGCATTTCTCGCCTTCCGCCCAAATCTCCTGCACCAGATCGATCCGCACAAGCCGGCGTGGCCCTCGCCGCGCGCGTGGAGCACGGCGAGCAGGCTGCACGGTGCGGCTCTCGACATCGCGCCGGTCGTGGGCGCGGCGGTCGCGGGCGAATTCCTGTCCTACATCCAGCTCTACCAGTCGCTGCCGGATCTCGATCCGATCTTCGAGGGCAAGGGCGAGAACGTCGCCTTCCCCGCGGAGCCCTCGGCCCGCTACGCGGCGACCATCGGCCTCACCGTGCGCGCGACCGATCCCGCGCGCGGCTACCGCGGATTCCAATGGCTCGCGCTCAAGGCGCCCGCCGAGTGGATCCAGCTCTACGCGGTGGACCTTTTCAAAAAGATGCGCGCACTCGGCCGCATGGGAGAGTTCGCGCGCTTCGTGCAGGAGGACGCGCAGCTCCGACAGTTTCTCGCCGACTACCAGAAGCTCCTCGCCGGATGAGCGACGCCATCGCCCCCGCGGAAATCACCGACCCCACGCTCAGCGCCACGCTGCTGCGCCTCCGCGTGCGGCAGCCGTTTCTCGCCGCGCTCGCGCTTTTCGCGCGCTATGAAATCACCCGCTCAGTGCCGACCGCCGCGACGGACGGGCTCACCGTTTTCGTGAACCCCGACTTCTGGGCGCCGCTCACGCCCGCCGAGCAGGACGGTCTGCTCCTGCACGAGGTGCTTCATGCCGCGCTCGGTCACTGCACCCGCCGCGGAGTCCGCGAGCCACAGCTCTGGAACATCGCCGCCGACATCGTCATCAATTCCATGATCCTCGCGCAGCCCGGCGGCGCGCTCCCCGCGGGTGGGATGCGCGACGACCGGCTCGCACAGTTCAGCACCGAGGAAGTGTATGAGCTGCTCCAGCGCGACATTTCCAAGCTCCCGCCGCTCACGATGGCCGACCTCCTCGATGCCCCGCCCGGCTCGCAGGACAACGGCCAGACCAGCCTCGAAGAAGTCCGCCGCGTGCAGCTCGAAGGCCACTGGCGTTCCGCCATGCAGCGCGCACAGACCATCGCCAGCTCGCTCGGCGGCAGCGCACCCGCCGGCCTCGCCCGCGAACTCGGCGCGCTCGCACCGGGCCGGCTCGACTGGCGCGCTTGGCTCTGGCGTTTCCTCATCCAGACCCCCACGGACTACTCGGGGTTCGACCGCCGGTTCATCGGCCGCGGCCTCTACCTCGAGGCGCTTCAGGGTGAAAGTGTCCGCGTGTATGTGTGTGTGGATACCAGCGGCTCGATCGGCAGCGACCAGCTCGCCACCTTCCTCGGCGAAATCCGCGCCATCCTCAGCGCCTACCCGCACATCGTCTGCGACCTGTTCTTCGCCGACGCCGCACTGCACGGCCCCCTGCGCCTGCACGCCGACTCGCCCCTGCCCGCGCCTGTCGGCGGCGGAGGCACCAGCTTTGTCCCATTCTTCGACTGGCTCGCCACCAACGCCGATCCGGGAGAGACCGCGCTCGCCGTCTATCTCACCGACGGCCACGGCACCTTCCCCGCCGCGCCCGTTGAAATGCCGACACTCTGGGTCGTCACCCCCGGCGGCCTCGACCTCGCGCGCTTCCCCTTCGGCGAGGCGATCCGTATGGCGGGTTGAACAACCCTTTTCCAAGCATCCCAATTTCGCGACTCATCCGAAAATCGAGAGCCGTCTGCCAGCCTGACCTCATTTGCAGATTGAGAGGGATGTTCAACGAACGCCGCCGGCAGCGTTCTCCCGGCTCTCGTACACGCGCACGCTCGCGATGTAGTCGAGCGCGCGCTGGAGCACCTCGTCGCGCACGGGCTTGGCGGGCGCTTCGCCGACTGCGCGGCGCTTCTGGATTTCCTGCACTTCGTCGAGTTCGGGATTCGTGCCTGCGACGAGCGCGGCCTCGTTCATCCGTGCGCGCGCCTTGTCGAACACGAGCGGCGCGACTCCGGCGCCGTTCATCGCGAGTTGCAGCACTTCGTCCGTCTTTTCCTGCGGGACATTCACCGTGAGATCCGGCGTGAGGCCGCCGGGGAAGACGGGGGTCGCATCCGGCAGCGTGACCTCGCCGACTGCCACACGCAGCACGCGCCCGCCCGCGAGCGGGACTTCCTCAAATTGCGCAGCCTCGCCCTTCGTCTGCTGGCCGATTACGTAGGCGCGCAAATGCGTGTGCAGCACGGCGGCGATCACCTCGCCGGCACCGGCGGTGTTGCCATCCACGAGCAAGGTGAGCAGGCCGCGCCACCGCGGGTTTTCGCGCGAAGTCAGGATTTCCTCGTCGTTGGCCTTCGGCTTTTTGATCGAAAAAAGCACGCGGCCCTTCGGCGAAAAGCGGCGGCTGCACTCGGCTGCGAGTTCAAAATCAGTGCTGTGCGGCGTCGCGCGCAGATCGAGCACGAGCGCCGTCGGCGGCTTCGCGGCGAAGCCCTCCAGCGCGGCGTCGAGCGCGGCGATATTTTCCGCCGTGAGCGCGCCGAGGCGCAGGTAGCCGACCGCGCCTTCGAGCAGTTCCGAGCGAAACAGCCCGACGCGGTCGTCCGCCTTTTTCGCAGCGGAAAAAATGCGCGCGCCTGCGCCGAGACGGTCGAGCAGTCCCTGCATTCCCGCGCGTGCCAGCGAGACTTCGTTCAGCGCGTCGGGATTCACGTAATTTCCGCGGAGGATTTCGAGGATCTGCTTCAGCTCATCCTCGCTCAGCGCATCAGCCGCCTCATGCGATGAAAGCTGCCGCGCCACGGGCTCCGCAGGCGCGGCTGCGTCGCCCGATTTTTCAACAGCCGGCTCGCCGCTTTCCCCCGGAGCCGCTGGCTTTGCGCCCGCGTCGTTCACTGGGTCGGGCAGCTTCTGCTGCGCCTGCGCGCCCGCGAACACAAGCGCGAGCACGGCGGCAAGGAGGGCGGATTTCTTCATGCGCGACGACCGTAGCCTCACAGTCCCTTCGCCGCAATGTCCGAACGAAACTGCATCCCCTCGAAGTGAATCCCCGCGACCGCCGCGTACGCGCGCGACTTCGCCTCCGCAAGCGTCGGTGCCAGCGCCGTCACGCCGAGCACACGACCGCCCGCAGTAAGAAAGTCCCCGCCTTCGCGCTTCGTGCCCGCGTGAAAAACCGTCACGTCACTTTTCTCCAAGCCGGTAATCTTTTTCCCGCCCGCGTAGCTGCCGGGATAGCCGCCGCTCGCGAGGATCACGCACACCGCCGCCTCGGGCCGCCAGCGTGCGACCGCGGTGTCGAGGCGCTGATCGATTGTGGCTTCGAGCAGATCGAGCAGATCACTTTCGAGGCGCGTGAGCAGCACCTGAGTCTCCGGGTCGCCGAAGCGGCAGTTGAATTCGAGCACCTTGATTCCGTCGCGCGTGATCATGAGGCCGGGGAAAAGCATCCCGCGATAGTCGAGGCCGTCTTTGCTCAGGCCAGCGATGAAACGATCCAACACTTCGATGCACACGCGCTGTTCGAGTGCGGGCGGCAGCACTTTGGCCGCGGGCGAGAACGTGCCCATGCCGCCGGTGTTCAGTCCGAGGTCGCCGTCGAGTGCGCGCTTGTGATCCTGCGCGCTGGGAAAAAGCAGGTAGCTGCGTCCATCCACGAGCGCGTGGATGCTGCACTCCTCGCCTTCGAGAAATTCCTCGACCACGACCTCCGCGCCCGCGTCGCCGAACTTCCGCTCCTCCATGATTTCGCGGATCGCCGTCTCAGCCTCGGCATGTGTTTGCGCGATGATCACGCCCTTGCCGAACGCGAGGCCGCTGGCCTTCACGACGATCGGCACGCTCATCTTCGCGACGAATGCGCGCGCATCATCCGCATTGGAAAATTGTCCGCTCGCCGCAGTCGGGATGCCGTGGCGCAGCATGAATTCCTTGGCGAAGACCTTCGAGGATTCGAGCCGCGCCGCACTCTGCGTGGGGCCGAAAGTGCGCAGCCCTTCGCGCTGAAAACGATCCGCAATTCCCGCTGCGAGCGCATCGTCCGGGCCGACCACGGTGAGGCCGATGCCGCGCTCCTTCGCAAATTTCACGAGCGCGTCGTGGTCGGAAATTTTCAGCGGCACGCACTCCGCGATCTGCGAGATGCCGCCATTTCCCGGCGCACAAAAAATCTCCGAGACGCGCGGCGACCGCTTCAGTTTCCAGACCAGCGCGTGCTCGCGCCCGCCGCTGCCGATGACGAGGACTTTCATCGGCGCACTCACACCGCGGGCTGCTGCTGCGTGAGGCAGTGGAACGCGCCGAGGCCCCAGATGAGTTCGCGGCAATCAATGCCGATCACCTTCCGTCCGGGGAATGCCTTCTCCAAAATCGCCGCCGCCCATTTGTCGTTTGTGTCCGAAAAAATCGGGAGCAGCACGACTTTGTTTGCGACATAGAAGTTTGCATAGCTCGCAGGCAGACGCTGGCCGTCACGCACGATCTTGCGAGGCATCGGGAGCTTCACGACTTGGAAACGCGGGAGCTTCCCGTCGCCACCGGGATCTTCCTCGTCATCCTCGTCGTCGTCTCTTGCACCGTCTTCCGCATCGGTCGTGAAGCTCGCCAGCAAATCGTGGTTTGCCTTCAGCGGCTCGTAGTTCGCGTCGTTTTCATCCTCCTCGAATGCACACACGATTGTGTCTGCGTCCACGAAGCGCGCGATGTCGTCAATGTGCCCGTCGGTGTCGTCACCCTCGATGCCGTCGCCGAGCCAGATGATTTCCTTCACGCCGAGGAAATCGCGCAGGCGCTGCTCGATCTGAGCCTGCTTCAGATCCGGATTGCGGTTCGGATTCAGCAGGCAGCTTCGCGAGGTGAGCAGCAGGCCCTCGCCATTCACGTCAATCGAGCCACCTTCCAAAATCATGCCGGGATACTCGACGGGCAGCTTCAGTTTTTCCGCGATCGCAGTCGGAACGTAATCGTCGTCATCGAACGGCGGATACTTGCAGCCCCAAGCATTGTAGCCCCAGTCGAGGATGAGCGACTTCGGCGCGTCCTTGCGTGTGACAAAAATCGGACCGTGATCGCGGCACCACGGCTCATTGATCTCGATGCAGTGAAAAGTCACATGCGCGTGCTTCGCGCCGACCTTGGTGAGGATTTTCTTCACGTCCGCCTCGTGCGCGGCGTCGCAGACGCTGATGTTCACCGGCTCCGAATCCGCGAGCGCGTGGACCATTTTCGCAATCGCCAGCGCGGCCTTGTCGTACGCGCCCTTGCCCGGAAAGCTGATGCCCTCGCGGCGCGGCCACGAGAGCCACGTCGCAGCGTGCGGCTCCCATTCCGCCGGCATCCGATATCCCCGCGCTGCCGGAACCTCCGGCGTTTCCTTCGTCGTCTTCATGTTTCCCATTTAGTCCAGATAGCGTTTCGTGATTTCGCCGTAGGCGTCAATGCGCCGGTCGCGTAGGAACGGCCAGTGCGTCCGCTGCGTATCCACGGCATCGAGATCCACCTGCACGAGCAGGTTCTCCTCGCGGTCCACGCTCGCCTTTTTCAAAATCATGCCAGTTGGATCCGCAACAAAACTCTGGCCCCAAAATTCCAAGCCCGCACCACCGTCGGGCGCTTCGTGGCCGATGCGGTTCACCGCGGCGACGTAGCAGCCGTTCGCAATCGCGTGCCCGCGCTGGATCGTCTCCCACGACGAATGCTGCCGCTCGCCAAACTGCGCCTTTTCCGAAGGATGCCAGCCGATCGCCGTCGGGTAGAAAAGAATCTGCGCACCCTGCATCGCCGTGAGCCGCGCGGCCTCGGGATACCACTGATCCCAGCACACGCAAACGCCGATTTTTCCAAACTTCGTCTGCCACGCGCGGAAGCCGAGATCGCCGGGCGTGAAGTAGAACTTCTCGTAAAAAAGCGGGTCGTCCGGAATGTGCATCTTGCGGTACTTGCCGAGGTATTCGCCGCCCGCGTCAATGATCGCCGCCGTGTTGTGATACAGCCCCGCCGCTCGTTTTTCAAAAAGCGACGCCACGATCACGATGCCGTGTTCCTTCGCCACTTTGCAAAATGCCGCGGTGCTCGGCCCCGGAATCTCCTCTGCCAGACCGAAGTATTTGTGATCCTCGACCTGGCAAAAATAGCAGCTTCGGAAAAGCTCCTGCAAACACACGATCTGCGCGCCGGCCTTCGCAGCCTCAATCGTCTTCGCGATGGCCTTCTCGACGTTCGCCTTCGGATCAGGGCCGACGGCGGTCTGGATGAGGCCGAGCGTGACTTTCGACATGTCGTGCTTCAGGCGGTGGTGGGTTACGAAAAAATGCGTGGCCTTCGGTGTGCATCATGCACGCCGTGCTCGTATGGCGGCGCGGGAAAAAACTACTTGGCCGCAGCGCGCGGGACGATCTTTACGCTCTCGACATTCACCCGCTTCACGGGGCGGTCGCCCGGCTGAGTCTCCGTCGTGGCAATCTTTTCCAGCACGTCATCGCCTTTGATCAGCTTGCCGAATGCCGTGTATTTTCCATCGAGAAAACCCGGACTGCCGTGGCAGATGAAGAACTGGCTGCCCGCCGAATCCGGATCCTGCGAGCGCGCCATGCTGAGCACCCCCCGCACATGCTTCTTGTTGTTGAATTCCGCCTTGATCTTGTATCCCGGATCGCCCGTGCCCCAGCGCGCTTCGTTCGCGTCGTCCTTCGTGAGTGGATCGCCTCCTTGGATCATGAAGTTCTTGATCACGCGGTGAAATGCGGTGCCGTCGTAGAATCCCTTTTTCGCAAGCTTCTTGAAATTCTCGACGTGGCCCGGGGCAACGTCGGGCCAGAATTCGAGCACCATGGTGCCCAAGTTCGTCTTGACCACGGCGACTTCATCGTCTGCCGCAGATGTGCGGACGCTGAGTGTGACTGCGAGAATGAGACTGAGGATGGAGGAGAAATTTTTCATCGCGGCGAGCAATACACGCGACGCGATTTCTGTCACGCGGAGAAATGGTGACTTCCGCAGAAATACGTGCGCGCATTTTCGCGGTGCATTTCATCGCGACGAAAACGGAACGCGCACCGCCCTCGCAAATCGCTTGCGCCGTTCCCGCTCACCCGCCAGCTTCCGCGCCCTTATGTCCGACATCCGCATCATCCTCAAGACCAGCAAGGGCAACATTGAGGCGACCCTCTTCGCCAGCAAGGTGCCCATGACCGCAGCCAATTTCCTCAACCTCGCCAAGCGCGGCTACTACGACGGCGTCAAGTTCCACCGCGTCATCAAGGACTTCATGATCCAGGGCGGCGACCCGACCGGCACCGGCTCGGGCGGCCCCGGCTACAAGTTCGCCGACGAGATCGACAAGTCGCTCAAGCACACGAAGGCCGGCATCTTCTCGATGGCCAACGCAGGCCCCGGCACGAACGGCAGCCAGTTCTTCATCACCCACCTCCCCACCCCGCACCTCGACGGCAAGCACGCCGTCTTCGGCGAAGTGACGAAGGGCCAGGACATCGTGAACAAGATCGCGCAGGGCGACGCCATCAAGGGCATCGAAGTGCTCGACTCCACCGACGCCCTCTTCGCCGCGCAAAAGGCGAACCTCGACAAGTGGAACAAGGTGCTCGGGTAGGACGCTGAGTTGTTCAGCCGAAAAAGATGCGATCACGGCTGTCTCAGACACCGTGGTCGGTTCTTCTTGAACCCTTTCGTGCATTTCCAATTCCGCACCGGCGAGCATTCAAACGATGACGCTCCGGCAACCCGCAAGACTTGCACCGGGGGCGGATTCCGGCACACGTTTGCGCAGTGAAATCGTCCCACAATGAATACCTCGCGCTCGCCGCGCGCGTGCTCGCGTCGCTGCGCGACGATTTGTCCGAAGAGGAATTCAACGGTCTCGCGCTCCGCATCCACGCCTTCCAGCGCCAAAGCAACGCGCCTTTCGCACGCTGGTGCGCCACGCTGCCGGAGCCGAAGTCATGGCGCGAAATCCCCTCCGTACCGCAGGCGATGTTCAAGCGGTTCCGCCTCTCATGCTTTCCGCCAAAACTCACGCCGGTGACATTCCGCACCAGCGGCACGACCGGCGAGACACGCGGCGAGCATCACTTTGCCGACACCGCGCTCTACGAGGCGAGCATCCTCGCAGGCTGGCAGCGCCTGCGCCTGCCGAAGCTGCCCGCGCTCTTCCTCGCACAGACACCGGATGAAGTGCCGGATTCATCGCTCACACACATGTTCGGCACACTCGCACGGCGCGCAGTAACGCGGGCAAAATTCGACATACGCGCGGATGCGGACGCACTGCGCAAACTCGCCGCGCGCGGGCCGTGCGCGATCTTCGGGACGGCGCTGGCATTCCTCGCCTTGTTCGAGCGGATGGGCGATGCGCGCGTGAAGTTACCGCGCGGGAGCTTCGCCTTCGAGACCGGCGGCTACAAGGGCAGCGGACGCGACATTCCGAAGACGGAACTTTATGTTAAATTTTTAACACATCTCGGTCTCCGGGCGGATTCCGTGTGGAACGAATACGGGATGACGGAGCTGTCCTCGCAGGCCTACACGCACGGCCTCGGGCGTCCGCACACCGCCCCGCCGTGGCTGCGCGCAATCGTGATCAATCCGGAGACGGGCGCGGAGGTGCCCGTCGGCGGGAGCGGTGTGCTGCGGCTCTTCGACCTCGCGAATGTCGGAAGCGTGCTCGCGATCCAGACCGCCGACCTCGCGGTGCGCCGCGCCGACGGCTTCGGGTTGCTCGGCCGCGATCCCGCCGCCGTGCCGCGCGGCTGCTCGCGGCGCGCGGACGAGTTGCTCGGGCGCCCGAGCGTGCCCGTGCCTGCAGTTCGTGCGATGCGTGCCGCGGACGCGGCACCACGGAAGCCGATCAATTTCCAACTGCCGGACACAGCATCGCGCGCACGCTCGCTGGCGAAGGCCGCGGCGGCATTCCCTTTTCTCGGCAAAGTCACGGCGCGCGGGCTCCTCGCGCTCGTCGCGTCGGAACTCGGCCATGCGTCCGTGCTCGACTGTTTTGTTCCGCGGGGCCGCCGCTACGTCCGCGCCATCTCGGCTCCGCGCATCCTGCATGTGCTCAGCGGCAACACACCCGCCGCAGCATTGCAGACGATCCTGCGAGGTCTGCTGATTGGCTCGGAAAATCTCTGCAAGCTGCCAGCCGGCGGCATCCCGGAAGTGGAGGAGTTTGTATCGCGACTCCCGCGCGCCCTCTCGCAAAACGTGCAGCTCTCGCGCGAACTGTCGGCATCCTGGCTCTTCCGCGCGGATGCCGCGGTGATTTTCGGCCGCGACGAAACCATCGCCGCGCTGCGCCCGCTGCTGCGTCCTGGGATTCCCGTCCTCGCTCACGGGCACAGGCTGAGTGTCGCAATCGTGTCCGGCGATCTGCATTTCCGCAGCGTGAACGGTGCGGCGCGCGACATCGCCACCTTCGACCAGCAAGGCTGCCTCTCGCCGCAGGCGATCCTCGTGAGGGAAAACGGCGGGTTCATGGCGGAAAATTACGCGCAGCGGCTTGCACACGCGCTTGCGCGATTTGAAAAGCACACCCCTCGCGGCGCGCTGACGCTCAGCGAGGCGAACAGCATCCGCACGCTGCGCGATGAGATCGCGTTCCGCGCGGCGAATGGCGAACCGCTCACACTGCTCGCGAGCAAGGGCACCGAGTGGACCGTGATCGCGGACCGCACGGAACGGCTGACGATCTCGCCGGGCAATCGCGTGGTGTTCGTGAAGCCGCTGCCGCGCAATCTGGGCAGGCTTTTCGAGGGGCATATCGCACACCTCAGCACCTGCGGCATCTGGCCCGTGAACGCCGGGAACCGCGACCTCGCGGCTGCGCTCGGTTTCACGCGCATCTGCGCGATCGGCAAGATGCAGTCGCCGCCGCTGGACTGGCACCACGACGGCCAGCCGGTGCTCGCGCCGCTCGTGCACTGGGTGGACTGCGAAACGTAGCCGCGCCTGTCAAAGCGCGGGCTGATCAAATCGGTCGCACGGGCGCAGCTACGGGCGATGCGTGAGCAGCGTCACCCACTTGCCCTTGCGCACGGCGCGTTCGAGGCGGCAGCCCCGTTTGCGGAATGCGGCGAGCACTTCGCCTTCCTGCGTACGCAGGATGCCACTGAGGATGAGACGTCCTCCTTTCTGGACTGCACTCGCGATGCGCGGTGCGGCGGCGATGAGCGTGGTGCTGAAGACATTCGCGAGCACGACAGGCCACTGACGCGGTGCAGTCCACTTCAGCAGATCGGAGCGGACGAAGCGGATGCCGGTGATCTTGTTTGCCGCGGCATTCTCCTTCGCAACGCGCACCGCGGTCGCATCGAAGTCGCCGGCCTCCACTTTCCGCGCGCCAAAGATTCGCGCGGCGAATGCGAGGATGCCGCTGCCGGTGCCGAGGTCGAGGGCGTCCCATTCCGTGCCGCGCAGCTCGTGTGCGACATCCGCGAGCAGCCGCAGGCACGTAGCCGTCGTCGCGTGTTCGCCGGTGCCGAATGCGACGGTCGCGGGAATGAGCAGCGCGGGGACTTTCGCGTGCTGCTTTTTCGCAAGCGCGAGTTCCTTTTCCGTCGAGACGACGAGCAGCTTTCCGCGCACGCGCAGCGGCGGGCGCGGTTTCGGTTCAAGTTCCTTCTTCGTGAGCGGACGCGCGACGCGCAGCGTGCCGCCGAATGCGCTCACGAGCGCGTCCGCCTCAGTGCGCGTGACGTGGTACGCCTCGATGCGCAGCGCGCGGGAATTCGGCAGCGAAAACATGACGAGCTGCTGCCCGAGCCAGCCGAGGCGCTCCCACCACACGTCCTCCCACTTCACCGTCGCGAGCTTCCGCCACACGAAGCGTGTCGTCTTTCCGCAGCCGCCGATGGAAGGAGGCGAGCTGATCGTTTTTGTAGTGCTGCCGGTCTTCATCAAAATCGCGCGCTCACACCACTGGCAGTTTTCTCACGGCTTCCTCTTGAAAAAGATCATGTGCTGCTGCGGCAGTTCCTTTTTCGTCTCCACCCACTCCATCTCGGGATGCACGGCCATCTCCTTTTTCACCTGCGCCTCGGTCATCTTGTGGATGAGCTTGATGGGCACATTGGGATCCTCGCCACGGAACTCCACGAACACGATCTGCCCTCCCCGTTTCAGCGCGGCGACCATCTTGCGCATCATCTCGTACGGGAACTCGAACTCGTGGTACACGTCCACCATCACCATCATGTCGCAGCTCGCGGGATCGAGCTTCGGATCGGCCTCCGCACCGAGGATTGGCTTCACGTTTTCGATGCCCTTGGCCTTCATCTTTTTCACGAGCAGATCGAGCATCTCCTGCTGGATGTCCACGCCGAGCACCGTGCCGCGCGGGCCGATGTGCGGCGCGATGCGCTCGGAAAGGTAGCCGCTGCCGCAGCCGATGTCGGCGACGACCAAGCCGGGTTTCAGGCCGAGCGCGGCGACCATCTTGTCCGTACGCTCTTCCTGCTCGCGCTCGGGACGCTCAAGCCAGTCGGCGGCCTGATGGCCCATGACGTGCGCGATCTCGCGGCCCATGTAAAATTTCCCGATGCCGTTCCGGTCGTGCAGCTCGCGCGTCTCGTAACGCGGCGACGGCGGATTCGGCGCATCGTCGGCGAGTGCGGTGGCAAAAAGTGCGAAGACGGGGAGAAGAAGAAGGAGGAGCTTCATGCAATGGAGAAAATCACACGGCTCCGCGCTTGGCGAACCAAACCCTCGGGTCACGCGGGACGCACGATCGCGGTGACGTGCGCCTGCGTGAAATAGCGGCGCGCGGCATCGCGCACCTGCGCGAGCGTCACGGCTTCGACGCGCTGGGACAGGCTCTCGTAGTGGCGCGCACCGAGGCCGTAGAGTTCGTCGAGCGCACAGGCGAAGGCGAGCGCGTCGTTGCTCTGGTTGCGGATGGCCTGCGCGCCGAGGAGCTTTGCCTTCGAGCGTTCGAGTTCGCCCTGCGTGATTCCGTCCTCAGCAAGCTTGCGAATTTCGTCGGCGAGCGCGGCACGGACTTCCGCGACCTTCGCGGGATCGGTACCGACGTAGAAGCTGAATGCGCCGCGCGCGAGGCCGGCGAGATTGCTGCTGCCGACGAAGTACGCGAGGCCCATCTCCTCGCGGATGCGGTTGAACATTCGCGAGCCGAGATCGCTGCACGCCTCGTCAATCAGCTCCAGCGCGACGGCGTCCTCGCTGAAGAGATCCACGCCGGGGAAACCGACCATGATGACCGCCTGCTCCTTCGGCTTGATTACCGTGTGCTCGCTGCTTGCGGTGGAAAATGTCGGCTGCGGGATTTTCTGCAACGCCGGTGCGCCGACTGGCAGCGCCGCGAGAGCGCTCTCGGAGAGGTCGCGGATTTCGCGCGCGTTCACCGCCCCGAAGACGGAGAGCACGCCGTTCGAGGCGACGATGTGGCGGTCGCGGAATGCGATGAGATCGGCGGGCTTCAGCGCGGCGAGAGTCTCCGGCGTGCCGAGGAGCGGCATCGCGAACGGGTGGCCGGAAAAAAGCTGCGCGCGGAGCAGATTACGGGCGTTGCTGGTGATTTCCTCGTCGTCGGCCTTGATGCTCGCGAGCTGTGCGTCGCGCTCGCGCCAGAGCGCGGCAGCGGGGAAAGTTGCGTTCACCAAAATGTCCGCGAGCAAGCCAAGGCCGTGCGCGAGATCGGGGCGCAGGACGCGCGCGGAAATGCTCACGCTATTGTTCCCGCTGTCGGAGCCGAGCGCGCCGCCGACGGACTCGATGGACTCCGCGATTTCGTCCGCGGATTTTGTCGCCGTGCCTTTGAGCAGCGTGCGTGCAAAAAGGCGCGCGATGCCGTTGTCGGCTGGCGTCTCCGCGAGCAGGCCGCCTTTGAAAGTCGCGACCATCGAGACGAGCGGGAGCCGGTCGTCCTCGCGCACAAGGAGGCGGAGACCGTTCGAGAGCTGGAATTCCTCCACCACGCCTGCGCGATGCGATGCAACGCCGGAGGATCGCTTCCGCGCGGCACCCTGCGGCACGAGCGTGGAGACGGTGAGATTTTCCGACGTGAGATGCGCGCGGGAGACGCGGATGAGTTCGTCCGAAGTCACGCGCTGGATCGCGGCGAGATAGCTCTGGTTGAAATTCACGTCGCGCGCGTGGAGCCAGTTCGAGCCGAGGCTGCTCGCCTTGCCGCGCATTGTAGTGAGCGAGTGGAACTGGTGGCTGAGAAATTGCCGCCGCGCCTTTTCCAGCTCCGCCGCGGTGATGCCGTGCTGCTGGATTTCGCCAAGCATCCGCAGCACCTCGGAGATGGTCCGATCCAGCTTGTCTCCATCGAGCACCGCGTCCACGCCGAAAAGCCCCGCGGTCGAAGTCGTGTAGCACCACGCATCCGCGCCGTGGACGACGGCGAGGCCTTCGCGGAGGCGGCGGTAAAATCGCGAGCTGCGTCCGCTGCCGAGCACGGACGCGAGCAGATCGAGCGAGGGCACGTCGCGATGGGTGATTTCCGGCGCGTGCCACGCGAGGCCGAGGCGCGCGAGCTGCGTGTCGAATTCCGTGCGCTGCTCGCGGCGGCCCATCTGCACGGGCTCGCGCGGGACGGGCACATCGGGCAGCGGGCGGCGCGGCTGCGTCGCGAAAATCTCGCCGAGCTGCGCGCGGATTTCATCGGCCTTCACATCGCCCACGATGACGAAGAAGACGTTGTTCGGCACATAGCGCGCGCGGTAGTACGCGTGGAGATCGTCGCGCGTGAGACGGTCGAAAATATCGCGGTAGCCGATGACAGGATGCCGGAACGGATGCTCGGCAAACGCGGTCGCGAACATCTGCTTTCCGGCCACCGAGTCCGGGTCGTCGTTGCCCATCGCAAACTCGCGGCGGATGACCTCCTGCTCCTTTGCAAACTCCGCCTCGGGCAGCGCAGAGTTCATCACGGCGTCCGCAAGCAGCTCGACCGCGACTGTTGCGTTACGCGACGGGATGTCCACCCAATAGACCGTCTGCTCGAACGACGTGTACGCATTGATGTAGCCGCCCTTTTCCTGAATCTCCCTCGCGAAATCCTGCGGCCCGCGCTTTTCCGTGCCCTTGAAAAGCATGTGCTCGAGGAAATGCGACATCCCCGCGCCGAGCCAGCGGCCCTCGTGGATGCTGCCCGTGCGCACCCACGCCTGCACGCTCGCGACGGGCGCGGCGGCATCTTCGAGGACGATGAGTTCGAGCCCGTTCGGAAAATTCAGAACTTGTGCCTCGCTCGGAGGCGGGAGCATCGCGTCCATCGCGCCTTTCACGCGCACGCCTCCGGTGAAGCGCCGCACACGCGATCCGGAGATCGCACAAAATCCGACCGTCGCCGCGCCATCCCGTCAGTTTCGCACTTCTGCGCCGGGTTTCGCCTTGCGTGCCGCAGCCGGCTGCCTGCCGGGCAGGAACGGCTCCACGAATGCCTCGCGGAATGAGTACACGTTTTTGAAATCCTCGCGCGAATCATTCTCCGTGCGCCCGAAGACGCCGAGGTCAATCAGCCGCCAGACCATCTCGCCGAAGTCGTCCGTCTTGCGGATGCCCCAGTATTCAAAGACCGTCGGCACCATCGGGCCGAACGCCTTGATCGCGAGCTGACGGATGCCCTCGCAGAGCTGCTGCCCGGTGACATGGCCGCTCTCGCCCTGCTGCCGCTTGCGCAGCTTCACCGCCTGATCGAGCCCATCACGGAGGAAAAAATAGGCGTCTGCGTGATACCGGGAATCCGCGTCTGTGAGCATCGTGACCGCTTCGGAGAAATCGAGTTTTTGCATTTTTCTGGGCGCTGCGCGGAACGTACGCGGCACACGCAGCGGCGTCAACCCCACCCGAAGACAAACGCCACGGAAAATCGCGGAAAGGCTGCGGCTCAGTCTGGGATTCCACCTCTCGTGGTGCTCCTGCGCTTGCTCACGAGACACCGCATTGCGACACCGCGAGCAGGAGCAGGACAAAACTGAAAACTCCGCCGCCGGCAGATGAATCCGCTGCCCGCGGAAACGAACCATTGACGCACAGGCACCCGGCCCCTAGTTTCCCGGCCCCTTTTCAAAAAGGGAACCACTCACCGAAACCATTGAACCAGACAGGAGGAAAAAAATGCCCGAAGTTGCCGTCCGCAAAGGAGAACCCATTGACCGCGCGCTCAAGCGGCTGAAAAGCAAGCTCGAAGCCGAAGGAATCATGGACGAAGTTCGCCGTTTGCGCGCCTTTGAGACGCCCACGCAGCGCACCAAGCGCAAGGCGAAAGCCAACGCCAAGCGCGCGAAAGCGAAGTTCCGCTTCAACGTGAGCTAGGCTCCGGGAACGCGGCGTTTCTTCCGCCGCGCATTCCTCACTCATCAAAAGCCCGCCGGGTTTCCACACCCGCGGGCTTTTTGATTTTCGGACGCCCCGAGCGGACGTGCGCACTCCTGCATCCGCGCACATATCGAAGCTCGCACCTTCGCGGAGTTCTGCAAAAGGTCCGTGGCCGAATGCGTGCCGTGGAAGGCGGAGGAAGTGGCGGAGTAGCGCACCTCAGTCCTCCGGCAGCAGATTCTCCGGCAGTGAAATCATCTCACTGCTCGATCCATCGGGCCGCACCGCCACGCGGCCATCGTCGAGCACTCGCGTGATGATCCCGTGCAGCGAACCGCGCAGTGATTTCACCCGCTGCCCCGGCACGAGGTCCGCCGCGCGGCAGAGTTCGTCCACGATTTGCACCATCGCCTCGCGATCCAGCACGCCCGCGACGAAGTGCGCGACCGCGGAGGTCACCTCCTTGAGTCGCATCGGCGGCAGATCGCGGAAGAGCAGCGCCGCGAGTCCGCGCCCGATGTCCGCAAAGGTGTTCCCGTTGAAGAACAGGAATGGCGCGCGCCGGTGAAATGCGCGCAATTCGTCCAACGCCTCGCCTAGCGTCCGTTCGGTTCCGCGTCCGGCTTCCCAGCCTGCGCCTGCCGCGCCTCCACTTTCCGAATTAACTCCGTGTTGTGCGCCACCTCGCGCGCAGAGTCTTCGGTTGAGGTTGGCGACAGACTCCCAGTCCCAGTTTTTGAAAAAAGCGGCTCGGGCTTGTAGCGGGGATTGTTCGACAGCGCCACCTCCGCGATGTCGTCCATCGTCAGGTGCTCCAGCAGGTCGGTTCGGAGTTTCATCGGCCATAGGCTAGTCCGGTGTGGGGTGCGATGCAACACCGCACCCAAGCACGCGTCCCGCGCACTGGCGAGTGCATTGTCCGCCCTCGCCATCCGTGCATCGTGCTGCTACATCGCGCGCATATTTTACGGCAATGACGAAGCAACGCATCTTGGATGAAATCAAGCGGACCGCTGAAGCGAACCAAGGGAAGCCTCTTGGCGAGGGACGATTCACGCAAGAAATGGGTATCACGAGATCAGACTGGGAGGGGAAATACTGGGCAAGGTGGGGTGACGCTGTTCGCGAGGCAGGTTATGAACCCAACACTTTGCAGGAGGCTTTCAATGAATCGCATGTGCTGGAAAAGCTCACGGCGTTTATTCGTGAGCTTGGCCGCTTTCCTGTTAGAAGTGAACTGAAGCTCAAGAGGCGCTCAGATTCCAGCTTTCCAAGTCACAATGTTTTCCCTGGCCTCGGCGCAAAAGCACAACTCGCGTCAAAGATTGTGAGTCACTGCAAAAGCAAAGGCGAATTTGATGATGTGATTGCGATTTGCGAACCGCTCTGCAAAATGGAGCGGCCAACAGAAGATGATTCTGAGGACGAGTTTGAGATTGGATTCGTCTATCTGTTGAAGTCAGGAAAATACTACAAGATCGGCAGAAGTAACGCGGCTGGTCGGCGTGAACGCGAACTTCAGATTCAACTCCCAGAGGCAGCGAACCACGTGCATGTAGTCCGCACGGACGATCCAGTTGGCATCGAAGCCTATTGGCACAATCGCTTCGCCGCCAAGCGTCTCAGGAAAGACGCTGAGTGGTTTGATCTCGACTCTGCGGACATCAAAGCATTTCGACGAAGGAAGAAGTTCATGTGATTGCAGACGCTCGGAGTGCGTAGGGCTTAGCGCTACGACACCAGCGGCAGCAGCCGGCCCAGCAGGTCGCTGATTTTCACGCGCTCCTGCGAGCCGTCGTCGCGGTGGCGGAGCGTGATGGTGTCGAGCAGTTCGGGACCTTTTTCGCCGAGCGTGTCGAAGTCCACGGTGACGCAGAACGGCGTGCCGGCCTCGTCCTGGCGGGCGTAGCGTTTGCCGATGCTGCCGCCTTCGTCATAGTCGGCGGCGACGTGTTTTTTCAGCGTGTCGTAGATGGCGCGGGCCTTGGCGACGAGTTCGGGCTTGTTCTTCAGCAGCGGGAAGACGGCGACTTTCTTCGGCGCGATGCGCGGGTGGAAGCGCATGACGATCTGCGTCTCCTTGTTGCCCTTCGCGTCGGTCTTTTCTATCTCGGTGTAGGCGAGCGTGAGCACGGCGAGCGCGAGCCGGTCGAGTCCGGCGCTGGGCTCGATGACGTGCGGGACGTAGAAGCCCTTGAACAGCCGCTCGCACCACTCGGCGATTTTCTCCGCGGGCAGCACGCCCTTTTCCTTCGCGGAATTTTCGGCCTGCTTACGGGCGATGAGCGCGGCGCGTTGCTCATCGGTCCATTTTACAAATGCGAGCTTCACTTCCTCGTCGAAGACTTCGAGCGGCTTCTTGCTGGCGTTCTGATGCGCGGTGAGGTCGAAGTCACCGCGCGCGGCGATGCCCTCCAGCTCCTCGGTGCCGAACGGAAACTTGAACAGGATGTCCACGCACGCGCGGGCGTAGTGCGCGAGGTCGCCTTTGCCCTGCCAGAAATAATCCAGCACATCCGCGCCGAGGCCGATGCCCGCGTAGTAGGCCGTGCGCTGCGCGACCCAGTAGCGATGCCACATTTCCCAGCCCCAGTTTGGCAGCGGCGCGGAAAGGTCGGCGCCTTCGCTCCACTGCGCGACGCTGCCGCACACGGCCTCGATGGCCTCGTCGGGCTTGATGAAAAACTCCAGCTCCATCTGCTCGAACTCGCGCGAGCGGAAGGTGAAGTTGCGCGGCGTGACCTCGTTGCGAAACGCCTTGCCGATTTGGCAGATGCCGAACGGGACTTTCTGCCGCGTGGAATCCACGACGTTCTTGAACTGCGCGAAGATCGCCTGCGCCGTCTCGGGGCGCAGATACGCCTTGTCGTCCTCGGAAGCCGTCGCGCCGACGTAGGTGTGAAACATGAGGTTGAACGGCTTCGGCTCCGTAAGCTGCGCACCGTTCTCGGGGTTGAAGGCGCGGGAGTTTTCGACCTTCTCCATCGTCTCGCCAAGGAGAATTGGGTTCTTCATGCCTCGCTGTTCGTAAAAATGAACAGCAACTTTACGCGCGCTCTCGGGTGGTTTGCCCTCAGTGCGCAACACCGCAAACGGTTCAGAGTTTTGCAGAACGGCTTTGGCCACCCTGAGGTGATGTTGCGTGAAGCCGTCAATCTGCTCGTCACTTACTCTCGGTTCGATCGTATCGCGATTCTCCAGAACGTAGATACGAGCCTGATCTGCTAAAATGACTGCGTCGGATTCTTCAGTTCTACTAGAAGGACGAACAGCAAAGTAGCGATTCAAAATGGCGGCGGCATGGCGATACTCAGCCGGAGCCGCTGCTCGGAAGTAATGAACGATCCCCGACTGCGGCTCGACGTGATCCGAACGGAAGCGCTTCTTCGTCACGCGGCAGTCGCTCATCGGATCGCTGAACGTATCCACGTGGCCCGACGCCTTCCAAATCGCCGGGTGCATGATGATCGTCGCATCGAGGCCGACGACATCCTCGCGTTCGCGCGTCATCGCGCGCCACCACGTGTCGCGCAGGTTGCGCTTCAGCTCCGCGCCGAGCGGGCCGTAGTCCCAGAAGCCATTGATGCCGCCGTAGATTTCCGAGCTTTGGAAAATGAAGCCGCGCCGCTTGCACAGGCTCACGATTTTTTCCATCAGCGGGATTTCTTTGGTCTGGCTCATAGGATTTGCGAAAAGGGCGGCGAAGATGCGAAGCGCACGCGCAGTGGGCAAGGCGAATGACGAAGGCGGAATTTCAGCGAGCACGCGCGCTGGGCACGAGGCAGTGTCCCGTGGAGACGATACGACGACGGCGGGAGTGAGAAACGAACGGAACCACCGGATCCAACGCCACCGAGGAGCACCCGTCCCGGCAGCAATCAGCAGCCCAGCCTCCTCATGGACGGCTGGCCTCAACCGCGCTTGCGGTGCCGGGCTCGAGCTGGCTCGTGGTCACTTCGGCGCGCATCCCCTTTTGCAAATCCTTCGCTTCCGCCTTCACCCCGTCCACATGGATCACCGTGTGGCTGGAAATCTTGTAGATGTGGGTCGCGCTGCCGGACTTCAGGGAGATCGAAGTGCTGGAAACCGCGGAGATCGTCGTCTCGGTCTTGAAGATCTTCCGATGACGAGCGGCATTTGCAGAATTGATGCCTGCGAAGGATAGGCTCAGGAGAGTGATGCAGAGGATGAGACGTTTCATGAGGTCGGTGCGGGGTTGTGCAACGATAATACCGCAAACGCACGTCCCTTGGACATTACAAAATTGACTTTCCGTCTCCGCACGAGGCCGGGACTGTCCCCTTCCGATTCTTCAGCCCGGCTCCAGCCACCGCGGCGGGCTCTCCCTCCGTGGCTCCATGCGAACTGCGAGACGCACAAACGCCGCGCGCATGAAAGTATCCCGGCCTTTTTCCCGCACTGAATCCTCTTCGCGTGCCAGAACCCGTTGCGGTGAAATTCAAATTGAGCCACCACCAGATCGCTAGGTCGCACCGCTTCCCTCGAAATGGCGAGGCCGGTTCGGGGCGGAAAATTCCGGAAACAATCGAATAATATTCGATTGAAATCCGACCAAAAATCACGCATCACGCGATTCAACTCCACACTCCAATGAAAACATCACTCGCACTCCTGCTCGGAATCACCCTCTGCTCTGGCAGCATCACCACTGCAAGCGCCGAAACACACAAGGTCACGACCCTCTGCCATCGTCATCGGCACTGGGTGCCGGGCCATTACGTCTGGCTCCGCCATCATCGCCATTGGGTGGCGGGTCATTACATCTGGAGGTAAGCAGGGAACGCCGATCGGATGATGCGCTGTGGGATTCAGGCTCGTCCGGGATGGATGCTTCACGACGCCGCCCATGCGAGGCATTGAACGGATCAGTTTCTCAGCGCCCGATGGCCGCAGTGACCAAATCCTCCAGTTTCCTGTCCAGCATGAGCGCGATCTTCGTGATCCGCTCATCCTGAAACTGACCGAAGAGCGACGAAGGCAGATCGTATTCGAAATGCGTGACTCCGGCCTCGTCCTCGCGGATGAGAATCCTCAGCGGCGCATACAATCCCGCGCCGGGATGATACTGAATCATCTGCACGGCAAACAGCGGATTGCCGACGAGGTATTGGTTCGCCCGGACGACCGGCTTGCCGACCAATGGCAGCAATTCGCCCATCGCCCGCACAGGCCCGAAACGCATGAAGCCGCTGCTGCCGGCCATCGCCTCCAGCTTCGACCGGACGGACTCCACGTCGGGATTCGGCGAAGACAGAGGCTTCACGGCTTCGGGATCGAATGTCCCCAGCCGGCTTTCAAACGCGCGGACGGTCGTGGCGAAATCCCTGCGGGATGCCGCGGTGATGTGCTGGACGGTGATGGGATGGCTCACGGCTGGAGGCGACTGATTCGTTTCGTTTTGCGCGGAGGCTTTGGTTTGAAAGCACAGCAGCGTCAGGACAAGGGCGATGATTTTCATGGCGGCGGACGCGGAGATTAGCAGAACCCGTCCCGCATTCAATCCGCCGGAAGGAACGCAGGCGGCGAAATCCGCTCCCCGGCGACGGGCAAAATCAGAAATGGCTCTTCTTCCGGTGGACGCCGCCGGAAACATCCGAGAGCGGATGGAACATGATGAAGGCCCCCGGATCGTATTCGATGGCGATGGCCTTCACCTTTCCAATCTCCAGCCGGGTGACGACGCACATCAGGATTTCCTGCTCCGCACCGCTCACTCCGCCGCGCCCCTTGTAAATCGTCAGCCCGCGCCGCAGCCCTTCCGTGATGCCCTTGCGGATCGCCTCGCTCTTTTCCGACATGATGGTGATGGCCGTGAACTCCTCCAGCCCGTGCAGGATGAAATCGAGCGTCCTCGATGCCGCGAAATAGGTGAGGATGGAATACATCGCCGACTCCGCGCCGAGGACGAATGCGGCGGTGAGGAAGATGATGATGTTCAGCCCGAGAATCACATCCGCCACGCGCAGCATCTGCACCTTCCGGCTCACGACCAGCGCGGCGATCTCCGTGCCGTCGAGCACGGCCCCTCCGCGGATCGCGAGGCCGATTCCCGCGCCGAGGAAAAACCCGCCGAACACCGCAGTGAGCAGCTTGTCCGGCGTGACATCGGGAAAATGCACCGTCGCGAGGCACACCGAAAGCCCGGCGATGGCGAGCACGCTGCGCACGGCGAACGCGCGCCCGATAAACCCGTAGCCCAGGACGATGAAGGGGATGTTGATGACGGCAATCAGCACCGGCAGCGGCCAGCCGAAGACGTTGGAGAGCAGCATGGAGATGCCCGTCACGCCGCCATCAATGAAGCGGCTCGAAAGCAGGAAGCCATGGATGCCCATCCCCGCCGAAAAAATCGCGGCGACGATGAGGGCGGCATTCTTCAGTTCCCGTTGCCAAGGCTTCACGCGGGCGAACCTATCGCCGCCCGCCACGGCGGACAGGAGAATCTTAAATCACCGCACGTCGGGGCTCGCTCCAGCCCGTCCCGTCCTCCTGCACGCCTGGCCCACGCAGTCTTCACACCCGCGCTCGCTTGCAAAGAACTTGCCCCCTCCTCCGTTTCTCCAAGCGCCACGGACTCGTCCCGCAGAATGGGAAAGCCGAAATTTTCGGCGAATCATACGAGCGGACATTCTTCGCCTCGCGATTGGGTGTTCATGAAAAGCATCATTGCACTCATCGCACTCACTCTCGTCGGTCTTATTGTATCCGGCTGTACAAGCCGCGTCGGCGCTTCCGTTGGCCACGATGGCGAACGCCACGGCATCGCAGCAAGAGGAAGCACAGAAGACGGTGTCTCCGCACGCATCCGTGCCTATTAATACTGAGCAATCGAATCATTCATCCGATATGCGCACTTCACTGCTCCTTGCGTCCGCATTGCTGACACTTCTTCCGCTGGCGCGAGGCGAAGACAAGGTTTCTGGTGGGACTCTCAGCCTTTACTTTGAGAATGACATGTTCGCAGGCACGGATCGCTATTATACTAATGGCGTAAAGATCGCGTGGAGTTCGCCCGATCTCGCGGACTACAGCGCCTCAATCTACGCCAGCCCGTTCCTCCCGCTGTTCAATATCCTGCCGTTCATCAACGGGAAGGAATACCAGAAGAATCTCGTCTTCGCGATCGGACAAAACATGGACACGCCGGACAACACGGAGGCTTACGATCCGGTCAAAGGGGATCGCCCCTACGCCGGCTGGCTCTATCTCGGCGTAGGCGTGGTGTGGAAGGACGCGGCGGTGCGAAATTCGCTCATTCTCAACATCGGCGTGGTCGGCCCGTGGTCCTATGCACAGGAGGCGCAGCGGCTCGTGCATGATATCCGCGGGCTGGATCATCCGAACGGATGGGCCAACCAGCTCCACAACGAACTCAGCGTCGTGGGAGTCTATGAACGCGACTTCGGCACAGTGTCCGTGAACGTCGTGTTCTGACGCACGGCTTGAAAATGAGCAGAGCGCGTCATGCAGCCATCTTGGGAACCTTGCCAGCGCTGGTTCGCTTGCTTGCGGGCTCGCTTGCATTGGTGACCGTTTCATCCGCTTTAGCGCAGACGAAACCCAAGAAGAAAGCGGAAGTTTCCGAGACTGCGCCGCCGAAGAAAAAAAGCAGCACGCCCGACGTGCAATCGGAAGCTTCGCCGTCCACGAAATCGGCGACAGCGCCAAACGCCAGCATCACTCCCGAGGAGATTCTGGAATATCACGCGCAGCCCGCGAGTGTGCGCAAGCTCATCGAGTCCGCCCTCGAGCTCGCACGGCAAAATCTCACCTACACATTCGGCTCCGCTGACCCGGCAATTGGAGGGCTCGATTGCTCGGGCTTTATCTACTATGTGCTGCGTCACCACGGGCTGACGCAGGTGCCGCGCGATTCCAGCGGGCTCTACGTTTGGGTGCGCAAGGCACATGGCTTCCGCGCAGTCGTCAGCCGCAAGCCGGACAGCTTCGAGCTGGACGAACTGCTTCCCGGTGATCTGCTTTTTTGGAGCGGCACGTACGCGACTGAAAACGATCCGCCGATCACGCACACGATGCTTTACCTCGGCACGGAAAAATCCGGCGGTGCGAAAATTATGATCGGCTCCAGCGATGGCCGCACCTATCGCGGCAAAAAGCGAAATGGCGTCAGCGTGTTCGACTTCACGATGCCGCGCACGCCCATCGCGGACGAACAGCGCGCCACCTTCATCGGCTATGCGCGCATCCCCGGCCTGCGCGACTGAGGCTCGGCACACTCCATGAAAAACAAACTCATCCTCGGCATCATCCCTATCCTCATCGGTGCGGCCATCCTGGCCTATGGGCATTTCAGCTACAAGACGACCGAGACCGTGCTTGATGTCGGGCCGATCAAGGCCACTGCCGAAAGGACGAAAACTATTCCAGTGCCGCCGTGGCTCGGCTGGGTGCTGATCGCTTGCGGTGCGAGTGTGCTCGTCATTCCGTCACGCTCAAAAGCATAGCATCACTTGCGGCGCGCGGATCCCGATCTCCGCCGTGCCGCCGCTGCCATCGCCGCATTTGCCGCATGCACGCAACCGCTTACCACGGAAGCGTGATGCTACACGGCTGTGCCTGCACGGCGGATGCACAGTCGCAGCCCGTTTTGCAAAGCCATGCAGCCCGCTTTTTCCTGCGTTGACGAAAAATCATACGACCGAAGAACCGCGGCTCGCGAATGGAAGGTATGAAAACCATCCTCGCACTCATCGCCGCTGCACTCGTCATCGTTCAATCCGGCTGCACCACTCGCGCAGGTGCTTCCATCGGGCATGATGGCGACCGCCACGGCGTCTCCGCGAAAGGAAGCACCGAGAACGGCGTGTCAGCGGGAGTCCGGGCATACTAAGCGCCTCGTCCCACGCGGAACGCGCATCATCTTTTTCACCACTGATTTCCAAAATGAAACACATCACCGCACTCCTCCTGATCATCACGACCCTGGCTTTCGCCTCCTGCGCTCATCACGACGCGAGCACGCAGACATCCCAGACAACGACCAGCACAGGCTACCGCAAATAAAGGCCGCTCTCTTGGCAGGAACGCCCGCATCCAAAATACGCTAATAAGTGCCGCCCCGCCGGTGAGTCCAACGCCGCAATGAAAACAAGGAGAGGGGACGTAGCGGACGTTCCAATCTGACTGGCATTGTAAAACTGCTTCGCCATCCGCGACGACAGGCGGACGCAGCCGTGGGAAGCAGGATAGCCGGGACTGTTTCCCTCATACGGTCCGTAGCCGGGCCTGAACTCCAGAAAGGAAGGCATGGAGGCTGTTGCCTTTGGCCCTGAGGCAACCAAATCCACGACGAAAGAAGTGGCTTCCATCACAGAAGCCCCCTCTCCGCTCCGGAGGCGGGCCAGTCTGGCGCAGACATCCCCCTTTCCATGATGCCCCTCACCGCTTGCGTGGCGGACTTCATACGCTCCGCGAGGGATTTAGCCCATTCCGTCGCAGATTTCATGAACGATGCGACGGCCCCAACCAAAGACGCCACGGACTTGGTTGACGATGCGGTGGATTTAATCAAGGGCGTCACGGATTTAATGAGAGATGCCCCATCCTTAACCAAGGATGCGACAGACTTGATTAAAAACGTCACGGACTTAACCCACTTCGTCACGGACCTAATTAAAGATGCGACAGACCTGGTTGAAGACGTCACGTCTTTAATTAGGGATGCCACGTTTTCAATTAGAGATGCGACGGATTTAACTAAAAACGTCACACACTTAACTGAAGATGCGACAGACTTAATTAGGGATGCGACGTTTTTAATTAAAGATGCCGCACAAAAAGGGAGGGTTTCAGCGAAAATCGGTGTTTTCGCCACAAAAACGACCATTTTCCATGCGGAGGCCACCCATTTCCAAACGGAGGCCACTCCCGCTCACGCAGCGCGTAATCCCGTGAATCCTGAAAATCCTGCCAATCCTGTCCTCAAAATCCCCGGAGTCTGGTGCCGGAGTGCAATCCTGTCTCCGGGCGGCGGGGCGGTTCTTGGACAGGAGGATCAAGTTTGGCAGGATTCAATGGATTCCGTGAAACCGCCAAAGCACGCGCCCCCATCCGGGGCGCATGACCGCCGGCGGGCGGGATTCGGCGGAGCGGGCGCTCCGCACACGCTTCTGGGAGAGTGGACCGAACCTCTGATGATGCGTGAGCGCCAAAGGCGCGCTCCATACCAGCCTTGGGCACCGCCCAAGGAACCGCGGACAAGGTGCGCAAAAGGGCTGAAAGCCCGCCCCATTCCGCACCACCGATCCGCCAATGGATCGGGCTTTCAGCCCTCCCGTTCGTCATTGCCTGATTCCTGGGGCGTCGCCCCAGGCTGGTATGGAAGCGGGCCTTCGGCCCTTCATGAGTGCCGAAACACTTTCTGCATCCGGCTGCACCCTCGCGCTTCGGAAACGCGCGCGGAGCGCGCGTTCCACCATCCCATCAACGCCTCGGGCGTCGCGGGTTGGAGCAAAGGAACATGCATGGACGGGGTCAGGCGTGGGATTTGCTCGACGGGTATCGCCCAGAGGCGGTTTCCGCTTTCGCAAAAATACCAATGAGTAAACAAATCGAAATCGAAGAAGGTGCTCGCAGACAGCACAGAGCAGTTGCGCTTTTTGCGGCGCTTCAATGCTGGATTCTGAAGTTAGATGGGGTGTGCATTAAAAGGAAGCACCTTGCACGACTGATCGGATTAACCCGCTTCAAAAGCAAACGCAGCAAATGGCTCCTAAAGGATTTTTCAGACTTTTTTGAGTATCAACAGCTGTGCGTGTCTGGTCCGAAGGAGTCACTGGCTTCCTTGTACGTTTCGCGCATTCCTCTCACGACTATGCCAGGCGGAGAAATGTCTGACGAGGAGCGTATCG
This sequence comes from uncultured Spartobacteria bacterium, assembly GCA_903882875.1. GTDB lineage: Bacteria > Verrucomicrobiota > Verrucomicrobiia > Chthoniobacterales > Chthoniobacteraceae > SXWH01. The sequence continues at coordinate 23,478 of CAIRYQ010000009.1, read as the reverse complement.
CCGCCTGCATCCGAAAAAATGGCCCGAAGCTGGGCATCTTCCGACTCTGGCAGCGTCCAAATACAATTAAGACGCAGAGCATGAAGGAACACTTTGCGGCTCTCATGCCAATATTAGCCCGCACGCATTTAACTGATCGCGTAAATTACGACGAACGTCTTCTAACCTCATACATGAGCCTCGTATTCACGGGCCAGATGTCCTTGCGTTCGCTTACCAACGATTTACCGACGGAAGATGACGATGAGTAAGCATCACGAATACAACCAGGTGCTTATGCACACAACGCCTAATGTTGAGGTTGGCGTTGCTAAGCACATTCCGAATCGAAGAATATGACCGCAGGCCAAAAACTTCTCCAAGTCGTCGCTTGCATTGGTCTGGCCTTTGCGTCCGCCATTAGAAATGACCAACCGAAACCTGCTCCCAAGGTGCTGCCGCCTGCTAGTCAGACTTCGAGCGTCTCCGTACCTGCCAAAATCCCACAGCCTTCTACTGAGCAGCGTTTCGTCCAACTTCGTGACTCATATCAACTCCTCACCTCTCACCGCGCCGCCCTCAATCTTGCTGACGTGGCTGCCGTAGACGCATTCAACAGGGAAGCGACACGATACCACGACGAGTTACACAACGCGCAGTTGGCATTTATTCAGGAGACTACTTTTAGTTCGCCTCCGATCCTAGAGTCTTACCCTATGCGGAAAGATTATTTCGTGCCAACCATCTATTCCATGCCGCACAATTACCCAATGCTGAATTTAGGCGGTAATTACGGCTCCTCGACTACAAGAGTTTCTGGCTACCTTCGTTCCAACGGTACATACCTCTCACCGTATTTGCGTACAAAAGCTGACACGACAACCTATAACAACTGGTCTCACACTGGAAACATCAATCCAATAACCGGTGCCAAAGGATACCACAAATGACAACAGGCTTTTCTCTTGGGCAAAGTATGTCACTCAGACAATCACCTCCCGCGAGATGTCTTCAGAAGCAGCAGCCATGCAGGGCATGACGTTGCTCGGGCACCTTTGATCACTATTTCACCGGCTGCCGGCCGATGCCGTGGTAGAGGAAGCCGAGCTGCTTCATCGTCGCGGGGTCGAAGAGATTGCGGCCGTCGAAGACGAGCGAGGTGTGCATGGCGGCTTTCACGGCGGAGAGATCCTCGTTGGCGAATTCCTTCCACTCGGTGGCGAGGACGAGGGCCTCGGCTCCGGTGGCGGCTTCGAGCGGGGTCTTCGCGAGCTTCACGCTGGCGGGAATGAGCTTCCACTCGACGGCCTTTTCCATGCCCTTCGGGTCGTAGGCGGTGACGTGCGCGCCCTCGGCGACGAGGCGGTTCACGAGGTCAATGGCGAGGGAGTTGCGGACGTCGTCGGTGTCGGGCTTGAAGGTGAGGCCCCACACGGCGATGTGCTTTTCCTTCAGCACCCAGAGGGCGTCGCGGAGTTTCTTGAGGAAGCGCTCCATCTGCGCGGCGTTGATGCGCTCGACTTCCTTGAGCAGGGTGAACGGGACGCCGAGTTCGTCGGCGATGGCGATGAAGGCCTTTACGTCCTTCGGGAAACAGGAGCCGCCGTAGCCGAGGCCGGCATTCAAGAACTGGCGGCCGATGCGCTTGTCCATGCCGATGCCGTCGGCGACGAGTTCGACATCCGCGCCCGCGGCCTCGCAGATGGCGGAGAGGGCGTTCACGTAGCTGATTTTGAGCGAAAGGAATGAGTTCGCGGCGTGCTTGATCAGCTCGGCGCTGTTCAGGTCGGTCACGAGCACGGGTGCCTTGAAAGGATCATACACCCGGCGCATGAGGTCGGCGGCGCGGTCACTCGATGCGCCGATGACGATGCGGTCGGGCTTCATGAGGTCGGGCACGGCGCAGCCTTCGCGGAGGAATTCGGGGTTCGAGACGACGTCGAACTCGGCGGCGGGATTGTAGCGTCGGATCGTCGCGGCGACACGCTCGCCGGTCTTCACGGGCACGGTGCTCTTGTCCACGACGACGCGATATTGCCCCGGCTTCAGCGCGGAGGAAACTTCGCGGGCGACCTTTTCGATGAAAGTGAGATCCACCGAGCCATCCGACTGCGGCGGCGTGGGCACTGCGATGAAGACGACCTGGCTGTTGTCCACGCCCTCCTGCGTGGAGGTGGTGAAGCGGAGCCGCTTCGCGCCGACGTTGCGATGCACGAGTTCCTCAAGTCCGGGTTCGTAGATCGGGATCTTGCCCGCCTGGAGCATGTCCACCTTGCGCTGATCGTTGTCCACGCAGATGACGTGGTGGCCGACTTCGGCGAAGCAGGCGCCTGAGACGAGGCCGACGTAACCCGAACCGATGATGCAGAGTTCCATAAAAAGGCGAGACTTATGCGCGGGGTGCGCACATGCCGCAAGTGGAAGTTGGTAGGAACATCCAACCTATGCGCCACGATCCCGGCGTGCCGCACACCGCACTCGAAGCGCCGGACGCGTGATCGCTAAAGATCGTCTGCCGGCTTCTTCGGCTTCGCAATTCCCGGGGCTGCGGGCGGCTGGGTGCCGGGCGCTGCGGGTGCCATGCCGGGATCCGCTGGCGCGACGACGGGTTCATTCACATTCGTGGCGGCGGCGGGGACGAAGAAAATGTTGTTGTTCCACGAAACGCGGACATTTGCCCCCTCGGTGGCGAGGTAGCGGAGCGCGGTGCCCGCGGGAAGTGTGACCTGCCCATTTTGCAGCATGACTCCGATGTTTTGACTGAGCGTCACAGCGGTGCGCGGCACGGAGACGGGCGGAGGCGTGACCGCAGCGGGGGCGGGAGACGCGGGGGCCTCGGGAGTCATTGTCGGTGCGGCGGGTGGCGGCACTGCGGGCTTTTCCTCGGGAGCCGCGGGAACGGCGGGCTTCTCGGTGCTCATTGCCGGCACCGGAGCAGGAGGATCGTTCGGAACGGGTGCCGCAGGAGAAACGGGGGCTGGATCGGCGGCGGGCTTGTCGGGCGGCAGTTCGGGCAGCTTGTTTTCGACGATCAATTTTCCCGGTGGCTCCAGCGCAGGAACTTTCGGTGCGGGATCTTTTGGCGGCTGATCATTTGAAGCGACCGATGCGGGAGGGGTCTCTCTTTTCTCCGGCGGAGCAGGAGTCACCGACGTGCTATCGCCGCGGGATTTCTGCCAATAGTGGTGGCCGAGGAGAATTCCGCCGAGCGCGATCACGCCGAGGATCACGCCGCGGAGCATGGCGCCGAGCGTGCCCGTCTGCGGACGCGGCATGACGACTGCCGCGGCTGCGGAGAGTCCGCGCGTCGCCGCTTTTGCGATCCGCGATCCGGCGGCGGACTTCATCAGGTGCTTGTGCGCGGGCAGCACGAGCTGGGGAAAGTGACCGCCGATGGCGGGCAGGAGGTGATCCCACAGCGCGGCTTCGGGGTCGGATTCCCAGCCCGGCTTTTTCTTATCGAGCGACTCCACGAGCACCTGCACATGCGCCTTCGTCACGTCCTTGAGAACGTTGGCACCTTCGGTCTGGATGCGTTCGAGGTAGCGGTTCGTGCGGTTCGCGCGGCGGTAGTCAATCTCGTCCTGAAAAATGTCCTCGTGAAGGCGCAGCTTGTCGTCGTGCCATTTGCGGATGCGCGGCTGGAGCTTCGGCGTTTCGAGCGCGTCGCTCACGGCGAGCGCGGCCCGCTGTTTGGTGAGGTTCTCTCCGAATTCCGCGCCGAGGTATTTCAGAAATGCCTTCTGCTTCGCGGTGGCGGGAGTTTCCTGCGCGGCTTCAGAAGGGCTCGGCGGCCTCGCGGCGCTCCCGTTCGCCACAGCACCCGCAGCGCCATTCATCCGTTCGGGTGAGGGCTTGAGGACTTCGCTCAACGGTCGCCATTCAGCCATGCCCTTGGCCCAGCCCATGTCGGCCGGGCGCGCGGTGCCTTCGGTGAGAAATGCCTTCACGGCGTCTTCGCTGAACGGGCCGGTCTGACGGCCTTCGCGGATGATGAAAATGTCCATGGTGTGGTGTGATTTTACCCGGCACCCGGAGGCTTGTTAGTCTGGGAGGGATGCCGCGGAACAATTCACTTTCGCGTGTCCTGCGCGCGATTTCCAGCCACTAATTTTTCGGCCTTCCGCGCGGCGCGGTATCCCAATAATTGCGGACGTGGCCGTCGGCATACAGGTAGTTTTTTTTGCTCGTGAACGCGCCGTTCAGCCCATGCACCCGCTCCACGTCGAAGCACACGACGATTTTCGACAGCGGCATTGTGAACTGCCCCCGACGTGTGAAGAGCTGCGGCGCAGCCTGCAACTCATCGTCCACGTACGGCGCCCACTCGTAGCTCGTTCCGTATTTCACGAAATAGTTGAACTGCGGATACCGCACGTCGGCGGGACACTTCACCGAATCCTGAATCAATCCGAACGGCGCGAGCGTGGCCAGCATTCCCACCGCAGTGGACGGCGGCGGATAAGTCGGGTTGTTCGGGTCGGTCTGGATTTCCGGGAACTGCCCGTCGTTCGAGCCGACGTAGAGCTGAACCGCCGCGGCGATCGATCGGAGGTTCTGCGTGCATTTCACACCGTCGCCCTTCTCGTGGAAACTTCCCATCGAGGACAACAACAAGCCGGCGAGGATCGCGATGATCGAGATCACGCAGAGCAGTTCGATGAGCGTGAAACCGTGCGCCGGAGAAAGAACGCCTCGCCTCATCATTGCTGCCTCGAACTCAGAACCGCCTGCTTCCTCGCCACGTAGCTCTGGTATTTTGCGAGGCGCTGCTCGGGAGTCTTGCGCTCATTGCCATTCATCTGCCGGTCAGCCATCTTGTCCTGATTCGCAGGGTTGCTGGCGTATTCGGCGAGCTTCGCGCGGCGCTCCTCATCCGTCAGATCCCTGAGCGATGCGAAAAATTTCTCCCGCGCGTCCATCTCCGCCTTCGCTGCGGGCTGCTCGCTCGCGGGAAGTTTTGCAATCTCCGCGAGCTGACGTTCACGCATGAGCTTGAAATCCGGCCCTCGCCCACCGGGGGTGCCGGAACCACCGCGTCCGCGCGGCCCGCCGCCGCCGAAACCAAAATCGTCCCCATCATCCCCGCGCCTCGTATCCGCAGTCTCTGCGGACGGAGGACGGCCCATGAGCAGGAAAACTTCCTCCCATTTCGCGCCCGCGGCCTTTGCGATCTGCGGCGCGAGCTTCCGGATCTCGCCGCTCGATGGTGTCTTCGCCACCGCGGGATTGAACTGCTCCGGGCAGGTGAACGATGCCGACACGCCGGTCGCCGCAGCCTGCATGAAAGCCTGAAGCGTCTTCTCCGCCGGCTCCAGCACATTCCAAAGATCGCGCCGCGGATCCATCGGCTCACCACGCGAGCCCGTCTCTCTCGGGCCGCCAAAAATCGGAACGTCGAAATTCTTCCAACCCTCGGGCCGCTTGCCGCCTGCGATGGATTCATACGCCGTCTTCAGCGTTGCCGCGTCCGGCCCGAAAAAATACCCCAGCCGCCACCTCGAATCCGTCACGTCCGCGAGCGTCGCAAGCGCCTCGGTGAGCGGCACCTTGTGGATGTGCATCTTCACCGGTTTTGCCGGGTCCATGTTCGTCTTCAGCACGATGTGGCCCTGCTTTTCGATGCTGCGAATCACCTCGGCCAGCGGCTTGCCGTCCGCATCCACCGTGATCAGTCCCCAGTTCGACCAGATCCAGTACGCGATGCCAAGGACAGCGACCAGAATGGTCGCACAAATCAGTGATTTCTGACGGTTCATCGCCGATACAACCCGCCGCCACGCAAAAGTTGTGCGCTTATTTCCGGGTACCGAGCCACCGAACCAGGAACGCGCACAGCGCAGGCTTGTCCGCGATTAAGACAGTGTCACGCCCCGGCTGAATGAAACCGAAACCTGCGCCCCACGCCGCGCCGTTCACGACACACGCATCCGTGCCGTTCGCGAAAATCTGCGTGCGCCCCTTCGCCTCGGCCGCGGCGCGATCCCCGTCGAGTTCATATTTCCATCCCACGATTTTTGCGCCTGGAAAAATGCCGTGCAGCGCGGGCAGCAGCTTCAGCGCGGGGCTGAGCGTGAGAGTCAGTTCGCCGGCGAGCGTCGGGATTTTCTTTGCGGAAAGCGGCGTGCCGTCGGCAGCGCGCGCCGCCTGCACTTCGTAATCGCACAGCGCCGCTGCGTGGAAAACCGCGTCCGCGCCGCCGCCAAGTTCGCGCAACCTTGCGAGCAGATCCGCATTCGTCGAAAAAGGAATCACCTGCGCAGCACCCGGCTCCACGCGCGAAACCGCGCCCTCGCCTTTCAGGCACACCGCGTCATGCCCCGCACGCGAAAGCTCCGCCGCGAGCAGCAGGCCGAGTTCGCCGGTGGAGAAATTCGTGAGCCGCCGCACGCCGTCAATCGGCTCATAGCTCGGCCCGCATGTGATGATCACTCGCATTTCCCCCGACCCTACGCGGCACCGCGCGCGCGCTCAAGGCTTGCCGACACGCCCGCACCGCGCACCATGCGCGGCATGGACCGAGCCACCGCCAGCAAAGAACTCCGCGACCACTGCAACACCGTCTCCCTCGCCGTGATGAAGATGCACCCGCTGCTCAACGCCCTCGGCGATGACGCGACGAAAGGCGAAATCGTGAAGGCGCTTTTTGAAATCACCAAGAACGTCGAAGTCGTGAAGAAGCAGACCATGCGGCTGGAAAAGCGCGACGACACGAGCCTCCTCTAGCTATCTCCCTGATATGGACCGCCGCCATTTACCTCCTCGCCGGAATCTCCCTGCTCGCAACCGCATCCGCGCTCGTTGCCGCCGACGCAAAACCGATCCGCGTCGCACTTTACAATGACGATGGCGCATTCGGCCTCGGCATCCCGCGCATCACCGAGCAGCTCGGAAAAACCGCGGACATCACAGTGACGAAAGTCACCGGCAAGGAGATCGCCGCGGGCGTGCTGAAGAATTTCGACGTCGTGATTTTCAGCGGCGGCAGCGGCAGCAAGGAATCCGCCGCGATCGGCGAGGCGGGCCGCGAAAATGTGCGGCAATTTGTGCGCGAGGGCGGCGGCTACATCGGAATCTGCGCGGGCGCGTATCTCGCATGCACGGGATTTTCGTGGGGCGTCGGCGTGCTGAATGCGAAAACCGTGTCCTCGAAATGGAAGCGCGGAAAGGGCAACGTGGAGATCGAATTCCTGCCGCCCGCGCGCGAAGCTGCGGGACTCGACGCGGGGAAGAAAACGATCCGCTACGCCAACGGCCCGATCATCACCTCGGACAAAAAGGAAGGCATCGCGCCATTCGAGACGCTCGCATTTTTCCGCACGGAGCTTGCGGAAAATGATTCCCCGAAAGGCGCGATGACCGGCTCACCCGCGATCGTGCGCGGAGCATTTGGAAAAGGCCGCGTGATTTCGTCCGGCCCGCACCCCGAGCAGACGGACGGGATGGAAGGCTTCATCGAGCACGCGGTGCGCTGGGTCGCCGCCCGCACGAAGTGATGCTCCGCGTGGAAAGTTGAACGGTGGACATTCGGCGGAGCTTCCGCCGTTTCCGCATTGCGCTCGCACTCGCCTTCGGCCATTCGCCTCCCATGCAACTCGACGGACTTTCCTTGATCGCCGGCCACCCCGCGCCCGCCCGCGCGAAAAAATTTCACGCCATCGCCCCGGCCACCGGCGCGCGGCTTGATCCTGATTTCCACGAAGCCACCTCCGCGGATGTGGATCACGCGATGCGGCGGGCCGACGAGGCATTCGAGATTTTCCGGCAGATGCCCGCGGGCGCGCGTGCGGATTTTCTCGATGCCATCGCCACGGAGATCATGGCGGCGGGCGACGAACTGCTCCAACGCGCCAGCGCCGAATCCGGCCTGCCGATCGAGCGTTTTCAAGGCGAACGCGCGCGCACCTGCGGCCAGTTCAAAACCTTCGCCGCGCTCATCCGCGAAGGCTCGTGGGTGGATGCGCGCATTGACACCGCGCTGCCCGATCGCCAGCCCATGCCGCGCCCGGACATCCGCCGGCATCTCGTGCCGCTCGGCCCGGTCGTCGTACTCGGCGCGAGCAATTTTCCCCTCGCATTTTCCACCGCGGGCGGCGACACGGCCTCGGCGCTCGCTGCGGGCTGCCCCGTCGTGGTGAAGGCGCACCCGGCGCATCCCGGCACCTCGGAAATCGTCGCCCGCGCCATCTACCGCGCGATGGCTTCGAGCCACGTTCCAGCCGGCGCCTTCTCGCTGCTGCACGGCACCGGCGCGGACGTAGCGCAGGAACTCGTCCGCCATCCGCTCACGCGCGCGCTCGGCTTCACCGGCTCGGAACGCGCAGGCCGCGCGCTCTTCGACACCGCGGCAGCGCGACCCGAGCCGATTCCCGTCTTCGCCGAAATGGGCAGCACAAATCCCCTCTTCATCCTGCCCGGTGCGCTGAAGAATCGCGCCGCCGCCATCGCGCAGGGACTGAAGGCCGCATTCACGATCGGCGTCGGCCAGTTCTGCACAAAGCCCGGCCTCGTGCTCGCCCTCGGCGGCGTGGACTTCAATGCATTCATCGAACAGTTCCAGACACAGGTCCGCGGCACGACACCCGCGACCATGCTCCACCACGGCATCTGCGACGCATTTCACGCCGGCCTCGATCGCGTGAAAAACATCCCCGGCGTGATCGTGCTCGCCGAATCCGACGCCGACGCCGACCCCGCGAAGACGCAGGCCGAGCCGATCGCATTTGCGACGGACGTGGAGACCTTCCTCCGGCACCGCGAGCTGCGTGAGGAAATCTTCGGCCCCTACACGCTGCTCATCTCCGCACGCACTGTCACGGAACTCGAGGCCGCCGCACACGCGCTCCCCGGCCAGCTCACCGCCACGCTGCACGCCGACGGCACGGATCTCACCGATTTCAACGATCTCCTCCGCATCCTCGACCGAAAGGCCGGCCGCGTCCTCGTGAACGGCTTCTCGCCCGGCGTCGAAGTGTGCCCCGCGATGCAGCACGGCGGCCCCTACCCCGCCACGACCGACTCGCGCTTCACAAGCGTCGGCACCGCCGCCATCGCCCGCTGGGCCCGCCCGCTCTGCCTGCAAGGCTTCCCCGAAAGCTCGCTCCCCGACGCCCTGCGAAATGCCAACCCGCTCGGCATCCAACGCACGGTGAACGGCACCCTCACGCGCGATCCTGTCGCGGGTTAAAAGCGGCGCATCAGTCTCCGAATTCGGAAACAGCCGCGGCCGGAGCGAAGCGGAATATTGACGGCCTCAAGCTCCCCGATTGACCCGCAAGAGCTGCCCCTTGAGGGATTCGGTCTGCTGCAGTTGCGCGTGAACTTTTTCTGCAAGCGCGGAAAAGTCCGCGTTCTCCGTGCAAACGATGATGCCCTCGTGATCGGGGATCGTGCGATGGAGGCGGATGAAGTCCTGCCGGTTGTGCGTGATGACCGCGCGCTGGTTCTCGATGGCAAACCTGAGCACCTCATCATCCGAGATGCCTGTGTTCGACCTGCCCGCGTCACTCGTGGTCAGGACGTCGTGACCCTTCTCACGAAGCGCCTCCACCACCGGCAGCGGGAAGTTTTCGTTGGAATAGAGCCGTGCGATCATGAGTCGTCGCCGTTGGCGGCAATCTCACGATCCATTTCCTCGCGGTGGGTTCGCGCATAGTTCCACGCGTTTGCGAGATCCTCGGCGTTGAGGGAAGGATACGCTGCCAGCAGCTCCGCATCCGTCCTGCCGCCACGCCGCAGCGATTCGAGCAGCCACACGGGGATGCGGGTGCGGATGATGCGCGCCGAACCGCCGCAGACGTTCTCCTGAAAATCAATCCCCGGATGCGCATCCGCCACGTCCAGTGCGACAGCCGAGAGAATCCGCACCTGATCGCCTTTTGGCATGTGAAGCACCGCGTCGCGGATTTCATCGAAGGTCGTCGGCATGTCGCGAGCGTATCATCGCAACGAGAGAGTGCAATAATCAGTCTGGTCCTTGGCCCCACTTTGCCCCAAGTGGGGCGCCTGTCGTGCGTTCGCCGGGTTCAGGCGAGACGGCCGAACCGTCAGGCAGGATGCCCGTACTGCCCGAGACGCATCGCTCCTGCTTTCCTGGGTCTGCCTCCGCTACTTCCCGCCGAGCAGGATGAGATACGGCGGGTCGTATTTATTGCAGTGAATGCGCTCGTGGTAGCCTTTCTGGACCTTCTTTCCGTATATCTCCTGGGCTTTGCCTTCGCCTTTGCTTTCGCCTTTGACGAGAACGCCACCCAACTCATGCTTGCTGAACAGATGCCAGCCCTTGGCCTTGAAATCGTTACCCAGCCACCGCCCCTCCTCCCAGCCGCCTCCTTTGTTGCCCTGGTAACTGTAGTTGACTGCGATGAGCAGCCAGCCATCTGCTGTGACGGTGAAATCTGCGAAGTTTATTCTCTTGCCGGACGGCATGAAGATTGACGCCTTGCTGGCCAGCAGCTTCTGGGGAACCTCGGTCCACGCATCCTTGCCCTCGCCTTGGGTCAAAGGCTGCGCCTGCATATCCGCCACTTCCACACTGGCGGGATTCTGAAGCATGGCGTCCCAATTGGAGCCGTGTTCGATTTCCGGGACTCCAGGTTTGGCAGGTGCGACAGCGACGACAGGAACTTTGGCAGGAGCCTTGACTGGCACCGGCGTGCTTTTCACCGCGGGCGGCACTGGCTTCTCAGCGGTGGCTGCAATACCAGGCGTAAGCCACGCGGCGGAGACTTCATCGCGCTTGGCCTTCACCAACAGCGCATCTTCGAGGTGCTGCGCCTTCGTGAGGCGGGACTGTGCATCGGCGAGATAGGCATCATACTTCGCGTGCAGCGCCTTCGTGCGCGCTGCGGTGTCCTTTTCCAGTTTCGCAATCTGCGCACGCACTGCCGCGCGGATCTGCTTCACGGTCGCGGCATCGGTGGCCTCGTCCTGCTCCGGGAGCAGGTTCGTCCCGGCGAACCGCTTCTCCTCGTTGCGCAATGCGACCGCGCCGTCGAGATCCCCCGCGCTGCTGGCCTTGGTGACGGCTGCTTCGAGCGCAGCCACATATTGCTGCTTCAGCTTTTCGAGTTCCGTGAGATGCACATCGGTCACATCGCGCTTGAACACCGCCTGCCACTGCTCATCCGTCGTGGCGATCCACTTCTGCATTTCAGACACTGCGGCGGCGGCGGAAGGAGTGTCCTGTGCATGACTTCGGACGAGGCCGGCGGTGAGCACGAGGCAGAGGGCGGCGGCGCTGGTGGCGAACTGCCGCTTCAAGTTCGTGAAAAAGGCGGGCCGGTTCGCGTGCGAATCCGGGATGAAGTCGTAAGGCATGGTGGTCGTTCGGTTCGAGGGTTTGCTGCTGAAAGTCGTTTTTTGCTCAAAATGAGCCGTTTTCGCGGAAAACGGCCCATTCCGGCTCTGAACCGGAGCCCTCCGGTTCCCAACTGGAGCCCTCCAGTTCACAACCGGAGCCCTCCAAGTCCGAACTGGAGCCCTCCAGTTCGCAACCGGAGCCCTCCAAGTCCGAACTGGAGCCCTCCAGTTCACAACCGGAGCCCTCCAAGTCTGAACTGGAGCCCTCCAGTTCCCAACCGGAGCCCTCCAAGTCTGAGCTGGAGCCCTCCAGTTCGCAACCGGAGCCCTCCAAGTCTGAACCGGAACGCTCCAGTTCCCAACCGGAAGGCTCCATTTGAGGCCCGGAAACCTCCAGATGCCCTCTGGAATGGGAGATCGCGAAAGCCGCACCGTGTGCCCCAGCGCGGAATTGAGCCGTGGAGCCGAAGTTTGAAACCGGATTTCGGAAACCGGAAACCGGATAGAATCCCGCCGCCGACCGTCCCTCCCTTTCCAGTATCCGGTTTCCGCCATCCGGTATCGGTGGCGCTGCGGGGCCGTTGAAATCTGGAACCGTGGAGATCATTGGGGAGCCTTGCTTGGGCGACGTGAAATAGAATTCCGTGTCAAAGTGCAAGCGGATTTTCTGCGCCTGCTGCTGCGGCGGCAAAGCCTGCTTGCCATGCGGGGCGGCGCGGCCCTAAGCACTGCGGCCTTATGTTCAGTCACGTCGTCATCTTTTGGACCAAACCCGAAAACCCGAACGCCGCCGCGGAGCTTCTCGCGGGGGCGGAGAAATACCTGCGGCCGATTCCCGGCGTGCGCAGTTTCCACATCGGCAAGATGGTGCCGAGCCACCGGCCGGTGGTGGACCAGAGCTACCAGGTCGCGCTGAACCTCGTGTTCGACACGAAGCAGCAGCAGGACGACTATCAGGTGCATCCGCTGCACATTGATTTTGTGGAGAAGGTCTTCAAGGTCCACTGCGCGCGCGTGGTGGTGTACGATTTCGAGTGACGCGGCTCTGAAGTCCGCCGGCCAGACAAGCCTGCGCACTCGCCACGCATGAACTGGTCCGAGCCCGGCACTTTTGCAAAGCTGGCGCAGATCGTCCTCACGGACCTCGTGCTCGCGGGGGACAACGCGCTGGTGATCGCGCTGGCGACGCGTTCGCTGCCGGCATCGCAGCGTTTGTGGGGGCAGGTCTTCGGCGCGGGCGGCGCGGTGGGATTGCGCGTGCTGTTCGTCTTTCTGATCACCTGGCTCACGCGCATCCCGATCCTGCAACTGCTCGCGGGCATCCTGCTGCTGTGGATCGCGTGGAAGCTCGTGTGCCCGCAGGAGGAGTCGCCGGAGGCCGCCGCTGATCCCGCGAAGGCGCACCGGCACGCGGCTTCGCTCTGGCACGCCGTGCGGCTCATCATCGTCGCGGATGTGATCATGAGCCTCGACAATGTGATCGCCATCGCGGAAATCGCGAAGGAAGGCAGCGATTCGCCGCACGGCGAGATGTGGCTGGTCGTCTTCGGCCTGCTGCTTTCGATCCCGCTCGTGATCTGCGGGAGCGCGCTCATCTCGAAACTGATGGACCGCTTCCGCTGGGTGATCTGGCTCGGCGGCGGCGTGCTCGGGCATGTCGCGGGGAAGATCATCTTCCAGGATCCGAGCGTGCTCAGCTGGCTCGGCGTGCCCGCAAAAACCGCGATGCCCGCTGCGGAATTGGAGGCACTTCTCGCAGCAGCCGCGCCGTGGGTGCGCGGCGTGGTGCAGTGGGTGCCGTGGACTCTTGCCGTGCTGCTCTTTCTGCTCGGCGCATGGTGGAGCTGGAGAACGGTGCCGTCCCGGAAAGCTGCCGAGCCTCCGCAACCATGAGCGATGCGCCGGGCTCACGGCATCATTCCAAGCGCGCGGAGGAATCGCTCGCTGACTAAATGTGCGCGCGGGCAATCCGCTTTTGAAAATGGCGTTTGCAATCACACGCGGAAGGTGTTTAGAAACGTCACCGATGAAACGCCTCCTCCTCGCCCTCTCCCTCCTCGCCTGCCCTGCAATGGCTGACATCCAGGATCCGCCGATGAATGATCACACTCCGGCCCGCAAGCTCGGCCGCGCATGGGCCAACATTCTCTACGCCTCCGCCGAAGTGCCGACCACCGTGCAGCGCGTCACCGAACTCGAAGGTGATTCCGCGGGTGGGTCGTACGGCGTCGTCAAGGGCTTCGGCCGCATGTTCGTCCGCATGGGCACTGGCGTGTATGAGCTCATCACGTGGCCCTTCCCCGTTTACAAGCGTTCCTACCGCCCGATCCTCCGCCCGAATGTCCCGTGGGTGAACGGCGGCTACGACGAGTTCCCGCCGGAAATGGGATTCCAGGCCAAGCGGCGCTACACGACCACATCCGACCGTTACTAAAATCGGACCGCACTTTTCCGCGAAGGCTTCCGTCGTCAAGGGCGGAAGCCTTCGTTCTTTTTATGGCTGAAACTGTCGAACTCCAAATCACCGACATCGCGTTTGGCGGCGCGGGCGTCGCACGTCACGAGGGCAAGGTGTACTTCGTCCCCTTCACCGCGCCCGGCGATACGGTGCGTGCGAAAGTGACGCGCGCGCAGAAGAAATTCTCCGAGGCTGCCGCCGTCTCGATCACCGCGCCGTCCGCGGATCGCGTGCAGCCAAAGTGCGAATACTTCACCCGCTGCGGCGGCTGCGCCTACCAGCACATCGCCTACGCGCAGCAGCTCGAACTGAAACAGCGGCAGGTCGAGCAGACCCTGCGGCGCGTGGGAAAACTTCCCGAAGTCCCGATGCGCCCGATCGTCCCCGCGCCCGAGCCCTACGCGTACCGCAACCGCATCCGCGTGCATGTGCAGGATGGGCGCGCGGGATTTTTCGCGCACCGCTCGCACGAGCTGATCCCGATCACGCACTGCGCGATCGCGCGCGACGCGGTGAACGATTCGCTCCGCGACCTGCGCCGCTCGCCCGCGCGCGACGGCGACTACACGCTCTTTGCGCGCGACCGGAACGAGTTCTTCGAGCAGACGAATGACGAGGTCGCCGCCGCGCTGCTCACGCTCGTCGAGCAGACCGTGCGCCGCGATCAGTCGCTGCTCCTCGACGCCTACGCCGGCGCGGGATTTTTCGCGCACCGCCTCGCGCCGCTTTTCACGCAGGTCATCGGCATCGAGGAAAACGAGCACGCCGTCACACGCGCCCGCGGCCGGGCCGCGGAAAACGAGCGCCACCTGCTCGGTGACGTCTCGATGCTGCTCGCGGAAATCCTCTCCATTCACCCGATGGATCGCACCACGGTGATCCTCGATCCACCCGCGACCGGCATCACCCCGCGCGTGGCGGAACTCCTCGCCGCCTCGCGGCCTTCGGAAATCCTCTACGTCTCGTGCAACCCTGCGACGCTCGCACGCGATCTCGGCGAACTGCGCTCGACCCATCGCCTCGAATCCGTCACCCCGCTCGACATGTTCCCGCAGACCGCAGAGATCGAGGTGCTGGCCGTGCTGCGCGCAGAGTGAAGCGCGGCGGCAGTGCGGCCATCGGCCCCTACTTGATCATCTTCGCGAAGTCCGCACGCACCGCCTTCACCTTCTTCTCGTCCTCGTTGCAAAAGACGACGCCGGTGAGCTTGTTGAGCTGGTAGCACTTCAATGTGAACTTCCGTTTCTTCTCGCGGTCGCCCTCCATCTCGACGCGCGTGGGCGGACGCGTGAAGTCGCCGACGAAATCGAAATCCAAGTCGAACACCCGGCTCCGGTGCCACGGGATGAAGGTGAAGTTCACCATCTTCTTCGCGGCCATGTTGTAGCCGGCGGCGGCGCCCATCGCCAGCGCGGCCTCCCAGTGCTCCTCGCGCCTCATGCCGCCCATCACGGGGTTTGGATAGAGGGCGATGTCGCCTGCGGCGAAAATGCCGAGTTCGTCGCTCTCGAGACGCTCGGTGACCGGGCAGCCGTTCTGCGACCAGAGCGGCGAAGCAGAGACGAGCTGCAGATTCGGCTCCGACCCCATCGCGACGACGGCGACGGTCGTGTCAATCCGCTGCCCGCTCTTCGTCTGCACGCGCTGGAGGACGGTGCGGCCCTCGAAGCCGTTGAGGTGCTCGTTCACCATCACTTTCACGCCGTTGCCGATGAGATAATTCGTCAGCCAGTTTGCCGTATCGAGATCGAAAAAGCGCGTCCACACCGCGGCGGAGCGCGTGATGAGCGTGACGTTCAGCTTCAGCTTGCGCAGCAGCACGGCCGTCTCCGCCGCGACGAATCCGCCGCCGACGACGACGACATTTTTCTCCGTCTCCACGACCTCGCGCAGGCCGGAGAGATCGCGCGCCGTGCGAATGTAGAAAACATTGCCGAGGTTCGCACCCGCCACCGCGGGACGCCGCGCGCGGCTGCCAGTCGCGAGCAAGGCCTTTTCAAATTTCACCGCCTGCCCCGTCGCGAGCACCGCGGCGCGCTGCTCGATGCTGAACTGCGTGACCAGCGTGTTCAGCCGCAGGTCCACCTTCATCCGCGAAAACCACGCCGCGTCATGCACGAGCAGTTTTTCGACGGGCGACGCCTTTGCGCCAAGCAACCCTTGGAGCAGCTCCGGGCGCTGCACACCAGGGTGCGGCTCGGCACTGATCATCATGATACTCCGGCGCTGGTCAAGTGAACGAATGGCTTCACACGCTGCCACCGCGGCAGCGCCAGCACCGACGATGAGGTATTCGCGGCGAATCATCTGCCCGAAGGAAATACGCGAGAAGCGCCCCCGCTTGCTAGGAAAAAGACACGGCTGCCGTGTTTTAATAAGGAGCGGCCATTGTTCGCCGGGGAAACACGGCGTGCCGTAGCTCTGTGAAAGCGGGTTTTGGACACGTCAAAACGGTCCGAAAATCTTTTTGTTCCTCGCGCAAATACCGCCCTCCTTTTGCGCACAGAGCGCAAATGCCGACGCGAACCGGCATCCTGCGGCGCGGAAATTCACGCCGCACGAACGGAGCCGTGCGCGTTTGCCATTTCCGAAATGCCCCGCTACAAGCGCGGGACCCCGTGATCTCCATCCGTATCGAAAATCTCACCAAACGTTTCGGCGACAGCATCGCGCTGCATTCGCTGAACCTCACCATCAATCCCGGTGAGATTTTTTTCCTCCTCGGCCCAAGCGGCTGCGGAAAGACGACGCTCCTGCGCAGCATCGCGGGATTCTATCCCCCGGACGGCGGGAAAATTTTCTTCGGCGACGAGGATGTGACCTCGCTGCCGCCGCACCGGCGCAACACGGGCATGATGTTCCAGAGCTACGCGCTGTGGCCGCACATGACGGTCGCGCAGAATGTCGCGTTCGGCCTCGAGGAGCGGAAAGTGCCGCGCGTGGAAATCGACCAGCGCGTCCGCGCGGCGCTCGATTCGGTAAGGATGGGCGAATACGCCGCACGCAAGATCAACCAGCTCTCCGGCGGCCAGCAGCAGCGCGTCGCGCTTGCCCGCGCGATGGTCATCCGTCCGCGCTGCCTGCTCCTCGACGAACCGCTCTCGAATCTCGACACGAAACTCCGCATCGAGATGCGCGGCGAAATCCGCCGCATCTGCCAGGAGGCCGGGCTCACGGCCATCTACGTCACGCACGACCAAAAGGAGGCGCTCAGCGTCGGCGACCGCATCGCGGTGATGGAAGGCGGGCACATCCGCCAGTCCGGTGCGCCCGCGGAAGTCTATCGCCAGCCGGCCTCGCGCTTCGTCGCGGATTTCATGGGCGAGACGAATTTCATCGAGGGCACCGTCACGGCTGCGGGCTCCTCGCCCGTGGTGGAGACCGCGCTTGGTCGCTTCTCCGGCAGCGCGCACGGATGGCTCCCCGCGAAAGGCCAGCACGTCGTCCTCAGCATCCGACCCGAGGCCCTGCGGCTGCACACGGCTGCGCCGGTGGAAAATTCCATCGCGGGCTCGATCCGCGAACGCGTCTATCTCGGCGAAATGGCGCAGTACCGCTTTGCCGCCGGCGAACATACGCTGAAGATTTTCGAACTCAATCCGCGCTTCGCATTCGGCAACGATCAGGGCGCGCTTTTTGCCAGCGCCGATCCCGCAGACGTGATCGTGCTCCCCGCGTGACATGGGCAAGAATCTCGCGCTGCTCGCCGCGCTCCTCGCAGTCGTGCTCGGGCCAATCCTCATGCGTCCGCGTGGCGACGAGGCGAGGCTCAAGGGGCAGGACACGCTCGCCATCATCACGCCACACAACGAGGCCATCCGCTCGGAATTCAGCGAGGCATTCCGCGTATGGTATCGAGCAAAGACGGGCCGCACCGTCGTCGTCGAATGGTACACGCCCGGCGGCACGAGCGAGAGCACGCTCTATCTCAACAGCGCATACGGCGCGGCATTCGAGGCGCACTGGAAAGGTGCGCTGGGAAAAACGTGGGACAACGACGCGAAGGAAGGCTGCCTCGACCCGCGCACGGTCCTCGCGGATTCGTCCGCCGCGGACACGCAGCGCCAGGCCGCCCGGCGCGCATTTCTCGCGTCCAATGTCGGCGCGAAGATTGACGTGTTCTTCGGCGGCGGCTCTTACGATTTCATCAAGATGGCCTCCGTCGGCCTGCTCGTGGACTGCGGCTACATCGCCGCGCACCCGGAGATTTTCGGCGTCGGAAAATCCATCCCGCCGACCCTCGGCGGCGAGCCATACTACGACGAGAAAGGCCGCTGGCTGGGCACGACGCTCGGCGCCTTCGGCATCGCCTACAACCGCGACCAGCTCACGCGCCTCGGCCTCCCCGAACCGCACGAATGGGGCGACCTCGCAGACCCGCGCTACTTTCGCGCGCTCGCCATTGCGAATCCCGTCCAAAGCGGCTCGGCGAACAAAGCCCTCGAAATGCTCGTGCAGCAACAGATGAACATCGTCGCCACGGAGCCCGGTGCGGACGAGACGCGCATCACGCATGAGGGCTGGACCCGCGCCATGCGTCTGCTCCAGCGCATCGGCGCAAATGCGCGCTACTTCACCGACTCCTCCTCGAAAATCGCGCTCGACGTGGAAGCCGGCGAGGCCGCCGCGGGCATGACGATTGATTTCTACGGACGCTTCCAAAGCGAGACCGTCCGCCGCGCCGACAGCTCCTCACGTATCGGCTACACCGATGCGAAAGGCGGCACATCGTACGGCACCGATCCCATCGCGCTCCTGCGCGGCGCACCGCATCCGGAACTTGGGAAAAAGTTCATCGAGTTCGTCATGACCGACGGCCAGAAAATCTGGGGCTGGAAAGCCGGCGCACCCGGCGGCCCGCGCCAGCGCTCGCTGCGCCGCCTCCCGATGCTGCCGGAACTCTACGGTGAAAATTTTCGCGCGCGGCGCAGCGATCCCGACGTGCTGCCCTACGAGGCCGCGAAGCACTTCACCTATGTCGGCAAACGCACCGCTCCCTATTTCAATGCGATCGCATTCGTCGTCCGCGTGATGTGCATAGACACGCACCGCGAACTCACCGCCGCATGGTCGGCCCTCTGCGACGTTCGGGCACGCACCGGAAAATTTCCGCCCGAGGCGCTCGCCTCATTCGAGGATGTGACCGCCGTGGACTACGCAGCCGTCTCGACACGCATCCGCGACGCCGTCGCGAGCGGTGCGCCAAAAATCGCACAGGTGCGCCTTGCGAAGGAACTCGCCGATCATTTTCGCACGACCTACCGCCGCGCGGAGGAACTCGCGCGCGCAGGAAAGTAGCCGCGCGGAGCCTGTCTTATCGGCGGGTCGAGGGCGGTGCCTTCGGCTTTTCCTTCTTCGGCTTCTTCGTTTCCTTTTTGTGACTGTTGTTGCCTTTGGCCATAATCGTGACGGGTTGGATTTCGCCGCGAACTAGGCTGCTTTCGCGCACTTTGGCAATGCGCGACATGGACAATCGTGCGATTCAACGCACCGGCATCCGGCGTGACCTGCGGCGACGCGGAAGGATCGCCAAGCGTGAAGCTGCACCTTCGGCACCGTGCGCGTGCAAGTCACAAGAAGCGCGGCCACGATGAAAAGGGACGCGAGATGGATGCCCGCCGGATGTGGAAGTGCGGAATCTCCGCTGGCGCGCACCGTGCGCACCTACTCCAGCTTCACGTCCTTCAAGGTGTTCAGGTGCGAATCAATCAGCCGGACAGTCATCGGCTTGCCAAATCCCTTTTCGGCGATGCCCTCGCCGATTAGCTTGAACGCCTTTTCGATCGCGTCGTCCTTCCCGAGCCCGCTGATCACGAATGACACCACGGTGCCTTCCTTGTCCCCTTTCTTCAGCAGAACATCCACCTCCTTTGAACCGTCAAAATAGCCGCCGGTCTTGAGGATTTCGCCGAGCTTCTTCGCATCCTCCTCCGTCGCCTTCTCCGAATAGTTCACCGACTCCTTGTCGCTCACCTTGTATCGCTTTCCCATCATGATTTTCTGGCCGAAGTAAATCAGCACCGCGACGAGCACCGCGATGATGATGATGATGTTCTTCGCCTTTTCGGCGATGCGTGTGGCCCGTGCCTTCTTGTCCGGTTGATCTGCGGGCGGAGGTGTGGGTGTGTCGGGAGCGTCCATGCGCCGAGGCGAGCACCCAGCCGGATGCCAAGGCAAGCAGAATCAGCCCGGCCACGATCTTCCGCATCCCCGCATTTTCAAAAGGATCCTCACAGCGCACCCCAAACCAGCTTGCAAAGGGCAGTGCGTTCCGGCGTTCTGCGCGCCACCGATGCACTCGCTGCAATGAAGTGAGTGCGCCGCCCGCTCAATGATTGAAAATGAACTCCCGGCTGCTCATCAGCGCCCAGAGCACATCCTCGACGACCGCACGCTTCTCCTCTTTCGCACCTGCCAGCGCACTCTCGACAGACTGCACTTCATCCGAAGTCGGCTTGCGCCCGAGCGCGGCAAGATATGCGTCCTCCAGCCACTCCGCGACCGGCTTGTTCGATGAGATGATTTTCGCAGCGATGCTCGACGCATCGCGCAGCTTCGCGTTGAGCGTGTCACCGTTCGCGAGGTGCAACGCCTGCGTCACGTTCGGCTCCTCGGTGCGTTCGCACTCGCAGGTCTGCTCGCGCAGCGGACGGCCGAAGACGCGCGTGAAATAGCTGTCCGTGTTCACATCTGGCAACTGCACCGCGCGCCAGCCTGCGGGGAATACGTCGCCCTTGTCGTTGTTCACGTAGGGATCCTTCGTCTTGAAAATCGTCGGCACCTGCGTGACCTGCGCGACCGCGTCGTGCAGCACCTCGGCCATGAGCCGCTTCGGATAGTAGCGCGAGTAAAAGCGCGAGTCGTCCTTGTTCCCGGCGAGCGCGACACTGCTGCGCTGGTAGGTCTCGCTCTGCAAAATCTCCCGCATCAGCGCGCGCAGATCGTAGCGGTTGTTACGCAGCCATTTTGCCGCGGCGGAAAAGAGCGCCTCGTTGCTCGCCGGGTTCGTCTCGCGGATATCGTCCACGGCCTCGACCAGTCCGACGCCGAAGAAATTCGCCCACACGCGGTTCGTGATCGCGCGCGAAAAATACGGATTCTCAGGCGCAGTCAGCCACTCGACGAGTGCTTCGCGACGGTCGCCGGAAAAATCCTGCGCGAGCGCCTTTCCCGCGAGCGGACGCGGCACTTGCGGTTTGCCCGTGAGCGGCTGCACGAGGTCCCCGTCATCCGCGGCGAACACGATGCGGTCGCCATCGCCGCCCGTGCCATTTTTGAACCGCACCCGAGCGAACAGATTGGCGTAGCCGTAGTAGTCGTTGTTCGTCCACTTCTCCATCGGGTGATTGTGGCAGCGCGCGCAGTTCGTCGAGATGCCGAGAAAAGTCACCGAAGTCTTCTCCGAGAGATCGCGCGGGTCGGGCGTCATCACGAAATAATTCGCCGCGCCATTCTCCAGCGTGCTCCCGCGCGCCATGAGCAGGCGCCGCGCAAACTGATCCCACGGCGTGTTC
The DNA here is from genome assembly GCA_903882875.1 of uncultured Spartobacteria bacterium. Lineage (GTDB taxonomy): Bacteria > Verrucomicrobiota > Verrucomicrobiia > Chthoniobacterales > Chthoniobacteraceae > SXWH01. The sequence continues at coordinate 2,226 of CAIRYQ010000009.1, read as the reverse complement.
GTCGCGACCTGATCGCGGATCCATTTGTAATACGCCCACACCGCCGGCAGCGGCAGCTTGCGCTTCGTCACGAGCAAAAGGTCGCTCCATTTGTAGGCCCAGTAGTCCGTGAATTCCGGCCGCTTCAGCACCTGCTCGATCACGCGGTCGCGCTTGCCCGTGCTCACGTCCGCGAGAAAAGCGCGCACCTCGCTGGCAGTCGGCAGCACGCCGATCGTGTCGAGATAAACGCGCCGCAGAAACTCCTCATCCGTGCAGCGCGCCGACGGCGGGATGTTCAGTTCGCGCAATTTTTCCAGCACGAGATCGTCAATCCAGTTCCGCCGCGGCGCACCCGTGAACACCTCCGGCGCGACCTCGTTTTCAAACGGCGACTCCACCGTCGCGAACGTGATCTTCTGCAAAAACCACGCCGTCACCGCGCTCTCGCCGTGGCCGACCACCGTCACTTTGCCGAGGTCGTCCACATTCACCACCGTCTGATTCGTCGCCGTGTATTTCGCATAGCGCGTCACGTCCTCGTCGTGTCCGTCGGAAAAATGCGCCTTCACCGCAAACTGCTGCACCTGCCCCGCCTTCAGCCGCACCGTCGGCGGCAGCACCTCGATGCGCTCGATTTTCACATCGTCCGCGCTCGGCCCGCGCGCGCCCTGCGCGACCCACTCCACGAGCGTCTCCCACTCCGGCGAATGCACCTTGAACCGCTCCCCGCCCTTGTGCGGCACCGCCGCCGTCGTCTTCATCAGCAGCAGCGACCGCGCCGGGTCCGTCGTGCTGATGCGCCGCCCGAACGCCCCGCGCGTGAGCGTGAGCCAGTCCCCCTCATTGTCATACCCGCGCAGCGAAAGCTTGAATCCCCCCTGCCCCGCCGCCGCCCCGTGGCAAGCCCCCGACGAACACCCCGTCTTCGCGAGAATCGGCTGCACGTGATTGCGAAATGAAACTTCCGCCGCGCAGAGCGGCATCAAGGAAAGGGCGAACGTGAGGAAAAAGGGGAGCAGGCGCTTCATCGGATACGATGAGACGGTAGGCGCATGATCCTTGGGGGGCAAGGCACGGATGACAGCACCCCACCAAAGCCCGCTGCCGAAACAATGCTTGGCAAAGCGGCGCGGATGCTCATGCTCGAAAACAACGCTTGAGCGCATGAATCCCGCCACAACGGAGTCTCACCCCCGGAAATCCGGCTCTCGGAGCAGCACCGGAAGCCTGCTTCATCCTTTCTCAACCCCTCACTCCCCCGACGCGCGTCCGAGTTCTGACCGTCCACGGCGCGGCGGGCGCGAAAGCAAATTCCTAGCAGAAAAACAATATGAGCTTCTGGAAGAAACTTTTTAAGCCCAGTTGGCGGACAGCATCGCCTGCTGAGTTCGTTCCGAGTGCGGCAGTAGGTGCCGCATATTGCCGCATCCCGTTGACTCAAATACCGGACATGGCCGAACGTTTGAGCAAGGAATTGATGGCGCGCGGAGTTCCAAACTCGGAGATGACAGACCTGTTCAACAACGGCCTAATGGGCGTCTGTCCAGAGTGCCGTCAGTATTGCGCCGGTGGGCTGATGTTGTCACTTGCCACGTATTCGGCAATCGGAGCAGGCCATATTTCATTTATGACCGACAGGGCTGGTGGAGGCCCGAAACAACGTCTTCTTGGCGGCCAATGTGGAACGTCATCATGCAATAACCGTGACTTCTACCACCTGTTCTGGTGTCCCGATCTTCACCCAGAAATGCTTCTGCATTTAAGGGCAGATTTCGGTATCCAGATTGACCCACACACGCAGATAAAACGTTCCCACGTCTGGAAACCAAAATGACCGCAATGTCTAATTTGCGCCGCCACGCCTCGCCGTCGCTGAGAAGCTTGGGGGGCGGCGTTTCTCCACGCACACAACAACGAACCAAACAACAACACAACAACACCATGAGCTTCTGGAAGAAACTCTTCGGCTCATCGCCGAGCAAACCTGCCAAGCCACCGCAAAGGGAAACAAACCTTCGAGACCTTGTGCCACCAGACCTTCGGGAAGAGGTGAGGAAGGCTGCCTCAGCTATAACGGCCGACGCCATTGCGCAAAACTGGAAAGGCACTAGTGCAACGTAACACATGAATCAGCTACGGTTTGATTCTTTGTTTGGGATTGGAGTAAGTCCATTTGATTGGGGTTGCCGTTTTATTGTATTGGCGGATGTAGCGCATGAGCTTGGAGCGCAGGTCGGCGAGAGA
>CAIRYQ010000008.1 GCA_903882875.1 uncultured Spartobacteria bacterium | reverse complement strand
GAATCCTCTGCTCGAACGCTACGCGATCTCACCCGTCGTTGAAGTTCCATGCGTTCGGTATCAGTAAGAATCAATGGTTGAATGGCCATTCGCCAATCTTATCTCATGTGTGGCCGAAGTCAATGTTACGTTGCACTAGGACATAGGCCTTATCCTTGATGATCTTAAGGCCGAGCGGCTGATGCAGTCCGGTTGCGAAGCGTTTCCAGCGAAGCCTGTCGAGCTTCTCATCAATCCCGCGCACCAGCCAGACTTCACCTGTCATAGTGCAGACTGCAGCCGTGCCATCGCTGAAAAAATCGTGACCGCTGATGAAAAACAGTGAGCCGTACGGATTCTCAAACGGCACGGTGATCGTGTCGGTCGCGAAGGGCGATTGTTGGCCGAGGACACCTTTCGTTTCAAGCCACTGAGGCCACTGCGCCGGGCCGCCCTTGGTGAATTGTACGAGATCCTTGCCATCCTCGCGCGCGGTGGTCAGTCGCCGATTGCCATTGATCGAATACGAAAATATCACCTCTTTTCCGTGACGATAAAATCCATGATAGACAAGTGACTGATCGCGGTTTGGCGTAGCTGTCTTAGTAATCACGGTTCCATCCATCGTTGCACCATTCATGAAGCCGTGACGCGCCTCACCGAGTTTCACGAAGCCGCCCGTCCACTTCACCGGAAACGTGCAGGTTGCCGGATCAAAGCAGGCCGCCCGGCCGTCATAGCATACGCAAATTCCCTTCGGGATTGTGAGGTCCGCGCCTTTGAACACCGCGCTGAACACATTCCCATGATCCGATGCAGCCCAGCGACCGTCCTTCCATGTTACAGCATCATTTTGATTGCCCCAGTGCCCCTGCTGTCCGCCGTCGAGTCCCGGAAATTCCGGCAGCACTTCCGGAACCGGCCTATGTTTCATGAAGTGCTCTGCCTGCTTGCCATAGTAATCAAAGATGCGGTCGCGATTCACGAAATGTTGCCAGTGGACGTTGTCCTCGTGCCGTAGCGGTTTGCGTTCAGGCGAGAAGGCTGCTGCCTTGATTGTGGTAGGTGCTTGCAGCGATGCACTTAGATTGTCAAAGTTCCAAAGTCCGATGGTATTCTCCGTTCGCGTGCGAGGTTTTTCAGAAGCCACTGGTTTGATAACCCCTTTGCTCAATCGCACGTCATCAATAGTTCCGTCACAACCGATCGTGCCTTCCACTAGCCTGCCAAAAGCAAGGCCGCCCGGCTTTGGATCACCCGAAAGTGGCTTCAATGTTCTTTGAAGCACCTGCTTGCCATCCACCCAAAGTGTGACCAAATTATTGTCAATACTCGCCAGCAGGTCATGCCACTTGTCGTCGCAGATATCGGCCTTTGATTCATAATCACCACCACGTCCCGGTGCGTAAAGCGCAAGCGTGCCGCGCCCGGCATGGGTGTAGAGTTCCCAATGTGTGGCCGATGCTTTCGGATCGCAGGCGATAAGGATGTTATATCGTTGTTTGCTATTCAGCCTTGCACGGCACTCGATGCTAACAGGCAGCACATGATAGGCATCCTTGTCCTCGGTCAACGCGCCACCTTCGAGCGCCTTGCCAAATTGCTCGTTCAGCGATGGCACGCCGTGTGGCTCGCTGTTCTGCGGGACGGCTGCAGATGGCTGTGGATGGTTCCATGTGCGATAGCTGGGCTTCGGCCCCGGCGCAGCACCGTCGAGCTGCGGAAGCAGCCAGTGAAGCCCGTCTAGGTTGTCGAGCAGGCGTCCTTCCGCGTCCTCGCCAGTATGATTGAGAATGCCGAGAGGGCCTTGGTAGCCACTGGCACGGAGAAGGCGCAGCAGCTTCAAATCCTCGGTGCCGACGCCGAGCGGGAGGATTTTTCGTCCCTTCGCTTCCCCGTCAATGTCCATGCCGTTCAGATTGAAGAATAGAAGGTGCGGCAGCATTCTCGGTAGCACCTTTTCAAGCCGGTCGAGATGGCTGTGGCCGTGATGCAGGTTATAAATGATTCCGATATTAGTGATGCCCTGCCCCTTCAGCATCTCAGTGATGGCGATCATGTTCTCCGGTTCGCCACCCCACCCCCCGTGGTTATAAATGCCCACCTTACATCCCAGCGGAGTAGCCGCTTCACAGATTAGCTTGAAACGTGCGGCCTCCTTCTCGACGCGCGACTTTTGATCAGCGTCATCCTTCACAGCAATCGCGCCTCCGCCTCCGCTGATCCATAGTTGCGGATGCACGCCGTGGCGTTTGAAGAGTTCCAGCGCTTTCTTAGCCTCGTCATTCAGCGATCCGGTAAACCACCAGCCAAGCAGTTCGATGTGATGTTTCGCGAGTGCGTTCAGTTCTTCATCCCACTGCGCGATGTGTTCCTGACGGTAGTCATAGACAAATTTTTTCACGCCCATCTTCTCCAGCATTACTGCGCGTTCCTCGGGGCCGCGCTTTGCCTTGTCGAAGGGCACGATGCACCATGCGGCGAGGTTGGATTTGTCGAAAATGTTGTCGGCGGCGGCGGCACAGACGGTGAGGCTGAGGAGCAGGAGCAGGCGGATGGACATGGGAAAGTTTGAAGTTTGAAGTCTTTGGGGAATCGGCGGGCGGTGGATCATCCGGCGCACCTATCCCATCTTTGTCGCGTTATTCCATGTGTGCGGAGTGCGGGTGAGCTGCCCGGCTTTGATCACACCGCCTTGCATCACGGCGACGAAGCGGCTGCGATCCTCCAGAAGCGTGATGTCCCGGAGCACGTCGCCTTCCACGACGAGCAGGTCGGCGAACTTACCGGGTTCCACTGTGCCAATTTCGTGAGCGCGGCCCATGATCTCAGCGCCGGTCTTGGTCGCGCACCGGATCGCCTCCAGTGGTGTGAAGCCCACATCTTTCACGAAGAAAGTGATCTCGCGTGCGTAGTCGCCGTGCGGATTCCAGCCGAAGCCGTAGTCGCCACCGAGGCCGATGCGACCGCCGGCGCGGAGGATGCGCAACGCTGACGCGGAGCCGCCGTCGAGCGTTTCCTGGTGGCCGTCAATGACGCTTTGCGGCAGGCCGAACTCGGGGCCGCGCAGGATGCTCGCCTTTTCAAAATAGAGCGCGGGCACGCAGGGCACGTCGCGGGCGAGGAGCAGATCGAGGCCTTCGTCGTCTATGAACGTGCCGTGCTCGATGCTGTCGTAGCCGGCTCGCAGCGCGTTCTTGATGCCCTGCGTGGCGCGGCAGTGGCCGGTGACTTTCAGCTTGTGGTTGTGCGCGGTCTGCACGACGGCGTGCATTTCGTCGAAGGTCATGCAGAGCGTGTGGTGGTCGTTCGTGTCGGGAGCTGCGGCGTCGCCGGTGGGATAGGTCTTCACCCATTCGATGCCGTCCTTGACCAATGCGCGTACGGCGCTGCGCGCGTCCTCGACGCCGTTGATGATGAACACGAGGCCCTCCATGCCGATCTTTCGAAACTCGGGATTCCAATCCATGAGCCCGCCCGCGCTGCAAATCTCGCGGCCCGATGTCGCGAGCCGAGGGCCGGGGATGAGATCGCTCTCGATGGCCTTCTTCAGCCACACGTCCACATTGAAAAGGCAGCCGCCGCTTCGCGCCGCAGTGTAGCCGCACTCGAGCGCGAGCTTCGTGTTCACGGCCGACAGGAGGCTGACGTATTCGACGGGATATTTGATATCGAGATCCTGCAGCTCCTGAATGTTAAAATAAGTCGCATGAAAGTGCGCCTCGACGAGCCCCGGCAGGATCGTGCCGCCTCTCGCATCAATCACCTGCGAATCCGGCGGCGGCTTTGGCGCGGCTTCGGCGGAGCCCGCGAAAGTGATGCGTCCATTTGTAGCGATCACGGTCGCATTCGGAATGGCCGGCCGGCCTGTGCCGTCAACAAGCTGGCCGTTGCGGATGACGGTGGTGTTCGTGGCGAGTTTCATGGCTGGTGATGGAGGGGCGGGAGACTGTGGAGAAAATCGAGGACATGCGCGAGCGTTCCGCACGGATCCGCTGCGTGAAGATTGTAGTCGGTGCCGGGACATTCAATCCGCCGCGCAGCGGAAATCGAGTCCGCGATGCGCGCCGCGTCTGCGAGCGGGAGCATCACGCCGCATTCGGCACTGAATCGCAGCGCGTCCTCGGCGCGAATTTCATTCGAAGGCTTCACGCAAGCACCTGTGGGATGAGTTTTCCCTCCACGTTCGTAAGCCTGCGCTGGATGCCGTTGTGCTCAAAGCTGAGGCGCTCGAAGTCGAGGCCGAGCAGATGGAGGATCGTCGCATTGAAGTGATACAGCGGATGCACGTCCTCGATGGCTTTCTGCCCGAGGTCGTCGGTGCGGCCGTGGCTCACGCCGGGCTTCACGCCCGCGCCGGTGAGCCAGCAGGTGAAGCCGTCGGGATTGTGGTCGCGGCCCTTCGCGCCTTTTTGGAAAAATGGCATGCGTCCGAATTCCGTACACCACACGACGAGCGTGTCATCGAGCAGGCCGCGCTGCCTGAGATCGCGGATGAGCGCGGCTGCGGGCTGGTCGAGGATTTGCGCGTGGATGTCGTATTGCTCCTTGAGCGCGTTGTGGCCGTCCCAGTTCAGCTTCCCGCCGCTGGCATACGCGCCGTTGAAGAGCTGCACGAAGCGCACGCCCTTCTCGATGAGCCGCCGCGCGAGGATGCAATTCTTTGCGAACGCGGCCTTGTCGGCATTCTGCGTGTCGTCCGCGCCATACATTTTCAAAAGGTGCGCGGGCTCCGTGCTGAGGTCGCTGATTTCCGGCACGCTGAGCTGCATCCGCGCCGCGAGTTCGTAGCTCGCGATACGCGCGGCGAGCTTCCCGTCGCCGGGATTCGCCGCGAGGTGGCGCGCGTTCATCTTTTGCAAAAGTGAGCGCGCCGCGCGGTCGGCATCCTCGGGGACGCCGGACGCTGTGAGATGCCGCACGGGATTTTTCGAACTCATCGTCGTGCCTTGGAACGCAGCGGGCAAAAATCCCGGGCCCCAGTTGTTCGCGCCGTTCTGCGGGACGCCGCGCGGATCGGGGATCGCGACGTAGGACGGCAGGTCCCGGTTCTCGCTGCCGAGCGCATACGTGACCCACGAGCCGAGCGACGGGAAGCCATCGAGCACGAAGCCGGTCGAAAGAAAGTTTTCCGCAGGCCCGTGCGTGTTCGACTTGCTCGTGAGCGAATGCACGAATGCAATGTCGTCCGTCAGCTCCGCGAGATGCGGGATCATGTCGCTCACCCACTTGCCGGTCTTGCCGCGCTGGCGGAATTCATACTGCGGCCGCGCGAGATTTCCCGCCGGCCCTTGGAACGTCACGTTCGGCCCGCCGGGCAGCGGTTTGTCGTCCCATTGGATCAGCTCCGGCTTGTAGTCCCACGTCTCAAGCTGGCTCACCGCGCCCGCGCAAAAAATCACGATGACGTTCTTTGCCTTCGCGGGAAAATGCGGCTGCCTCGGCGCATACGGATTCGACGGATCGATGATCGGTCCGCCGCTCTCCGCAGCGAGCAGGCCATCGAGCCCGAGCAGGTTCGCCAGCGCGATGGAGCCGAGCGCCGTCGCACTGTTGGAAAGAAACTGCCGCCGGTCGAGCAGCGCGCGGCCTGCGAGGGAGAGATGTTCGGCGTGGTTCATGGCAGGAAAAGGAACTCGTTGCTGTTGAAGATCGCGCGGCACAGCGTCGCGAGGCCATGCGCCTGCACGACGGGCTCGGCGTCGCGCAGTTCGTCGTCGTTCGGATCGCGGTTGAGCGCGAGCTGGTATGCGCGTCGGATTTGTGCGGCGGCATCGGCGCCGGCGTCCTTTTTCACACGCACCGCGAACGCCTCGGACTGTTCGAGCGTGAAGCGACTGTTGAAAAGATTCAGCGCCTGGATGGGCGTGGTGGAGGCGCGACGCAGCGCAGTACTCTGGCCGGCATCGGGACAATCGAAGGCGCCGAAGACCGTCTCGGGTTCGCGCCGCACCTTGTGCGCGTAGATCATGCGGCGCTGGTTTTCCGGCGTGAATTTTTCCACCGGCGTGAAGCCGCTGAGCCCGCCGCGTTGATTGAAGAGGTCGAAGCCGCGGCCATACATTTGCAGGTTCAGTTGGCCGCTCACGGCGAGCATCGCATCGCGGATCGTCTCGGCCTCAAGGCGGCGCGACGGAAAACGCCAGAGCAGGCGGACGTCCGAATCCTTCTCTGCAGCGACGCGATTCGATGCGGAACTTTGCCGATAGGTCTGCGACAGCACGATGAGACGGTGCATGTGCTTAACGCTCCATCCGCTGCGGATGAATTCCTGCGCGAGCCAGTCGAGCAGCTCGGGATGGGTGGGCTTCATGCCGTTGTTGCCGAAGTCGCTCGGCGTCGCCACGAGCCCGGTGCCGAAGTGGCCCTGCCAGATGCGGTTCACCATTACGCGCGCCGTGAGCGGATTCTGCGGGCTCGCGATCCAATCCGCGAGCGCGCTGCGGCGCTGCTGCTCGGGCGTCCGTCTGTCGAGCTTCACTCCGCCAAGCGACGCGATGACAGCGGGCACGACCTCGTCCTTCGGCTGCTCGGGATCGCCACGGTTGAGCAGATGGATTTCATCCGGCTCGCGGAAAGTGCCCCCGAAAACTTTTCGCGCATCGGAAGCGGCCTTGAGCTTCGCGTCCAGCACGCTCTTTTCGCGCATGAGCGCCGCGGCTTCCTTCGCTTCTGCCTCGCTGAGCCCCTTCGTGGAAAAGGCGACGGGCTTTTTGTCCTTCGGATCAAATTTCCGCCGGTCGCTCGCATCCGCGACGGCACGCCATTCGCCAGACGCGACGGCAACCTCGATGAGATAGTCGGTTGCGAGACGGTCGCGAAATTTCCCCTCGCGATCACGCCCCCACACGACGCGCCCGATGCTCTGCTCCTTCGCAAATTCGATGGCCACCCAGCCCCTGCCGTTCTCGTTCGACATCCAACTGCGCGAGTTGCCGTAGAGCCCGTCGTTGATGTGCTTCAGGTCATGCCGGTCGGCCACGATGATGTCGCCGGAGGACGTCGCCGCCGCACCCGTGCTCGCGAGCGCGACGTTTTCGCCCGCAGCGTTGAAGACTTCGAGTTCATCAATGCACGGCTCCAGGCTGTTCGTCGCATGGATGGTGAAGCGCAAACGCTTCGCCGCCACGGGCGCAAAGCGGTCCACGTTCTCGCGCGCATTGATCATCGCACGCTCCACGCCGGATTTCGCCAGCGGCACGAAGCGCGCGAGCTGCGTGTCAATTTCCGCCAGACGCGGTTTGAGCTTCGCCGCCTCCCTGCGCGCCGTTTCGGCTGCTGGGGTGCGCAACTCTCGATCCTCATACTCCACACCCGCCACGAACGCCTGCATCGCGTAGTAGTCGCGCTGAGTGACGGGATCGAACTTGTGATCGTGGCACCGCGCGCAGCCGACGCTGAGGCCGAGAAAAGTCTGCCCGACGTTGTTCACGATCTCATCCAGCGAATCCTGCCGCGCGAGCCGCTTCGACGGCTCATCCTTGCCAATCTGCGCAGGCAGCAGCACCGACGCGGTGATGAGAAACCCCGTGGCCGGATCCTTGCCGAGCGCATCGCCGACGATTTGCTCCCGGATGAAACGATCATACGGCGTGTCCGCATTGAAGGCATCAATCACATAGTCGCGATACGGCCACGCGTTCGGTCGCTCCGTGTTCACTTCGAAGCCGTGTGTGTCCGCGTAGCGCACCACATCGAGCCAGTGCTGCGCCCAACGCTCGCCGTAGCGCGGGGACGTCAGCAGATCATCCGCGACCTTTTCGTAAGCCTGCGGATCGCCGTCCTTCACAAATTGCGCCACGCGCTCCGGCGTCGGCGGCAGCCCAGTCAGATCGAAAGTCACGCGCCGCAGCCAGCTCACGCGGTCGGTCTCCGGCGACATCACGAGTCTGTTCGCCTTCAGTTTCGAGGCGATGAATTCATCAATCGAATGATTCCCCGATGTCACCGCGAGCGGCTTGAAGCTCCAGTGGTCGCGCTTGTCCTTCACCTTCACTGCGTCCACGCCATCGGGCCACGCGGCACCCTCGTTGATCCAGTCCGTCAGCTTCGTGATCTCCGCAACTGTGAGACCGTCGCCCTTCGGCGGCATCCGCTCATCCTTGTCGTGGCTGAGCACCATCTTCACCAGCGGACTTTCGCTCGCCTTGCCGGGAACGATGTCCGGCGCGTGCTCGTCGCCGCCCTTCAGCGCCGCCGCCTTCACATCTAGCCGCAGGCCGGACTTCTGCTTTTTTTCCCCGTGGCACTCCGTGCAGTGCCTCTCAAAAATCGGCCGCACTTCGCGTACAAAATCCACCGGCGCGGCGCTGACGAACGCCGGCGAAACCAGCAGCAGTGCACTGACGGTGGTGGTGGCACGTTTCATTCCGTGTATCTACTATCACAGCCCGGCGGCTCCCGTAGAGGATCACTTCGTCAGCGGTGAGTCCGCCGCCAGCTTCGACATCTGCGCGAAGATTTCACGCCGTCATCCGGGACGCGCGAATGCCCGCATCACCATCTGTCCCGGCGAGCCGTGCCGGTGATTTTCAGCGTGAAATTCTACATGTCGCGGAACTGGTGAAGCAACCGCCGGATCCGCGCATGAAAATTCCACTTGATTTCATTTTTGTTTTATCCCTACTGTTTCAGTCAACTTTAGATGAAACTATCAAAGAAAGGCGAATATGCGCTCCGCGCACTGCTCGATCTGGCGATGCCCCAGTCGCTCGGTCGCGCCCTCGTGCCGTTGAGCGCGCTCGCCGAGGCGCAGCAGATGCCCGCCACTTTCCTCGAGCAGATCCTCACCGAACTCCGCAAGGGCGGCATCCTCGCCAGCACGCGCGGAAAATACGGCGGCTACTCGCTCGCGCGTCCGGCTTCGGAAATCCACATCGGCGAGATCGTGCGGCAGATTGACGGCCCGCTCGCGCCCATCGGCTGCGCGAGCGTGACAGCCTACGAGCGCTGCTCCTGCCCCGACGAAAAGCACTGCGGCATTCGCCTCATCATGATGGAAGTGCGCAACGCCGTCTTCAATGTGCTCGACCGTTACACGCTTGCCGAGCTTGCGAAAGTCACGCTGCGGCATTTCCGCCGCGACGGACTCCGGCCGACAGTCTTCGAACTGATCAGCCACAGCGAGCCTCACACCCGAAACAAAACCGCCGCGGCCGCCTGAGGGGCCGGAAATTTTTCATCTGAACGCAGACCGCACCGCTTGCCCATGACCACTCCACGCCGACATTTCATCCTCACCGCCACTTTCGCCGCAGCCACTCTGCTGACTGGCTGCGACAAAAGCGGCGATGGCAAAGCCGGTGGCCAGCCCGTGCTGCGCATCGGATTTTTCCCGAACATCACGCACGTGCCGGCGCTCGTCGGCTACGACGAGACGAACAAAAAGGGCGCGGCGGGATGGTTCGAGTCGCGCACGGGCGCGAAGATCGAATGGTATTCGTTCAACGCCGGCCCGAGCGCCATCGAGGCGCTGCTCACGGGCTCGATTGACGCGACCTACGTCGGCCCGAACCCGGTCATCAACGGCTACACGCGCACCAAGGGCGCGGACATCCGCGTGCTCGCCGGTGCGGCGTGCGGCGGCGCGGGGCTCGTGATTCACAAGGGCGCGGGGCTCAAGGTCCCCGCGGATTTTCGCGGCAAAAAAATTGCGACACCGCAGCTCGGCGGCACGCAGGATGTCGCGGCGCGGGCATGGCTCATCGCGGGCGGGCTCACGATCACGCAACGAGGCGGGGACGCAAACGTCATCCCGACGGAGAACCCCGATCAGCTCGATCTTTTCAAGCGCGGCGATCTCGACGCGGTGTGGACCGCCGAGCCGTGGGTGTCGCGTCTCGAACTGGATGCCGGTGCGGAGTTGCTCGTGAATCAAAAGGACGTGCTCACCACCGTCGTCGCCACGAGCGTGAAGGCGTTCGCATCGAAAGGCGAACTCCTGAAAAAATTCCTGGCCGCCCACGAGGAACTCACGAAGAAACTCGTCGCCGAACCGGACTGGGCCAAGCCCGCCGTCTCGGGCGCGCTGAAAAAGGCGACGAGCAAGGCCATCCCCGAGGCGCTGCTCGACCACGCGTGGCCGCGGCTCACTTTCAGCACGGAAGTGCAGCTTTCCGACTTCACCAGCATCCAGCGCGACGCCAAATCCGCGGGCCTGCTGCCCGAGGAGGCGGACCTTTCCAAACTCTTCATCAAATGAGCCTCGCCTCCGAACTCGCCGTCCCGCCGCCATCCAAGATTCGCCTCGCGGGCGTGAGCAAAAAATTCACGACCAACCGCGGCACCGTGCAGGCGCTCGAAGACATCAACCTCGAAATCGGCGAGGGTGAATTTGTCTGCTTCGTCGGCCCGAGCGGCTGCGGAAAAAGCACGCTGCTGCGCATCGTCGCCGCGCTGGAGCGCAACTTCACCGGGACTGCCGAGGTGAACGGCAAGATGATCACCGAGCCGGGGCGCGACCGCACGGTGATGTTCCAGGAGCACGCGCTTTTCCCGTGGCTCGACGTGCTCGGCAACGTGCTCTTCGGCCTGAAACTAAAACCCGACCTGAGCAAAAAAGATCGCCTTGAAGTAGCGCGCTACTACCTCCAGCTCGTCGGCCTGGACGGCTTCGAGCGCGCGAACATCCACGAGCTGAGCGGCGGCATGAAGCAGCGCGTCGCCCTCGCCCGCGCGCTCGCGCCGAACCCGCGCCTGCTGCTCATGGACGAGCCCTTCGCCGCGCTCGACGCCATGACGCGCGAGCAGCTCTACGGCGATCTCCAGAAAATCCACGCGGCGCGGAAAAAGACGATCCTCTTCGTCACGCACAATGTCCGCGAAGCCGTGTGCCTCGGTGATCGCGTGATCCTTTTCTCGCCTCGACCGGGACGCATCCGCAAAAAGTTCAGGATCGAGCTGCCGCGCCCGCGCGAATTCAACGACGTCGCGATGGCCTCCCTCGCCGCGGAAATCACGGGCGAACTCAAAACCATTCTCGCACCCGCCCAATGAAGCAATTTCTCGCCGCACTCGCGTTCTTTGCCGTGCTCCTCGGCGCCTGGGAATTCGCCGCCCGCCACAGCGGCGCGTCGTCCCTGCTCCTGCCCTCGCCCACCGCCGTCTGGAGATACTTTTTCGGCTCTCCAAGCCCTGACGGCGGTACGGTCGGCGGTGCCGTGTGGGACGGCACGCTTGGCGGGGCCACGCTCGTCACGATGAAACGGCTTTTCCTCGGCTACGGCGTCGGCATCGGCATCGGCATCCCGCTCGGCATGCTGACCGCGCGCTTCAAGTTTCTGCACAACACCGTCGGCACGATCGCGCTCGGATTGCAGACATTGCCGAGCGTGTGCTGGGTGCCGCTCGCGCTGCTGTGGTTCGGGCAGACGGAAACGGCGATGCTCTTCATCGTCGTGATGGGCACCGTGTGGGCCGTCATCCTCGCGACCGATCACGGCATCCGCCAAATCCCGCCGATTTACCGCGAAGCCGCCAGCACGATGGGATCGAAGGGACTGCACCTCTGGCTGAAAGTGCTCGCGCCCGCATCGCTGCCGCACATCGTCAGCGGCGCGAAACAGGGCTGGGCTTTCGCGTGGCGCTCGCTCATGGCGGCGGAGATTTACATCACCATCCTCAGCGGCATGGGCATCGGCCACCTGCTGCACTACGGTCGCGAACTGCACGCGATGGACCAGGTCGTCGGCCTCATGTTCGTCATCATCGTCATCGGTTTCCTCGCCGACAAAATCCTCTTCAGCCCGTGGGAGCGTTTCCTCCACCGCCGCTGGGGCCTCACCAATTCCTAATCTCGCACAACATGACTGCCAACAAACTGCACACACCCGAACCCTGGGTTGAAATCATCCGCCGCAAGGTCGGCGCGATGCGCTACGGCAGCGTGAAGCTCACCATTCGGGACGGCCAAATCATGCACTGCGAAACGACGGAAAAGACACGCCTCCACGTGGAGCGCGAAGCCGCCGCCGATTTTGGCAGAAAAGCAACTTAGCTGTACACACCGCATTCCAAAATGCGGCCGCCGCTGATTTTCTCCCCGACATTTTCCACCGGCATAAGCCGGAGAACATCCCAAAAAACACAACCACTCGCCGACCGGACCTCCGGAGGTGTGAGGAAGCAAAAACGCATCCAAACACCATGAAAACGAAACACATCCTGACCGGCAGCATCGCGCTGCTCACACTCGCGCTGCCCGCATTTGCAGGCAGCCCGGAAAAGAAAACCGACACCAAACCTGCCGACGACGCGCTCACATTCGCCGACGGCCTGCTCACCCTCGACATCTTGGATCGCCTCCGATTCGAGGAGCGCAAGAACAACGGAAGTTTCAACAACAACGCCGCCGATCCCTCCAACGGTGGCGTAGTGCTGAACCAACTCCGCGTCGGCCTCGCCATCAAACCCGCCGACTGGATCAAAATCTACGGCCAGACACAGGACCTCCGGCAGTGGTACGGCAAGCGCGGCAATGTTCCCGGCGTCAGTGGCGCGCAGGGCGACGACTCGTTCGACATCCGCCAAGCGTATGTCGAACTGGGCAACCTCAAGGAGTTCCCGCTCACCCTCACCGTCGGACGGCAGGTGCTCACGTACGGCGACAGTCGCCTCGTCGCGGATCGCGGTTGGAACGATCTTGGCCGCACCTTCGACGGCGTGAAGCTCCGCTTCCAGAACGACAAGTTTTGGGTGGACGCCTTCGCCGTGCGCCCCGTGCAGATCCGCAAGGAAAGCATCAACGACAGCGACAGCGCCGACAATTTCTTCGGCCTATACGGCGGCACGGACATCCTCGGCTTCCAGACCACCGAGCTTTATGTCCTCTACCGCGACAAGTCCGACGCGCAGCCCGATCTCTCGCCGACGAACAAGACCAACCCCAGCGGCGCCTACGACGGCAACGCCCAGCGAAACGTCACGATCGGCACCCGTTGGAAATCAAAGGATGGCGCACTGCATGGCTTCGACTACACCACCGAATTTGCCTATCAATTCGGAGACTTGTGGACGGGCGCGAGAACCACGCCACGCCTCAGCCAGCACGGTTTTGCCCTCGCCTTCAAGGGCGGCTATACATGGGAAAATGTTCCGTGGACACCGCGCTTTGGCATCGGCTACGACTACGCCAGCGGAGACAAGAACCCGAAGGACGGCAGCAGCCAGACTTTCCAAAATCTGTTTCCGTCGAACCACGAAAATACCGGCTATATGGACGAATTCGCGTGGAGCAACCTTCACTGTGTCCGCGCCTCACTCAGTGCCAATCCGATCAAGAGCCTGAAGCTCAGCGCCGACTTCCGCGCCTTCTGGCTCGCAGAGACGACCGACTACTGGTACACCTCCACGGGCAACGGCAACACGCTGCGCACCACCACGCCGTCCACCACCGTCACGACCGTCACGACCAAGAAAGGCGTGACGACCACCAAGACGACCACTCAAGCGGGCAAGGACGTGCGTACCCTGAACGCGAGCAACTTCGCTGGCACCGAGATTGACCTCTCCGCCAAATGGACGGTGAACAAACACCTCAGCTTCCTCGTGGGCTACAGCCACTTCTTTGCCGGCAGCTACCTGAAGCAGACCGGCGGCGGAATCGCAAACGACGGCGATTTCGCGTATGCTCAGGTCACGCTGAAGTTCTGACCGGCGTCAGCCAGCCGGAGACTCCACCCACAGCCGTGCCCGCAAGGGCGCGGCTGTGCGGGTGGCGCAATCAAGCTCATATGCGAACCCGTGCGCTCGGAGGAAATCGGCCGTATCCAAAATGCGGATTGAGCCAAGGTAAAGGATCCCGTCTGGCTTGATTTTGCAGGTATGCCCCAGAGGAACTTTTTCTCCGTGTTCGCATCGGGAGCGGCTGCGGTGATTTCCAAGGCCGGGGCCGACGGGTTCCGGCCTTGGTGCTTTTTGAACGGGACGCGCCTGTGCATTGATTCCTCCCGGCCGCCCTTCGCCTCGCTTTTGGCTCCGAAGCCCGCATCGCTTTCAGAATGGATGACGGGCTACAACTTGAGACCTCTGCAAAATTTCTCGGATGAGGCAGAAACCATGGATGACTCGGATGGCACGGATGAAAACCATCCATGTCATCCGTGAAATCGGTGGTGAACATCTTCCTTTTCCAAGTGCCACGACTTTTTGCACGGATCTCAGTTTGCGTAATGCCAAAGCCGCGTCTTGCTCTTTTTCAAAATCCCGCGCTTCAATCCGCCCATGCGAAAATCCACTTTCCTCAAAGGCACGTTCACTCTCGCCGCACTCGCACTTACGCTTGGAGCGTTCACGGGTTGTGACAAAAATGGCGGTGGCAGTGCGACGGAAATCATCGTCGGCGAATTCGCGTCGCTTACGGGCAAGGAGGCGACCTTCGGCGGCTCCTCGCACGAGGGGACGCTGCTCGCCATCGAGGAGCTGAATGCGGCGGGCGGCGTGCTCGGAAAAAAGATCAAGCTCATCACCGAGGACAACCAGTCGAAAGCCGGCGAGTCCGCGACGGTCGTGAACAAGCTCATCTCGAAGAACGGTGCCGTGGCAATCCTTGGCGAGGTCGCCAGCTCGCGCTCGCTCGAAGCCGCGCCCATTTGCCAGAGCAACGGCGTGCCGATGATTTCGCCCAGCTCGACGAATCCGAAGGTCACGGAGACGGGCAACTTCATTTTCCGCGTGTGTTTCATAGACCCGTTCCAGGGCACTGTGATGGCGAACTTCGCGACGAAGACGCTGAAGGCGAAGAAGGTCGCCGTCTTCACCGACGTGAAGAGCGACTACTCGAAGGGGCTCGCAAAATATTTCAAGGAGGGCTTCACGAAGGCGGGCGGGCAGATCGTTTCGGAGCTGGATTTCAATGGCGGCGACAAGGATTTCAAGGGCCAGCTCACGACGATCAAGGCCGCGAATCCCGACGGTGTTTTCGTCCCCGGCTACTACACGGACGCGGCGCTGATTTGCATTCAGGCGAAGGAAATCGGGCTGAACGTCCCGCTCTTCGGCGGCGACGGCTGGGAGTCCGACACGCTGACGAAGCTCGGCAAGGAAGCAGTCGAGGGAAACTATTTCTCGACGCACTACGCGCCGGATGTCGCGACGGACCTGAGCAAGAAATTCGTCGCGGACTACAAGAAGCGCTTCAACGGCAAGCTGCCCGATGCGATGGCCGCGCTCGGCTATGACTCGGCGATGATTCTCGCCGACGCGATGAAGCGCGCGGGCACAACGGACGGCGCGAAGGTGCGCGACGCGCTTGCGGTCACGAAGGATTTCCCGGCGGTCGCGGGCAACATCACGATCAACGAAAAGCGCGACGCGGTGAAGGCGGCGGTCATCCTCAAGATTGAGGGCGGGAAGTTCAAATTCGTCGAGACGGTGAATCCGTAACACGGCGTGCACTGGCTCCAGCAGCTCACCAACGGACTCGCGCTCGGCAGTATCTACGCGCTGATCGCGCTCGGCTACACGATGGTGTATGGCGTGCTGCGGTTCATCAATTTCGCGCACAGCGATGTGCTCATGCTCGGCGCGTTCTCGGCGTTTTATCTCGCGCCGAAAATGGAGGCGATCTTCGGCCCGCAGTCCGCGATCGGCGCGCTGGTGATCATCGTGCTGGCGGCGGCGATCTGCGCGGCGATCGGGATTTTGATCGAGCTGCTCGCCTACCGTCCGCTGCGGAAGCGCCCGAAGCTGACGGTGCTCATCACGGCCATCGGCGTATCGCTCTTCATCGAGTTCACCTGCCAGCACGGCGCGGTATTCGGCGCGGCCACGAAGCCGTTTCCAAAACTGCTGCCGACGCGCGAGCTGCACTTCGCGGGCATCGAGATGGCGAGCAATGACCTGCTCGTGCTAGTGCTCACCGCCGTGCTGCTCGTCGCGATGTGGTTCATCGTGCAGCGCACAAAAATGGGCATGGCGATTCGCGCGGTGTCATTCAACGAACAGGCGGCATCGCTCATGGGTGTGAATGTGAACCGCGTGATTTCCTTCACCTTCGGCCTCGGCTCGGCGCTCGCGGCGGTCGCGGGAATTTTTTACGCGATGCGAGCGCCCGGCATCGAGCCGCTCATGGGAGTGCAGCCGGGCATCCGCGCATTCATCGCCGCAGTGCTCGGCGGCATCGGCAATCTCCCCGGCGCGGCGCTCGGCGGCCTGCTGCTCGGTGTGTTGGAGACGGTGGCCGGCGGTATTCCCGGCGTGTCGAATTACCGCGACGGAATCGCGTTCGCGATCCTCATCCTCATCCTCATCTTCCGCCCGGCAGGACTGCTCGGGAAGGCGATGATCGAAAAAGTATGATGCACATTGGCGCCAAACGCAGCCTGCTCACCGCGATCCTCATCGCAGTCGTGGTGTCGCTCTTTTCCGCGCACTTCAACCGCTACTACCGCGACGTGGCGATTGACGTGGCGATCAACATCATCCTCGCCGTTTCGCTCAATCTCATCCTCGGCCACACCGGCCAGTTCTCGCTCGGCCACGCGGGTTTCATGGCGGTCGGCGGATACATCGCGGCGAAAATCACGCTCGTTTTCGGCGTCACTGCCGTCGCATGGGCACAGCCGCTGATCTTCCTCGGCGCGCTGCTTGTCGGCGGAATCGTCGCGGCGCTCGCGGGACTCGCGGTCGGTGTGCCATCGCTGCGATTGCGCGGCGATTACCTCGCCATCGTCACGCTCGGCTTCGGCGAAATCATCCGCGTGATTTTCCAGACGAGCGAAACATTCGGTGCAGCCACGGGCCTTGTCGCGATTCCGAAATGGACGACGCTCGGCTGGGGATTCGGCATCGCTGCGATCACCGTGTATGTCGTCGGCTGCCTTGTGAATTCGACCTACGGCCGCGGCTTCATCGCCGTGCACGACGACGAAATCGCCGCCGGCGCGATGGGCATCAATCCCGTGCGCTACAAGGTCACCGCATTCGTCATCGGTGCGTTTTTCGCAGGCGTTGCTGGCGGTCTCTACGCGCACCAAAAGACCACACTTTCACCGGGCGGCTTCGACTTCATGAAGTCCATAGACATCGTCGTGATGGTGATCCTCGGCGGCATGGGAAACACCGCGGGCGTCATCGCCGCCGCCGTGATTCTCACCGTCGTGCAGGAGCCGCTGCGCGCGCTCGGACCGCTGCGCATGGTCGTGTTCGCGCTCATCATCATCGTGCTGATGATGCTCCGTCCGCAGGGGCTCTTCAGCTTTGGCAAAAAGAAGGGAGCCTCCGCATGAGTGAGCCGCTGCTGGAGTTGAAGAACGTCACGATTCGCTTCGGCGGACTCACGGCGATTTCGGGATTCGACCTCCACATCGGCGACCGTGAACTCATCGGACTCATCGGTCCGAACGGTGCGGGAAAGACGACGGCGTTCAATTTGATCACCGGTGTCTATCAGCCCACTGAGGGTGCGATCCATTTCGCTGGACGCACGACGTTGGGCCAGCGTCCGTATCAGATTGCGAAGCGTGGCATCGCGCGCACTTTCCAAAACATCCGGCTTTTCGGCTCGATGAACGTCTTCGATAACGTCCGCACCGCCGTGCAGGTTCACCGCTCGCACGGCATCCGCGACGCGCTCGTGCGCATGGGTGGCTTTCGTCGCGGCGAGGCGGATGTGGAGAAGCAAGTGATGGAGTTGCTCGAAATCTTCAGCCTCCACAAACAGCGCGACGAAATGGCGAAGTCGCTCCCATACGGCGACCAGCGCCGGCTGGAAATCGTTCGCGCGCTCGCGACGAAGCCGAAACTGCTCCTGCTCGACGAACCCGCCGCGGGCATGAACCCGACGGAGAAGGTCGAACTGATGAAGCTCATCCGCTTTGTGCAGGAGAAATTCGGCCTCGCGGTGCTGCTCGTGGAGCACGACATGAAGGTCGTGATGGGCATCTGCGAGCGCATTGCGGTGCTTGATTACGGATTGAAAATCGGCGAGGGCACGCCTGCGGAGATCCAGAAAAATCCGAAGGTCATCGCCGCGTATCTCGGACAGGAGGCGGAGCATGCTTGAACTGACCGACCTCACCGTGGGCTACGGCGGCATCACCGCGCTGCACGGCATCAGTCTGAAAGTGGAGCAGGGAACCATCGTCACGCTCATCGGCGCTAACGGTGCGGGCAAGACGACGACGCTGCGCGCCATCAGCGGCCTCGTGTGGGCGAAGGGCGGGCGCGTCACTTTCGAAGGCGAGGACATCACGAACCAGCCGCCGCACAAGATCGTCGCGCGCGGCATCGCGCACTCGCCGGAGGGACGCATGGTCTTTGCGAACCTCACCGTGCACGAGAACCTGCAGATGGGCGCGTATCTCCGCAGCGACAAGGCGAACTTTGCGAAGGATCTTGATTTCATCTTCACGATTTTCCCGCGGCTGAAGGAGCGCCTCCAGCAGACCGCAGGCACGCTGAGCGGCGGTGAGCAGCAGATGCTCGCCATCGGCCGCGCACTGATGAGCAAGCCGAAACTGCTGCTGCTCGACGAGCCTTCCCTCGGCATCGCGCCGCTGCTCACGAAGACGATATTCGAGCAGATCGTCGCCATCAACCGCGACCTGAAGCTGACCGTCCTGCTGATCGAACAGAACGCGAATCTCGCCTTGGAAATCAGCCACTACGGCTACGTGCTGGAGACGGGGCGCATCATTTTGCAGGACGCAGCCGCTGCGCTGCGCGCGAACCCGAAGGTGCGCGAGGCATATCTCGGCGGGTGAGCTTGCGGCACGGAAAATTTCGTTGACGCTCCGCGGTGGCTCTCTAGTTTCGCCGCCCCGCAAGCTGAACCAAATTTTCAAACACACGCAGCCTACGTTGATTGCTGAGCGATTTCAGCGGGCAACGTGGGCTTTTTAGTCCAATGGCAGTCGAACTTTCCTACGTCCTTCTCACGCCTTACTCGATTCGCAAGTCGAGGACCGGCGGCATTGTCTCGCGTCTGCTCTCGCGTACGGGCCTCGAGCTTGTTGCTGCGCGCATGTTTTCCCCGAGCGCGGAGCTCGTGGAAAAGTACGCCGCAGGAATGGTGACGGACCCGGACCCGACACACCGTGCCGCGCAGGAGACGATCCGAAAGTACGTCCTGACGCATTTTTCCGCGAAGGCTGCCGGCACAAAACGCCGCGTGCTGATGCTCGTGTTCCGCGGTGAGGATGCGGTGAAGAAACTGCGCGAGGTCGCCGGACACATCCTGAACGAGCGCACGTCAGGCGAGACGATCCGCGACACGTTTGGCGACTACATTACGGACAAGGAAGGCCGCGTGATTTACTTCGAGCCCGCTGTGCTCACCGCGCCGGATGCGGCGAGTGCGCGTGCGGATCTGAAACTTTGGGCGGAGTATTCCGACAGCGATGGCGGCCTGCTTGAAAAGGCGATTGATTATCCGCCGACTGCATCCGTGCAGAAGACGCTGGTGCTCATCAAGCCCGACAACTTCCGTTTCCCGAATGCGCGCCCCGGTGGCGTGATCGATCTCTTCAGCCGCACGGGCCTCTACATCATCGCGTGCAAGGTTCACCACATGAGCGTCGCGCAGGCTGAGGAATTTTACGGTCCCGTGCTCGCAGTGCTGCAGGACAAGCTCCGCGGTCGCGCGGGCGAAGTCGCGAAGAAGGCGCTGGAGCCGAAGTTTGAAATGGAGTTCACCCCCGAGGTGGAAAAGGCGCTCGGTGAAATTCTCGGCCCGATCAGCGGGCGCGAAAATTGGGAGGGCATCGTGGAATTCATGAGTGGCCGCCGCCCGAGCGAGTGCCCCGCCGATCTGCGCAACCAGCCCGGCACCGAGAAGTGCCTCGCGCTGATCTACCAGGGCGAGGATGCCGTGCGCAAAATCCGCGAGGTGCTCGGGCCGACCGATCCGTCGAAGGCGCCCTATGGCACAATCCGCAAGGAATTTGGCCAGACCATCATGGTCAACGCCGCGCACGCCTCGGATGCGCCGGAGAATGCGCAGCGCGAGATGGGCATCATCCGCATCGAGGAAAACAATTTCCGAACCCTGATCGAAGCGTCGCTCGCACAAAAGTGAGCCGCCCGGTCGCAACCGAAAACCGACAAACTGAAAACGAACACCATGGAACTCGCCGAACGCGCCACCATCCTCACTCCGTCCCTCACGCTCTCGATTGACAGCAAAGCCAAGGCGATGAAAGCCGAGGGCATTGATGTGTGCAGCTTCGGCGCGGGGGAACCCGACTTCGACACGCCCGAGCACATCAAGGCCGCAGCCGCAGCCGCGCTCGCCGCGGGCTTCACAAAATATACGCCATCGAGCGGCATCCCCGAGCTGCGCCAGGCGATCAGCGAAAAATTCAAGGCCGACAACGGCGTCGAGTATTCGGCGAACCAGATCGTCGTGAGCAATGGCGCGAAGCACTCGTGCCTGAACGCCATCCTCGCGTGCGTCGGGCCCGGCGATGAAGTGATCATCCCCGCGCCGTACTGGCTGAGCTATCCCGAAATGGTGCGCATCGCCGGCGGCGAACCCGTGATCGTCTCAACGAAGGAATCGAACGGCTGGAAGATGACCGCGGAGGAATTCGAGGACGCGATGTCACCGCGCACGAAGATGGTGATTTTGAACTCGCCCGGAAATCCAACCGGCGCCGTTTACACCGAGGCGGAACTTCGCGCCATCGGCGACGTCGCACTCGGCGAGGACATCCTCATCCTCAGCGACGAAATCTACGAGAAGCTCGTCTATGATGACGTGAAGCACGTTTCCATCGCGTCGCTCAGCAAGGAACTTTACAATCTCACGATCACCGTGAACGGCTTCAGCAAGAGCTACGCGATGACCGGCTGGCGTCTCGGCTACCTCGGCGCACCGGATCAGATCGCGAAGGCGATTGACGCGATCCAGAGCCACTCGACGAGCGGCGCCACGAGCTTCGCGCAAAAGGGCGCGCTTGCCGCGCTCAAGGGCGATCAGCAGCCGGTGGCGGACATGCGCGATGAATTCGACATCCGCCGCCAGTACATGGTGGACCGTCTTCAGAAGATCAACCGCGTGAGCGTCGTCGTGCCGCAGGGTGCGTTCTACGTGCTCGCGAACATCAGCGGACTCGGACTGAGTTCGACGAATTTCGCGGACCGCCTGCTCAGCAAGCATCACGTCGCGGTCGTGCCCGGCGTTGCTTTCGGCGATGACCGCACCGTGCGACTCAGCTACGCGACGAGCCTCGACATCATCAAGAAGGGCCTCGATCGGTTCGAGGAATTCTGCCGCCAGCTCTGAGTTGAGCGAGAGTTAGTTTTTTAAGCGCCGCCTGTCTTCGGACCGGCGGCGCTTTTGTTTTCCACAGCTTCGAGCATCCGCAGCGACTGCACTGCCGCGCGGACATTGTGGACGCGGAAAATCTGCGCACCGCGCAGGAAGCCCGCGGTGATGCACGAGACGGTGCCCGCGTCGCGCTCCGCGGGTGGAAGTCCGAGCACGTCGCCGATGACGGTCTTGCGTGAGACGGGCAGCAGCACGGGGCGCCGGAAGCGGTGCAGCAGTTCGAGTTCGCGATAGATGCGCAGGTTGTCGTCACGCTGCTTTGCGAAATCTATTCCGGGATCGAGCACGATGGCGTCGCGCGGCACGCCCACGCTTTCAGCGAGCGCGATCTTCTCCGCGAAGAATTCGCCGAGGCTTTGCATCACGTCTGCGTAGCCGACGTGTGTGTGCGGCACCTTCGGCGTGCCGACGGTGTGCATGATGAGCAGCGCCGTGTCGGTCTCCGCGCAGATGCGTGCGTTCTCGTCCGTCGGCAGCCCGCCGATGTCGTTGAGGATGTCGCCGCCCGCAGCGAGCGCGATTCTCGCGACTTCGGGCCGCCACGTGTTGATCGAGAGCGGAACATTCACGTCCCATCGCTCGATGAAGCGCACGAGTTGCGCGGCTTCTTCGGAGGCGGGCAGCGCCCCGCGATTGGTCCGCGCGCTTTCCGCGCCGATGTCCACGATGTCCGCGCCCTGCGCGACGAGTTCGTGCGCGTGTGCGAGCGCGGCGTCAATTTCCGTGATGCCGTCGCCGGAGAAGGAATCCGCGACGAGATTCACAATGCCCATCACGAGCGCCGGGCGCGGAAACTCGAACGCGAATCTGCGCGCGAACAGCCTCATGCGAGTGGCACGGACGAGCGCTGGCGCTGCGCGAACCGCAGTGTGTGCGTGTAGCCGCAGTCCTTCGCGAGCGCCGCGGCCTCATCGAATCCCGCCGCCACATCGCTGGGTCGGTGCGCGTCGGAATTGATTAGCAGCGGCACGCCGGCTGAGTGCGCGAGATCGATGAATGAGCGCGCCGGATACTCCTCGTGGCAGTCGCGCCGCATTCCGGCGGTGTTGATTTCAAACGGCGTGCCTGTCTCCGCCAGCGCGGCGACAGCGGGCTCGTAAAATCTCCGCAGATCGCCCTGCGGAGTGATGCCGAATTTTTTCGGGAGATCGGGATGCGCGATGAAATCGAACAGCCCGCTGCGGATGCACCGGCCCAGCAGTGCCCAGTAGTCGCGCCAGATTTCCTCCGCGCCGCCCTGGTGACGCGCGATGTATTTCGGGTGGTCCACCTCCCAGCCGCCGGGCAGGTAATGCACGCTGCCGATGAGGTAATCCCAGTCCGCCATGTCCGCGAGTTCCTGAATCCACCACTCGTAGCCTGGGATGAAATCGCACTCGAGGCCGAGCTTGATGTTGAGCTGCGGGAATTGCGCGCGCGCCTTTTCCACCTCGTCGAAATAGCGCGGCAGTTCGTCGCGCAGCATCCGCCAGTCGTCGAAAAATTCCGGCATCGGGTTGTGGTCCGCAAAGCCAAGCTCTCCGAGCCCGCGTTCGACGGCGATGCGGGCGTAGTCCACCGGCCAGCCCTCGGCGTGACGGCAGAGCGGCGTGTGCGTGTGGTAGTCGGCGAGCGCTGCGAAAATATTTGAGGGCACCGCGGATGTTGGCGCTCGGCGCTGCGGAAAAAGCCACACAAAATTCACTCGTCACACTGAGTGCCGGGCACGAAAGTTCGCGTCATGTCGCGGTTTATCGAGACGGTTTATGAAAATCTGAAGCTGCACCCGAAGCGGGTGGTTTTTCCCGAGGGCGCGGAGCCCGCGGTCGTGCGCGCTGCCGGCCGCTTTGCGAAGCTCGGACTTGGCACGCCGGTGCTGCTCGGTGCGCGCGACGCGGTCGAAAAGGCGGCGAAATCTGCGAGGGTGGATCTCCAGTACATCGGCATCGTGGATCCGGCGAAATCCTCCGAGATGGAGACATTCATCCCGCGCCTCGAAAAGCTGAAGCGATACCGCGATCTGGGGCCGAAGCAGGCGCGAGAGATTCTTTCGCAGCCAAATTATTTTGCCGCGATGATGGTGCAGTACAACCTCGTGGACAGCCTCGTGGTCGGCGCGGGACTCACGCCCGTGAGCACGCTGCGCCCGCTCATCCAGCTCATCCAGCCGCTGCCGGGCATCTCGACGATCTCGAGCTGCCAGATGCTGGATATCAGCAACAAGCGATACGGCGAGCGCGGCGTGATTTTTTTCGCGGACTGTGCGGTCATCCCGGAGCCCACGGTGGATCAGCTCGCAAACATCGCCATCGAAACCGGCAAGGTCTGCCGGCAGCTCACGGCCAACAAGCCGCGCGTCGCATTCCTCAGCTACTCGAACAAGGGCGGTTCGCAGCGGCCCGCGGTGCAGAAAATGGCCGCGGCCACGGCGCTCGCAAAGCAGCGCGCGCATGAGGCGGGGCTGGAGATGGAGATTGATGGCGAGATGCAGGCGGACACCGCGATCGTGCCCGACCTCGCCGCGATCAAGGCCCACGACAGCCTCGTCGCAGGCAAGGCAAACGTCCTCGTCTTCCCCGATCTCAGCAGCGCGAACATCGCTTCCAAACTCGTGAAGCACCTCGCGGGCGCGGACGTGTACGGGCAGTTCCTGCTCGGCCTCTCGCGGCCGTGCGTGGATCTTTCCCGCGGCGCTTCCGACGACGAAATCCTCGGCGTGGCCGCGACGGCCGGCCTGCTCGCGATTCAATACCGCGAGCTGTATCCCGAGCGCACCGTGGTCTGAAAAGGCGGACGATGAACCGGATCACCAAGCGGCTCTTCATCGCCGCCACGCAGCAGAACGACGGCAAGACGACGATCTCGCTCGGCATCTTCGGCGCGCTGAGGAAGACGCAGGGCCGCATCGGATTCATCAAGCCCGTCGGCCAGCGGTTCGTCGAAATCGAGGGGCACAAAATTGACGAGGACACGGTGCTCATTGACCAGACCTACGGCATCGCCGCGCCGCTGGATGCGATCAGCCCCATCGCCGTCGAGCCGGATTTCACGCGCAAATTCATCCAGCAGGCGAACTCGGACATCCTCGTGCGGCGCATCCAGAACTCATTCGATCGCGCAGCGTGGGAGAAGGACTTCGTGATCATCGAGGGTACCGGCCACGCGGGTGTCGGCTCGGTCTTCGATCTTTCGAATGCGCGCGTCGCGCACCTTCTCGGGAGCAAGGCGATCCTCGTCACGCAGGGCGGCATCGGGAAGCCGATTGACGAGATCGCGCTGAACCGCGCGCTCTTCACGGAGCAGGGCGTCGAGGTGATCGGAGTGATCATGAACAAGGTCCATCCTGATAAATACGATCACGTCGTCGAATTCGCGCGGAGCGGATTCGAGCGCCTCGGCATCGAACTGCTCGGCGCCATCCCCGCCGACCCGCTGCTCGGCCAGCCGACACTCGGGCAGGTCTGCAAGGCGGTGAGGGGTGATTTCATCAATGCGCGCGCCAGCTCGCGCCGGCTCGTGCGGCACATGCTCATCGGCGACATGGCCTCGGGCCACCTGCTCACGCTGTTCCGCACCGGCACGCTCCTCATCACACCCGGCGATCGCGACGATGTCGTGCTCGCCGCGCTCTCGCACACGGGCAGACACCCGCGCGGGATCTGCGGCGTCGTGATGAGTTCCGGCCATCAGCCGCACGAGAGCGTGATGAAGCTGCTCCACGAAGGCGATCTCCCCGTCATCACCTCGCCGCTCGACAGCTACAGCATCGCCAGCACGCTGCACTCGATGACCGTGAAGACGCTCCCCGGCGACAACGAAAAAATCCAGCGCATCCAGAGCCTCGTCGAGCAGCATGTGAACATCGCGCGCATCGTGGAAAGGATTCAGCAGCCGCCGGCGGCAGAAGACGGGCCGATTCAGGGTGACGGATGAATGCCGGCTGTTCCGTTGCACGGTGACGCGTCCCAAGCTGCGCTGCTGAGGGCGAAGAGATACTCCGAAGTCCGCTTCGCCGGGAGCCGGTCGCGCGAGCCGTGGTGAAGCCGTCGCACTGCAATTCGCATCCGTGGCGCGGCGCTCGCCATCGCCCCTGTTGCGCGCTTTTCTTGCGGGCATGAAGCCGCTCCCCGCCGTGATTTTTTCCGCGCTCGTGCTGCGCGCAATCCTCCCACCGGATGCAGTGGCGGAGGAGAAGCCGTTTGAAATCTCCGTCGTGGATTCCGTGACGGGGCGCGGCGTGCCGCTGGTGGAACTTGAGACAATGGACCGCCGGCTCTACGTCACCGACAGCGCGGGGCGCGTTGCTTTCAACGAGCCTGGGCAGATGGGCGTGCCGGTGTGGTTTTCAATGCGCTCGCACGGGTATGAATTTCCGAAGGACGGATTCGGGATGACAGGGATGCGCTTCACGCCGCGCGCGGGCGAGAAGGCGCTCGTGAAGACGAAGCGCCTGAACATCGCCGAGCGCAGGGTGCGGCTCACGGGGCAGGGGATTTATCGCGACACGGTGCTGCTTGGTGAAAAGCCGCCGCTCGCGGCGCCGCTCACGAATGGCGGAGTCGTCGGGCAGGATTCGGTGCAGGCAGTCATGTATCGTGGAAAAATTTTCTGGCTTTGGGGTGACACGATGCGGCTGTCGTATCCGCTGGGAAATTTCCGCACCGCGTGTGCGTGGTCGGAGTTCCCCTGGAAGGGCGGGCTGTCGGCGTTTCAGGGCGTAGATTTTCACTACTACGCCGGCGCGGATGGTTTCGCGAAGGAGATGTGCCCGCTCGATGGCAAGGAAGGCGTGGTGTGGCTCTTCGGCTTGTGCGTCGTGCGCGACGACGCCGGCGCTGAGAAACTCGTGGCGCACTATGCGCGGCGCGCGGGGCTGGAGAAGGTGTTCGAGCACGGCATCGTCGTCTTCAACGATGAGAAGGAAATTTTTGAGCGCGCGGCGACACTGCCGCTGGAAGAAAAATGGCGCTTTCCGCGCGGACGCGCGACGCCGGTGCGAGATGGCGGGACGGACTACATTTATTTCGGCGACGCCGGGCTGTGCATCCGCGTGCGCGCAAAGCTGCGCGATGTGCTCGAGCCCGCGAACTACGAGGCGTGGACATGCGCCGACGGCAGCCGCCGAGGGAACGGGGCGGGCACTTCCTCCGACGCAGAACACGGAACGCAGAACGCGGATAAAAATCCGGCCCGCCTCCTGCCGTCGGCGGCCACGGAGGGTGCTCCACACCGCAAGGCGGACGGCTCTCTCGATTTCGCATGGCGGAAGGATGCGCCTCCCATCGAGTCGGCGCAGGAGGCGAAGTGGCTGAAGACCGGCGCGATCAAGCCGGAGGAATGCCGTGTGTCGCCGGAGGATGTCGCGACGAAGCAGCGCGTGACGCTGCACGAGGGCAGCGTGCGATGGAACGCGTTCCGCAAGCGGTGGCTGCTCATCGCGGTGCAGCAATTCGGCAAGCCTTCCTTCCTCGGCGAAGTGTGGTACGCCGAGAGCGAGTCGCCGACCGGCCCGTGGAAGCGCGCGGTGAAAATCGTCACGCACGACAAATACTCGTTCTACAATCCCGCGCAGCACGCGTTCTTCGACGAGGACGCTGGGCGAACGATCTACTTCGAAGGCACCTACAGCCACACCTTTTCCGGCCGCGAATCGCGCACACCGCTCTACGACTACAACCAAATCCTCTACAGTCTCGACCTCACCGATCCGCGTCTGAAGGAGGCGCAGGAGTAGGTATCATTCGTCCGCCTGCGACAGCATTGACGCCTCGATTTCCGCGTTCACAAAGAAACGCGCCTGCCGCACGCAGATCTTTCGATCCCTGCTTTGACCGTCCGCACGACTCCCGCCAAGCTTGTTGGATTTGCGCGCTGGTCGGCACGGGCACTTTGTCGGTGTGTGATTCGTTTTGTGTGCGGACGCGGGACCCAGCAGCGGAAGCAGAGACAGAAGCCGCATCTTCATCAGTGGACGGTTGCGAGTATCAGACGGGTAGCAGGACGGTCGTTGCCCCTCATGAGTCGAGCTTTACATGCCGCAGGCGGAGCGCATTCGTGATTACGGAGACGGAACTGAGGCTCATCGCTGCGCCTGCGATCATCGGGCTGAGGAGCCAGCCGAAGAACGGATAGAGCGCGCCTGCTGCGAGCGGGATGCCGAGTGCGTTGTAGAGGAATGCGAAGAGGAGATTCTGCCGGATGTTGCCCATCGTCGCGCGGCTGAGGCGCACGGCGCGCGCGATGCCGCGGAGGTCGCCTTTCAAAAGCGTGATGCCCGCGCTCTGCATCGCGACATCCGTGCCGGTGCCCATCGCGATGCCGACGTTTGCCGCGGCGAGCGCGGGCGCATCGTTCACGCCATCACCGGCCATTGCGACTGCCTCGCCCGACGCACGGAGAGCCTGGATGCGCGCGATTTTCGATGCGGGCGTCGCGCCGGCCTCCACGGAATGAATCCCGAGGCGTTTCGCGACCACACCCGCGGTGCGTGCGTTGTCGCCCGTGAGCATGTGCAACCTCAGCCCGAGGCTGTGCAGTTCGCGCACAGCTTCGGCAGCAGAGGGCTTGATGGGATCAGCCACGGCGAGCAACCCCGCTGCGCGCCCGCCAATGGCGGCGAAGACAACCGTGTGGCCGTTATCCTGCAACACCGCGGCCTTTTCCTCCAGCGCCGGAAGGTCGCCGACTCCGCGCTGCGCGAGGAATGCGCCGCTGCCGACCGCGACTTCACGTCCGCCAATTTTTGCGACCACGCCGCCGCCTGTGACGGATTGAAAATCGTGCGCGGGCTCGAATGCGATGCCGCGTTCCTTGGCAGCGGAGATAATCGCAGCAGCAAGCGGATGTTCGCTCGATGACTCGATGGCAGCGACGGCGCGCAGCAGTTCATCCTCGGCGAATCCCTCTGCCACCACGACTGCGGTGAGCTTCGGCCGGCCCTCGGTGAGCGTGCCGGTCTTGTCCACGACGAGCGTGGTGACTTTCTCCAGCCGCTCGAGCGCCTCGGCGTTTTTCACGAGCACGCCAGCCTGCGCGCCGCGACCGATGCCGACCATGATGCTCATCGGCGTCGCGAGACCGAGCGCGCAAGGGCACGCGATGATGAGCACGGCGACGGCATTCACTAACGCGTGCGCGAGGCGCGGCTCGGGTCCGAGCGAAAGCCACAGTGCAAACGTGAGCGCCGCGACACCGAGCACCGCGGGCGCGAACCATCCGGCCACGCGATCCGCGAGCGCCTGGATGGGCGCACGGCTGCGCTGCGCCTCGGCGACCATCTGCACGATGCGCGCGAGCATCGTTTCACCACCGACACGTTCGGCGCGCATGAGAAATGCGCCGGTGCCGTTGATGGTGCCGCCGGTCACGGCATCACCCGCGCCCTTCGCGACGGGGATGGGCTCACCTGTGAGCATGGATTCATCCACGCTCGACTGTCCCTCGGCGACGTTGCCATCCACGGGGATTTTTTCGCCAGGCCGCACACGAAGTTTCGCGCCGACGCCCACGCGGTCGAGCGACACCTCGCGCTCACCATTTGCATCCACGAGGCGCGCAGTTGCGGGCGCGAGATTCAGCAGCGCACGGATCGCGCCGCCGGTGCGGGCGCGGGCGCGCAGTTCGAGCACCTGTCCGAAGAGCACGAGCACGATGATGACTGCCGAGGCCTCGAAATAAATGCCAACTCCCCCGTGCGTTTTCGCCGCCTCCGGAAATACGCCCGGCGCAAGCATCGCCACCGCGCTGTATGCGTAGGCCGCACCCACGCCGAGCGCGATGAGCGTGAACATGTTGAAGTGTCCTGTCCGCAGCGAACGCGCGCCGCGCGCGAAGAACGGCAAGCCGGCCCACAGCACGACCGGCGTGGTGAGCGCAAACTGAGTCCAGCGCGACGCCGCACCCATGAGCCAGTGCGGTGCGCCGGAAAAAAGATGCGCCATCGCGAGAATGAAAACCGGCAGCGCGCAGAGTGCGCCGAGCCACAGCCGCCTCATCATGTCACGCATCTCGCCATCATCCTCCGGTTCGTCCGCGCTGATGATCTTCGGCTCCAGCGCCATCCCGCATTTCGGGCACTCGCCCGCATGATCCTGCTCGACCTCCGGGTGCATGGGACACGTGTAGATTGTCTTCACCGCTTGCTTCCATGCGGGGTTGCGCTCGAGCGCCATGCCGCACTTCGGACAGTCGCCCGGTGCTTCCGATTCCACACCGGGGCACATCGGGCAGAAATATTTCGCCGCAGCGGATGGCGTGACATCGCCGTGATCATGCCCGCCGTGTCCGCAGCAATCATGTTCCACCGCTGGCTTCGGCTCGGGCGGCGGAGCAGAGGCATGGCAGCACGACGGAGGCTGCGGTTTGTCGCAGCATGAATGCGCATGTGCATCGTCGTGAGAGTCGGGCGTCGTGTGGTGATGTTCTTCCGGCATGAAAATCGGCCGCTCAAAGCGGGACGCAGCCAAGATCGCCGCATCCGGGGAAAAAGTCAGCGACTCACTTTTCCATCTGCACACCGCTGCACTCCGAATCTCTGGCACGCATCGCGCGCGCCTGCTATCGCGGGCGGCATGAAGACCATCCTCCACGAGATGAATCACAGCCCGTTCTGCATTCCCATCGCGCAGGCTCTGCGCGCGGCGGGCGTCGCCTTTGAATCGCGCGAAGTGCCGAACTGGGATCGCTCCGAACTCCTCCGTCTCACCGACGGCTCATACTACGCGGTGCCCGTGCTGCAGCACGGCGAGCGCATCATCTTCGAGAGCGGCGGCGACACGCAGGACATCGCGCAATACGTGGATCGCACGTGGTTCGCCGGGCGGCTCTTTCCCGAGGCCATCGAGGCCGCGCACCAGTGCGTGATCGAGTTTCTCGAAAACGAAGTCGAGGCGCGCACCTTCAAGCTCACGGACATCCACTGGATTCCCACGATCCCGGATGTCGCGCATCGCGGGATGGTCGTGCGGCACAAGGAGCGGAAATTCGGACGTGGTTGCGTGGACGCGTGGCGTCGCGATGCGGCGGTGCTCCGTGCCGAGCTGGATGGGTTGCTTGTGCGTTTTGAAAAGACGCTGAGGCATCAGCCGTTTCTCTTCGGCACGACGCCGGTCTATGCGGATTTTCTGCTCTTCGGCGTGCTCGGAAATCTCACCTTCAAGGACTGGAGCCGTCTCTCACCCGAGCAAAGCGCCATCGCCGCATGGCGTGAACGGTTCGCTGCTTGGCGGTTGGTGGAGAATCCAGCGTAGGCTTCCTGACTGCGATTCTGCGCAGACAGGATGGAAGCCTATCCTGTATATCCGCCGCGTGGCCGCTCTCACTCCGTCCGCGCCTTTCCAAACGCCAGCGCGAGCCAGCCGAGCAGCAGGCACACGCCGCCGACGGGTGTGATGGCTCCGAGCCATTTCATATTGGTGATGGCGAGCACGTAGAGCGTGCCGCTGAAGATCGCGATGCCAGTGAGCATCAGCCACCAGGCGCAGGTTCGCAGCGGGCGCAGCGTGGCGATGAGAAGCATCACGACGGCGTGCGTGAGGTGGTAGAGCACCGCAGTCTCCCATGTCCCGAGGCGTGCATTTTTCTCCAGCAGATCGTGCAGCCCGTGTGCGCCGAACGCTCCGAGCGCCACGGCGAGGAAGCCGACGATGGCCGAGATGCGGAGGGCGGTCTGCGAATTCATGCGCGGAGAAAAACACGCGGGATGCTTTTCCACCATTCACAATTCACCAGTCATCAGTCACACTCCGCGCATGGACTGGAACAACTGGCAGCCGCGCCAACTCGCGAACCTGTGCTTCATCGTGAAGGACGGGCGCGTGCTGCTCATCCGCAAGAAGCGCGGGCTCGGCGCGGGGAAGATCAACGGGCCCGGCGGAAAGCTGGAGCCCGGCGAGACGGCGCTTGCCTCGGCCATCCGCGAGGTGCAGGAGGAAATCGGGGTGACGCCGCTGCTGATCGAAGATCGCGGGGTCGTGCGGTTTCAGTTCACCGACGGCTTCAGCATTCATTGCGCGGTGTTCGTCGCGCGCGATTTTTCCGGCGAGATGATCGAGACGGACGAGGCGCTGCCGATGTGGTTCCCCGTGGACGGCGTGCCGTTTCACGAAATGTGGGAGGATGACCAGCACTGGCTCCCTCACGTGCTCGCGGGCGGGAGCTTTCAGGGATGGTTCGAGTTCGACGGCGAGAAGATGCTGAGCAAGCGCGTGGAGTTTTCCGACTGAGCCATGCTGCGCGTCGTCGTTGCCGGTTGCGGATTTGTCGGGCTCGCCACGGCGCGGGTGTTTCATGCGGCGGGTTGGGATGTGCTTGGGCTCACGCATTCGGCGGAGTCCGCAGAGGCGCTGAAGGGCGAACTGTTTTCCGTGGCGCAGTGCGACATCTCGAATGCCGACTCGGTGCGTGCGGTTGCGTTGGGCATCGGTGGAAAAGTGGACGTGGTGATTCACTGCGCGAGTTCCGGACGTGGCGGAGCGGATGCGTATCGCAGCGTCTATCTTGAAGGCGCAAACAATCTCCTCGATGCCTTCGCGCCGGAGCGGCTGCTCTTCACCAGCAGCACGAGCGTGTATGCGCAGACGGATGGCGCGGTCGTGAACGAGGACAGTCCCGCGGAATCGTCGCGCGAAACGGGACGCATTCTCCGCGAGACGGAGGAGCTTGTCCTTGCACACGGCGGAATCGTCGCGCGGCTTGCGGGAATCTACGGACCGGGGCGCTCGGTGCTGCTGCACAAATTTTTCAGCGCTGAGGCTGTGATCGAAGGCGATGGCGGGCGAATCGTGAACCAAGTCCATCGCGACGACATCGCATTCGCGCTCCGTGTGCTGGTCGAGCAACGTGCGGCAGGAATCTTCAACGTCAGCGACGATGCGCCGATGCCGCAGCGCGAAATTTACGTGTGGCTCGCGCAGCGTTTTGCGCTTCCGCTGCCACCTAGCGGCCCGATCGATCCGAACCGCAAGCGCGGGTGGACGAGCAAGCGTGTGAGCAATGCAAGGCTCCGCGCACTCGGCTGGATACCGCAGTTCCCGAGTTTCCTCGACGCCGTCGAGCGGCAGCCGGAACTCGTCTCGCTCGCGCGCGAAGGCTGACGCGTCTTACTTCTTCACCTCGATTGAGGGCGCGACGGGCGGCTTCGGCTTCGTGATCATCTCGAAGTCATCCGTGCGGAACGGCGTCACGGGCAGGCCCTCGTTGCTGAAGAGATTCGCCACCGGGTTGTCGGCCCACGCGTAGCGGACGGCGATGGGGGCCTTCACCTTGTCGCTGGTCAGCTCCACCTTGTTGTTCGCAATGATTTTGCCCTTCGCCCAGTGCCACACTTTGTCCTCGCCGCAGACTGCGAAGCCGATGGCGTCCTGCACGTCGAATGGACGCAGCGCGCCGCTGCCGAAGAGGTCGAATGTCACCACGGCCTTGTCTCCATTGATCTCCAGCTTGCTGAACTCGGGGCTGCGATACGGGAACTTCAGCCCGTAGTCCTTCACGAGCGCCCAGCGCACGAGGCGCGCGGCCACGTCGTGCTTGTTCTTCGGGTGGATGTCCTTGCCTTCGCCGAGATCAATGATGACCGCCTGTCCCGTGTTCGGCAGCGACATCGTCTTCGTCTGCGACTCACGCAGTTCGGCCCAGGTGCTGTCGCCGGGCTCGGGCTTCTCGGGCAGGAAATCCGCGAGCTGCACCCAGTAGAACGGAAAGTCGCCCTGCTTCCACTCCGCGCGCCACTGCTCGATCATGTAGGGGAAAAGCTGCGCGTATTCCCAGGCGCGGCCCGCGTTGCTTTCGCCCTGGTACCAAATCACTCCCTTGATGCCGTATCCGAGCGTGGGGTTCATCACGCCGTTGAAAATGTTACCGGGCCGCCCGTTGCCCTTGAGCCAGCCCTCGGGCGGCTGCGGCGCACGCGGCAGCACCTGGCCGGGCTTGATGCCTGCGGCCTTCAGCTTCTCCATGTCGTCCTTCCACTTCGCGGTGGCCTTTTCAAAATCCTCCTTCGCCTTGGGCGACTGCAAGTCCGTCTCCTTCTTCACGGTGCTTTCGATGAGCGGCTTGAAGCGCGGATCCTTCTCCAGCGACGAACGCCGCACCCACGCTTCGGCAGCCGAGCCGCCCCACGCGTTGTCAATCAGCCCCACCGGGACGTGCAGGATTTGGTGAAGGTAGCGGCCATAGAGAAATCCCACGGCGCTGAATGACTTCGCGCTGTCGGCATTCGACGCCTTCCACTCGCCCTTGAAATCGCTCTGCAATTCCTGCGTGCCCACGTTCGGCACTTTGATCAGCCGCAGGTTCGGCAGGTCGGAAGCCGCGGCCTCGAGATCGCCGTTCCAGTCGCCCGCCAGCGTGAAGCCCATGTTCGACTGCCCCGAGCACATCCACACCTCGCCCACGAGCACGTCCTGGATTTCGCGCTTGGTCGTGCCGGTGATCGCGAGCACCTGCGCCGTCGCGTTGGCGTTCACGGGATCGAGCTTCACGCGCCATGCGCCGTCGCTCCCGGCCTCGGCGGATTTCGTCTGCCCGGCAAATGTGACCGTCACCTTCGTGCCCGGCGTGTCCCAGCCCCAGACGGGATTCGTCTGTTTCTGCTGGAGCACCATGTGGTCGCCGAAGATGGCGGGGAGCTTGATGTCCGCACGCGCGAAGGGCGCGAGCGCGAGGGCGAGGAGGGCGGTGATTGTGCGTTTCATAAAATGGAAATGAGTTGGGATTCGGCGAAGCGTTCAATCCGCTTGCGTCTGCCTTCGTAGAAAAAAGTGCGACACAACCAACAGAATTCCCTCAGAAGGAATCCGACTTGGACGCATGAGTTGGTTCCCGCACTTCGACTTTAAGAATCACGCCGTCGAGATAATGGAGGCGTGCATGGACTCCTTCCCTGAGCGCGCCACCGTGCGAGATTGTCTGCCGATAGCCGGGTGTGACTTTATAGAAGTCCACCAAGAAGTTCTGATTGCCCACCGTGATTTTGTCACCGGAGGCATGCCCGTTCTCAGGCTGTTCGTGTGTGACATGAACGACTCCATCGACGCTTTTGCACTGCCCAGTCCGAGAAGCTTCGATCAAGCGGCTCATTCTGGCTGTGGCGTCCACGAAGTATGGGAAATGCACAAGCAGCCATACTCCGGCCCAAAAGATCAAAAACGCGGGACCTTTCCATCGCCGCCTTTCTTGAGATGGAGATTTCTTTGAGCGCACCAGACCTATGAGCCCGATCACCAAAGTCACCACGCCAATGACAAACCGCAGCAATGCCTGAGCCCGAATTCCGTTCGATCCCGAGGAGATTTCGAAAACGGTAGTGAATTCGTTCATTCGCGCACACCTACCTCACCACTTCGGCAGCGGCGACGCTTACTTTCCCGCCGGTGCGGGGGCGGGCAGCGGGATGGGCTCGGAGGAAATCTCCGAGGTGATCCCGCGCAGGTGCATGTCGAAGAACTGCTGCACGCGCTTGTTCAGCTCCGGGCTGGTGAAGCCGTGGCCTCCGTCCGTCATTGCGAGGAGGATCGAGGAATCGCCCGCCTTCGTGAGAGCCTCGTGGAGCTTCGTCGCGTTGTTGAAATTCACGCGCATGTCCTTCGTCCCATGTGCGGTGAGGAAGGGCGGCGCTCCGGCGTGGATGTAGGTGAGCGGCGAGGACGCCTTTGCCTCCGCCGCCTTGTCCTTGAGCGGTCCGCCGAGCAGACCGACCACTGCGCGATCGTCGCTGAGCGCCGCGGCGCCCTGCATGAGCGGCGACGTCATGTCGGTCGGGCCGTAATAATTGACCACGCACGCCACCTTGGAGCTGAGGCTCGTGAATTCGCCGATGCTGCCCTCGAGTTCCTTCGTGTCGCCGGTGAGGCCGAGGAGGCAGACCAGATGGCCGCCCGCGGAACTGCCCGTGATGCCGATGTGGTCGGGATCCAGATTGTATTCCTTTGCGTGCCCGCGGATCCAGCGGATCGCCGCCTTGCAATCGTGGATTTGCGCGGGCCATTTCATCTCGTCGGAGAGCCGGTAGCCCACGCTCACGCCGGCGTAATTCCCCGACGCCGCAAAGCCCGCCGCAGGCCCGCCGCCCGCGCGGCTCCCGCCGCTCCATCCGCCGCCGTGGATGTACACCACGACCGGCAGCGGCTTGTCCGTCGTGCGATTCTTCGGAAGGTAGAGGTCCACCATCTGCCGCGGGTTGTCATTTCCCGCATAGGGCAGGTTCAGCTTCACATCCACATCGCCGCGCGAACGCGGTGCCTGCGGTGCCGCGGCTCTTGGCGCGGGTTTGTCTTCGGCGAAAATCGCGGTGGTGGTGGCGAGGGAGAGTGCGGCTGCGAGGAGGAGTTTCATGGGAGTGGATGTGGGTTGTGGGAATGCGGCGCCGTCCGCCGCACACCGCTCAATCCCCCGTGCGCGGAAAACTTGGCCGGGAACTTCGCGACACGCCGGCGGGACAGCCCGATTTCCTCACACAGCGCCCGCAAATCCCGCCCGCGCTGACCGATATTTTTTCAAAAAAAAGCGCCCGATCGTGTAACAAACGGCCCTCGGGAGGTGTATCCGTATATAGACACCTGTTTCCCGATGAAGCCCGTTTTCTCCAGAGACGCATCATACCGCCGCAACGCCGGCCCCGGTCGCCTGTGTGCGGGTGACGGGTTTGGCCGGGCCGGAGGCTACCGTGAGGCGGCCCGTGGCATCCGTCGGGGGCTGGGAGACGGCCGGATGCGGCTCAAAGACGACCGTCTCTCCCGCAAAGACGGTCGTCTTCCCCACGAAGACGGTCGTTTCTCTGACAAAGTCGGTCGTCTTCGTCGCAAAGACGGTCGTCTCTCTCATAAAGACGGTCGTCTCTCTGACGAAGACGGTCGTCTTTGTCCCGGAGACGGCGGGATCGGGCCGCTTCCAACCGTCTCTCCGGCAAAGACGGTCGTCTCTGCGACAAAGACGGTCGTCTTTGTGAGGAAGACGGTCGTCTTCGCGACAGAGACGACCGTCTTTATGCCACATCCGATCGTCTTCGGAGCGGCGAAAACCGGAGTCGCGATGAAAAACTGGGCATTTGCGGCCAAAAAGCCCGTTTTCCACGCACCGACCGGCGGTTTCCCCATTCGGAAGCTAGGAAGCCAGGAAAGGACGAAAGGCCGTGAGGCCGAAATGGAGGTGCCCGCCCTTCATGGCTTCATGGCTCCCAAATTCCCAATCGGAACCCACGCACCGCCCGCCATTTCTCAACCCAAACCCACAGCAAACAACCCACAGAAAACAAACCGACCACTACACCCAATAGCGCCACCTGGGACGGCAAGGACGACCAAGGCAAACCACTGACTTGGGACACGCCCGGCCTCACCTGGGATGGCCCCGCACCACAAACCCAAACCACAAACAACCATATGTCACAAATCCGCGTAAGCCTCGGCTTTGCCAAGGCCAAAGACAGAGACCTCCACGACTTCGCCGGCACGGTGAGCGCCAGCCTCTACGGCAAGGCCGCCTTCCCAAACCCGCCCGTCGCCAAACCCGCGCTCGATGCCGCCAATTCGGACTTCGACACCGCCCTTTCCGCACAGGCCCAGGGCGGCCCCGCCGCCACCGCCGACAAGAACAACAAGCGCCTCGCCCTCATCGCCCTCCTGCGCAAGCTCGCCCGATACGTGGAGGACAATTCCAACAACGACCTCGCCCTGCTGCTCTCCAGCGGCTTCGAGGCCGTCACCAGCGAGCACAATCCCACGCCCGCCCTCGTGCCCGCGCCGAAGATCCTCGGCATCAAAAACACCGGCACCGGCCAGCTCACCCTGCGCTCCTCGACGGTGGACAACAGCCACGGCCTCATCGTCCGTTACGCCGCCATCGGCGCGGACGGCAAGCCCGGCCCCTACACGGAGACCGACCCGTTCACGGACAGCCGCCGCATCATCATCAACGGCCTCATCCCGGGCACGCTGTATTCCTTCCAAATCCGCGCCACCCTCGCCAAGTCGCAGGTGACGGATTGGAGCGACGCGGTGCAGCACATGAGCCTGTAAGGAGGGGAGGCTTGTCCGAATGGAGCCCCCGGCAGCACCCGCTGCCGGGGGTTTCGTCGCTAATTAGCCGTTCCATTTTATGCGCAGCTAAGTAGGATGGTTTAGAATGCTGAACGCCAGAACAAGGACGGGAACAATTTTGACGCTGGTTCTATTGTTCGGCGCAATGGCAGTAGCAGCGGGATACGCATGGTATTTTGGTATTTTGTCGGCTCGTGCGCATGGCAACTGGCTGGTCTGCGTTCCGGCAAGCTGGCTTAAGATCCGAGTCGTTCTCATTCTCATCGCTTGCTATGGTGTCTGTGCCGTTCGGCGTTTTCTCCAACACCAAGCCGTCCGGCGAGTTTTCGCAACTTTGGGTGTCGCCGTTGGTGCTTTTTTCGGGGTCTCTCGATGCTTGCTGTGGATGGATTTGCTTGCCTGGTCTCTCGTGTTCACCATCGCTCATCTGCTCGCATTGGCATATCTGTTCGTGATTGATGCGAGATGTCTGGCCCGCATAGTTTGGTCGCAATCTGCGAATCGTGATCCATCCGCTGAATAACTCACCGCGCTGGGTCGTTGGAGAACCAATTCGTGCCACTCACGGCTTTTTCTGTTTGAGCTGTAATCACCTCCGAGGTTGGTGACTCAGGTTGGTTTAAGGCGCAGCGTTGGTGCTATGGTTTCCGTCCGCCATTTGATTTGCGCGCGGTTCGGCGCAGCGGCGGCGGTCTTCTTCTGCCGGCCGATTCAACAGAGCGCCTTGCCAGTGCTGGGGAAGATCTGGCCGTTACTCAAACCGCCGCTTGCCCGGCTTGCGGCTCTTGTGCGACGCTCCGGCCATGAACGAGATCATCTTTGAAGTGCATGAGGACGAGGCCGAGGGCGGCTATGTCGCCACGGCGCTCGGTCATGCCATCGCCACGCAGGGTGAGACTCTGGAGGAATTGCGGGAGATGGTGCGCGATGCGGTGCGGTGCCACTTCGGCGACGGGGTGCCGGGGCCGATGCCTTCCATCATCCGGCTGCATTTCGTGCGCGATGAGGCGCTGGCCGTGTGAAGATCCCGCGGGACATCACGGGCGCGGATCTTGTCCGCGCGCTGCGCGTGCTGGGCTATGAGCGTGTGCGGCAGGACGGTTCGCACATCCGCCTTTCCACGAATGTGAACGGCACCCACCACATCACCGTGCCCGCCCATCGCCCGCTGAAAACGGGAACGCTGCTGGGCGGCGTCCTGAAACCGGTGGCGGCGCACCACAAGCTCTCGGTCGCGGAATTGATCGGCAAGCTCGGGCTGTAGATCGCAGTGACGGTGCGGAGGAGGCTGGAGTCCTTCAGCGCCAAAGGCCCGCAGGCAAGCCAGCCGGGGGCTCGTCCTTGCTGGCCCGGCTTGTGCCGCACCTTTGGTGCGAAGGTTTCCGACGGGCGCAGGGTGCGTGCGATGCCCGCGAAAGGGGATGCGCCATTTTCCGCCCACTGGACAGGTATGCTTTGATTGATTCCTCCGATCCTCCGCTGAATTCCATGAACACCCCGCACTCACCCCATTTCACATGCCGCATCATTTTGAAAAGCGCCGCAGTCGCCGCCGCACTCATCGCGATTTTCACATTCGGCGCGGCTTTTGCAAAGGATGCCGCTGACAAGGAATCCAAGGCCGCCTCAGATGCCAGGAGTGCCGAGGAACGATTCAAGGCGAACCTTTCCAACAAAGGGCTCGGCGTGGCCGAGGCCACGAAGGCCGGCCTGAAGCCGCATCCGCACTCGCTGGAGAATGTGCTGATTTACAGCAAGTCCGCGTGGTACGAGCACGCCACGCTCTCGGCGACGAATCACTGGTTCTTCCACTTCGGTTTGGACAATGGCGTGAACATTGACCAGACGGACGATCCCTCGAAGCTCAACCTCGATGACCTGAGCCGCTATCAGGTGCTCGTACTGAACAGCACGACGAATTTCGGCGAGGGGCTCAGCAAGGAGCAGCGCGAGGCGCTCATCACATGGTTCCGGCAGGGGCACGGCATCGTTGCGATCCACGCGGCGGCGGTGCATCACGGTGTGTGGGATTGGTATGCGGGGCTCGTGGGCTGTGATTTTGTCGCCGACTCGGATCGCGCGCCGGCGCGGCTCGTGGTGGACCCCGCCGCACTGGATAATCCGGCGGTGAAACGTTTCGCGCCGGAATTTCGGCTCAACGAGGAATGGCTGTGCTTCGACCGCGCCGTGACCGGTCAGCCGAATGTGAACGTGCTCCTGCGTCTGGATGAATCCTCATTCGATCCCGTGCGCGCGAAATTCCGCGAGATGAACGTGAAGCCGATGGGCGCGGATCATCCCGCCGCGTGGACGCGCGAGACGGAGGGCGGACGATTTTTCTACACCGCCATCGGCCACGATGCGCGTGCGCTGAACACTGACTTCGGCAGGCGTCATATTTTGGAAGCGTTGCGCTGGGCGGCCTTCGAGACGAAATGAACCGCGCCATCGCACCATGAAACAGACTGCACCACAGACCCGCCGCCGTTTCATTCAGGCATCTGCTGTCGCCGCCGCCGCAAGCGCAATCCCGCCCGCGCACAGCGCCGAGCCGGCGAGGTCCGGAAAATCTTCACGAATCATCGAGACCGACGTACTTGTGTGCGGCGCGGGCTGCGCGGGGACTGCGGCGGCGCTCGCCGCGGCGCGGGCGGGGGCGAAGGTGCTGCTTGTCGAGAAGGCGCCGTTTGCAGGCGGGATCATCACGAGCGTGGGGCTGCCGTTTTTCGACGGCATCGCGCACATCACGACGAAACGGATCGTCGTGCGTGGCATCGCGCTGGAACTGCTCTCGAAGTCCGGCGTGTGCGCGCCGGATGCGAAGACGGTGGCAAAGCACAATCCGACGATCCCAAACACATTTGAATTCAAGCTGCTGCTGGATCGGATTTTTCAGGAGCACAAGGGCAACCTCGCCGTGCTGTTCAATTCGTTCGTGTGCGACGTGCAGAGCGACGGCGGGCGCATTAAGTCCGTGAGCATCGCGAACAAGGACGGGCTCGTGACGGTGCGGCCGAAGACGGTGATTGATTGCACGGGCGACGCGGATGTCGCCGCGTGGTCTGGCGCGCCCTTCGAGCAGAATACCGAGGTGCAGCCGCTCACGCTGCATTTCCGCATTGGCAATGTGAGGAACGAACCGGGCTTCAGTCCGCTGTGCCGTGCGGCGCTCGCCGAGGCGCAGAAGCGCGGCGAACTGCCATTCTACTACGGGCCGGGCGTGATGTTCATGTACGGGAAAAATGAGATCTACGTGCATGGCGTGCGCGTGCCTTGCAATCCCACCGACGCCGCCGACCTCACGCGCGCGGAAATGCAGGGCCGCGCGGACGCGCACGCGATGTTTCGCGCGTGGAAGAAGGATGTGCCCGCGTTTGCGGATTCATATTTTCTCGAAGCGTATCCGTGGATCGGCGTGCGCGAGTCGCGTCGCATCATCGGCAAGCATGTGCTGAACGAGGACGATTTGATGAAAGGCCACCGCTTCGACGACGCTATCGCTACCGGCTGCTGGTATCTCGATCTGCATCCGAACAAGACCGTGACCGGCAGCGCGAATGACTTCGATCCGAAGAAAGTGCAGCCTGAGCCCTACGACATTCCATTCCGCTCACTCGTGCCGCAGAAAATCGGCAATCTCCTCGTCGCCGGTCGCTGTCATTCCGCCACGCGCGGCGCGCACGCTTCCACGCGCGTGACTGTGACGGCGATGGCAATGGGCGAAGCTGCAGGTGTCGCATCGGCAATGGCGCTGAGCGCGAAAACGGAAGTCGCCACGCTTGATGGAGTGAAAGTGCGTGCGCAACTTTCGTCGCGGGGCGCGGGGCCGTTCACCAATTGAAATTCCTGGATTGCGGATACACGAGGACTGAGACCACGGATTTCACGGATGCGTTCCTCGAAAAACTCCGCGCTCTCCGCAGGCTCCGTCGAGGCGGCCATCGGCATTTCAATAGTGATGCCTCAACGTGGCGATTTCCACAGCGTTCTCCGTCACGCGATAGACAAAGCGATGCTCGGCATCAATCCGCCGCGACCACCATCCGGCCAGTTGATGTTTCAGAGGCTCCGGCTTGCCGATGCCCTCGTATGGACTGCGCCGGACATCTTTGATGAGCTGGTTGATGCGGCGGATCATGGAACGATCCGTCTCCTGCCAATGCAGGTAGTCCTCCCAAGCTTCGTCGGAAAAGACGAGCTTGCGTTTCATGCGTTCAAGTCCACGGCACGCGCGACGCCTTTGCCCGCATCGAGCTGCGCGATGGCGCTCATGATGCGCTTGGCGTTCTTGGGGCTCTTCAGCAGGTAGGCGGTTTCCTCCAGCGCCTCATAGTCCGCGAGCGACATCATCACGACAGCCTGTTCGCGGTTGCGGGTGATGACGATCGGCGCGTGGTCGTCGCAAACCTTGTCCATCGTTGCAGCGAGATTCTCCCGAGCGGCGGTGTAGGAAATGGCGGTCATGGCTGGACAGTATCCTGTCCATGTTTGTGGGTCAAGTAATGCGGCGTTCAGCCGTTACGGAGAACCAATTTTCATCAAGGCGTCTCCGCCTTCAGGCAGCGAGAGAGAGCGTCGTGGTCATTCGCGATAGACGTCCTTCCGGTGCCTGACCCGCTGAATCTCGACAATATGCAAATCGCCAAACACCTCGTAAATCACGCGGTAATCTCCGACGCGAATCCGATATATCCGTTCGGAGCCGGCGAGTTTCTGGCAGCCGTGTGGCATGGGTTCATTGGCGAGCTGGCCCACAGCCTCGACGACGCGTGCCACCTCCTCGCGCGGCAGGCGGCGGATGTCCTTCCTCGTGGAATTCCGCCACTGGATGCTAAAGGACGCCATCGCGCTTCAGCTCAGCGATGAATGTGTCGTGGGAGACGACGGGCTCGTCGCGGCGCTCGGCCACGACGGCCAAATCCTCCAAGTCCTCAAGCAGCTTCTCGTAATCGCCGATTGGCAGGACGACAGCGGTGCGGTCGCCGTGCTCGTCCGTGAGATATTGCAGGGTTTGGCTCATGACGTGGAGACGCTACGCCACGTCCGCCTCAAAGTCGAGAGCGCGCAGCGCAGTGCTCTCCGCAGGCTCGGCTGTGGAGGAAATGCCGCACAAAAAAAGGGAGCGCCGCACAGAAAATTCTCG
This sequence comes from uncultured Spartobacteria bacterium, assembly GCA_903882875.1. Classification (GTDB taxonomy): domain Bacteria; phylum Verrucomicrobiota; class Verrucomicrobiia; order Chthoniobacterales; family Chthoniobacteraceae; genus SXWH01. The sequence continues at coordinate 24,218 of CAIRYQ010000008.1, read as the reverse complement.
CGACGCGCAGTCGCATCCGCGCTGCGAAGAATCTATTTTTCATCGTCACCCATTAAGTCTTTGAACATCGTGTCCACTTTGGCTGTTTGGTATGTGGCCGCCTGTAGTAGCTCACCAGTCCATCGCGATGCCGGGAAGCGCCAAAGCATATAGCCGTGCTCATCCACAGTCTCCAAGCGACTCTGAGTGTCCCACGAAAAACGCGCTTCGTCGTAGTAGTAACGGTAGCGTGCTTCATAAACGCGCAAGCGATGTCCGTTGTGTTCAGTCGTGTAGTAGACCTCGACAATTTCGTCGGTGCCTTGTGTGAACTCGTCACCGGCCAAGCGACGTTCCCACTCTATACGACCCTCCTGAGTAAACTGAACCAGACGTTTGATTACTGCTTCGGAATCCATATCAGTTCGTGTGGTTTAGGTCTTTGATTTCGTTGTGGAGTGCTTCTTCGATGCCTCGGAGAGCGCTGTATAAATCGAACGCTTGCGCGTGGGTCGTTGCATAGGAGATTTCGTCGCATCGGGATTTAACTTCTTTCAGACTCTTCTTGGTCTGCTTGCTGAGTGTCTTGTCCGAGTAACTGGTCACGACGGCACGCACTTCTTGAATGGTGATGTGGAATGCATCTTTGTTCTGTTGATACGCATTGAGGTGACCAGAAATGGAGTCGAGTTTGTCTTTCAATCGGCGCTGCAGTTGAGGAAGGCGCTGACGAGCGGCGAAAATTCGCTTTAGGCCCCGGATCGCGCAAACAGCCCAGATGCTCATTGTGGTGCCGATTGCGGTGACGATTGTTCCCCACTCGCTCCAACTCCATTTGAAATGGTGTCCCAAAGTGTTTTCAGCATTCGTGGCGAGAATAATTTGGATTGCGGAAGTCGTCGTCGAGCGAGAAGTCGGCATCCAAGAACCAAGGAACCTTGAGAAGCAAATCTGTCTTGGCGTGGTATAGAAGTATTTCGTCCAAGTCGGACGGCTGGCGGCTCTTCCGGGTTAGCTTCGAGAGAACCTTGCTCGCGAATCCGCCGTCCTCCATTGCCTCGGTGCCCGTTGTGGGTAGTTGGGTAAATCGATATGTGCCTAGACCGACTTTGTTCGGGGCAGAAATAAATATCCCGATGACCTCCATCGTGTAGCCTTCGACAGATGCCGTAGCTTTCGGTTTTTCGATCGTGGAGTCGGTGGGCTTTGACGGCTTTTGCTGCGGATACACTTCGGAGTAAAAACCCGGTGCGGACTTGAGGATGGCTCTCTTGAGATTCTTTCGTCCGATCTTCCAAGCGAGGTTCTCGTGGTAATCCAGCGGCAGCACGGTAATGACCTCTCCTGTATCGATGTCCTGAACTGCGACGAAGTGGTTCAGATCCTTTGGACTAAAAAAGACGTGATGGGCATGAGGCGGCTCCCTACGACAACCAACAATATGCGTCATGTTCGCGTCGATGAGGGCGATAAGTTCCTGCTCCATGAGCCTCGTCCGTTGTGTAAGGCGCTGTTGAGCGTGAAATGTCAAAGTAGTTGGCGGCATTTCAATGGGCTAACATTTGATCATCGTTCGTCACCGCTACTTCATCGGCACCCCATCGAGCGGCGTGGCGTTGGTGTCGAGGATTTGGAATTCGTGGATGCCGCCCTTTTTCTCCCGCTCGAATGTCCACACGACCTTCTTGTCGCGCGTGACTTCGAGGAGCTTCACCTTCTGGTCGCCCGCGCCGTAGCTGGTGATGACGGTGTTGCCGTTCGGCAGGCGCTGCGCGCCGCACGGGTCCTTGAGCAGCGGCTCGGGAAGGTCGGCGTTCGTGAGCTGCCAGACGATTTTTGCGGACGCGTCCACCTCGACGACGGTGTTGCTGTGCGTGAGGTTCACGAGCGTGTGGCCGTCGGGCAGGCGGATGGCGGTGAAGGGCCACGCCTCCTTCGGCTCCTCGGGCGTCTTGAACTCCCACACGATTTTCCCCTCGGGCGTGTATTCGCGCACGACCTTGTCGAGGAGCTGCGGCACGAGGTAATTGCCGTTCGCGAGCTTGCGCGCCATGCGGCTCTCCATGTGCGCGTTTGCGTTCTGGCATTGCAGCGGGAACTCCACGGCGATTTTCCCGTCGCGCGTGACTTCGAGCAGCCGCGGCTTCGCGCCGGCCTCGGTGAGCAGGATGTTGCCATTCGGCAAAAGCTGCGCGGTGTTCACCTCCGACTGCGTGCCTTTGAACTCGAAGACGATCTTGCCTTCGCGCGTGACCTCGACGACTGCGCCGCCGGGGTAGTCCTTGTTCTTCGAGAGCGCGAGGAGCAGGTTGCCATTCGGCAGCACGAAGCCGTCGCGCGTGCCCGCCGGGTAGCTCCAGAGCGGCTTGCCGTCGTTGTCGAGGATCGCCGTCTCTCCGCCGGCGACGAAGAAGGTGTGGGTGATTTTCGCAGGCTCGGAATCGGCGGCGAAGACGGAGGACGAGACGGCGATGAGGGACAGGAGGGTTTTGCGCATCGTGTAAGCGTGTCATAGCGCGCTGGCGGTGTCATTGAGGTTTTGCCGAACCGAGAGATGCGAATACGGACAATTCATCCAACGAAACACACCGCTCGCGTATTGGCTGGGGATGCAATTCCCCGTGCGCTCGAAACCGTTCCTCCTCGTCACTTCTATCGCTGCGCTGTGCGGCGCTGCATTCGCCGCAGATGCGCCGACGGCAAAGCCCGCTGCCCCTGCTGCGCCGAAAACCGACGCGCCCGCGAAACCGCCGATCGAGCCGACTTTTGCAAATGTCGCATACGGCGATCACCCGCGGCAGGTGCTCGATTTCTACCAGGCGAAATCCGTCAGACCGACGCCGCTGCTGTTCTTCATCCACGGCGGCGGCTGGGTGTCCGGAGACAAGGGCTTCACGAAAAATCCCGGAACCGTCAAGCAGTACCTCGATGCGGGGATCTCGGTCGTTTCGATCAATTACCGCTACTCGTGGCAGGCGCAGATCGCGGGCGTGAAGCCGCCGGTGAAGGCGCCGCTGGAGGATGCGGCGCGGGCGCTGCAATTCGTGCGCAGCAAGGCGAAGGAGTGGAATATTGACAAGCAGCGCATCGGCGCGAGCGGCGGCAGTGCTGGCGCGTGTTCCTCGCTGTGGCTCGCATTTCACTCGGACATGGCTGATCCGAAAAGCAGCGATCCGATCGCGCACGAGTCCACGCGGCTGTGGACGGCGGCGGTCATGGGCGCGCAGACTTCGCTCGACCCGAAGCAGCTCAAGGAATGGACGCCGAACAGCCGCTACGGCGGACACGCGTTCGGATTCATGGACCCGAACGACCCGAAGACGCGCGACACGCGCTTTGCGGAATTCCTCGAGCACCGCGAGGAGGTGCTGCCGTGGATCAAGGAGTATTCGCCCATCGAGCATGTGAGCGCCGACGATCCGCCGGTGTATCTCATCTACTCGTCCGCGCCCGCTCTCGGTCAGGATCAAAAAGATCCCACGCACACGGCGAACTACGGCGTGAAATTGCAGGAGAAGTGCCAGGAGGTCGGTGTGCCGTGCGAGCTCGTCTATCCCGGCGCGCCCGACGTGAAGCACAAGACGGCGGACGAGTATCTCATCGCCAGCCTGAAGAGCCCGCCGCGTCGCGCGATGAAGCCGATTGAGGCCGATGTGCGCTACGGCCCCGCGGAGCGCAACGTGCTCGATTTTTACCAGGCGAAATCTGACAAGCCGACGCCGCTGCTTTTCTTCATCCACGGCGGCGGCTGGCAGGGCGGCGACAAAAACGGCATCAATCCCAAGCCCTACCTCGACGCCGGCATCTCGGTCGTCTCCGTGAACTACCGCTACATCTCGCAGGCGCAGGAAGTCGTGCCGCCGGTGAAAGCCCCGCTGCACGACGCGGCGCGCGCGCTGCAATTTGTGCGCAGCAAGGCGAAGGAATGGAACCTCGACAAACAGCGCATCGGCGCGAACGGCGGCAGCGCGGGCGCATGCACATCGCTGTGGCTCGCCTTTCACGATGATCTCGCCGATCTGAAAAGCGATGACCCGATCGCGCGCGAATCCACGCGCCTGTGGTGCGCCGCGGTGGACGGCGCGCAGACCACGCTCGATCCGAAGCAGATGCGCGAGTGGACGCCGAACAGCAGCTACGGCGGGCACGCCTTTGCGAAAGCAGGCGAGTTTAAGAAGTTCGACGATTTCGTGGCTGCGCGCGAAAAAATCCTGCCGTTCATCGCGGAGTATTCGCCGTATGCGCTCGTCACAAAGGACGCCCCTGCGATCTATCTGCACTTCGGCGCGCCACCGAACCTCGGCCACGATGAAAAGGATCCGACGCACACCGCAAACTTCGGCGTGAAGCTGCAGGAGCACTGCAAGGAAATCGGCGTCCCGTGCGAACTCTCCTACCCCGGCGCGACCGACGCGAAGCACTCCTCATCGCAGGAGTATCTCATCGAGAAGCTGAAGGCGGACGAAGCTCAAGGCTCACCGGTCAAAGTTCAAAAGTAGCCCGATAAAGAAAGCGCCAAGGCTGCTCTCCCGGCCATGAAGCATTCGCGGCATCGGAGCACTGCCGGGGCCCGGAATTTCAAGCGACTTGTAAGTTTTCGACTTTGGGCGTTGCGCTTTGGATTCCGCGACGGGCACCGCCCCCGGTCTCATCGTCCGCCATTCCACCCGCCCGGTGATCCATTGCTTCAAGCGGCTGGCGTCTTGCGGAGGATGAAGACGTCCTCCGCGCCGTTGATGCAGGAAGCCTCGATCTCAAAGCCAATCCGCCCGCCGAGGAAAAGCAGGAGTTCCAGCATCTCCCTGAGCGACCAGACGTGGAAGTGGATGGAATAGTTCCGCGCCATGAGGTCGTCGGCGCAACGGCGAACGTCGTCGTCGTTTTGCATGTGGTGGCAGAACCGGGCCACTTCCTCGAAATGCGCCCTTCGCGATCGTTCCGGCCCGAGTTCGTGATCCTCGATGAGATGTTGCAACGGAGTGACCGGACGCGCGCTGTCGAAGGTGTGCCGTTTGTCCGGGACGCCGAGATAGACGATGCCTCCCGGCTTCAGCACGCGCAGGAAGTGTTTCAAGGTACCGATGGGGTCTTCGCAATGTTCGATGAAATTGCGCGCGATGACGAAGTCCTGCGAGGCATCCGCCACGGCGCCGAGTTTTTCCCCGTCGGTGACGATGTCCACGGGCACAAGGGCGACGTCCTCCAACTCCGGGTATTGTGCGCGCAGCTCGGAGACAGGGAAACGATCGATGTAGCTCACTTGCGCGCCCGCTGGTACGCGAAGGGGATTGTGCAGCGCCCCAATCTCGCAACCGGTGCCGCGGAGATAGGCTGCTGGAAGAGCCTGGACCAATCGCGGAGGTTTCGACGGAGGGAGACACTTGCGAATCCTGCGCCAAATTCGGCGTCGGAACATTCGGATGAGCCCCGCCTTCATTTGGGTATCGGCGTGGAAACAGGCATCTGATTCATGATATTTGCCATTTCAAAAGCCTGACGGGAATGCCGATTCAGGCCATCATCCTTGAACCATAACGCAACTAGGCGCTCCACTTATTTATTCATGACCGGAGTGCATCCGTGATCAGCGGCGTGCGCAACTGCCCGCATGCTCGGGGAAGAGCGCGAGGATGGCGCGTTCGTTTGCGCGACAGCGGCCGCGTTCGGTGATGAGGCCCGTGACGAGGCGGGCGGGTGTCACGTCGAAGCCGTAGTTTGCCGCGGGGCTGTCGGGCGGGGCGACGAGGACTTCGGCGTGGCGTCCGGTCCGACCTTTGGGGCCGACGAGCAGGCCGTCGGCGAATTTCACCTCCTCGGAGCCGCGCTCCTCGATGGGGATTTCGCGCAGGCCGTCGCGCATTTTCCAATCGAACGAAGAGGACGGCAGCGCGACGTAAAACGGGACGCGGTTGTCGCGCGCGGCGAGCGCTTTCAGATACGTGCCGATTTTGTTCGCGACGTCGCCGGTGCGCGTGGTGCGGTCGGTGCCTACGATGCAGAGGTCCACCATGCCGTGCTGCATGAGGTGGCCGCCGGTGTTGTCGGCGATGACGGTGTGCGGGACGCCGTGCTGGCCGAGTTCCCACGCGGTGAGCTTCGCGCCCTGGCTGCGCGGGCGCGTCTCGTCCACCCACACGTGGACGGCGATGCCAGCATCGTGCGCCGCGTAGATGGGCGCGGTGGCGGAGCCGTGATCTACGAATGCGAGCCAGCCGGCATTGCAATGCGTGAGGATGTTCACCGGCGCGCCTTTTTTTCGCCGGCTGATTGTGCGAATGAGCGAGATTCCGTGCTCGCCGATCGCGCGGCATGCGGCGGCGTCCTCGTCGGCGATGAGTGCGGCGGTTTCGCGCGCGATGGAAATTTTTTCGCGCGCAGTCGAGCCGCGCGCGATGGCGGCGAGCTGGCGGTCCACGGCCCACGCGAGATTCACGGCGGTGGGGCGTGTGGATTTCAAAAGCGTGGCGGCTTCGGCGAGGTGTGCGTTGGCCGTGCGGCTGCGCGCGTCGGAAAAAATCGCGAGCGCGGCGAGATACATTCCGTAGCCTGCCGCTGCGCCGATGAGCCCCGCGCCACGCAGGTGCATCTCGGAAATTGCGGTGGCCATCTGTGCGACGGCCGAGATTTTTTCGATCACGAAGCGGTGCGGCAGCGCGCGCTGGTCTATGATCTCGATCACGTGTTCGTCGCCGGGCCGGAGCCAGATGGTGCGGTAGTGTTTGCCGTGGACGTTCATCGCGGTCGCGCATGTTCTTTTCCGAGCGCACGCGCGTTGTCGAGGCGGCGTCGCATCGCTGCACGCGTGAGCTTGCGTAATTTTTCCCGCGTCCCCACTGTCGCGGGATGCCTGCCTTGGAAAAACGTTTCGGCTGCCTCGGTGTCTTCATCGTCGTGCTGCTGTGCCTCAGCCTCCTCTTCAATTTCCTGTTCCTCATCGGATCGCTCTTCGGCATCGGCTCGGGAGGAACGCAGAAATACGAGCAAAAGGTGCTCGCCGAGGGTGCGAAAAATGTGTCCGCAAAGATCGCCGTCATCCGTCTCGGCGGCATCATTTCCAGCGGCGACATGGGCTTCAGCACAGGCGCGTCGCCGGAGGACATGAAGCAGCAGTTCAAACAGGCGCTCGAAGATCCCAATGTGCGCGCCATCGTGCTGGCGATTGATTCGCCCGGTGGCGAGGTCACCGCGAGCGACGACATCTACAACATCATCCGCAAGGCGCGGGACAAAAAGAAAATCGTCGTGAGCATGGGTGCGATGGCGGCGAGCGGCGGCTACTACGCGGCGCTCGGCGGCAGCCATATCTTTGCGCGGGACACTACTTTCACCGGCAGCATCGGCGTGATCATGCAGACGCTGAACTACTCGGAGCTTTTCGGAAAAGTGGGCCTGCAAATGGTGACATTCAAAAGCGGCAAGATGAAGGACATGCTCAGCGGTTCGCGACCGAGCACGCAGGAGGAACGCGACTACGTGCAGAATCTCGTGATGCAGACCTACGCGAAATTTGTCGGCATCGTCGCCGCCGAGCGGAAAATCCCCGAGGACACGCTGCGCAACGGCGTGGCTGACGGCCGCGTGCTTTCCGGCAAGGACGCGCTCGAAGCGAAGCTGATCGATCAGCTCGGTGATCTCGACGATGCGGTGAAAAAGGCGATCGAACTCGGCGGCACACCCGGCGCGACAGTCGTCGAGTACCGCGCGATTGAATCATTCGGCCGCCTCCTCCGCATTTTCGGAAAGTCGGATGCGAGCAAGAAAGTGGAAATCAATCTCGGCCCGCAGTCCTCGCTGCACCTCCAGCCCGGCAGGCTCTACCTGCTGCCGGAAATCCTCGCGCCCTGACGCCCCGGACGAGCCGTGACGGTCGCCACCATCGCAAAGGAAATCCCGCTGCCGATCGAGCAGGCGCTGCCGATTTACATCGCCGGGCTCTTGCTGCTCTACGCGTGCGTCATCGTGTACCGTCGGCTGCTGCGCGGGATCCGGTTGCGTGGAGGGCAGGTCCGCAGCGATCTCTTCGGTCTGCCGGATCTGTTTGTGGTCGGGCTTTTCATCGTGATGATGACGCTCGCGCTGGCGGTGCAGTGGCTGTTCCCAAAAATGACACCGGACGGCGCGGGCCTTCAGATCGTCTCGTCCGTGTTGTTTGTTTCGATGCCGGTGATCCTCGCGCTGATCATTGCCCGCGGCATCAGCCTGCCCGCGGCGTTCGGGCTGAGGCGCGTCGGGCCGTTCCGGGCAATCGGAGTCGCAGCCGTGCTCATCGTCCTCTTGCTGCCGGTGATCATGATCATCACTGCCATCGCCTACCAGATTCTCGACGGTCGTGCGGAGCAGCAGGAGATGGTGATGAAATTCCGCGAGGCGGCGAAGGCCGGGAAACAGGAGGTCATCTGGCAGGTGACTCTCACGGCCGCGCTCATCGCGCCGTTCATCGAGGAGTTTCTTTTCCGCGGCTATTTCTATCCCGTGCTAAAGCGCGCCGCCGGGCCGGTGCCCGCGGCGATCGTGATTTCGCTGCTCTTCGGCGCGATCCATTATAACGCCGCTGGGTTCCCCGTTCTCACCGTCCTCGCGCTCGCGCTCACGCTCGCCTACGAATGGTCCGGCTCGATCCTCGTGCCGATTTTCATGCACGCGTTTTTCAATACGACCATGCTTGCCCTGATCTGGTGGCAGACACGTTCCGGTGCGACGCCATGAAAATCGCATCGCTCGGCGAGGATGCCGTGGTCGCGGCGCTCACGCGCGGACTTCCGCCGGGGACAAATGTGATCCTCGGTGTGGGCGACGACTGCGCGGTGATCGGCGGCGCACGCGATCGCGTGTGGCACCTTTTGAAAACGGACTGCGTCGTCGAGGGCGTGCATTTTGAAAAAAAGGAAGAGCCCGCGCGAATCGGCTGGAAGGCGCTGTGCCGCGCCGTGAGCGACATCGCCGCGATGGGCGGCGTTCCACGGCACGCGCTGATCACGGTTGCGGTCGCACGCGATGTGGAGATGGCGTGGCTGCGCGGGCTCTACGCGGGATTGCGCAAGGCGGCGCGGAGATTCGGCGTGGGCATCGTCGGCGGTGAGACATCGCGCTCGCCGGGGCCTGCATTCATCAGCGTCGCGCTCACGGGCGAGGTGGAGCGCGCGCGCTGTGTGACGCGCGGCGGCGGCAGGGCGGGGGACTTCTTGTATGTCACGGGCAGGCTCGGCGGATCGCTCGCGGGGAAGCATCTCGACTTCACTCCGCGCCTCGCGGAGGCGCGCTGGCTCACGGGGAATTTTCGCATCCGCGCGATGATGGACATCAGCGACGGACTCGCCGCCGATCTCCCACGGCTCGCGCGTGCGAGCGGATGCAGCTTCGGGATTTCCGAGGAGAAAATCCCGCGCAACCGCGGCTGCTCTGTCGCGCAGGCGCTCGGCGACGGCGAGGATTTCGAGCTGCTCTTTGCCGTGCGTCCGGACGCCGCCGCGCGGATCGAAGCGGAATGGCGCGCGAAATTTCCGAGACTCCCGCTCACCCGCGTAGGCGCGCTCACGCGCGGCGGCGTGCGCGCAGAGCAAAAGCCGAAACACTGTGGCTTCGATCACTTCGCATAGTCCGGCGGAAACTTTCGCGCATGGCCGCGCGCTCGCGGCTTCGTTGCGCGCGGGCGATGTGCTCGCGCTCGACGGCGACCTCGGCGCGGGCAAGACGCATTTCGTCAAAGGCATCGCCGCCGGCCTCGGCTGCGATGGCGACGTGACGAGTCCGACCTTTACTCTCGTCCACGAATACACCGGCGGGCGGCTCCCGCTTTTTCATTTCGATTTTTACCGGCTCGAAAGCGAGGACGAGACACTGCGCCTCGGGCTCGACGATTATCTAGGCTCAGGCGGCGTGCTCGTGATTGAGTGGGCCGGGAAATTTTCCGCACTGCTGCCGCGCGGCACGCGCCGGTTCCGCCTGCGCGCAGGCGACGGCGACATTCGCGAAATCACCGAGGAGGCACGCGCATGAAGGTGCTCGCTCTCGACACCTCGACCCCGCACGGCAGCGTGGCGCTGTTCGACGGCGGTGGCGTGCTGCTCGACGAGGCGTTCACCTCGGATCGCAACCACGGCTGCGCCCTCGTGCCGCTCATCGAGCGCGCGCGTGATCTCGCCGGGAAGTTCGACTGCATCGCCGTCGGCCTCGGCCCCGGCAGCTACGCGGGCATCCGCATTGCGATTGCGACGGCGATGGGCCTCGGCATGGCGATGGGCGCGCGGCTCGTCGGCATCCCGAGTGTTGCCGTGTGGGAGTGCGATTCGGATCATCACCTCGCGATTGGTGATGCGCGGCGCGACACATTTTATTTTACAAGAGTGGAGCGCGGCATTTGCGCGGAAGGGCCGCTGCTCACCGACGCTGCCGGACTGCTCGCGCGCATCACCGCAAAGCCCGGCTGGCCCGTGCTCGCCGCCGAGCCGTTCGCGCTCGTGCCGCAGGCGATCGTCGCGCGCCCGCGTGCGCTCACGCTCGCACGGCTTGCAGCGGAGGGGCGCGGCATCTGCGCTGAAGGCGATCTCGAACCGCTCTACTTGCGCGAGCCGCACATCACACTGCCAAAGCCGCGTTGAGTGCAGCGGCGTGTTGCACGCGGCTTCGCGAACGGCGAGGCTCACGCGCATGGCCAGCAATTTTGACATCGCAAACCTCCGCGAGGAGTACGGGCAGCGCGGGCTCGTCGAGAGCGAACTCGATCCCGATCCGCTGCGGCAGTTTCAGAAGTGGCTCGCGGAGGCGATCGCTCAGCGGCTCCTCGAGCCGAATGCGATGACGCTCGCGACGGTGGATGCGGACGGCCAGCCGTGGTCGCGCACGGTGCTGCTGAAAGGGTGCGATGTGCGCGGATTTTCATTTTACACGAACTACGAGAGCACGAAGGGCCGCCAGCTCGCGCACGAGCCGCGCTGCGCGCTCACGTTCCGCTGGGGCGAACTCGAGCGGCAGGTGAATGTGACGGGCCGCGTGGAAAAGGTCCCGCGTGCGGAGACCGAGGCGTATTTTCCAAAGCGTCCGCTCGGCGGACGGCTCGGCGCGTGGGCGTCGCGGCAGAGCAGCGTGCTCGCGGATCGCGCGGAACTGGAAAGAAATTTTGAGGAGGCAAAGGCGCGCTTCGGCGACAATCCGCCCGCGCCGGAGCACTGGGGCGGCTACATCGTCACGCCGCACACCGTCGAATTCTGGCAGGGCCGCCAGAGCCGCCTGCACGACCGGCTGCGCTACACGCGGCTCACGGATGGTGCGTGGAAAATCGAGCGCCTCGCGCCGTAGCGCGCAGGGTCAGCGGTTGAGCGTGGCGTTCAGCCCCTTCGCCGGCACGACCTTGAAGCTCCACTGCGTCTCCACTTTTTTTTGGCCGCTTTTTGCCGAGACAAAGACGGTGTATTCGCCGGGCTTCAGCGGCTGCGGCGGCCTGGCCTCGATGATTTTGGTCTCGGGATCGAACTTCGCGGGAACCGGCCCGACGCCGCTCAGGCGCAGTGTGAGCGTGCTTTCGTCGAACTCGCCGAGCGAGCCGAGGTTCGCCTTCAGCACGGGTGCGGAGTCGGAGATGGTGTCGCCGTTTGCCGGCTGTGTGAGCAGCATCGCGGATGCGAGTTCCGCCGCGGCGGGCGGCTCGGCTTCGGACGGACTGAGCGGGCCGGTGAAGTTCAGGGCCATTTCCATGTCCTGCGGACGGCGGCTGAGCCAGGCGTAGCGGCCGATTTTTTCCGCGTTGGCGCCGTGCGTCACGCGCTGGCCGTAAACGGTGAACGAAGCCTCGAAGCCCGCGGCCTTGACCACGTCGAGCACCTTCGCGCTGTAGCGTCCCTCGGGGTAGGCGAAGACGGAGCAGCGGACGCCGAGCTTTTTCTCGAGGAGCTGTTTCGAGCCGATGATCTCGTCATTCAGCCAAGCCTCGAACGCCTCGGCGTTCTTGCCGCGCGGGTCGCGCAGGTTCTGGTGCGAGGCGGTGTGCGCTCCGATTTCCACACCTTCGTCGCGCAGCGTGCCGAGCTGCTCCCAGGTGATGCTCTTGCCGCCGGTGCCGACGAATTTGGTGTAAATGAAGTACGTCCACGGGTAGCCAAATTTTTTCAAGATCGGACGCGCGTTCTCGAATGCGGACACGTAGCCGTCGTCAATCGTGATGAGCGCGCTCTTTGGCGGGATCGTCTTTTCATTCCGCCGCCACGCGAGGAAGTCCTGCATGGAAATCACCGCAATGCCGCGATCCTTCAGCCGCTGCATGTGCTGCTCGAAAACTTCGGGCGCGATGCTCAGTGCGCCGCCTGCGGCGCCCTCGACACGGTGGTAGCAGAGCACGACGACCTGCGCGGTCTTGTCCACAGTCACAGTCTTCGGCGCGGGCGTGGAGGACGGCACCTGCTTCGGATCTCCCGAACTCTGGTTCGCGACGGGCGCCGGCTCCGGCGGCGGCAGTGCGGGCTGCGGTTCCGGCGCGTCGCCCTTCTTGCCGGAATGCGGGATGAGGTGCGCGATCTTTCTCAGCGTGTCGGGGCTCCATTTCTTCAGCGCAAAAAAGCCGACGGTGAGAAGGAGCAGCAGGATCAGGATTCTCTTCATGGTGGAAAAGTGGCGCCACCATACCGCACTTCATCCGGCTGCAAAGCGCGAAAGGCCGCCTTGGGAATTCCGCGGATGTTATGTGCGCGTGCGGCTCTTAATGCTGGGTGTGCGGGCTACTGGCAGGCTTCGCAGGTGCCGCCGTTGCGCATGGATTCGATGGAGCATGCGCTTTTTTCCTCGGCGGAAAATTCGCGCTTTGCTTCGGCGGCGGGGCGGCGGTCGCGGTTCGCGGAATCAATGGCGCTCTTGTTCAGCGTGCGGAGGTAGTAGGTCGTCTTGAGGCCGCGCTCCCACGCTTCGCGATACATGAAGCTCGCGGTGCGCGCGTCGCTTTCGGCGAGCCAGAGGTTCGTGCTCTGCGCCTGGTCGATCCACTTTTGCCGGACGGCGGCGCATTGCAAAATCCACGTCGGTGCGATCTCGAACGCGGTTTTGTAGAGCCGCTTGAGTTCGGCGGGCACGCGCTCGATGCCCTGCACGGAGCCGTCGAAATACTTGAGGTCGGCCAGCATCTCCTCGTCCCACAGGCCGCGCGCCTGCAGGTCGCGCAGCAGGTGGTCGTTCGTGCGGATGAATTCACCGCTGAGGTTGGACTTCGTGTGAATGTGCTTGTACGTCGGCTCGATGCACGGCGTGCAGCCGAGGATGTTGGAAATGGTCGCGGTCGGCGCGATGGCGAGGCAGTTGGAATTGCGCATGCCCTGCTTCGCGATGCGCGTGCGGAGCGCGGACCAGTCGAGGCGTGATTTGCGATCCACGAGGATCGGCGTGCCGCGCTCCTTTTCCAAGAGATCGAGCGTGTCGAGCGGCATCATGCCGCGGCTCCACTTCGAGCCCTCGTAGCTCGGATACGCGCCGCGCTCGGCGGCGAGGTCGCTGCTCGCGGTGTAGGCGTGGTAGGCGATGGCTTCGAGCGCCTCGTCGTTGAAGTCCACGGCCTCGGGCGAATCGAACGCGACCTTCTTGTCGTAGAGCGCATCCTGCAGGCCGATGACGCCGAGGCCCACGGGGCGGTGCTTGAGGTTGGAATTCGCGGCGGCTTCGACGGGGTAGAAGTTGATGTCGATCACGTTGTCGAGCATCCGCATGAGAACGGTGATCGTCTCGTGGAGCTTGTCGTGATCGAGCGAACCGTCCGGGCACAGGTGTGCGGCGATGTTCACACTGGCGAGATTGCAGACGGCGACCTCGTCGCTCGAAGTGTTCAGTTCGATTTCGGTGCAGAGGTTCGAGTTGTGAATCACGCCCGCGTGGTCCTGCGGGTTGCGGACGTTCGCGGGATCCTTCCACGTCATCCACGGGTGGCCGGTCTCGAAGAGCATCTCGAGCATCCGCTTCCAGAGCTGGAGCACGCGCACTTTGCGGCCCCACAGTTTGCCCTCGTCCACCATGCGCTCGTATTCCTCGTAGCGCAGCTCGAAGGCGCGGCCGTACAGCTCGGGCAGGTCGCGGCAGTCGCTCGTGCGCAGCAGCGTCCACGTCGCGTCCTTCGGCAGCGCGCCCTCGGAAATGGCCTTGAGCCGCTTCATGAACACATCGGGAATCCAATGCGCGGTGTTCATGTTGTGCGTGCGGCGGCGGTCGTCGCCAGTCTCCTTGCGCAGGTCGAGGAAGTCCTCGATGTCCGCGTGCCACAGTTCGAGATACGAGCACAGTGCGCCGGGACGCTTGCCGCCCTGGTTCACGGCGATCGCGATGTCGTTGGAGACTTTCAGGAAAGGAATGACGCCCGAGCTTTCGCCATTCGTGCCGTGAATGTGCGCGCCCGCGCCGCGGATGGCCGTCCACGAGCAGCCGAGGCCGCCCGCCCATTTCGAGAGATGCGAAAAGCGCCGCCACGTCTCGGTGATTTCCTCGATGCTGTCGCCGCAGTAGAGCAGGTAGCACGAGGAAAGCTGCGAGTGCAGCGTGCCAGAATTAAAGAGCGTGGGTGTGGACGAACACGCGCGGCGCGACTTGTAGATGGCGTAAAATTCCGCGGCCCGCACCTCACGATCCTTTTCCAAAATCGAGAGCCCCATCGCCACGCGGAGCCAGAAAATCTGCGGCGCTTCGAGCCGGCGCTTGCGGCCTGTGACCGTGTCCGTGTCGTGGATGAGGTAGCGGTCGAAGAGCGTCTGGATGCCGATGAAGTCGAACTGCAAATCCGCGAACGGATCGAGCGTGGTCGCGAGCTTTGGCAGATCGAATTCCGCGAGCCGCGGATCGAGCCGGCGCAGCGCGATGCCCTGCGGGATGTACGCGATGAATGCGCGGCGATGCGCTTCCTTCAGCGCCTGCGGGCCGTCGGTGACCGTCCACGGCAGTGTCTCCTCGTAGATGTAGCTGAGCAGGATGCGTGCGGCGAAGAAGCGCGCATCGGCATCGAGATCGAGGAGCGACTTCGCATTGAGCACGATGGTCTCGCGGCGTTCCTGCGGCGTGAGATTGATGGACGTGCTGCGCAGCAGGCGCACGAGCAGTTCGTCGTCGGTGAGCGCGAGCGAGAGGCCGATTTTGGCGAACGAGATGCGAGCGCGGATGTCGCCGAGCTGGTCGCGTGTCGCCAGTTCCATCTGCGTCTCCGTGTCGTCCGGCACGATCGTGCCGAGCGCCCGCTCCGCCGCGCGCTTCGCCCGGTATTTTCCGTAGGTGAGCGCCACGCGGGGATGGCCGATCTCGATCAGCGTCTCCTCCACGAGATCCTGCAACTGCTCGATGTGGACGAAGCTCGGCCGCTCGCGGCGCATCCGGTATTCAATCTCCGCCTGCACTTGCAGCCCGATGCTTTCATCCTGCCCCTCGACGAAGCACGCCGCCGCCACCGCCTTCGCGATCTTGTGCCCGAGCCACGGGACGACGCGCGGCTTGCCTGATGCGTCGCCAGGCAGGTCGCGTCGGATGACTTGCGGAAACTCCGCCGTGCCGCTGGCGGGCAGATCGTTGCGGAGGGTGAATGGAGCGGTGGTCGTGTTCATGGGCGTTGGCGGTGTCGGGTGGAAATCAAATGCGCGGAACGGTGATGCCGCGCTGGGCCTGGTATTTGCCGCCGCGGTCGGCGTAGCTCGTTTCGCACGGCTCGGCGGCGGCGAGGAAGATCACCTGCGCGAGACCTTCGCCCGCGTAGATGCGCGCGGGCAGCGGAGTGGTGTTGGAAATTTCCAGCGTCACGTGGCCCTCCCATTCCGGCTCGAAGGGCGTGACATTCACGATGATGCCGCAGCGCGCGTAGGTGCTCTTGCCGACGCAGAGCGTGAGCACGTCGCGCGGGATGCGGAAGTATTCGACGCTGCGCGCGAGCGCGAAGGAGTTCGGCGGCACGAGGCAGCTCTCGCCGCGCATGTCCACGAATGACTTTTCATCGAACGCCTTCGGGTCCACGACGGCGCTATACACATTCGTGAAGACCTTGAACTCATCGGCCACCCGCAGGTCGTAGCCGTAGCTCGACAGTCCGTAGCTGATGACCGATGCGCCCGCGGCGTTCCTGCGCACGAGCCCGTCCTCGAACGGCTCGATCATCCCGCGCTCCTTCGCCATGCGGCGAATCCATTTGTCGGCGTGGACACCCATCAGATCAGGTCGTCCTCGGCGGTGTTCTTCACGCTGCCGCTCGTCTGGTATTCGGTGACGCGCGTCTCGAAGAAGTTCTTCTCCTTGCGCAGGAAAATCACCTCGTCGAGCCAGGCGAAAGGGTTCGTCTTCACGCCGGACAGTGCGGGCAGGTTGAGGCCGGCGAGGCGGCGGTCGGCGTTGTATTCGACGTAGGTGAGGAAGTCCGCCTGCGTCATGCCCACGCCGTCTTCGGGCAGGCAATCGCGGACAAATTCCTTCTCCAACTCCACGCCCTCGCGCATGAACTCGACCAGCTCCGCGCGGAACTCCGGAGTCCACACGTCGGGATTTTCCGCGATGAGCTGCGTGAGGATGTAGCGGCCCAGCTCGATGTGGTTGCTCTCGTCGCGCAGCGTGTATTGGAACATCTGGCCGATGCCCGTCATTTTGTTCTGCCGGTGCAGCGAGAGCACCATCGCAAAGAGCGCGTAGAACTGCGTGCCTTCCATGACCTGCGTGATGGCGAAGATGGCCTTCGCGAACTTCTGCTTGTTCGCCGTGATCGTGAGATCAATGCCCATCTTCAGCTCCGGCATGTGGCGCGTGATGAACGCGTTCTTCGCGCGCACGCTCGGGATGTCGCTGAACTTCGCGGTGACCTCGTCGAGATCAATGTTCAGCGAGCCGATGATGTGCAGCAGCGAATCCATGTGGATGCTTTCCTCCGCGATATGCCGCAGCGACGCGTGCTTCAGCTCGGCCGCAGTGAGGTTGTCCTCGATGACGTGCAGCACGGAGTCGCCGACGATGCCTTCCGCCGCGGAAAAATAGCCGACGCCCATCTCGATGATCCACCGCTCCTTCGCCGTGAGCGCACCCGTGTTCCACTGCTGCGAATCGCGCGTCATATCAATCACGTCCGGCTCCCAATGGTTCGCCTTCATCTGTTTGTAGATGCGGTAGGCCTCGTGGTATTTCAGCGGCAGGATGTTCAGCTCCGCGCTGCGCTGGCCGTTGATCACGCGCTTCCCCGCGAGCCGCGCGCGGGCCTTCGCCTTGTCGAGCCGGAAGGTTTTCGCGCCCATTTTATAGACGACGAAATCGCCCTGCTCGCTCGCGGCGAGATTTCCGTCGGAAAAATTGAGTGCGTCGTCCTGGGCGGACGCGGCGGGTGAATCGAGGATGTCGGTGCTCATGGTGTCGAGGATGGTCTGGAAAGGGCGCGTGCGCCATCACGCGCGGTGATTTTTCCGAGAGACGCTGGGGCACAAAAAAAAGCCCGCGGATTCCGCCTCTCGCACGATGAGGAAAACCGCAGGCTCCGGGCGCATCGGCAGCGATGCGCGGAAAAAAGTCTGTCAGCATCCCATCCGGTCATTGGCGCGACCGTTTTTCACCCCGAGGATGCGGGGCCGATGATGAGGGCGAAAGAGCAGGTCTTCTGACTCCGAGGTCCATCTACTCACCCCGCCTTACCGCGTCGCCGACTCGCTGGCCGGCGGTGTCGCAGTGGCATGTGTGGGGCTTTCGTCGCTCGTTACAGCGGCGCTACCGTCCGGGATTCACACCCGGTTCCCTATTCTCCTGTGGCCGTGGCCACAGGCACTCTTTCGCTCGCGCAACCACTGTATGTTGTGGTTGCTTTCAAAGAACTGCACAGGATGTAGTGTTTTCGGGTTTCGTGCGTCAAGGCGCATTTTCTTCATTTTAGTGCATCATTGCACAGCCTCCGATGAGGCCCAGAAAATCTTGTGCGGGTGTCCGCACTGGAAGCCTTGCCGCATCCGGTTTAAGGATTTTTCCTCATGCCATGCAAACGTCATGAGGGGCATTCTTGGTTGAACCGTATCCTAAATAAGAATTGTTCTTGATAAGGTTAAGGCCAAATGTTCTCGTCTGTGCAGATGAACAAGCCAGCCTCCCATTCCCCATCGCCCGATGAAAAAATCCACGGCCACGGCCTGCGGATGACCGATCAGCGCCGCGCCGTTTACGATGTGCTGATGGGCAAACGCGACCATCCTACGGCTGTCGAAGTTTTCACCCGCGTGCGTGACAGGGTTCCCTCGATCTCGCTGGCCACCGTCTATAATTGCCTCGAAACGCTGACCGACTGCGGACTCGCAAAAACGGTGGCCGACGAGCGTGGGCCTGCACGCTACTGCCCGAATCTCGAGGAGCACGCGCACTTTTTTTGCGAGAACTGCGGCGGCGTTTCCGACATTCCGCTGCGCAATCGCAAGCGGCCCGAGGATGTGTGGGAGTTTCCCGAGAGCCTGATCATCGCCCATCACGAAGTTGCCTTCCGCGGCAAATGCCCGAAGTGCGCCTCCGACGCATCGGCCAAGGCGAAAGTGTCGAAGCGCAACTGAGTTCAATTTTTCCAAACCAATGAGTCTCGAAATCAAAAATCTGCACGCCCGCGTCGCCTCGACCGGCGCTGAAATCCTGCGCGGCCTGAACCTCACGATCGAGAAAGGCAAGGTCCACGCGATCATGGGGCCGAACGGCTCCGGCAAGAGCACGCTGAGCAAAGTCCTCGGCGGACATCCCGACTACGAAGTGACCGAGGGCGAAGTGCTGCTCGACGGCGTGAACGTGCTCGGCATGGCACCCGATGAGCGTTCGCGCGCCGGCGTCTTCCTCGCGTTCCAGTACCCGATGGAAATCCCCGGCGTCTCGAATGCGAATTTCATCCGTGCCGCATTGCAGGCCCGCCTGCCCGAGGGCGAGGAACTCGAAGCCACCGACTACTACGCGCGGCTCTACGAGAAGATGGACATGCTGGAGATGGATCGGAAATTCACCGCGCGCTCGGTGAACGAGGGTTTCTCCGGCGGCGAAAAAAAGCGGAACGAGATTTTGCAGATGCTCATGCTGGAGCCGAAATATGCCATTCTCGACGAGACGGACAGCGGCCTCGACATTGACGCGCTGAAGATCGTCTCGAACGGGGTGAACGCAATGCGCAGCCCGGAGCGCGGCTTCCTCGTCATCACGCATTACCAGCGGTTGCTCGACTACATCGTGCCCGACGTGGTGCATGTGCTCGTGGGCGGACGCATCGAGCACACCGGCGGCAAGGAACTCGCGCTCGAACTCGAGGCGAAGGGCTACGACTGGATCAAGGACGACATCGCCGCCGCGGCGTCGGCATAATTTTTCAACAAGGAGGCAAGCATGAGCACCGAACTACTCGAACCCATCACCGACCAGGCCGCGCAACTCGACATCGATCGCACCGCCGGGAATTTTTCCTATCCCGAGCAGCACGCGTTCGACGCGGGCACGGGCCTTTCGCACGCGACGGTTGATTATATTTCCGACGTGAAGAGCGAGCCGGATTGGATCCGCGAGTTCCGCCACAAGGCGCTCGACGTTTTCTTTTCCAAGCCGATGCCGACGCACTGGGCGTCGAAGGATCTGGAGAACATTGTCTTCCAAAATATCCGCTACTACCTCGCGAACGGCCAAAAGCCGAAGCGCTCGTGGGACGATGTCACGGACGCCGAGAAGCGCACATTCGAGCGGCTCGGCATCCCGGAGCAGGAGCGCAAGTTCCTCGCGGGCGTCGAGGCGCAGTTCGACAGCGAGGCGGTGTACTCCAACATGAAAAAAGCGCTCGGAGACGAGGGCGTGATCTTCGTCGGCAGCACCGAAGGGCTGAAGGAACACCCGGAAATTTTCCGCAAGTGGTTCGGCAAAGTGATCCCCACGGGCGACAATAAATTCAGCGCTCTCAACGCCGCTGTGTTCAGCGGCGGCTCATTCATCTACGTGCCGAAGGGCGTGAAGGTGAAGCATCCGTTGCAGGCGTATTTCCGCATCAACGCGGAGAACTTCGGCCAGTTCGAGCGTACGCTCATCATCGCCGACGAAGGCTCCGAGGTGATGTACATGGAGGGCTGCACCGCGCCGAAATTCGAGACGGCGACACTGCACTCCGCAGTCGTCGAGCTCGTCGCGATGAAGGGCGCAAAGCTGCAATACATCACGGTGCAGAACTGGAGCGCAAACGTCTTCAACCTCGTCACCAAGCGCGCCATCGCGCACGAGGAGGCCGAGGTGAAGTGGATTGACTGCAACATCGGCTCGCGCCTCACGATGAAATATCCCGGCGTCGTGCTGAAGGGCCGCAAGGCGCGCGGCGAAGTGATCTCCATCGCGCTCGCCGGCGACGGCCAGCATCAGGACACCGGCGCGAAGATGATCCACGCCGCGGACGAGACGACATCGAACATCGTCAGCAAGAGCATCAGCCTCGGCAAAGGCCGTTCCACCTACCGCGGCCTCGTCCACATTCCGAAGCATCTCAAGGGCTGCAAGAACAACACCGAGTGCGACGCGCTGCTGATCAACCCGACCAGCCGCACCGACACCTATCCCGCCATCAACGTGCGCGGCACCGGCAACGCCACGCAGCACGAGGCGAGCGTCTCGCAGATTTCCGCCGAGCAGATCTTCTACATGCAGCAGCGCGGCCTCACGAAGGCGCAGGCGATGAGCCTTTCGGTGAACGGCTTCGTCAACGACCTCGTCCGCCAGTTCCCGATGGAATACAGCGTCGAGCTGAAGCGCCTCATTGACCTCGAAATGGAAGGGAGCGTCGGCTGATGAGCGCCGTCCTCGAATCTCCCGCCGCGCCGTCGTTGAGCGCGGCGAAGACCGAAAAATTTGTGATGACCAGCGGCCCTGATTTCCACAGCCACCCGACGTATTTCCGCGAGCGCCAGCAGGCCGCGTGGGAAAAATTCACGCAGCTCCCGATGCCCGCGCGCACCGACGAGACGTGGCGTTTCGCCGACGTGAAGGCGCTCGACCTCTCGCCATTCCACCGCGCACAGGAGCTTGGCGAGGCTGAGCGCAGCGCGCTGCTTTTCCGCTCGACCGGACTGGCCGAGACCTCGGGCCGCATGGTTTTTGGAAACGACCGCTTGCTCGCGCAGGAATTTCACGGCGACTCGCTGCGCGCAAAGGGCGTGCTGTGGTTGCCAATCGAGCAGGCCATCGCCACGCAGCGCGAAATCATCGAGAAACACTTCATGCGCGAGGGCGCGATCCTCGGCTCGCAGAAATTCGCCGCGCTGCACGAGTCGCAGGTGCGCAACGGCACCTTCCTCTATGTCCCGCGCGGCGTGGAAATCGCGCTGCCCGTCGAGTGCTTCCACTGGTCGCAGGGCGAGGGCTCCGCGATTTTCCCGCACACGATCGTCATCGCCGAGGCGAACAGCAAGGTGACCCTCGTGGATTACTTCGGCTCCGCATGCGACGAGCCCGGCCTCTCCGTCGGCGCGAATGACATCATCGTCGGCGACGGCGCAAAGGTCACCTACGTCGCCGTGCAGCAGTTCAACACGAAGTCGCTCGCCTTCCGCATCAACAACACCGTCGTCGCCCGTGACGCCGCCGCGCTCGCGCTCGTGCTGAACCTCGGCGGACGCTACGTCCGCAGCGAAGCCATCAGCCACCTCCGTGGCCCTGGCGGGCGCAGCGACATGCTCAGCATTTCCGCCACCGAAGGCACGCAGATCGTGGACCAGCGCACGCTGCAAATCCACGAGGCTCCGAACACCGCCAGCGACCTCCTCTACAAGAATTCGCTCAACGACCAGTCCCGCGCCATCTTCACCGGCCTCATCCGCGTGGAGCCCGATGCGCACAAGACCGACGCCTACCAGAAGGTCCGCAACCTCCTGCTCACCGACGAAGCCGAGGCCAACAGCGCCCCCGGCCTCGAGATCGAGGCCGATGACGTCCGCTGCACGCACGGCGCGACGAGCGGCCAGGTGGACATCGAGGAGCTCTTCTACCTCCTATCCCGCGGCATCCCGCTCCGATCCGCGCAGCGCCTCGTGGTCTTCGGCTTCCTGAACGAAGTCACCGAGCGCCTGCCAAACGAAGCGATCTGTGAACTTCTCCGCGACAGGTTGCACGCGAAGCTCGGTTGAACGCTGCCGCCGCATGGCGCGGGTGTGCCGCGCAATGCTGAAAAATGGCTCCTCCTGCGCGGGCTGATGTTCAAAGTCACACTCATGCGCGCCGTCGCCAGCCTGCTCCTCATTTTTTCCCTCTCCTGCGCGCGCGCTGAAATCGCACAGCCGCCGCCCGCAGACGATCCCCTCGTGGATCTCGCCACGGTGGATCCCACCATCCTCGTCGGCCTCCGCTACGCCACGCCGCGCAACATCACCGGCCGCGCGCTTTATCCTGCCGCCGCGCGCTGCATCGTCCGCCGCCACGTGGCCGAGGGGCTGAAAGTCGCGCAGGCATGGCTCCGGCCGCAGGGCTACGGTCTGAAAATCTGGGACGCCTACCGCCCGCCCGCCGTGCAGCAGGCGCTCTTTGAAGTCGTGAAGAACCGCTCCTTTGTCGCTGCTCCGGAGAAGGGCCACACCCTCCACACATGGGGTGCCGTCGTGGATGCGACACTCGTGGACGCGAAGGGCCGCGAGATGAAAATGCCCACGGATTTCGACGACTTCACGCCCGCCGCCGCGATGAACTACCGCGGCAAGGATGCCGAGATCGCCCACCATCTCGACCTCCTCCACTGGGCCATGGCCCGCGGCGGCTTCATCGGCATGAGGACCGAATGGTGGCACTTCATCGGCAAGCACTGGCGCTCATGCACGCCCGTGCAGGTGGATTCCATGTTGCCGGGAAAAGACGGGCTCTGGGTTGCGACGGGTGCGGCATCCGCCGTTGTGGAACAGTCGGGCCGGTGAATCCCCCCGTCGGTGCAGGGAAATCGCCTTTCGTCTGCAATGCCCTGCTACTTCGGGGGCGTTTCCTTCGCCGGAGAAATGGGAGCGGCCGCATCCACGCTGCTCGATACCGAGATCGTCGCGCTGGCTCCCGCCCCGCCGAACATCTCTTTGCCCATCTTCACGCCGAACCGCTGCATTTCGAGCTGCTGCTTGAACGAATCGCGCAGCGCGTTGACCTGGTCGGGGTTCAGCGTATTCGGCGCGGCCTGCAGCACGCGCTGCTGGTAGTCCTCCTCCTGCTTGAGCCATTTTTCCACTGCGGCGTCGTCGCGCATCGCCGCAAACGCCTTGCTGCTGTCGCCGGAGTTCGCCGCGTCAAACGGAGTCGCGGGCGTCTTCAGCCGCTCGTCCTTCATGATCTGGAGCAGCGAATCGCGCTGCGCCTGCTCCAGCGGCGCGCCCGCGGCGGAGAACTGCTGGTCGTGCATCGTCAGCATCATCCGGTCGCCGAGCGTGCGTTCGTAATCCTTCAGTTGCGATGCGCCCTGCTCGCCGAGGACCACCTTGAGTTTCTCGTCGTAGTCCTTTTGCAGCGCCTCGGATTTCGCGGCGATGTCCTTTGCCGCCGCCTCGTCCAGCATCCCGTTTTTCATCGCGGAAAAAGTTGCCTCGGTGAGTGCGGCCTGCCGGTCGCCGAGCAGGGCCATCACCTGGTCCGCGACTTTTGGGTCGAGCTTCAGATCCTTCGCGAGCCCGCCGTACTGCATCTTCAGGCCCATCGCCATCTGCGAACGCATCATCTTCTTTCCGTCCTCGGTGCTGAACATCTTCGCGATGCCCTCCATCATTCCGTTGCCGGCCTTTTCCGGCGGCGGTGTGCCGCCGATCGGCATCGGTGCGCCGCCGGGGGCGTTCCTGGCGCGAGCGAGCGCGGCGTCGCGCTCCGCGGTGAGGCGCGCGATGTTTTCCCTCGCGGCCTCCGTCTCGGCCTTCAGCCGCGCCATCTCCGCCCGCGCATCCGACTCGGCCTTCAGCGCCGCTTCGCGTGCGGAGGCTGTGTCGGCGATTTCACGCTTCAGCGTGGCGGCGCTGTCGTATTGGACGTAGGCAAACACGCCCGCGGCAACCGCGAGCGCGACGAGGAATGTGGGAAGGAATCGCTGCATGATGCCGGGAATGTGCCCGCTCACTGCGGCACCGCAAGCCGTGAAAAAGCGGGCGGCGGGACTGGTGGCGCTTCACTCGCGGCTTGGCGTGCGCCGCCCGCCCGCTACACCCGCGCCATGCCCGCCCCGCAGACCGAGGTCCTCATCACCGTGGATAGAAAGGAGCACGCGCGACACGTCCTCACTCCGGGCGACTACATCATCGGGCGGAATCCCGACTGCCCCCTGCGCGTGGATG
>CAIRYQ010000007.1 GCA_903882875.1 uncultured Spartobacteria bacterium | reverse complement strand
GAATCCTCTGCTCGAACGCTACGCGATCTCACCCGTCGTTGAAGTTCCATGCGTTCGGTATCAGTAAGAATCAATGGTTGAATGGCCATTCGCCAATCTTATCTCATGTGTGGCCGAAGTCAATGTTACGTTGCACTAGTAGCCGCCGTGCATACTCTGATGGTTGTTCGATTGGTTTCATACGACTAGACAGATTGGACATGCGCCTTTCTGCAAGGAAATTGCTTTCCCGCCCGCCGCACAGTCGCCGGCCAGAACGCGGACGGGCGTCGCGGAGTGAGGGGAATGACCATACTTCCCCAACACATCAGAGCAACCAGCGGTTGGCTGCATCTATTGGCGCTTTGTACGTTTTGGCATCTCTCCCTTGTTGAGTTCATAAAGATGCTGAACAAAACGGATCGTCTTAGTCAGAGAACCGAGCGCGCCATAGGTTCCTGATGTGGTGCGGCCGTGGACGACCTTGCACAGAGAACAATAGAGGTCGTCGTAAATCTTTTCATGGAGGTCTCCCGCGACATACTGGCACCGCTGCCACAGTGGATACTGGCGATACAAGTTCTGTTCAACCGCCTCCTTTGGCACCTTGCCGGTTTCCACGGCAATATCGTTGATCGCGGCCTCGAGGATGGTGCGACACAAGGACTGAACCGCTACATCGTAACCGAGAGCGTAGCACTTCCGAGCTTCGGTAAGGAACTGCCGTAAGTCGGATGGAATCAGGAACGGTGCTATGAGAATGTCCACGAAGGCGAGGTTGGTCGCATACTCTGACGGGCTGATAGCGCCCCAAAGCAGATCGCGGCCAATTTTGTCGGGGTCGTCGAGTTCAGTGAGGTCCATTCCCGCCAGAAGTTGCTTCACAACTGGGTCGTCTGTGATGACGACAGGGTTGTTGATGAGGTAGGAACGAAGGCGCTCCGCCGCGCGATCCTCCACAGGCATAGCAGCGATCCAAGCATCCACGTCACCTGCCTCCAACAATCGCTTGGCAGTCTGCTGATGATCGATTAATTCGTGAGCGAGTGCATCAATTGACATAACGGGAAGGAAGGAAGGACTGGTTACTCTATTCGTTGCGACGTATTCGGATCATTTGCCATTTAGACGCTCGGTTAGAACTTGCGAAACATACCCAGCGATGTGCTCCGCATCGCGGGCAAGCTGATTGCAACCTTGCGCATCTAGTTGTGCCTGCAGCTTCGCTGCAAGATTCGCGACATACTGCAACCCGTCCTCAGAGAAAATGTATTCCGCTTCGGCCTTGCGCAAGGCAATCATCGCCTCTTGCGTTTTGCGCAGTTGGTACTCGCACATGCCGACGTCGTTCAGGTTCAAATTCTGAACCGCCAACTCCAAATGGGTCATAAATCCGTTCGCCTTGAGGTGGTCGCGAATGTTCTTAAAGAAGGCCATTGAGGCGGTAGGTGGGACCAATAGTTAGATTTTTCAGTTCCTGCAAGGAATTCGCTTTCGCGCCCGCTGCGCCGTGGACGGTCAGAACTCGGACGGGCGTCGGGGAGTGAGAGGGGACTGACGGGAGGCATCGCGATCAGGGAAACAGCGCCTTCAGTCGCTTCAGGTTTGCTTCCCCCGGCGCCGTATATTTGATCTGCACGTTCGGCAGTTCCTTGCGCAGCGTGGCCAGATCGGGTTCGGAAATTTCGATGGCGTCTAATGTGAGGTGTTTGAGCTTGGGCAAGTCCTTTAGCTGTCCCAGCACATCCAGCTTCAACTTGGCTTCTGAGAGGCTGATTGACTCCAGCGATTTCATCGAAAGTAAAACGGGAATCGTCGCATCCGACAGCGAAGGATTGGGCGGCGTGAACGACAGGCGCTGGCCGATCGAGATGTTCGTCAGGCCGGTGAGTTGCTTGAGTTTGGAAATGCCTTCAAAGTCAGCGCCGGTATGACCCACGCGCAGCGACTTCATGTGCGGCAATGTTGCGATCGCGGCAACGCCTTCATTGCCGAACGCGTAGGTGCCGCCAACGGTGAGGCTGCTGAAGTCGGGCAACTCCGCCAGAGCGGCCAGCCCGGTGCCGGTGAATGTTTTGCCCGGATGAAAAAACGCGATGTTCTGGAGCTTCTTGAACTGGGCGAAACCCTTGATTCCCGCATCGGTGAAATTCGCCCCATTGGTTCCGATGGAGGTGACTTCCGCAAGCCCGTTCAGGAGGGAAAGCTGATGGTCATTAAAGCCCGCGCCAAAACCGAGGCGCTGCAGATGTGGAAGCTGATTGATTTTCTTGAAATCGTCGTCGCTCCACGTAGTAGGGCTCGGCACCTCACATCCGGTGACGACGCCTTTGGTTTCGGTAATCTTTGCACCCTTGGCCGTGAGTTCCGTGGCGACCTGGGCTTCGTCGGCGCGAGCCGGGGAAAAAAGGGACAGGGACAAAAGGATGAGGGGGGCAATCGAAACAGCTTTCATTTTTATGGTAGGAATTTGCTTTTGCGCGCGTTGCGCCGTGGACGGTCAGAACTCGGACGGGCGTCGGTGAAGTGAGGATGTCTGAGTGAGAGTTGACAGTCTCCCTTACTAATCGTGCAGAATAGGCGGGTGGGCGATCCCCTACCGTATCGCGTCTTGCTTGTCGGGTAAGCTATGGTGCCGTTGGAGCCGGGCTTGCGGAGAACGGCCATCCTGCGGAGAGATCACCGGCTGGCCCGTTATACCGGCTGTAGTCGGCTCCCCGGTTGCCGGGAATCGGCAGCATCCCGTTGTGACACCCGTCATCATCCGGGCAAGCGTCCTGCCAGAAAATCGAGAACGGCGCGTCGGGAATCCCGATAGGCTGCGTGCGGTAGCGGGCGTACCAGAGATACGCACCGATGCTCTGAAGTTGGGCAGTCTGAGCATCAGTCAGATTTCCAAGCTGGGCGTTCCCTCCATAAATGATCGGATGCGCATCTCCGGTCTGCGCTTGGTACGCACTGGCGATTGTGAAGATCTGATCGAACGTTGGTAGCAAAGCATCGGTATCGCCCTCCCAGTCGATCACGAGCTTACGCTTGGGAGTGAGGGTAATGGCGGACAGCGTCGCGTTGAGTTGCTCAACGGGATCATGAGCCTTCCTCGGCAACATGTAGTATCCGAAGAGTAGCCCGGCGGATTCCGCGAGCGCGGCGCGCGGATTCGCGGAGTTGTCGATTTCCATTCCCAGGGACGCCCGATGAAGGGCGAGGATGATTCCAGCGCCCGCAAGTTGCCCTGCGTCGAACGATGAGGAACTTGCCATGTCAGCGATAATTCGGTCACTCCAGCTCATATTGATTTTTGTGTTTGTGTTTTACTGCTAGGAAATTACTTTTTCGCCCGCCGCTCCGCGACCACGACGCGTACCGGGGACGGTCAGAACTCGGACGGGCGTCGGTGAGTGCGAGGGTATGGGGTGGAGCGAGGGTTGAGAAAGGATGAAGCAGGCTTCCGGGGATGAGACTCGATTGTGGCGAGATTCATGCGCTCAAGCGTCATTTGCGAGCATGAACATCCGCTCCGCTTTGCCAAGTATTTTTCGGCAGCTATCTTTTCCGAATTTCAGGGACGCTCTGTTGCGGCGCAGATCAGGGTTTGGCCTTCTGCGCGGGCTGGGGTGCGGCGGGCGTGGGCTTCATCGCGGTGATCCACTGTGCGAGCAGGGCGACTCCGTCGGGGTCGGGCTTCAGGGTTCCGAGCGGCGGCATCTGGCCGGTGCCGCGGACGGCGGGGCGGTGGATGAGCAGCGAGCGGCCGGGGTTTCCGGGTGTGACGAGCTTTGCATCCGGGATGCCGAATGTCGTGTGTAGCGGCGTGCCGTCCACGATTTCCATCTCGGCGTCGGCGATGTAGTCGGCGAGCTGCATGGCAGAATTTCCGCCGCCGCTGCGGACGTGGCAGTGCGCGCAATTTGCCTGGAGATACGCACGGGCGCGGGCGTGGAGCGGAGCGTGCTCGTCGCGCGGATCGGCGAGGCGCGGCAGAGCATCGGGTGCGTGCGGGAGCAGCGGGCTGGCATTCGCGGAGGGACGCTGAAACGCGGTCGGAAGGACGAGGTCGAGCTTTGCCTGCATCGCGACGTCGCTGAGTTTCAGCTTGTCGAATTCCGCGCGCCATTCGCCGGACTCCGTCTTTGCGTGATCGAATTTCAGCAGCCCCTCGCGCTCCCAGAGGGCGAGCTGGTTTTCGCCGGTCGCGCCGGGGCGGTTGAGCTGGGATGTCGTGAGGCCGAGGAGGTAATTTGCGGCGCGGCTGTGGCAGACGGCGCATTCCTGACGACCGGGAAAATGCCAGTCGCCCCGTGTCGCGCCTTCCCTCGGCACGAGCGCGGCGTCGGTCTGCGCGTCGTCCCAAGCAAAGCTGTAACCCGCCCACTCGCCGTGCTGCCGCACGAGCACGCGCGTCTCGATTCGCTTTCCATCTGCGCGCAGCGTTTGCACGAGCGCGGTGCCGTCGGGGAAAACCCAGCCGCCCCGGTCCGTCAGCTCCATGCGCCCGGCGCCCGGCAGTGCGATGAGCCGTTCGCTCGTCGCTCCGTCGTGCCACGCGGGGGCGTTGATCTCGAACGGAATCAGCCCGGCGTGCGGCTGCAATTTTGCCGTATCGGTGAAGAGCCCGGTCTCGCTCAGCTTCGTTGGAAAAGGCGCCCTCGTGCCGGACTGGTCGCGCCGTTCGAGGCGCAGGATCGCGTTGCCATTGTAGTCCACGACGAGCACATCGCCCTGCTCCGTCTCATGAAAGCAGGTGATGCCAGACGACGTGCGCGCGATAGCCTCGTCTTTCACAAGCTTCCCGTCCTCCTGCTTCGCCGCCCAAATCTGTCCCGTGCTGTAGTCGCCGTAAATGTAGCAGCCTTCGAGTTCCGGGAATTTTGTGCCGTGATAGACGATGCCGCCGGTGAGCGAGCGGAAATCCGTGTGCGAATGCTCGATGAGGGGCCCGGTGAACGGAGTGGGCCCGGCCTTGCGGCTCTGCTGCAACTCGTGGCTGCCCTCGCGCAACGGCCAGCCGTAATTTTCCCCGCGCTTCGCGATGCGCGCGTATTCCCACAGGTCCTGCCCGTTTTCCCCGACCCACAGATCGCCCGTTGCGCGATCCATCCTCATGCGCCACGGATTGCGGAAGCCGTATGCCCACGTCTCGGGACGCGCGCCCGCGACTTTCAGAAACGGATTGTCGCTCGGAATTCCGTAGTGCTTCCCGTCCGCCGGATGATCCACGTCCAGGCGCAGCAGCTTCGAATACAGCCGCGTGAGATCCTGTGCGACGTCCCATTCATCGCACTCGCTCGTGCCGTCACCAGTCGTGACGTAGAGCATCCCGTCCCTGCCGAAAGCGAGCGCGAGGCCGTTGTGCCCGTGTGAGTGCCATTCGAGGAAAAGCGTGCGCGATGCGGAATCGATTTTGCCGGTCTTGCGATCCATCGTGTAGCGGAGCAGCCGGTTGTTGAAGTCCATCCGCCCCTCGCCAAAGCGCCCGTTTGCACCGATGAAAATCTGCCCGTTCTCCGCGAAGCGCGGATGGAAGCACGCATCGAAAATGGACTCGTCGAACTCCAGCAACACCTCGGGCTCGGTCACACCGGGATCGTTGGCGACGCGCAGCAGGCGGCTCTTGCGCACGGGGCCGTAGCCGTTGTTTTCCAGCAGCAAAAATCCGTCGCGTCCCGGCTCGGACACGATCGTGATCGGGAAAGTCGTCTTCAACTTCGGGAAAAATTTCTCCGTGCGAAATGGCGGCAGCGGCTCCGGCGAACCGGCGAGCTTCACATTTTCCCACTCCACGCGCTGCACCGCCGCGCCGTCGCTCGGGCCGATGAATTTCAGCGGCACATAGTCCTCGTAGCGGTGGAAGTCCGCGTTCTTGCCGGATGCGCTCGGGAGATTCGTCGAGAGCGCGGGTGCCTCCAGGCCCGCGGAATAATCGTAGCGGCACAGCGAGTGCATCCACATTTCGCCCGGCGCGGGCCGTCCGCCGGTCGGCAGGAAATCGCGCCATGGGATGCGGCCTTCGACCGTCCAGCCTTTGTCGCGATCGCTCCAGTTGTTCAGCGTGCCATGCACTTTCACCGCGGACTCGATGTGAAAATCGCGGTCGCTCGCATGGCGCTGGAAGCCGCCCGAGCCGCGCGACGGCATGAACATGTCGAGCTTCGTGTTCGCCGCATTCACCTCGAATTCGTAGTAGCCCGGCTTGTCCTTTGCAGGCTTGAAAAACAGCTCGAACACGTCGCATAGCCACACCGATCCGTCCTGCTGCGTCACGTTTGCGAAGACATCCCAGTCCTCCATCTCCGCGGAAAAATAGAGATACTCGCGGTCCCACAGCAGCCGCGCCTTCGTCGCCGTCGGCGGCGTGCGTTTCCCCTCCGGCAGCCACGCCGAGATGAACGTGTCCACGACCTGCGCATTTTTCCACGCGGGATCGTCGAGCACGCCATCAATCACCGGCGGCGTCGCGGCCCAGCGGCATTCGGAAATATCCGCAGCGTGCGAAAACTGGACAGCAACGAGCGCGGAGACGATGGCGGAGAAAATGCGGCGGGTGGACATGGGGAGGTTCACTCGTAAACCGATGAGGGCACATCCGCGTAGTGCAGATTTTCGAGCTGCATATCGGGTCGCTCCAAAAATTTGCCGACATGCCGAACGGAGTTCACGGGCAGGCGGGCGGAGCTTCCCGGATGGAGCACGCGACTCGCGTGCTGTCTGCGGCGACTCGCCGCAGACATTCGACACGTGTGGGTTCGTGAACGGCGTGCAGATCTGGAGACGCACAGAAATTGAATGTCCTGCGTGTTTGCTCACACTCTGCGACGTGTTTCCGGCGAGTCGCCGGAAACAGCACGCGAGTCGCGTGCTCCACCCGGGAGCTGCAAACTCACGCCACTCCTTTCCGGCGCAGCCCCCGCATTGAAAAATCGGAACGGCTCTAAGTCCGCGGTGCCACTCATGGTAATCACACGCGACAACTTCCGGGTGGAACAGGCCGCGACTGGCGGCCTTTTTCATTTTCCCGAATGCGCTCCAATCCCCGCCCCACGACATGACATTCCCTAGCCCGACCGCACCGAGCCGCCCTCTTCCATTTCGCAGCCGCAGTGCGAGGCGCAGAGTTTTCGCAACGACGCTCGCGCTGTTCTCGGCGATCCACATTTCCACCGCCGAACCGTGGTGGGAGCAGCAGGCGGGGCAGTTGAAAAATGTGACGGCGTGGTTCGCGACGGACGTCGCGGGAAAGCCGGTGAAATTGGAAATGCAGGCAGGCGACGGCGGGACGGTGTTTGTCGCGGGTGCGCGTCCGATCAGGCTCACGACTCCGGCGAAGGTCGCGGCGAACACGGAGGTGATCATTCATTTCACGATGAACCCCGCCGTGAAAGTGCCGACGAGCCTCCGGGCGATCATCGGCGAGGACAGTGCGCCCGGTTTGCCAGTGAGCGTCTCCTCGCAGAACGGCAGCGATCTGGTTTCGATCAATGCCGCGGGCGTGGCCGCGAGCTACCAGACTCGCGGGAGCTACAAGCGCAGCCTGCGCTGGCCCGAAGACCTGAGGAAGATCGTCGAATCTGAAATGGCGTCGCTGCCCGGCGTGGCGCAGCGGCGGTTCTCGGTGCGCTATGTTTTGCGGCGCGACCGGTTTGAAATTTGGTTCAACGACATGCTGCTGAATGCGCGCGAGGTTCCGCCTGCGACTGCGGTGCCTGCCGCGGTTCCAGCGGCCGCGGACGGAAAGAAAAAGCCTGCGTTGCCGCCGCCGGTTTCCATCGGCGGGCCACTTTCGATCACGCTTTCGGCGAATGTCGAACTGCTCTCCGTCGAGACACGCGCGCTCGCGATCGAGCCGCCGATTTTCGAGCCGGTGCGACTCGACAGCGCACTGAATGCCGAGCGGATCAACGGGACTTCCGTCGAGAGCGGTTCGCTGCCAAAGGCGGGCGAGCCGGCGATCGTGCAGGGCGTGCCGTTCATTTTTCCGAGGCGCAATCCGCGCGGGAATGATCATGTGGATGTCGGCGTGAGCTGGCTACAGAATGCGACCATCGAGGGCGACTCCGATCCGCACAGCGGCGCGCTCGGCGGACGCTGGGCGGGGCCGCTCGTCGAGAATCCGTCGCGCATCCGCTTCCAAGTGCCGAAGGGCCGCTATCGCGCGCTGCATCTCGTCGCCGCGTGCGACAGCGAGCGCGACAGCACGCCGGTGGTCACGGTGCAGTTCTTCCGGCCCGCCGCCGGTGCGCCGGAAAATTTCGCGGCGCGCGTTCCTTTGCTCACGGCGAAGTCCAGCGACGCCGTGCCGCTGCCGGTGCAGCTCAACAACGGAAGTTCCGCGCGGCTCTGGCGCGTGACGGTGCCCATCGAGCCGGGCGCGCTCGCGTCGTTCGACGACCTTGACGTGTGCGCGTTTGAAATCACGAAGGAGGTGCAGCTTTTCCGCGCGTATCCTGACCCGACGCAATACAGCGCGCACGCGGGCGGACTGCCGAGCGCGGCACACATTTACGCGATGACGATGGAGCGTCCGGGCGTGATGATGGACTTGCAGCCGGACGCGCTCGGGCACCTGTGGACCGCGCCCGCGAAGCCGTCCTACACGGTGAAATTGCGCAACCTCAGCGGCAAGGCGCACGCGGTGAAACTGGAGATGACGACCGTGAGCCACGACGGGACGAGCAAGACCGCGCAGGAAATCACGGTGCCGGTTTCCGTCGCCGGCGCGACGGCGAAATTCCCGCTGAAGATGGATCGCTTCGGCTACCACGATGTGACCCTCACGATGAAAGACGGCGACGCAGTGTGGACCGAGCGCCGCTCACTCGGCCTGCTGCAATCGGACACGCGCGAACGCGGCGACTGGCAGCCGGGGCGTGGCCCGAGCTTTGGATTCTGGGACTGGGCGGGCGGGCACGTCACGCCGCCGCACGCAGTGCAGCTCGAGCTGATGAGCAAGCTCGGCGCGGAATGGGTGAACGGATCATTTTCAAAGACCGACGAGGAGGGCCGTGCCGCGGCGGAAAAATTCGGCGTGGCGTCGCTCGTGCAGGGCGGTGCGAGCCATTTCTACACGGGCGAAGTCCGCAAGTATCTCGATGATCCGGCGAAGGCCCGCGAATTTCTCCACGAGAAATTTGAGAAGGGCGACGTGAAGCCGAGCGCGATCGAGAAGCCGGATAATCTCTCATTCCTGGCCGAACCGCAGCTCGGGCAAATTACCACGGGCATCCCGCCGGACTACTACGGCGAGGAATACACCTTCCCGAAGGACGATGAGGAGCGGTTTCAGTCAGCACTGAAATCGTTCACATTCGGCGCACGCCTCGCGAAGGAATTCTGGCCCGGCATCAAGTGCCAGTTCCCGTACGGCGATCCGCTTTACCCGGTGTATTTTCTGCGGCGCAGCAAGGAAGTGCGCGAGCTGATGGACGGGATCAATGTGGACATCCCCGTCTTCGACCGGCTGCCGGAAAATCAGATCCACCAAGTCTCGATCCACCGCTGCTACATCATGGCGGAGGAGCTGAAAAAGGCAGGCATCAAAAATCCCAACCTCGTGATGGTCGAGGGCCCGTGCCTGCCGTCGCGACCCGGTTCGCTCACGATGAACGAACAGGCGGACCACTGGGTGCGCGTGTCGCTGCTGCTCTACGGCTACGGCATCGCGCAGCAAATCGGTGGCTGGGGAATCGAGTGCGCGGGTTACTGGGGCGAGCAGCACTACGGCGGCGGAATCTACAACCGCCTCCCGCAAGTGACGCCGAAGCCCTCCGCACTCGCGCTCGCGACGATGACGCGCCACATCAACCGCAAGAACCTCGTGAAGTGGCTGCCGACCGGAAGCCTCTCGGCCTACGCGATGCAGTTCAGCCACTACAAAACCGGCGACATCACGCATGTCTTCTGGACAGTGCGCGGCACGCGGCCCGTCACGCTCACGGTGCCGAAGGGCGGAAAAATCACGTTCTTTGATCCGATGGACAACGCAACGGTGCTGCCGGAAAAGGACGGGCGCGTGACTTTCACGATCACTTCTTCGCCGTGCTACATTGAGGGCCTCATCGGCGATCCGGCGATCACGCTCGGCGAACCCGAACACTCGGATTCGCGACCCGGCCCGATCTCCGTGCGGCTCGCAAATCCCGGCGAGCACAAGTGGGTGATCTCAAAAGCGGAGGACGCGACCTACGCGAAGAACAGCCCGCTGCAAATCGCGCGCTTCCCCAGCGTGATGACCGCGCAGCACGCCGACGCGCCCGATGCGCAAGGCGGACACGCGCTGGCCGTGCATCTCGGACCGCAGCCGAAGGACCAAAAGCTGATGCCATTTTACACGACGCTCGTGCCGCCAAAGCCGATCGTGATCGCCGGCAAAGCCAGCCACCTCGGCATGTGGGTGAAGGCCGCGAGCGACTGGGGGCGCGTGGTGTACAGCCTGCGCGATGCGGAAGGCGAACGGTGGATCAGCGTCGGCACATTCAGCGACTGGAACTGCGACGATCCGCGCAGCCTCAGCTTCTTCAATTTCGACGGCTGGCGCTACCTGCGCTTCGAGCTGCCGTCGAACGCGCCCTACGATCGCTACCGCGAGAACGGCTCGACGTGGTGGGGCCATTTCGGAAAAGGCGACGGCCATGTGAACCTCCCGCTCACGCTCGAAAAAATCATCGTCGAGCGCCGCACGCACGCGATGTATGTGAACGACCCGCAGCCCACGAGCACCGACGACGTACTGCTCGGCGACCTGCTCGCGGAATACGCGCGCCCCGAGGACAAGGCCGATGAAGTCGTGCGCCTCGACAAGCTGCGGATGCCGGTGCCCGCGGGCATTCCCGATCTCGGCAATCCGATCGCGGACATGCTCGCGACCGGCTTCGGAACAGCGGCAAAAATCGAGCGCATCACGCTGCCGGATCAGGACGCCGACGGCACGCGATGCTTCGTGCATTTCAAGCCCGTCGGGGGAGCGAAAGGCTACGACGT
The DNA here is from genome assembly GCA_903882875.1 of uncultured Spartobacteria bacterium. Taxonomy (GTDB): domain Bacteria; phylum Verrucomicrobiota; class Verrucomicrobiia; order Chthoniobacterales; family Chthoniobacteraceae; genus SXWH01. The sequence goes on along the minus strand of CAIRYQ010000007.1, from coordinate 17,122 downwards.
GTGGGCGAGCCCTTACGCCGATGGGCGCGGCGCGCTGCAACTCGGCAAGGCGTGGACAGAACCCGGAAAACAAATCACCGGCCTGCGCGCGGATACGGACTTTTTCCTCTTCGTCGCCTACACCGACAAGGACGGCAAGCTCTCCAAGCCGTCCGAAGGCTTCAAAATCCGGCTCAAGGATATTTTCGGAATGAAGTGATCTGAAGATGAGCACGCGCTAGAAATGCCGAACCCCATGACCGAGCCGACAGCCGAGGCACCGCAGCCAGATTTGCTCCGCGAGATGAAGCGGATCGTGTCGCGCAACACGCGGCGCTGGAAGCTGCTGATCGTGCTCGAAATGTTCGCGGTGCTCGTCGCAGTGCCGCTCGCATATCTGTGGGCGGTCTTCTCGCTCGACATCCTGCTGCATCTGCCGCGCTGGGGACGCGTGACGACGAGCGCGGCATTCCTCGCCGTGCTCGTGCTGCTGGCGCGCTGGATTTTCCGGCGATGGAAAGACGTACGGCTCACAGAGGATCAGGTCGCGCTCGCGATCGAGCGGCAGAGCCCCGGCACGAGCAACCGGCTCATCAACAGCCTGCAAATTTCACGCGAAGGCGGGAGCGAACACGGGACGGCGGTGCTGCGGGAAAATCACGCCTCGCTCAAGAGCATCCATCTCCAGCAGGCGGTGAAGATGCGGCCCGCGCTCGTGCGCCTTGGGTTTGCCGCAGTGATCGTCGGCATCGGCGCGTGCTTCTACATCTTCAAGCACGAGCATTTCACAAACGCGGCGTCGCGCATCTTCCAGCCGTTCGCAAAAATCGCGCCGATCTACCGGACGACCCTCGACGTGGAGCCGGGCGATGCCGTCGCAACACCGGGCGGCGCGGTGAGCATCCGCGTGCGCATCCATGGCGAGCGCCCTGCGCGGCTCGCGTTGCAGCAGTTCATCGGCGACAGGCGGATCGCCGAGCAGGTGCCGGTGCCCGCAGGGGCAGAGTCGGTCGAATACACGTTTCGCAATCTGCAACGCTCGCTTACCTACATGGTCACGGGCGGCGACTACACCACGCCGGTTTTCAACATTGATGTGCCGCTGCCGCCGCAGGTGAATCTCGTGCGCGCGGTGCTGACTTTCCCCGAATACACGCGCATCGCGCCGCAGAAAATTGAGACACACGGCGGTGATCTTGAGGCCCTGCACGACACGCGCGCGGCGGTGACGTTCGTCCTCGATCAGCCCGCGGACACCGCTGTGCTGCTGCTGGACGCGGTAGCGAAAGAGCAAAGCGCAAAACACAAAGTGCAAATTTTCGATCCGACTGCGGAGACTCGCACGGTCGCGCTCACTCGGATCAGCGCGACGGAGTTTGGCGGCGAGATCGTTTTTGACGGCACGCCGAGCTATCAGGTGCGTGTGCAGCGTGGAAAGCAGGCACCCGGCCCGAGCGTGAAATACGGCCTGCGCGCGCTGCCGGATCAGCCGCCGCAAGTCTCGCTCACCGGGCTCGAACGCCAGACCGAAGCGGAACTCGGCACGGAGTTGGCGCTGAAAATTTCCGCGACGGACGACTACGGCATCGCGGAGATCGGGATCTTTGCCCGCAAGATCGTGCTCGGCGCGAAGCCGCTCGCGGATGACGAAGGCTGGGAGCCCGTTGCAAGATGGCCGCAGGCGAATCCCGTGCGTGAATTCAAAAACGACCACGCGCTCGCGGTCACTGCGCTCGGCGCGGTCGAAGGTGAGAAGATCGAACTCGTTCTGCGCGCACGCGACGCGGACCCGGCGAAGGGCAAGGCTTGGACGGCGGGCGAGATTTTCACGCTGATCATCGGCGGCGAAGGCACGATGTTCCAAGTGCTCTACGAGCAGATTTTGCAGTCGGAAGCGGACATGAAGCGCATCATCGCGCAGGAGCAGGAATCCGTTCCGCGCGTTGCGGAATGGATGCAAAAACTCGATCCCGCATCGGGCCTGCGCTGGGACGATCAGAAAAATCTCGAAGCGCTCGCAGCCGCGATGCGCGAGCAGGCGAAGGCGCAGGAGCAACTTCGACAGAGCGCGGGCGCGACGGCGCGCGAACTGGTGAGCGCGGCGGGCAATTTGAAGTTTTCGATCGGGATGCTTGCGGACACCGAGATGATGCGTGCCGTCCGCATCATCGAGACGGTGTCGGCAAAGGACGATCCGCAGGCGAAGCGCGCTGCCCTCGCCGAGGCGCGGCTCACACAGGAGCGCACGATCCGCAGCCTCAGTGAGATTCTCGATCAGTACGTGCAGTTCCGGCAGAACTGGGAGCTGACGAACATGACGCCGTTCGTGAAGATGCTCGCCGACCGGCAGGCGTCGCTGCGCGATGAGTCCACCGCGAATGCGGCGAAGAGCGCGCAGCCGCTCGCGGTGAAAGCGGCGGCAAACCGGCAGGCAAAACTGCTCGCGCTCTCGGGCCTCGCGCAGACTGCGCTCGCAGGCGTCGGCGAACGTGTCACGCCTGTGGATGAACTGCTCGGTCAGGCATTCAGCGCCGCGTCGGCGGCGTTTGATTCCAGCGGCGTGAAGGCGGCGATGCAGCAGGCTTCGACGGACATCACCAGTGGCAATTGGACGGCAGCAGCGGGCGCGCAGACGAAGGCAGCGACCGCACTTTTTGAAATCCACACCGCGCTGAAAAAGGCGAACGCCGATGCGATCGCGCGTGCGATGAAGGATGCGGAGCAGAAGAAATCCGTGCTCGAAGCGCAGAAGGAGCTGGGAAAACTGATGGCCGGGTCGGGCAAGGAGATGGAGAAATTCCGGCAGGATATTTCGAACATCGGGCAGGTCGTGGAGATGCGCGAGACGGAGGCGGCGAAGAAAAAGGGCGCAGGTGCGGACCCGGACAAGAACCCGCTTCCCGCCGTCTCGGAAGCGCTGGCGGCTGCGATGAAGACGGTGGAGAACGCGAACAGGCCCGACTTGAGCACGCTGCGCCTCGGCAATCGCGTCGAGGCGACGAAGCGATTCGATCAAAATGACGCGTTGCGCCCGAATGAAATGATCGCGCCGCTCGTGCCGGAGAAGATCGAGGATCTCGTGGGCAAACTGCTCGAAGAAGCCGACGAGATGGGCGACAAATTTGACACGCTCACCGTGAACTCGGGCCTCATCTCCGCCGATCCCGGCGAGGTCGGGAAGCTCGCGGGGCGTCTCAATTCCAGCGGTGCGACTTCGACGACCGGCAACAAGAAACCGCCGACGGCAAATGTCGGCGGAATGTCGGCGACGGGACGGCAGGGCGCGCGTTCGTACGGCAAGGTCGCGGGCAGCGAATCGCCAAACATGCGCGGGCGCGACAAGGTGCAGGAGGGGCAGTTTGAAGCGCCGGATCAGGCAGGCGTGCTGCAGGAAAAGAAAACCGCCGACATGCAGCCGGACACTTCGACTGGCATCGGCGGCAAGCGCGTGGATTCGGAGAAGACGAAATTCAGCACGTCCGACAAGGGCGAGTGGAACGACAAGATGGCCGACCGGATGCAGAAGCCGCAGACGGTGAATACGATTGTGGAGCGTCAGGGCAAGTCGCTCGATCCGAAGGTCGCCGCGATGTTGCGCGAGATGAACGGTGATCAGAAGCAGCTCATCGAGCGCGCGAATGCGCTGCGGAAGGAATTGAAGAACCTCTTCCTGCCGACGGATCATCTCGACGAACTCGTCGCGCAGATGACGCAGAATCTGGATCGCCTGCGCGAGAATCCGACTGCCGAGGCATTCCGCACGCAGCAGGAATTGCTCGATCGCCTGCGCAGTGAGGCGCGCGTTTTCAATCGTGCGCAGACCGGTTTTATCCCGAGCCTGCCGCGCAAACAGGAAGTGCGCGGACGCATCCTCGATGAACCCGCAGGCCCGCCGATTCCCGGCTACGAGGACGCGGTGAAGGAATACTACCGCAGGCTCGCGCAACCATGATCGCGCTCCGCCTCACCGCAACGCTGCTGCTCACTTTGATCACCGCACGCGCGGAAAATCTGCCGCGCGAATTCACGATCACGCCGACGCAGCTTGCCGAGGCGCCGGCATTTCTCTCGAAGGTCGTCGTGCCGGATGCAAGCTGCGCAGCGGTGAGCGACGCGCTGTCACTGGTCGTCGTCGGCCGCGCTGGGAAGGATGACCGGCATCTCGCGGTGTTCCGCCTCGATGCGCAAGGACGCGCGGGCGGTGAGCCGACTTGGATCACTTTGCCAAAGCCGGAGGCGCTGGCCGCGAATTTCAACTATCCGCTCGGACTGCTTTTCCACCCCAAGCTGCCGCTGCTCTATGTGTGGCAGGATGTGGACGCGTCGCCTGTGGAGAAGCAGGGGAATCATCCCGAGTTCGCGAAGCACTTGGAGTTCGATCATCTCGTGATTTACGAAATCAAGGACGGCGCGCTGGAGATGGTTCACGCGAGCACACGAGGCACAGGCTTTCACTGCGGACAGGGCGCAGGCACGGTCGGACTGGACTTTGATGCGAAGCATCTCTTCGTGCCGAATGCGACGGGCGAAACTCCGAAGGAGGGCGGCATTGGGATGTTTGCGCTCGATGGTGAAGGGCTGCCCGTGGACGCGCCGGCAGAGACGATCGCGCCGAAATCGAAGACTGCAACTGTGCAGGCGCGGGTCGGCAAGGACGTGAATGGAAAATACAACCGGCTCGCGGTGATTCCGAAAAGCCGGCGCACGAACAGCCTTCTGCCGACCGGCACGGGGTGGTTCGCCGCACGCGAGGCGCTCGTGATGGGCGGATACTCCGGCTGCCTCGTGAACGACACGCAGAACGGCGGACTGAGGCAGGCGTGGTTCCATATTCCGGGCGATCTCGTCGGGCCCTGCGCGATCGCAGGACATCCGACCGCACCCGCGCTCTACATCTGCCTCCAGGATCACACCCACTTCTACCAAATCGCGCAGACGGACGGCTACCCCTCGCTGATGCCGCAGGTCGCAACGGTGACAGGCGCGCACATGACGGGCATCCCGGTGGTGATCCCGAAGCGCGCGTGCATAGCGATCGGCGACACGAAGTCGCTGCATCTCCTCGGGCTCGACGCCGAGGGACGGCTGAATGGAAAAGGCGAGCGGCTGAAGCTGGAGTGTGGGATCGCCAAGGGGCTCGCCTATTCGGAAAAACACGACCGGCTCTACGTCGCGGTGAACAAGAACGACTGAATTCATGTGCGCCTTTGCAATGAAACCGCTGCTCGTGGCGCTGCTCGCATTTGGCGTTTCGCACGCGGTGGCGCGCACGATTATCATCAAGTCGGATGCGCTGGATTCGTTCGCGGCGCTCTCCGAGACGAACGTCCGCAATGGCTGGGCGTGCTACAATTACGACAACACGCGCTACATCAATTCCGCGGCCGGCGGCGGACCGGGCACGTGTTATCTGCTGCGCTATTCGCTCGACCAGATTCCGAAGGGCATGCGCATCACGCGCGCGGAGTGGACCATCGCGCACAATGTCGCCAGCACGACCGTTCACGTGTGGCGTGTGCTGCCGGAATGGGGCATCGGCGCGTGTTTCCAATACCGCACGACTTATCCGAAGAAGCAGGAGTGGTCAGTCGCCGGCGCGCGCGGAAAATCCACGGACCGCGCGACGAACCCGACGGCATCGGGAACGTTTGTGAACGGGCAGTTGCTCACGGTGAACGTCACGCAGGATGTCGAGATGTGGTACACGGGCGCAGCGCCGAACCGCGGCTGGCTCATCACGTTTGACGGCTTCGCGCTACTTCATTCGCCGACGCACGGCGGGCATCGGCACAAGTGGCAGCTCACGGTGACGTATGAGCCGGAATGACGAAATCCGAATGACGAAAAAGCATCCATCTCTGTGCAGTCTCCGCCCCGCCTCGAAGTCGGGCTTCTTGCTTTTCATTTGGAGCTTCGTCGTCCTGATTTCGTCATTCGCTGCTGCCGCGTCCACAGCGCCCGGTCCCTCCACCGCCCCGCCGCCGCCCACCTGGGTGGCAGGCTATCGTGTGCGTTTTCCGCTGCGCGTGCTGGTTGATTTTACAACAGAGAAACAGGCCGCCGAATCCGTCATCGCGCGGATTCCGGCGGCGGGCTGGCTTCGTGCGGACGGCTCGGATATCTGCGTGCAGGCGCAGGACGGCACGATCATTCCCGTCGCGATCCTCTCGCACAATCCGCGCGGCGACACGCTCATCCAGTTCAAGCGCCGTGCGAATGACCCGATGTATTGGGCCTACGCAGGAAATGCGGACGCGTCTGCCGCGAGCGCACCGGTGATCCAGGAGGGCATCACCGCGGAGTTTCGTGACTGGGCGGGTGATTCGATCGCGAGTTGGGCGAACGTCGTCGCGGGGCTGAAGAAGAGCACGGTCGTCACGGCGAATTCGTTTGTGGACATGATCGCGCAGAATGTGAACCCGGCGCGGCCGGACACGCCGCGCAATTTCACCGCATCGTATCGCGGCTTCCTGCGAATCGCCGAGGCGGGCACGTACAAGTTTTTCATCGGCGCGGAGCACGCGGCGTTCTTGTTCATAGATGGGAACCGCGTATGGGAGCAAACGGGCGCGCACCGTTTTAACATCTCAATCCCCGCGAGCGCCTGGGCCGAGGTGGAGCTGACCGAGGGCGTGCATCCATTCGAGATTCACCACGTCTGCGGTGTGGATGCAGTCGTTGCGAACTGTTCGCTCTACTGGAGGACTGACGGCGTGAAGAAAAAAGTGGCCAGCACGTTCGTGCCTCCCGACATTTTCCCGCGCGCCGCGCTCGCCGAGGCCACGGGCATCGAGGGCGCGAACGGCGCGCCCGTGGCGACATTCGTGTGGGGCGTGGACGACACTCTGAGCACACCAGGAATCAATCTCCACCTCGCGCGCTTCGAGGCGCAGGGTACGATCGCAGACGCGAAGAACATCCAGTGGGACTTCGGCGACGGCAACCACGGCAGCGGTCACTCGCCGACGCATGTCTATTTCATATCCGGCGAATACATCGTGACGATGAACGCGGGCGCCGGCCTGCCGCCGATCACGCAGCGCGTTTACATGTGGACTGCGCCAGCGCCGACAAGCCCATATTCGCTCGCGAAGACCGTGGAGCTTCTCACGACGAGCGAATGGACAAAGTGGGACATGCAGCGGATCAATTCGCTCTTCGATTTTCTCACCGTCTCCGAGCAGCCGAACCGCTGGCCGCTCGTGGAAAAAATCGGCCGCCACCTGCTCGCGCAGCCCGACGTGGACCTGAAACGGCGCGTGGTCCTGCAGACGACGATCATGGAAGCGCTCGCCGAGCAGGGACGAGGCACGGAGGCGATGCAGCTCATGGAGGAATCGCTGAAAGCAGCGGCAAAGGTGCCCTCGCTGCAAGTGCTCGCGTTGGTCAAGGGCGCGGACATCGCGTGGAATCACCGCAAGGAATACGCGGAAGCGGCGACGCTTTACGAACGGATCATCAGCCAGCATCGCGGGCTCAACATCCCGACGGTGCGCGAGGCGGCGATCCACTGGGGCGACCTCTACACGCAGGCGGGCGACTTGACTCAGGCCGCAGAGCGTTACCGTCTCGCGAAGACGCTCGGTGGCGAGCGATTCGCCGCGACCGGACAGACCGAGGCCATCCAGCGCGGTGCGCAGCTCCGCATCGCGGAGCAAAAGCTGCGCAGCGGCGACGTGCGCGGCACGCGGCTGCTCTTGGAGAAGATGGAACTCGATTTTCCCGAGCAGAAACTCGAGGGCATGTACCGCTTCCTGCGCGCGGAAGTGGATCGTTTCGCGGGCCGCTACGAGGAAGCGATGAACCACTACGAAGTGCTGTTGAAGCTGCGCCAGTGGGCCGGCTTCCGCGACCGCGCGATTCACGGGATGGCGGACTGTCTTTACCGGCAGGAGGATTTCGCCGCGTCGCTCGGCTGGTTTGAAAAATTGCGCGAGTCGTTCCCGGAATATTTCAAACTGCAAAAGCTCGACGCCGTTTTCGATCTCGTGAAGGCGAAGGCGGAGCGCGCCGAGGCTGCAAAGAAATCCGGCGCACAAACCGCGGATGCGCGCTTCCGCGGCTACGCCACGGGCTTCGAGCCGGACGAGACTCAGCCTGTTGCAAGCGTGGTGAAAATTTCACTCGAACCCATGCTTGGCATTGACGGCCCGCACGTCGGCTTCATGAGTAACGGCAGCGGCTTCACGTTCACCAAGGAGCTGAAAAATCTGCCCTCGGGCGGCACCTGCTGGGTGGAATTCTGGTATCGCGAACAGATGTTCAGCCGCGAAGTCGCCCAGTGGCATTACGCCACGGTGACGATGTGGCCGGGCGCGGACGGCGCAGCCAAGACGCCATCGGACACCGCGACGATTTACCTGCAACGCACCTACGGCCAGTGGCGGAAAATGGGTGCGCGGCTCCGCGTTCCGGAGGCACAGGACGGCACGGTGAAGATCGCGTTCGTGAACGCGAACGGAACGCTGCGGATTGACGGGCTGAAAATCCTCCCCGTCAGCGACCGGCAGAATGACACGCTGCGCAGCTTCATCGAGGCACCGGAGAACGAATGAAAGCCCTCCCAAAATTCGTCCTCATTTTGATCGCCTCATTCGGCTGCCTGCGTTTCGCGACCAGCGCGGATGCGAAGGAAATCCACTCGAACGGACTCGGCGGCGGACGATGGAGTGATGTGGCGACATGGCGCGGCGGAGCAGTTCCCGGCGCGGAGGACGACGCGGTGATTGCCGCGCGCGACACCGTGCTTTTCGATCGCGACGACGCCGACAAGCCGACGTGCAAGGCGCTCATCCTCGATCCGAATTCCAACTTCGCTTTCCAAGGCGGGCTCGGCAAACGCACGCTCACGGTGAATGGCATCGTCGAAATCCACGGCAGCCTGAAGATGCACGCGCAGGGCGCGACGGATGACATGGCGATCCAACTTTGCTCCACGACCGCTGCCGAGCGTGCGTTCAAGATCGAGCGCGGCGGCGCGCTGATGGTGGCGGGGCGTCCGGCACTGTCGGAGGGCAAGCGCAACGCGCGCATCAGCATCACTGCTCCGATGGAAGGCAAGGTGATCGCGGCGGGCGAACTCACCGCGGGCAACCGCTCGATGATCGATCTGCAAAATGCACAGCTCGATCACCTCGCGGTCACGGCGACGGGAATTGACAACACCGGCGCAAAGCCGAACGAGCGCTGCAACATCACCGGCAATCTTTTCAGCGGCCACTCGCGGCTCGCGGTTTACAGTTGCGACACGCCCGTGATCGCACGGAACACATTCGACGCGCGCAAGGTTCCGCTCGTACGACCGGCGGCGCTCCAGATCATCTCATGTCCGCTCTGCGAAATCCGCGAGAACCGCGTGCTCGGGCCTTACGCCATCGGCATCAGCATCACCTCGAGCGAGGGCAGCGCGAGCGGGAACTACGTGGAGAATTGCCCGCAGGGAATCGTCTGGCACACCGGCCCCGCGATGCTGAAGGGAAACACGATCCACAAATGCCAGACCGGCCTTGCGCTTAGGACCGTCACCGGCAGCGCGGAGGACACGACCATTGACGACTGCGGCCTGCCCTTGCACACGGCGTCTGCAAATGTGCAGCTCACCACCGTCGCCATCACGAATCCGCCGAAGGACTCCGAATGGATGGGAATGACCGTGAGCGCAGTGCAGCTCCTGAACTGCAACATCAAACCTGAGCAGATCAAATCCACGCGAGACAAGACGCTTCCGCGCATCGTGAAGGACGAGGAGGTGCCCGTGCAGGCATTCAGCTTTTTGGTCGTGCAGTTGAAAGGCGACGTGCCGCGCGGCGCGAAGGTGCAGCTCGTCACGACAAAGCCGATCACGCCGCTCTCACCGGGCGCGCAGGATCCGAACGTGCGCAATTCGCCAGCCGCCGTGCGTGCGGACGGCAGCACGCCGCTGCCCGGCACGCTCGTTCCGCTCATCGTGAAAACGTGGGCGATGGACGAGGACGGCAATGCCGGGCCGATCCCCGAATACACGCTGAACGTCCTCGCGCCCGCGGGCGAAGTCGGCGCTGTGCCGAAGATTTTGAAGACAGTCCAATTGAAGCCGGACGAAAAATGGTTCCGCGCAAAACCGAACGATCCGATGCCGACACTCGAGATCACCCTGCCATGAACATGCCCGCATATTTCCGCTCCACACTGGTCGTGCTCCTCGCACTGCCAGCGTCACTTTTTGCTCAACGGGAAGTGCAGTTCCCGCCTGCCGAGGGAAAGCCGCCGCCAGCGGCGAAGGCACCGCCGAAGACGCAGACCGGCGGTGAGGAGACCGACGTGATTCCCGACCCCGGCCCCACGATGCGCAAGACGCAGGAGCGCACGCCGCCGCCGCCCACGACGCTCACCGTCATGTACAAGGTCGAGTATGGCGAGAAGCTGAAGTACACACATCCCGACGGCACGGTGCAGGTGTTCGAACAGTGGCAGAGTTTTCCGGGCGACGCGTCGAAGCTCATCATCGGCACGAACGAGCGCCTCGCCGACGGCAACAATTATCAATATTCGACCAAGCCGCTCGCAAGCCCCGGCTTTGATCCCGTGGACATCCCGATCCTCTACATGACGGGCGACTACGACTTCGTGCTCACGCCCGCCGAGGTGGAGAACCTCCGCAAATATCTCAACGGCGGCGGCACGATCCTCTTTAACGCCGCGCGCGGGCTCGACGAATTCTCCGTCGCCGTCGCGCGAGAGATGCGGAAGATTTTTCCGCAAAAGCAGTTCATGCGTCTGCCGCCGGATCATCCCGTCTTCAACGCGCGCTACCGCGTGCAGCAGGTGATGACGATGGTGAACGGCGTGCAGTTCCAGCAGCCGCCCGAGGTGTATTCGATGGACATCGGCACGCGCGCCGCGGCGATCCTCGTGCCCACCGGACTCGGCGCGGCGTGGAGCGGGGAAAAATATCATCCGTCCGGCAAGCACATCCTCGGCGAGACCGCGTGGCGCCTCGGCGTGAACCTCGTCGCCTACGTGCTCGGCAGCACGGAATACGGCCGCTTCCTCGCGCAGCAGTTCCCGAGTTACGAAGGCCAGTCGCATCCCGGCGACGTGTTCCGCCACGCGACCGTGATGTATCGCGGGAGCTGGGATCTGCACCCCGGCCTGCACAACAGCATCGCGATCGGCCTCAACGACAACACGAAGATTGACGTGGACTATGCGCCGCACCGCGTGGCGCTCGACGATCCGCAGCTCGGAAATTTCCCGCTGATTTTCATGAGCGGCCACTACGACTTCGAGCTGACGCCGAAGGAAATCGAGGGCCTGCGCCGCTACCTCGAACACGGCGGCATGCTCGTCGCAAGCGCGGGCGGAGGGCTCAAGGCATTCGACACGGCGTTCCGGCGCGAGATCAAAAAGGCGTTCGGCAACAATGAATTCATCAAGCTCCCGCCGACGCATCCGATTTTCGCCGCAGGCTGGAATGCTGTGGAAAAGGTGAACTATACGCCGAGCGCGCTGCGTGACGATCCCGCGCTCGAATACCCGGAGTTTCACTGCCTCTTCCTCGATCAGCGGCCCGCGATTCTCTACACGCCGTTCGATTTTCAAAGCGCGCTTAACCGCGAGTCGAACGCCTACGCAAAAGGCCTCGACTCCACCGACGCGCTGCGCGTGGCGCTCAACGTGATCACCTACGCGCTGAGCCACTGATGCCGAACTGCCCAGCAGACATCTCTGCGAACTCACTGTGAGCGACGACGAACATATCCGGCAATTCGAGGAACGGTCTCTGCCACTCGACCTCTGGAATCATCGGGCACACCTCAAGGTTGCCTACCTGTATCTTACCCGTTTCCCGTTCGACGAGGCGCTCAGCCGGATGCGCGATGGTGTCCGCGCTTATAACGCCGCACACGGAATCACCGACTCACCAACCGGCGGCTATCATGAGACGATGACACACGCATGGCTCCAGCTCATCCACACGACACTCCGGCAGTTCGGCCCTGCTGTATCTGCCGATGCCTTCTTCGATGCACAGTCCCAACTGAGCCAGAAGCGCAACCTATTGCTGTTCTACTCGCGCGACCGCATCATGTCTCCTGAGGCTAAAGCTTCCTTCGTCACGCCCGACTTGGCTCCATTGCCCCAACCGCTATTTCTCGGTGAACGAGATGCGTAATCGTTCCGGCGAACGCCTCACCCCAATCAGAATTGAACCACCATCCATGACCGAAACCATCGAACAAAAAATCGCAAAACTACACCGTTGCCATGAGGACATGCTCGCCGAACTCGGCAAGGTGATCGTCGGCCAGCGCGAGGTGCTTGAACAACTGCTGACCACCATTTTCGCCGGAGGACACAACCTGCTCGAAGGCGTGCCCGGCCTCGCAAAGACGCTGATGATCAGCACGCTCTCGCGCGTGCTCGCGCTGCAGTTCAAGCGCATCCAGTTCACGCCCGACCTCATGCCATCGGACATCGTCGGCACGAATATCATCGAGGAGAATCATGAGACCGGGAAGCGCGTCACGGTCTTTGTCGCCGGGCCGATTTTCAGCAACATCGTCCTCGCGGATGAAATCAACCGCACTCCGCCGAAGACGCAGGCCGCGCTGCTCCAGGCGATGCAGGAACGCGAAGTCACCGCGGGTGGGCAGACCTACAAGCTCGCGCAGCCGTTTTTCGTGCTCGCGACGCAGAACCCGATCGATCAGGAGGGCACGTATCCGCTTCCCGAGGCGCAGAAGGATCGCTTCCTGATGAACACGTTCATCAAGTATCCGCAGCTCGACGAGGAGGAGAACATCGTGTTACAGACCACGACGAACACCGACGCCGACGTGCGCTCGGTTCTCGATGGCCCGACACTCATCGCGCACCAGCAGCTCGTGCGCAGCATCCCCGTTTCGCGCCACGTCACCGGCTACGCGGTGGACCTCGCGCGCGCCACGCGACCCCACGAGCCGGGTGTGCCGGCCTTCATCAAGGAACAGGTCGGCTGGGGTGCCGGCCCGCGCGCGAGCCAGGCGCTCGTGCTCGCGGCGAAATGCCACGCGGCGCTCTCGGGCCGCATCAATGTCTCGTGCGACGACGTGCGTCACGTCGCGCTGCCGGTGCTGCGCCATCGCATCCTCGCGAGTTTCACCGCCGAGGCCGAAGGCATCACGACCGACAGCATCGTGCAGCGGCTTCTGCAGGAAGTGCGCGAGCGCGCCGCATCGTAGGCTGCCGCTTCTCCTGCTGATTCGACTTTCATCCCCGCCCTGCAATCACAACCCAAAACCAACCGACCCGACATGAAACACATCCTCTGCACCGTCCTCACTTTCGCCACAGCGATCGCCGCATTCGCCGCTGATGCCCCGGACAACAATAATGCTCTGCAAGGAACATGGTCGCCGATCGAAGCCGAGCTGGGAGGCCAAGCCATGCCTGCCGCCGTTCTCAAAAGCATCAGCCTCAAGCTCGAGAACGGAAAGTATGAGGTCGCGATCGCCGGCTCAATGGACAGGGGCACGTACACGGTTGATTCCGCGGCAGAGCCGAAAGGCATGACCATCACCGGCACCGAGGGGCCCAATAACGGCAAGACATTTCCTGCAATCTTCGAGATCAAGGGCGACACGCTGCGCATCTGCTACGACCTCTCTGGCATGAAACGTCCGACGGAGTTCAAGAGTGTTCCGGGCACGCGCCTGTATCTCGTCACTTACAGCCGCAGCAAGCAGTGATGGATGCTCAACCAGACGCAGAAACGGAATGCGCGCTCGCGGGGATTTCAGCAATGCCCCGGCCTTGCCAAAGTCGCATGGCGCTGCGCCGCTGATCCCGGCGACTTTCCCAAATGACAAGCGCCTCCGGCAAATCCACCTCGCTGTTCGATTCGATCCGCAATGGCGTGCGCAGTTTCGCGCGGCGCTTCCATCGCGAGGTCGTCGAGCGTGGCAACCCGCGCGTGATCACCGAGGTGATCCGCGACCCCGATCCGCGCCGGTTTCTCGATCCGGCGATGCTGGACAAATTCACGCTCTCGCCGCTCATCGCGCGGCTCGTCGTCGAGGGCTTCATCAATGGGCTGCACAAAAGTCCCTTTCACGGATTCTCCGTCGAATTCGCCGACCACCGAGAGTATGTGCCGGGCGATGATTTGAAATATCTCGACTGGCAGGTCTTCGCGCGCACCGACCGCTACTACATCAAGCGATACGAGGAGGAGACGAACCTGCGCTGCCACATCCTGCTCGACCGCTCGGCCTCGATGGCGTTCGGCACGCGCGACGTGACGAAGTGGGACTACGGCTGCTTCCTCGCGACGTGCCTCGGCTATCTCATGATCAAGCAGCAGGACGCCGTGGGCCTCTCGCTCTTCGGCGCAAAGCCCGGCCTCGTGCTGCCACCGCGATCCCGCGTCTCGCACCTGCGGCAGATGATCCAGGTGATGACCGCAAACCCACCCGTCGGCGAAACGAACGTCACCGCGAGTCTGCGCGCGATGGTGCGGAATCTGAAACGCCGCGGACTCATCGTGCTCATCAGCGACCTCATTGACGATCCGGAAGAGACGCTGAAATCCATCCGCCTGCTTGGCAGCCACGGGCACGACGTCATCGTGTTTCAAATCCGCGACGCGAGCGAAGTCGAGTTCCCTTTCGACGGCGCGACGGTCTTCCGCGATTTGGAAACTGGCGAGGAACTGGAGGTGGACCCCGCATCCGTGCGCGAAAGCTACATGCAGAATCTCGCCGATGAATCCGAGCGCTTCCGCAAGGGCCTGCTCGAAGTCGGCATTGACTATGTGCCGCTCAACACGCGAGAGCCGTACGACAAGGCGTTCTCCGCCTACTTGCATCGGCGATCGAGGAGTCGGGCCTGACTTTGGCTTCAAGGGCAGCTAGCCTTGGGGTGTCAGGCAACTGGGTAAGTACGCAAGACAGCATCAGGCTGGCGACTTCGAGAAGGCTGTCGGGAGGCGTTGCCAAGTGTCCTTGCCGCCGCTGCAGGTGCGTGCGTAATATCCGCCCGCTTCATGCCGCCAGAGATTCCGAATGCTGGTTCGCGTCCAAGTTTCCACGGCTTTGCGATCCATCACGCCGATGCCGTGGAAAATGACCGTGAAAAGCAAATGGAAGTGCGTGCCTGAGTTTGTTATTTCTCCTTAACCGGGCCTGTAGCTCAACGGTTAGAGCAGGGGACTCATAATCCCTTGGTTCCGGGTTCGAATCCCGGCGGGCCCACTTTTCGATTGCGGATTGCGGATTGCGGGACGGGGATTTGAAATGGCGGGGTGAATCAGAGTCCCCTCGGAAAAATCGCTGTCGTCGGCTCCGGCGCGGTGGGCTGCTACTATGGCGGGATGCTCGCGCATGCGGGGTGCGACGTGCATTTCCTCATGCGTGCGGACCTCGACACGGTGCGGCGTGAAGGGCTGAGGATTTTTACGAAGGGTGGCGAGGTGCATCTGCCGCGAGTGGAGTGTGCGGCGACGGCGGAGGAAATCGGGCCGGCGGATATCGTGATCATCGCGCTGAAGGCGACGGCGAATGCGGAGCTTGTGCGTCTGCTACCTCCGCTCATCGGCGAGAGCACCGCATTGTTCACTTTGCAAAATGGGCTCGGCAACGAGCGGTTCCTCGCCGAACGGTGGGGTGCGGAGCGTGTGATGGGCGGACTGTGCTTTGTGTGCATCAATCGCACGGCACCGGGCGTGATCCGGCATTTGGACGAGGGATCCATTTCGATTGGGGAATTCGGGCGGCCTGTGTCGGTGCGCGTGCGCGCGGTGGCGGATGCGTTCCGCTCCGTGGGCGTGGAGGCAAATGCGGTGGACGATCTCGATGGCGAGCGTTGGCGGAAACTGATGTGGAATGTGCCGTTCAACGGCCTCTCGATCGCGGCGAATGCAAACGTGGCCGACGTGCTCGCGGATGCGGCGCTGCGTGCGGAGGCGCGCGCGATCATGGATGAGCTGCTCGATGCCGCGCGACGGCTCGGGCACGCGATTCCCGATGCGTTTGCGGACTGGCAGATCGAGCGCAGCTTTGCGTTCGGCGGCTACCGGCCTTCCTCGATGATTGACTACGAGCTGGGCCGTCCCGTGGAAGTCGAGGCGATCTGGGGCGAGCCGCTGCGACAAGGTCTCGCCGCGGGCGCGAAGATGCCGCGGCTCGCGCTGCTGCACGCGATCATCCGGCATGTCACGGAGCGGCGTGCGTTGCGCGGCGCGTGAACGTCGCGTAGAGGTCGTGCGTGCAGCACGAGCCGATCGTCACCATCCGCAATCTTTCGAAAGTTTACCGCCAGGGCGACATGGAGATCGCTGCGCTGGATGATGTGAGCCTCGACATCGCGCGCGGCGAATTTCTCTCGCTCATGGGGCCGTCCGGCTCGGGCAAGAGCACGCTGCTGCACATCATCGCGGGCGTGGACCGCCCGACTTCGGGACACTGTTTTGTGCAGGGCGTGGAGGTCACTTCTCTTGATGAGTCGGAACTCGCCGACTGGCGGAATCAGAATGTGGGTTTCATTTTCCAGAGCTTCAATCTCATCCCGGTGCTGACGGCTTTTGAAAATGTGGAGCTGCCGTTGCTGCTGATGAATCTCTCCTCGGCGCAGCGCCGCGAATTGGTGAACACGGCGCTGGAACTCGTCGGCCTCGCCGAGCGGCGCAAGCATCTGCCGAAGCAGATGTCCGGCGGGCAGGAGCAGCGCGTGGCCATTGCGCGCGCCATCGCGACGGACCCGCGCCTGATCGTCGCGGACGAGCCGACGGGAAATCTCGATGCGGCGAGCGCGGACACCGTGCTGGAGATTTTGCAGACGTTGAGCGGGCAGGCGGGCAAGACGGTGATCATGGTCACACACGATCCGCGCGCGGCGTCGCACGGCTCGCGGACGATCCATCTTGAAAAGGGAAAGCTGCTGCCGTGAGACGACGCTCGCGCCTTCGGTTCCCTCCACCCGTACTGCTCCGCTGATGTGAATGGTGAATGGTGAATAGTAGCTGCCGCAGCCACCATTCACCATTCACTAGTGCAGTGTAACGGAAGGAACTGATGGGTTCAACGGATGCGCCGGTCGGTATTGCGATAAGTCCATTTGAAAGGTTTTGCCGTCTTGTTGTGGCCTTTGATGTATTTGGTGATCTTGCGGGCGAGGTCGGCTTTGG
>CAIRYQ010000006.1 GCA_903882875.1 uncultured Spartobacteria bacterium | reverse complement strand
TGTCCGACGTGGCCCCGGCCTCCTTCTGGTCGCCCTATAAGTAACCCTCGGACCGCCTGAGCGGTTCCTATCTCTCACCACCCGGCCACCCGAAAGGATGGCCGGGTGTTTGCTTTCTTGGGCAGAGTTGCAGACGGCTTCGGTCGGATGGGAGATGCAAAGGCGTCAGAAAAAGGGATGACATTTCGATCACGCTGCAATCATCGCTGGCATTTAGAATGCTACAATCTGTTCACACTCCAGCAAACATTATTTCCCGGAGTGAAATCATATAACAGAAATCATCATACCATGCTCCACAAACTGAACACCAAACACGCGGGCTTCACGCTCGTGGAAATCATGATCGTCGTCGCGATCATCGCACTGCTCGCGGCCATCGCGGTCCCGAACTTCCTCCGCAGCCGCAAGCGTTCGCAGGCCACCCAGGTCCTTGAGGATCTCCGCCAGATTGATGCGGCGATTGATCTCTATTCGATCGAGAACAACAAGACGAATGGAAACGCCATTGCTTGGGCCGACATCCAAGCCTATCTGAAGACCGGCACACGGCTTTACACGAGCAGTGGAACCGACATCCTCGGCAATGCATTCACAATTCCGACGGTGGAGAATTCCCCGAAGGTGAACGGAACCACATTCGCTGCGCTTTCCGATGTGGCCCCCGCGTCATTTTAGTCGCCTTACAAATAGCGATCTCTCCCTACCAGGCGTTCACTCGCAACACCCGGCCTTCCTCAGCGGTTCGCCGGGTGTCCGCTTTCGTAACCACGGCATCATTGGCATCATGGATGCTAATGTCAGCCCATGGACAGGCACCCAACCAAGCTTTCTCGGTAGAGCTTCTGTGCTTTCCAAATCGTACGGAAAACCATATTCCGAAAACTTCCCTGCCAATCATAGCCCAAACCATCGCCGACAGGCATTCTCTTGACGGAAATTAGCCCCAGCCCAAGTTCAGCAGCCGTCTGCAAGCTGCGTCCATCGGAGTCTGCCCGGTGGCTGCGCCCGTGGTTGGTGTTGCTATTGTTTGCCATTGCGGCGTTCGCCACTTACTTTCCATGCCTCAAAGGGGAACGGATTTGGGATGACACCTATCTCATTGGTGAGAACCCATTTTTTCGCAGCCCGGTGTTTTCAGCCGAAGTTTTCAGGCAGCATCTTTTCACGGAATCCTTCTCGACTCACTATCGCCCCGTCCAAAACATCTCTTACATGGTGGACTATTGGCTATGGGGTGAATCCACCGTCGGTTATCATTGCACCAACCTCCTGGTCCATACACTTGCGGCCTGGCTGCTATTCTTGTTCCTGCGCCGCCTGGTCGCAACCTTGTGGAAAGGCGGGGATGAAAAGGGGATCGCCGCATTCCTCATCGCTCTCTCATGGCTGGTGCATCCGGTGCATAATGCCGCGGTCGCCTACATCGCAGGCCGGGCTGACAGCCTCGCCGCACTGTTTGCCTTGGGAGGCTGGCTGGCATGGATGCGTTCGCAGGACTGTCCGGGCATCGCGTTGCGGACGGCACTGAACATCGTGTCCGCGCTGTCCGCGCTCGCCGCGCTCTGTTCTAAGGAAATCGCGCTCGTGTGGGCTTTGCTGTTTGTCATTTACACGCTGTTCTTCAACCGTGGCATTCGGTTGCGCAGCAAACTTCTCGCGATCACGGGGCTTGCTGTGGTGGTTTCACTCTACGCGACTCTTCACTCGCTGCCCTCGCCCCGCGCCCCCGCTCCCGCCCTTGTTTCAGAACCGTTTACCGGGCGCGTGGTTCTCGCGTTCAGGGCACTGGGCGATTACGGCAGGCTGATGGTTGTGCCAAAGCGGCTGATGATGGAACGTTCGCTCGGTCCGGCGGATATGTATTCCAGCCATACCTCATGGCTGAGCAGCATCGGGGCGGAATACCTTTCCATCCTGGGGGCGGCGGTGCTGGTGTTGTTTGGCTGGCTCTGGATCAAAAATGGCGCGTCACGTCGCGTCAGACGCTTTGGCGTCATTTGGTTCGTCGCCGCATTTGTGCCGATTTCCAATCTAATCCCACTGAATGCGGAGGTTGCCGAACATTGGATTTATACTGCGAGCATAGGTTTCCTGTTAGCTTTAGCAGGAGCCATTGCGATGTTACCGGAAAGGCCGAGACGGTTAAGTGTGGCGCTTAGTCTTGCGGCGGTGCTGGCGCTTGCGGTGCGGACCGGTTTTCGCGCAGCAGACTGGGTGGATGGGGAGACTTTTGCGCGTCGGACGATCGAGGACGGAGGAGCGTCCTCCAGGCTGCTCAGCTATTATGCAAGTGAACTCGGCCGCAAGGGCCGGCTTGCGGAACAGGAGCAGGTGTACAGGAGGACGCTTGATATCTATCCGGATTCCATGGCGGCACGGATCAATCTGGGCATCTGCCTCCAAAAGCTCGGCCGCGCCGAGGAGGCGAGGCCGTTGCTGGACATAGGCCGTCCGGATGCAGTTGCATCCAATGCGCCGCGAAATTGGAGTGCTGCGCTGAATGCCGCGGGCCAGTTGCACAAGGAGGGACGCAGCACGGAGGCGCTCGCCCTGGTGCGCGAATGGAAGCCGCGAAACCCGGATACATGGGAGCTTGTCGGCTTTGAAGCCAATGTCCTGCACGAGACGCAGGGCGCGCGCGCCACGCTGGAAGTGGTGGCGGGTTATGCGCACGGGCATTGGTGGCATCTTGCCTCGCAGCTCGGCCTCGCAGCATTGCAGCGGGAGGCGGGCGATCTCGATGCGGCTCTCGCCACGGCGCGAATGGCGCAGCGCCTGGATATCCGTGGCAGCGCGGCGTACTATGAGACTGCGAAGTGCGAGGGCAGCCTCGGCAGGTGGCCCGATGCGCTGGATTCCCTCAGTGTCGCCGTCTCGCGTGCGCCGAAGAACCGCGCCTATCTCGACTTTCTCGCGGCGATCCTGCACCAGCTCGGGCGGGACAGCGAGGCGATGGCGGCGCGGCACAAATCGGAGGCGTTGGCGGCTGAAGAACAGCGGCGATCACTTTAGCTCAAACTCGCCGCCGAGGCTGAACCTCACCGGCTGGAACCGGCCGCTCACAAAGGACGGCTCCACGGCGAAGGCGTCGTGGACGAGGAGGCTTGCGCGATATTTTCCCGGCGGCACCGAGGGCGGCGGACGGATTGCCCATGATTCGACGTATGATTCGCCCTGCACGCCGGGAGCGACGAACCCTTTCCGAATGAAGAAATGCGCGCCTCCCTCGCCTTCGAGATAAAGCGACGCGGCGAGGAGCGACTCGCGGTGGGGCTTCAGCTTCCAGTGGAAATTCAAGAGCATGGAATCGCCGGCCAGCGGCGGCATTCCCTGGAACGAGACGAGCGAGTGGAACTCATCGAGCTTGCGACCCTCGCCACCGGCCGCCTGTTTCACCGGGGCCGTGCTCTTCATGAAAATCGTGAATTCGTTCCGTCCGTAGGTGTGCCACTCGGCCTGGCTCATGAACCGGTGCAGCAACGTGTCCGATGCCGGGAACACCTTGGCGTCGGCGCTGCGCATCTGCGGATGAAAGTATCCCGAAGCCGGATCGAACGTCGCTGCATCCGCGACATCCACGACGACGACATCAATCCCGGTCGGCGGCTTGTATTCGTCGCGGCTGAGCGTCTTCAGGCCCTTGAGCACATGATGGAGCGAATAGAGCCGCTGGCGGTTTGTGAGGTGCGAGAGGTAGGGGATGCCGGCGGTCACGCTCGCGTCCTTTTCGACCACGGCGAGCATCTCGCTCTTCCAACTGCTCGCCCACAGCGCATCACTTGCGCCGGTGACGGTGTGCCAGACCTCCTTGATCGGCCCGAACCAGAGCTGCCCCACCACGCACCCGACGGCGACCCAGCCCGCAAGAATGTCCCGCCAGAAAAGCGCCGAGCCGGCCTCCGCCGCGCCGAGCCAGAGCAGCGGCACGAGCGGCGCGGCATAGTGGAAATGGATGCTCCATTCGGACTGCCGCCACGAGAGCAGATGCTGGAGGAATATCGGCGCGGCCATGATGATCCAGCGCGGGCGCAGCAGCGGCAGCAGCAGAAATGGCAGCAGTGTCCCCAATGCGAGATTTCCGCCGGTGAGCCCGCTCCACAGCGCCTTCGCGCCTTTCGACGGATGCGTGACGAACCCGCTGATGATGCCTCCGGGCGAATCCCCGAGGTGCGAATACAGCCCGAGGAAATCCACGCTTCCGCCATTCAGCGCCGGGCCGATGACGAGCGCGCACAGCAGGAACCACCCGAACGCCACGCAGCCCGGAATCACATTCCAGCCGATGCGCCACTCGCGGTCCCGGTCGCGTTCAATGACGCAGTACACGAGCGAAATCCACGCGAGCAGCACGCCCATGCTTTCCTTGCACATGAGCACGAGGATGAACGACAGCCAGAACATCCCCTGCCTGCGCTGGAGTCGGCCCTGAAACATCAGCAGGAGCAGCGGCGCGGTGAACGCCTCGGGGTGAAATTCATGCAGCGCGACGAAGCCCGTCGCCGGCGCCACCAGCGTCGCCAGCGCGAGCCAGACGGACGCCTGCTGGCCGAATTCCAAATGCCGCGCGATGCGCCACCCCGTGAACGGCATCGTCGCGAGCGCGAGCGTCTGCACGACGACGAGCAGCATCGGGTGCGGGCAGATTTTGTAAAAGGGCAGCGCGAGAAAGACGATCGGGTCCTGGTGGTTGCCCATCAGCGGCACGTCGAGCAGCGACACATGCCACATCCCTTTCCCGGCGAGCCACAGCCCCTGCGCGTAGAACGCGAGATCGAAAGTCCCGTACTGGAATGTCGCCCAGCGGAACCACGAATCCGCGATCACGATGACGCAGAAAATGATCGCCCCCCACCAAAGGCTGCGGGGCGTCAGGACACGGTCGTAAAACATCGGGCGGCGATTGTACCGCGCGTTTCCTTGAAAAGCGAGCGGCGCGTGCGTGCAGTGGCTGAGTTGGGATCTACATTCCATTGTCCCTCCGGGACACGCTGCATCCCGCCGAAAATCCGTCCGGTTTGCCTTCTCAAGTGAGGTAGAAAGGCCGAGTGAGCCGCAAAGCGCCTAACCCCGTGTTTTCGTCACTTTTCTCGGGAAAGTGACCTGTCAGTTCGTCAAGGTGACGCGTCAGTGCGGCGAACTGACGCGTGTGTCCGGCAGACTCCCGCGTGTGTCCGGCGGACTCCCGTGTGCGTTCGTCAGACTCCCGCGTGCGTTCGTCAGACTCCCGCGTGTGTTCGTCAGACTCCCACGTGTGTTCGTCAGACTCCCGCGTGTGTTCGTCAGACTCCCGCGTGTGTTTGTCAGACTCCCGCGTGTGTTTGTCAGACTCCCGCGTGTGTTTGTCAGACTCCGGGCTGTGTTCGGCGAACTCCGGCGTGTGTGCGTGAAACACGCCAGGCATTTCTACAAAACAACAGCTGTTTTTGGCCGGAAACAGCCGCTTTTCGTCGCCATCCGCGCAGACAGAAAACCGCCGGCGCAGTTTCCCGCGTCGGCGGCCACTCTGAGCGACTACTGAAACAGCTTACTTGGTGACTTCGGCCTTCGAGGCCGTGAGGACGAGTTTGTCGCCTTCCTTCTTGCAGGTGGCGGTGACGGTCGCGGGCTTCGCGCCCTTGCAGACTTCGTCGTGGAAGGCCTTCGAGACGTCGTTTGCGGCGAGGTAGTAGTTCGTCTTCTTGCCGTTCTTCTCGACGGTCAGCACGGTCTGGCACTCGATGGCTTCCTTGAGGTTGCACTTCGCGCACTGCGCGGTGCCGGTGAGGGTGATTTCCTTGCCCTTGCTCTCGGCAAAGGCGGGGGCCGCGATGAAACCGAGGAGGGCGGCGATGGTGAGGATGAGGTTTTTCATGTGTGGGATTGGGATTGTAGGTTTTGAGGTCGCGGCGCGCACCGCACGGGCGGACGCACTGCATGGAGTCAATCCGCGGGGCGGGCGCGGCATGGCACGGCGATTGGCGAAGGCTGTGCGAAAATTGTGCGCTGCTGGACGTGCCTGCGCCCGTCCGCGTGCCGTCCGGCCGGACCGTCCTCCCGACGCCGGGAAAGGCGGCCCGCACGGGGGATGTGTGCGCCGGCTGCGCTGGCTGTTAATTTTTTAACATTGTGTGTTGACAGCGCGGATGCTCCTGTGTTAAAAAATTAACATGCCAGCCGCATCCCACCACCTCAGCCGCCGCGAGCGGCAAATCATGGACATCATTTTCGCCAAAGGCGAAGCCACCGCCGCGGAGGTCGCCGAAGTGCTGCCCGGCGAGCCCAGCGACTCCACAGTGCGCACGCTGCTGCGCATCATGGAGGAAAAGGGCCACCTGAGGCACCGCGAGGACGGCCCGCGCTTCGTCTATCTCCCCACCCGCACGCGCGCGGCCGAGAGCAAGTCGGCGCTGAAGCGCGTGGTGAAGACGTTCTTCGAGGGATCGTTTGCCGCCGCCGTCGCCGCGCTCGTGGACACGGCGGACGGCAAGCTGCCCGCCGAGGAACTGAAGCGCATCGAAGCCATCATCAGGAAAGCCAAAACCAAATAACCCCATCCCATGAACATCGAAATCCCATTCGCGCCGCTGCTCGACCTGCTGGTGAAAAGCGCCGCGCTCATCCTCACCGGCACCGCGTTGCTCGCGGTGATGCGAAAGGCTTCGGCGGCGAACCGTCATGCCGTTTCCGCCGCCATCTTCGGCGCGCTGCTCCTGCTGCCGTTCACAAAGCTAGCGTCGGCCCGCGCCCGCTGGTCCTTCACGCTGGAGAAAGCCGCCGCGCCTGCGGTGAACGTGCCCCTGCCGATGCCCGCCGCAGTGAGGGACAGCGGCGGGCACGCATCTGCGCAGCCCGTGGAAAAGATCGCCCAGCCCGCGCCAAGCACGCCGCTGGTGATCCCGTGGAAGAAGCTCGCGGTCGCCGTATGGCTTGCCGGCGTGGCGCTGTTGCTCACCCGCCGTGCGCTCATCGCGCTGAAGCTGCGGGCCATCGTGCGCAGCAGCCGCCCGATCGGGGACGGGCGGCTCGCCGCAAAGGTGCGCTCAGTCGTGGAGGCGGGCGGCGTGCGTGCCGAGGTGCGCGAGTCGGAGCAATGCGGCGTGCCGCTGGCCTCGGGCATCGTGCGGCCCGTCGTGCTGCTCCCCGTCGAAGCGGCGGACTGGAGCGATGCCTATATTTCCGCCGCGCTGCGGCATGAACTCGGCCACATCCGCCGCCGCGACTGCATCACGCGGCTGCTCGCGGATGTGCTCTGCGCGCTCTACTGGGTGAACCCACTCGTGTGGTTTGCCGCGCGGCAGATGCGGCTCGCACAGGAGCAGGCGTGCGACGATCTCGTGCTGAATGCCGGCGCGCCCGCCGACGAATACGCGGGGCAGCTCGTGGATGTCGTCCGCAGCTTGCAGCGCGACCGCTTCACCGCGCGCCACGCGCTCGCGATGGCGCAGCCTTCCACGCTCGAAACCCGCGTGCGCGCCATCGTGGATGAAAGCCGCGACCGCAGTCCTCGTGGCGCGGGAGCCACTGCCGCCGGCTGCCTGTCCGCGGCATTCACCCTCGCAATCTGCCTGGTGGCGCAGGTGCGCGGCGCGGATCAGGACAAAGCCGGAGACGCGATGCGACGCGGCCTCGCTTTCCTCGCGAATCAGCAGCAGGACGACGGCTCGGTTGGTTCGGGACAATACAGCGGCAGCATCGGGCTCACCGGTCTGGCGGGGCTGGCACTGATGGCTGATGACACGCACGCGGAACGGGTGAAGAAGATCGCGAAATTCATCCAGTCGGCACAAAGGGACGACGGGTTCATCGCTGGAAAATCAATGTATGACCACGGGTATGCGACACTGTTCCTCGCGGAATATTTCAAGGCCAAATCCGGGGCGGATGTGAAGGACAGCCTGGCCAAGGCCGTCGCCCTGATCGTGAAGAGCCAGGGAAAGGATGGCGGCTGGCGATACACTCCCACACCGGCTGACGGCGACACCTCCGTGAGCGCCTGCCAGTTAATGGCTCTCGTCGCGGCGCGGAATGCCGGCGTGGATGTGCCCGCCGCGACCTTCAGCGCAGGCGTCGGATTCCTGAAACGCTGCCAGAATCCGGACGGGGGCTTCGGTTACACCGCGCCGGGCGGCAGTGCTTTCGCGCGGTCTGCTGCCGCGCTGTCGGCTTCGCTTGCAACCGGAAAATGGACGGAGCCCGCAAACCAGCCTGACTCGACCAAAGGTGCCGATTACCTGATGACCTTCCTGCCGCAGGCGGAGGCCGGGCCCAAAAATACGGCCTACTTCTTCCATGGTCACTACTATGCCGGGCAGGCCTTGCAGTATGTCGGCGGGGACCAGTGGAAGCGATGGCAGGACGTCCTTCGCGAGAATCTGATCTCGATCCAGAAGGCCGACGGTTCATGGGCGGACCCCAACTCCGTGGAACTCGCGACGAGCGAGGCGTGCCTGATCCTGCAAACTCGGAATTCTGTTCCTGCCGGTCGGAACGGGAAGATCAAGACCGCGCAGGCGGTCACCACGGAGCTTTCCTTGGACATCACTCCCAAGAAGGCTGCTGCGAATGCGGACGGCGCGAAGGCCGACGTGCAGTGGATCTTTCCCAGCGTGGAATTCCGCGATGCGAGCGTGCGCGAGATCGTGGATTTCCTCGTGGAGAAGAGCAAGACGCTCAATGCCACGGGCACTGGCGCGAACATCGTGCTCAGGAACGCGGAAAAAATCGGCGATGTGAAAGTCACGCTCAGCCTCAAGGAAATCCCTCTCGCCGTCGTGCTCCGCTACGTCGCGGAGCTGGCGAACTGCGAAGTGGTGCGGGATGAGTTCGCCTTTGTCATCGGGCCGAAAGAGGCAGGGAAAGTTCCCGCGCCGAATGCGGATCAACAAAAGGGTACGCCGGGTGCCACGATCGTTTCCGCTCCGGCGGAGACAAAAAGTGCGGCACTGAAAAAGGCCGGGGCGATCATTTTCCCGAAGATTGACCTGCGGGAAGCGACACTCAGCGAGACGGTGGATTTTCTCCGCCTGAAATCGAAGGAACTCGACCCGGACAAGGCCGGCACGAACCTCATCCTCAAAGCCGCCGCGGCGGGTGATGACCCGAAGATCACGATTTCGCTCGCGAACATCCCGCTCTCCGAGGCGCTGCGCTACATCGCCGCGCTCGCAGGCTACGAGATCGTTGCCGATGAATTTGCCATCACAGTTCGTCCGGCGGCGAAGTGAGCCGCTCGCCGTGAGTGTCACGGACGATTCGGATGTTCGCGCTTGAGCAGCGCGCGCGGGAAACGATGCTGCGTGCGGTCCGCCCATGAAGCCCGCGCTTAAATATCTGCTCGTCTTCGCTCTCGCAGCCGCTGCGTGGAGCGCGGGCTATTTCATGGGCAACGGGCGGGGCGGCGAGAAAGGAGGCGGGCAATCCGCGCCGGGCGCTGCGGACGGCACGGGCGCAAACCGTCCGGGTGCGGGCGGGAATGGTGTTAAATTTTTAACATCGGACGCGTCCGCAACTGCGAATGACCCAGGGATGACTACCGGGGATCGGCGCGGGCGCGTGCTTTCCTCGCTGCTTGCCGCGATGCAGCAGCCGAACGATTTGCGGAAATTCCGCAGTCTTTTTTCCGCGGTGGAAAAAATCGGACCGGAGGACATCCAGGTGGCGCTCGATCTCGCGAAGAAACGCACGGGCAACGAGTGGGGCGGGCTGACCTCGATGCTCGTCGCGCGCTGGGCAGAATTTGAACCGGAGGCGGCGACAAAGTTTGCGCTCACCATGAAGGGGCAGAACCGGTGGGAGCGCGACTTTGCGCTCTCCTCCGCGGCGATGGAGTGGGCGCACAAAGACGCTGCGGCGGCGAAGGCTTGGGTGCTCGCATTGCCGACGGGCAAGGAGCAGCAGGTGGCCATCGCGGGCGTGGCGAGCGGCATGGTGCAGGCGGATGCGGGCGCGGCGCTCGCGTGGGTGAAGTCGCTGCCATCAGAGATGCGTTCGCCGGATGTGTACCGACAGATTTTTCAGGACTGGGGCGGACGCGATCCGCTGCTAGCCTCGCAGCAGGCGCTCGCGCTACCGATGGGCGACGGGAGACAGCAGGCAATCACCGCCGTGGCGAGCCGTTGGGCGGAGAAAAATCCGCAGGCGGCGCTCGACTGGCTGCAGCAGGTGCCGGAGATCGGCACGCGCAACCGCGCCATCGCCACGGTGCTCGGCCGCTGGGCGGAGACAGAACCCGATGCCGCGATGGGGGCCGCAACCGCGATGCCCGCGGGCGAGTCGCGCACGCAGGCATTTTCGAACATCGTCATGCAGGCCGCGCAGAAGGATCAGGATCAGGCGCTGCAGTTGATTGCGAAAATTCCCGACGGCCAGGCTCGGACGGAGGCAGTGCAGCAGGTCGCGAATCAGCTCGCATGGCAGAACCCCAAGGCGGCGGCGGAACTCGCGGCGACGCTTCCCGCGGGAAGCAATCGTGACGACGTGATCCGCAATGCGGTGCGCAACTGGGCGCGCGAATCGCCGGAGGATGCGCTCACTTTCATCGAGAAGAATCTGCCCGCAGGCGACGTCCAGCGGCAGGCGAAGACCGATGCGGTGTCCGCGTGGGTGCAGAGCAGCCCACGCACGGCGCTGGACTGGATGCTGAAGTCGCCGGATATGAAGTCGGAGGACTACGGGCGGGCGATTTCGGGATGGGCCGCGCAGGATCCGCAGGGCGCGCTCGCGTGGGCGAAGAACCAGCCGGACGGCACGCAGAAGCAGGCGTTCCTCGCCGGCGCGATCAGCGGCCTCGCAAACAGCGATCCTGTCCAGGCCGCAGAGCAATTTGGAACGCTCGCGCCGGGCGATGCGCAGAAAGGCGCAGCAGGCCGCATCGCCAGCGTGTGGGCGCGGCAGGATCCGGATGCCGCGGCGAAGTGGGCAGCGCAGATCGCGGATCCCTCGGCGCGCGAAGCGGCGCTTCCGCCGGTCGTGACGGCGATGGCGCAAAGCGATGTCGCGCGCGCCGCGGCGTGGCTGGAAAAACTTCCCGCGGGCGGCGAGCGCGACGCGGCGGTCACCGCATACGCAAACACGGTCACGCAGCGCGATCCCGAGGGCGCGGCGGCCTGGGCTGCGACGGTCGGCGACGAGAACAAGCGCGAGAACGCCGTGCGCGGTGTGTACCAGAATTGGAAAAGGAACGACGAGACGGCGGCGAACCTCTGGCTCGCAAATTCACCCGCACTTTCGGATGACGCGAAAAAGCGGATCACCGGGAAGTGAAAGCCGCCGTGCCTTCACCGTTTCGCCGACGCTTCGCCAAAGAGCGGGATGCGTCCGTCCACGCCCACGCCCCACGGCTTCGCGCCGAGCGGGATCGCGCCGATGTCCGGCGCGTCCTTGTCCGCGGTGTGCAACGGATCGGGCCATTCGACGGGGAGTGCGACACCGCTTTTCACTGCGGGGCTTGCGGTCTGAAGACCGAGATCGTCGGCGCGCGAATGATCCGACGTGAGCGCGGCGAATTTCGGATCGATCACGCGATCGCGCGTCGTCCAGCCGGACGGATCGGATTTTTTGCTCGCCTCGAAAACCGGTGACGCGCGGAACTTCGCGAAGGGGTTGCCTACCGCCGCCGCGCCGTCTTTCACGCCCCACAAGATGTTGCCGCCTTCGCGGAGATTGCCGGGCTCGCGGACACCGGCAAAGCCGGCGCCGGGCACCTTCTCGAACTGCACGAAGATATTGTTGAACACGTCGCGTTCGGTGTTGCGCAGGCCCATCGCGCCGAGGCCGAAGAGGAAGTAGTCGCGGAATGTCGGCGTCTCGCGCAGCACGGTGTTTTGGTAGAAGCGCATGACCGGCCAGATCGGCCCGCCGTGATCGCCGACGAGGTGGCCTTCGCGGTGCAGAAATGCGCCGGTCGCATCGGCCTCCGAGGGCGGCGAACTGTACGTGCCGGCACGCAGATCGATCACATTGCGAAAGACGGACATGCCCGCCTTTGGATCGTGGTCAATCGGCGACTCGTCCTTGTCGCCCTCGTGCTGCGTGAAAGGGCTCAGGATTCCGCCGATGCGGTTTTCATGGATGAAAAATGTGTGCGAGCGCAGCTTCGGCCCGCACTCGAGTCCGTCGTCGTTGAAATTGTCCGCGAAGTTGTGGTGGAAGCGCAGATTTTTTGCGTAGCGCAGGAACGCGAAGTCGTGGCCGTCCGTGAATTCGCTCCACGCAAATTCGATATTCTCATTCGACGGCTGATCGTCCCGCAGCACGATCGCGTACGATGGGGTGCCGCGGTATTTCATGTGCGCGCGCGAAATCCACGGCGCGGCAAGGCTGCGGAATGCAGAATGTGTCACGCGCACATTTTTCGACGCGTCCACGAGCAGGCCGGGGAAGCCGCCGAAGACCGTGACGTGATCGATCTCGATGTCCTGCGCGCCGTAAAGGTGGATCATCGGGCTGCCGGTCGCGCCGCGGAAGACGAGGTTTTGAAGCCGCACATTTTTCACACCGGTGAGCCGCATCACGTCCTCGCCAAAGCCGAGCGCGACGACGAGCGGCAGCTTGCGCGGATCGGTCTCGCCGCGATACGCGCGATCCCCGAGGCCTTCGAGTTTCGTGTGCGCGAGGCGGACGTGGACGCGGCCGGTCTCGCGGTCGAACCACAGCCCCGGCCCGCCGTAGAGCGGCGTGTCGCCCTCGGCCTTCTTGGGCTCGCCCTTTTTTGCACGCAGCCAGAATTCATTCGTCGCGCGCAAGTCCGCGGCAAAACGGTAGCCGTGCAGCGGCACCATCGAGTCGGCAAAATTTCCGAGCGCGAGTGGCCGCTCGTCCTCGATGCCCCACATCGGCTCCCACGACGCCGGAATAAACTGCTGCGGCGCGCGGCGCGTATCCGCGCCAAAGTAGGTCTTCGTCGAAATGAATTCGCCCTCGGCACCGCCCGCGAAGGGCTCCCAGCTCGTCGCGGGACTTTCCGCAAATTCGCGCAGGCCGCCATCAATGATCGCAAGCTCGCCGGGATACGATGCGATCGTGATCGGTGCCTCCGCGGTGCCGGAACGCGTGGGCGCGGCCTTTTCGTAAAACGTGCCGGAACGCAGGTAGAGCGTGTCGCCGGGCTTCAACTGCCGCAACGCGTGCGCGAGCGTTTTCCAAGGTGCCTTTTCCGATCCCGTGCCGGTGTCGTCGCCGCGCGCCGCATCCGCGAAGAGCTTCGGTCCGGCTGCCAGCGGCGATTTCATTGCCACGGGCAGCGGACGCATCGGCGGACACGAATGACCTGTCGCGTCCCCGGTCGCGGGCGCGGCGATGGCAAATGCAGCAGTGCAGATAAGGACGACGAGGGGGAGCGTATTCATGGCGAATGTGACCGGCGGCGGCGCGGCATCTTTGGGTTTCGATCGCGCGGAAAAAGTGCGGCTGCTTTCCTCCGTGCCTCGCTACCAGAAGCCCGGATCAGGAGCCCAGCCGTCCGGGAGCGGTGTGATGTCCACAAGACTTGAGCCGGGCGGACACTTTTCGCCGCGGGCGAGTTCGACGAGCACGATCTTGCCGGTCTGCTTGCCGTCTTTGCGCTTGTAGGTGAGCAGGAGGTGGCGGTGCCGCGGCTTCGGGCCGGGCGTGGGCGGAATGAGCAGACGCAGCGTGCGGATGGGCTGCGGATAGCGTTGGAAAAGTTCGATGTCGGTGAGCACGACCTGGTCGGCGTAGCGGTCGAGCTGGCGGACTGCGCCGAGGCAATTTGCCATCGTGGGCCAGCCGGGTGCCTCGTAGCCGTGGGTGTGGACGGTTTTCATTCCGCCGAGCGTGATGAAGGCGTTCGCCGCCCCGAGCAGCGCGCCGAGCGGAACCGCGATCCGCACTGTTGCGAGCACTTCGATCCCGAAAAATGCGAGCGCGGCGTGCAGCGCAAACGTGCCGAAAAAATACTGCGGGCCGGGCGGGATGCGCAGCGCGGTAAAGATGATGAACTGCACGGCGAGGCACACGATCAGCAGCGCGGAAATCAAATCCCGCGCCGCAACGGCCGCACCTACGCGAAGGGCACGCACGACCGGCATGACGCGCGTGGCGGCGGCGGCGATTCCGAGCCAGAGGATCGGGTAGATGAGCCGCGAGGCCCACATCGCGGCGGTGACGAGCCATGCCCGGCCCTCGGGCCGCGCGACGCCGAGCGCATAGTCGTAGCCCGTGAGCAAATTTCCGCCGAGGAAGGGCGCGAGCATCGAGAGCCAGCGCGCATTTTTTACGGGATATTGGAGGGTCACCGCGCCGTGCGTGAGTTTCCACCAGACCACGCCAGCAAGCGCGCCGATGTAGAGAAAGTGCAGGATGAAAAGCACGGCACCGATGCGCCACATCGCGATTTTGTCCGCACGGAAATCCGCGCGGTGCCGCCAGAGCAGATACGCGCCGACGGGCAGCGCGAGCGGGAGCGCCTGCGGGTGATTGATCGGCAGCAGCACGGTACACACGGCGCACAGCCGCAGCGACCACGGGCGTTTCGTCTGCAAAAAATCCGCGAACGCTGCGAGGCACAGCGCGCCGAGTGGGATGGTGAAGCTCGCGTCCCACAGGATACGGTGGAATGCCACGATATTTGGCGCGACGAGGATCACCGCCGCAAACCAAGCACGCAGTCCCAGCGTTCGTGCGAGCCACAGCAGCCCGAGGCCCGTGAGCATCGAGCAAAGCAGCCCGCGCAGCACGACGAGCGCGAGCGGATCGTGCGTGATCGCGAGAAGCACCTGGTAGGTCTGTGTGGGCACCGGGCCGTAGGGCACGCCGAAATTTCCGAACAGCCCCGTATGCGCGGGCATGTGATCTTGGTTGAAGTAAAATGCGTTCGCGATCAGCCGCGGCTCGTCAATGAGCCACGAGACATCGCCGGGCCAGAGCACGACGGGGAACAGCGTGGCGAGCGCCAGGAGCCAGGGCAAAAGAGAGCGTCGGTGCGGAGTGATGATGCGCTGAGATTGCGGGATTCGCC
This sequence comes from uncultured Spartobacteria bacterium, assembly GCA_903882875.1. GTDB lineage: Bacteria > Verrucomicrobiota > Verrucomicrobiia > Chthoniobacterales > Chthoniobacteraceae > SXWH01. Next base: position 76,017 of record CAIRYQ010000006.1, on the reverse strand, counting down.
GCGCGCGAAGCAAGAACGTGGCACGGTCATCCTTCCTGTGGGCCAGCGGCAGGATGCCTGCGCCGGGACGGCTGTGCCGCGGGCGATTGTGTTGCACGGCCTGCGGCGCGCTGTGACGCTCACGCGCCCGCCCACAAACTCATGCCGAGATTCACCGCGCACATTTTTTCCGCCGTCGCATCCGGCCTCGCGGCGTGCGTGCTTGCCTCATGCTCCGCACCGCGCACGCAGGTACGGCCCGCCCTCGGCGCGACCACATGGACGAGCACCGATGGCAAGCAGATGCCGTGGCGCGGCTGGCGGGTGCCTTCCGGCACAAAACCCCGCGGTGTCATCATCGCAGTTCACGGGCTCAGCGGTGCGACGCAGGACTTCCATCTTCTCGGCGAACGGCTGTCGCCGCAGGGCATCGCGGTCTATGCCTACGAATTGCGCGGGCAGGGAAACGATCCCGACCGCGCGCGGCGTGGCGACATTGATCATCCGCGGACCTGGCTGAACGACCTGGAGGCGTTTCACCAGCTCGTGCGCGAACGGCACCCCGGCGTCCCGATCCTCTGGTACGGCGAGAGCCTCGGATCGCTGATCGCATTGCACATGGCGGCAAAAAATAACCCGTGCGCCAAACCACGCGCGCTGATCCTGGCCTCGCCGATTGGCGGACTGCGGGTGCATGTCAGCGCCCTCAGCCGGGCATTGCTCCGTTCCGCATCGCATGTGCTGCCGACGTACCGTGTGAAGCTCGGCACCATCGCCGGGATGGACGAAAGCAAAATCCGCGTGACCAGCACGAGCACGCACGGCGGGCAGATGGCAAAGACGCCGCATCATGTGCCCGCATTCACCCTGCGGCTGCTGTGCGGCGTGGATGATCTGCTGCACGCAAATGAAGGCGCCGCAGAACGGATCGCGATGCCGGTGCTGATGCTTGCCTCGCCGCACGATGTGGTGTCATCGCCGGAGCAAGTCGAGGCGTTGTTTCATCACATCGCCAGCAATGACAAACAACTTCTCTGGTACCCGCGGAGCTACCACTTGCTGCTGCATGACATGCAGCACGAGTAAGTGCTGCACGACGTGGCGCACTGGGTATCGCTGCACGAGTGAACTGCGTCTGAAATGCCGTGGCCGCCCTTGTGAAAGAGCGGGCCATTTTCCTTCAGATCGATCGCGCGGTGTCCCGGCCAGCCCGCGCTCTTGCAAACGCGGCTACGGCGGTCCCTTCGCGTTTGCGCGCAGGATCGGTGCGAGGAATTTCGCCGTCGCAGCCGCGATGACGTTGTAGCCCGCGAGGTTTGGATGCCGGTCGGCGAACCAACCGGGAAGGTGGCCAAAGATCGCATCGAGCCGGTTGTCCATCACGACGATTGTCGGCTCCTTGCCCGCGGCATCGGTGACATACGGCGTCGCAAGAGGGCGCAGATTTTCCGGCACTTTCGAGAGCGCGTAGCGGCGGTAGTTGAGCATGTTTGATCCCTTCGCCTGCTCGGCGGCGTAAAGCGGATAAAGATCGAAGAACGTGAGCTTTTCCTCCTCCGCGACGCGGCGCACGAGGTCGTTGATGCGCTTCGCCGCAGGAGCATTTGCGGTGAGATCCTCAGCGAAGGGAATCACCGTCGTGGGGATGATCATCGCACCGGGGTGATCCTTGCGCAGTCGCGCGATCAGCTCGCGGAAGTCCTTCGCGAAATTGTTGTCGAAGTCCTCGCGCTTGCGCACGTCGTTCAGACCGTAGCGGATGAAAATGGTGTCCGCCTGCGGCTTCGTCTTCACGGCCCTGTCGTAGCGCGTGTCGAGGAAGCCGCGGATGAATTCGCCGCTCACGCCCTCGTTCCAAACATCGCACGGCGGCAGGCCGGGCTCGATGGCGAGCAGCGCGCGCAGCGTGTCCTCGACCTGCGGTTCGTCTGGCGCGAATTTTTTTGGGAAGCTCGCCTCGGTGCTGCTGTCGCCGAGGAGCAGGATCTGCGTGCGCTTTTTTCCCGCCGTCGCCGCGCTGAACTCGAACGGCGTGCCGCCGAGAATCTGATCCGACGTGATTGTCGGGCAGATGCGTTTCTCGGCGTGCTGGATGAAAAGCTCCGTGCCGCGCACATGGCTCACGAACGGCCAGCGCGCGGGATTGTACATCGAGTCGGTGAGGTCACGCATGAGCACGACGTGCTTGCCGTTCTTCACGAGCTGGCGGAGGCCGAACGGACGGCCCGAGACGCACATGTTCACATGCACGCCCATGAGGATCACGTTGTCCACGCGGCGCGCGTCGAGGAGGTTCCAGATTTCCTCGCCGGAGTCACTGATGGCGTCGCGCTCCTGATCAATGCGGAGCACGTCAATCTGCTTCGTCCACGGCGCGCGCGGATTGAGTCCCTTCACTTCGAGTTCCTTCGCCCACTTCGCGTGCTCGGCGAGATCGTCATCCTCGGAGTCGTTCTGATCGATCGGATACACGGCCTGCTCCTCCGCGGGGATCTGCCTGCACCATGCGCCGATTTTGTCCGGCACGCGCGCGGCGACCGGCGCGGACTTCGCGCGCTCGCGCGCAGGCGTGCCCTCGTACGGTTTCATGCAACTGCTCGGCGCATGGATGATCAGCACGCCGGCGGCGCGCGCCTTTTCCAGCAGCTCATTCATGCGCGGCGCCATCTCGCCCTCACGCACGACGGCATTTTTGCAATGATGCAGATCCCACATGTCGCAGACGATGATCGCGGTGCGCGACGGCAGCCACTGCTCCTTCACGGTGATCGCTTTGTTCACCGCCGAGCGTGTCTGCAAAGTGAGCGCGAGCGGAGTTTCCGCGACGAGCGTTGAAAATGCGGCGAGGAGAAATGCGGGGATCAGTTTCATGGCGGGGTGCGGATGGAGGTTGGGAAATGTGAACGCGTTCTCAGCCTCTTGGAAGCTTCCGTTCCTTTCGCCCGCCTTGCGCAGCCCTTCGACGAACTTCTCGTTCGCCAGACTTCGGGCGATACACGTCGTGCTTCAGCTCCTGCTCGGGTATCCTGACATAGGTGATGTCGAGTTCCGCCTTCACGCTCTCCGGCGGCTCGGAAGGCAGGACACACTCTCGCGCGAAGTCCTCCTCACCCGCCTGCCGTCGGACATGCGTGACGGAGAGAGCGTTTTGTTTCATGGGGAGGCAGTGTCGTTTCGGATGGGAGCCATCAGAATGCTGCGCAAACAAGGTGTGCCGCGCGAGCTCGTAAAAATTGCAACGAACGCGCACAGAACAAGGGCGATAGTTTCCAAGCAGGGGACGGAAACGAACGCTAAGTTCTGTCCACAGTTTCTTTGATTCCAAGCTGCCTGCCTCGCCTCCGCTCTCATCATCGCAAGGAATCCGCGACAGAGGCCGGTCAGGATTCGGACTTCCGTCAAATTTGGCGCTTAAACGCCGTTCCTCGGCCTTGCCCAAAATCCATCACCTCGCGAGATCAGTCCTGTGAATGATTTCCCAGACCGGGCGCGGCGTCTTCCGCCGAATTTGCTGACTGTGACGGTGTGTTTGGGCGTAGATCGTCATGCTGGCCAGCCAGACGATGCAAAGAATGCCGAGAGTGGTCTTGAGTGCTTTGATGGGACATTCATCGCACGGCCATGTAACAACTGATTGAAGCTCAGGAAACGATTTGGAAACAACTGCCAGGAGCAGCCCGCGCTTTGACAAGCGCGCCCTCGTTGAAGAACCGCTGCAAGACGCGCTTTGTTTGCGGCTACGAGGCCGCCGGGAGCGCGAGCGATCCGGAGTTCCAGAATTCCACGATCTCAAGCTCCAGAAAGCGGTACACGACGAGCAGCGCGTCGCCAAGCGGCACGCCGACCTTTTGCGCAAGAACCTGGAGCGACTCGGAACCGTTGATCGCCGATGCGAAGCGCGCCTCGACGTCGTTGAGCCTGAGCTTCTGGATGAGATCGTATCCGCGGCGCGTGTAGGCTGGCGAACCGTTCGGATCGGGCCGCCTGCCCGGCGCGATCTGCTCGAACTTCACATGCCGCAGCACGCTGAGGATCCAGTTGTCCGGGTCGTCCGTGCCCGCGGGAAAATTGGTGACGTAGTCGGGAAAATTTTCGGTCTCCTCAAACTCGAACGAAATGCGCCCCGAGGTGTGGAGATGGCTGAAGAGCCGCTGGCCGTGGTCGCGCGTGATCTGCACCACGTCGTCGTGCGGGAATCCGTTGCGCACGCTGAGGAAGAGAAAAATCGGGCAGCCCGTGATCTGCTGGTGGAGCTGCGACTCGAGGATGAGGCCGAGGTTCGTCGCGGAGAGAATCACGGGGCTGCCCGCACAGTAGAGCTGGAAATTTCTCGTCGTGGCGAAAAGGAAACGCCCGGCATTCATCCAAAGCTCGATCGGATTCCGCCCGAGCCGGAAGCGCAGCACGCCGGTGAGCCGGTCGCCCTGCGCCATGTGCAGCGCCTGCCGCAGCGAGATGATTCCCGTGTGCCCCGTGAACGCAAGCCCGCCCGCGCGGCCCGGCAGCATCCGCCGGCTGCCCGCCTTGCCGCCGATGATCCCGGCGACGGCCTCGGCGAGCGCGTCCATCGTCGCGGGCTTCGCGAGCACGCGCGCGATGTTCGGGTACTTGCCGTTGAACTGGTTCGTGCGCGAAGCGTCCGCGAGCAGGAGCACGGGCGTGTTCGCCGCAAACGGATCCACGGCGAGTCGCGCAAGGATGGCACCGCCGTCGGTGTCCGGCAGCGTGTCATTCAGAATCACAAGGTCGGGGCTCGCGGCGTTCAGCCGGTCAAATGCGTCGCTGCCTCTCGACGCGATTAGCACATCGCACCCTGGGAAATGCCGCGCGAAAACATTTTCCGCGATGTCTGTCGCGGTCTGTGGATCGTCAATGACGAGAATTTTCTGGGCCATGCTGTGTTCGAGACGTTCTCAGGGCAGCCTGTGCGCTCCGTAACGGGGAAGTCAACACGACAGTCCTGCGCGCCCTGACTAGCGAAACGACTGGAGCACGCGCAATTTCGTAAGCGCCGCGCCGCTGTCGAGCGCTTTGCGCGCGAGGTCGAGGCCGGCGGCGGGGTCGCGCGCGAGGCCTGCGACGACGAGGGCGGCGGCGGAATTCAGCAGCACCATGTCGCGCTTCGGCCCGCGTTCGCTGCCGTCGAGAATCGCGAGCAGGATGCGCGCATTTTCCACGCGTTCGCCGCCGGCGAGTGCGGCGGGATCGCAACGGGTGAGACCGAACGCCTCGGGTGTGATTTTGAATGAAGTGACCGCGCCATCCTGCACCGCGCACACGTCGCTCGGGCCGGTGAGCGCGAGCTCGTCCGTACCGTCGCCATGCACGGCCCATGCGCGCCGCCTGCCGAGGATGCGCAGCGCCTCGGCGTATTTCGGCAGCAGCGCGGCGCTGAAAATTCCGACGAGCTGATGCTCGGGCCGCGCGGGGTTCAGCAGTGGGCCGAGGAGATTGAAAATCGTCGGTGTGCCCTCGGCGGCGAGCTCCCTGCGCACGGGACCGATGGCCTTGAACGCAGGATGCCACGCGGGCGCGAAGACGAACGCGACGCCATTTTGCTCGAGGCACTGGCGCAGGCGCACGGGCGTGATCTCGATCTTCACGCCGAGTTCCTCGAGCACATCCGCCGCGCCGGTTTTCGATGTCACAGAGCGGTTGCCGTGCTTCATCACACATGCGCCGCACGCTGCGGCCACGAACATCACGGCTGTTGATACATTGAAGAAACCGCGCTGATCGCCGCCCGTGCCGCACACATCCAGGGTCGGCCCCGGCAGGCGCACGGGATCGAGTTCCGGCGTGAGCGCGTGCGCGAGCAGCGCCTGTGAAAAGGCCGCGATCTCCACGGCGGTCTCGCCCTTTGCACGCAGCGCACGCAGGAAGTCCTTTTTCTCCGCGCCGGGAGTCTCCGCGGAAATCAATGCGGCTACAGCTTCGCGGATCTGGCCGGGGGCCAAATCGTTTCCGGCACGCAGCGATTGGGTGAGGATTTCCATGCGCGGAGTTTTACGCGGGGATGAGGCGGCCGCGAAAGCCGCGAAATGGCACGATGGGAAAAATGCGCGCGGCGTCTCTGCTCCTTTAAGGATGACGGCTCAGAGGCCGGGCGGATGACGGACGACCGCGCCGTTCATCGGGCGGCCGCGTGTCGTCCACCGGGGCCCTTCACCGCCGCCCCAGCCGGTGTCGAAACGCAGCCCGGCGACGGTGAGGAAGACATGACCGTCGCGCGCATAGACGGTGATCCAGCGGCCCCTGCCGTGCGACCCGTAATTGCGGAAAGAGGAGGAAGTGGTCGGCTCGTCGAGCAGGCCCGCCTGGCACAGCACCCACGAGGCCGCGCCAGAGCAGTCGTAGGCGCTGCACATCTCGCGCGTGTGCCCGCAGCCGTAGCCGTAAGGAAGTCCCGCGATCTGGTTGCCCGCCGCGATGGCGGCCTTCACCGCACGCGGTGCGCCAGCCGGCGCGACGGCCTTGCCACCGTGCAGCGTGGCGGTCCTGCCCGGAACGTAATGATAGCCGTAGCGGCCGTAATTGCCGCCGCATCCGGCGAGCAGCAGAACCGCTGGGAGGACGAGGAACAGAAGACGAAACATGCGCCCGACGGTGGCGCGTCCGATGCGGAAAGTCATGCCCGGAGTGCCGCGGAATTCATGCCGGCTGGAGCTGTCTGCGGCAGAGCCAGAGGAGCGCCTTCAGGCCGAGTTCCGCGAGATTGAAGGGCTTGCCTACAAAATCATTTCCACCGCTGAGGCTGGCCTTGGCCTTGTTCAGGAAAGTGGCCATGCCCGTGATGAACACGATCGGCGTGTCCTTGTATTTCTCGATGGCGCGCACTTTCCCGCAGAGATCAAAACCGTTCATCTCGGGCAGCCCCACGTCGAGGAAAATGAGATCGAAGCTGCCGTTGTTCAGCTTTTCAATCGCGTGTCTGGGGTGCTCCGCGCATTCGCTTTTCAAGCCAACAAGATCGAGCGCGGCTCCGATGAACTGCCGGGCGCCCTCCTCGTCGTCCACGACGAGAAGCGTCGCGGCGCCGGGATCGGGAAGGCTCGACAGGCATCCGGGCGTGGAGATCCCCGCGAGGAAATCGAGCGTCTGGCACACGGTGTTGATCGTGGAGGCGTTGAGCTGATCGTGCGTCTGGTTCAGGTCGAACAGCAGCATGTCCAGCGCACTGGTGATCTGCGTGAAGGGCTTGTACGGCAGGAGCGCGACCTTCTGCGCAAAGGCGTGGGCGAGATTCCACATCTCGTGCAGCGCGGGCAGCTCCGCCGGTTTCGCCGCGACGCCGGGCAGGCAGTGGCGCATGCGGTTGATGCTGTCGAGCGCGTTCGCGAAGATCGTCTCGACCCAAAAATCATCCACCTTGAAAAGCTGTGTGGCCGCATTTGCGGGAAGGATGGGCATCCCGAGGGTGTGCCGCGTCGCATCAATGACGGATGCGATCGGCTCGCTCGTGTAATGGATCACATGCGTCGCGCCGGCCTGGATGGCATCGTGCGCCGCCTGGCCGAGCACGGTCGGGAGGATGAGGATGGGAATCTGCGCGTTTGCCGGTTCGGTCCGGATCGCCTGGAGAAACTCAATCGGGTCGCTCTCCTGATAGACGACGTCAATCAGGACGACGTCCGGCTTTTTCTCCGCGAGGAGCTGCGCGGCCCTCCCCAGATCCCGCGCGCTGAAAACCGTGAGACCGCTCGCGGTGAGCTTGTCCTGGTAGAGCTTGAGCAGGAGCTTGTCGTCTATTGCGAGGAGAACGCGTTTGGGTGTCATACCGGCGGGCTGTGGGCTGGGTGCTTTGTCGTGCGTGAGTGGCTTGAATTGCGCGAAAATGAGAACGCAAGGATCGTGCCGGGCGGCGCACGATTTCGGGCTCCGGCTGGAATGCGTGATGCTCCCCTTGGGCGCGTACTCCGATGAACACGAAAGCCTCGCACACCGCCCGCGCGCGTCGCGGCTCCCGCTCCGGTCCCTGGAGCGCAAAAACCATCCGCCTCCTCCGCGCCGCGCTGCGGGTGTGGGAGCTGAAACGACGCGCCGAAGGACGCTGACCCCGGTTCCAGCTCCGATCAGACCTGTGTTAAAACTTAACACCGGCGCTTTTTTCGCGCGTCATCGCAGCGCCGCGACCGCGCAGTCCTGGAAGACCTTCCGCGGCTCCGTGCAATCGCAATCCTTGTAGCCTCCGCGCTGAATCATCAGCACGTAGATCGCGTCGCGCCTCGGATCCGCCCAGCTCTGCGTCGCGTACGATCCGCCGTGGCCGAACGACCCGGCGGAGAGCCCCGCAGTCATCCCCTGCGGAGAACGCACGATCTGGAAGCCGAGGCCCCAGTTCACTCCCTCGATCGTCCCCGTCTTCATGCCGCCTGTCTGGATCGTGAGCATCTGCCTCACCGCTTCCCGGCCCAGAAATTTCCGCGAACCGATCGTTCCGCCACTGAGAATCATCTGGTAGAACCGCGCGACATCCGTCGCCGTGGAAAACAGCCCGCCCGCAGGCAGCGCAGGCCGAGACGTGTCGCTGATGTCGCCGGGCCTCGCGTAGATGGACGTCTCCTCGAGCCCGCTCGTGCCCGGCCGGTACGCCTTTGCCACACGCCGCTGCGAAGGCCAGAAAGTCGTGTCACTCATCCCGAGCGGCGAGAGCAGGTGCTGCCGCAAAAAGGACGCGTAAGGCTTCCCGCTCACGATCTCGATGATCCGCCCGAGCGTGTTGAACCCGCTGTTCGAGTAGTCAAACCTCGTCCCCGGCGCGGACTTCATCGGCGCGCGCGCGTACGCCACCACACGCTCGGCGAGATCCGCACGCGAACCGACCTGCGCATCGCCGAGCCCGCCCGTGTGCGTGAGCAGGTCGCGAATCGTGACTGGCCGCGGCGGCGGCGCGCCGTGCAGCCGCATGTTGGAAAATTCCGGGATGTACTTCGCCACCGGATCGTCAATGCGCAGCCTGCCCTCCTCGGCAAGCATCATCACGCACACGGCGGTCATCGGCTTCGTCATCGAGGCGATCCAAAAAAGATCGTCGGTCCTCATCGCGCGCCCCGCGGCGATGTCCGCGCTCCCGACCGCGGCGAGATGAACCACCTTCCCGTGTTGCACGACGAGTGTGACCGAACCCGCGATCACATTCCGGTTCACCAGTTCCTGCATCCCCGCCACGACGCCCCCGAATCCGCCCGCTTCCGAGTGCGACGCGGCAGACGCCATGAACGTGGATGTGAGAAACGCGAGCAAGATCGGTAAGCGCATGGCCGCGATCCTTGCCCCGAGTTCGCCCCGCCGTCGAGCCTGCTCCGTGCAAGCGCGTCCGCCGCGCCACGCTATTTTTCGTTCAGTAGTGCGCGCTTCGCCGCCGCAAGTTCCCTCAGCTTTTCCTTCCCGACTTTGGGGAATTGCAGATGCAGCGATTCCAGCGTCTCGATGATCGCCGACGCCACAACGAGGTGCGTGAACCACTTGTTGTCCGCCGGCACGACGTACCATGGCGAGTGCCTCGTCGCCGTGTGCCGGATCATGTCCTCGTATGCCTCCATGTATTCGTCCCAGTGTCCGCGCTCCTCCACGTCAGCCGCCGAGAATTTCCAATGCTTTTTCGGCTCGTTCAGTCGTTCGAGGAAACGCCTCCGCTGCTCCGCCTTCGAGACATGCAGGAAAAATTTACGGACCACCACGCCGTTGCGGCCGAGGTAACTTTCAAACGCGCGAATGTCCGCGAACCGCTCTTTCCAGATGTCCTTCGTGACCAGCTTCGGCGGCAGCGTCTGCTTTTCGAGGAAATCCGGGTGCACGCGGACCACGAGCACTTCCTCGTAGTACGAGCGGTTGAAAATCCCGATGCGTCCGCGCTCCGGCAGCGCCTTCGTCGAGCGCCACAGAAAATCGTGATCCAGTTCCAGCGCGCTCGGCCCCTTGAAACTCGTCACCTCGCATCCCTGCGGATTCACGCCCGACATCACGTGCTTGATCGTCCCGTCCTTCCCCGCCGCATCCATCGCCTGGAAGATGATCAGCAGCGCCCACTGATCCTGCGCGTAAAGTTTTTCCTGAAACTCGCTCAGCAACTGCACGCTGTGCTGGAGCAATTCCGTCGCCTTCTCCGGCGACTTCAGCATCCCGGTGTCCGCTGGGTCCACATCCTTCAGCCGGAATTTCTTCCCGTTCGTGATGCGGTAGCGTTCGGCGAGATATTCGAGGGATGAATGCATGACGTTCGGGCGCAGCCCAAACAACTATCGCATTTCACACATGAAGCCGATGGAAATCGAAGAGACGCAATGGAAGCGCCGTGCTACCACGCCCGCTCAATGGAGCGGCGCTTCCACAGGAACTCGAACATGTTCCCCTCGTGCGGCTGATCCCACGAGATCGCCATCGTCGAGATCGGACCGATGTTCAGGCGATCGATCTCCCCGAACGCTTCGAGTTCACCGATGAATTTCGCATCCTTCGTGATCGCCGACACTGCGAGGCTGTAGCCGATCTTGCCGAGCATCTCGGACTGCGGGCACTGCACGACACTCGCGTAAGGGCAGAGGAATTCCTTGTTCGACAGCGGATGCGCGAAGCTCTCGCAATGCACGATCGTCGGGCGCAGATAGACGCCGCCCTCGAACTCCACCTTGCGCGGGCCACCGCGATATTTCGCCGTCGCGTCCGTCGCGCCGGGCGTCTTCAGGCCGTCCTCGATTTGCGCGTCAATGAAGTCGGCCATCTTCACATTCGCGAAGCCGGAGAGGCGCGCGTTCGGATCATCATTCCGCGTCGGTTGGATCGGGCCGAGCTTTTGCGCGAGCGCGTCGGCGATTTCGGCGGCGTATTTTGGGACGACGACGGCGCTAGCGTTGATGCACGAGCGGCCACCGTTGTCGCTGATGGCACCGGCGATGACGTCAATGTAGTCGCGCCAGTTCTCGATGCAGTCATCGCCGATGAGGATTTTGCTCCAGCCGGGGCCGTGCAATTGGATCGCCGGATTGTTCGCATACTGCGCCATCGTGTTCTTGTCGCCAAAGATGAGCGCGCGTCCGCAGCTCTTCAAAATCTCGCCCGCGCCCTCGTGGTCGGTCGGGTAAAAGCCGAACGCCTCGCTCGGCACGCCCGCGGCGATGAACGCCTGGATGAGACGAAACGGCGTCCACGGCTCGTCGCGTCCGGGCTTGATGACCACCGGCGTCTTCAGCGCAATGGCCGGCAGCCAGAGCGAATTCACCGCCGGCGAATTGCTCGGCATCACGAGCCCGAGCGCCTCGCACGTCGGGAAAAACGAGAGCTTCGTGCCGAACTGCTCGCCGAATCCGCGGTCAATAATCCTCATGTCGAGCCCGCGCGAGAGGCCGTTCAGGATCACGTCGAGATGCGTGAGCGCGTAGTGAATTTTTGTCATGTTCCGCCGCACCATCACATGTGGCAGGCCGCTCGTGCTGCTGAGCGTCGCGACGTATTCATCCGCCGACTGAGTGTGCCCCTTGTCGCCGAGCGGCAGCGTGCCATTCAGGAAAAACTCGCCCGCCTTCGCCGACATCGCGACTAGCTGCGCGACGGTGAATTTTTTCAGCGCCGCCCGCGCCACGCCGAGCTTGCGAAAGTCCTTCCGCAAAATGCCCGCGTTGATCGAGGACACGACCGCCTTCACCTCGCCGGTGCGGTGGTCTTTGATTTCAAGTTTGTCGAGGCTCTCGTAGCTGCGGCCAAGACGGAGGACGGGAAGATGCGGGACGTTGCTCATGGCGGATTGGATGGTTGGAAAGGTACGAGCCCCGATTGATACGTGAGCGTAATAACCGTGGCAAAGGTTTTTCTCAGCCACGTCATGGGACGACGTGTGTAAGGCCCTGCCAACGGCGGATCTTCAACGGGCATCCCTGCCGCGCCGCGCAAGTCGCCCTGCTACGTATCACGCGATGAAAGTTTTCCCGCCCGCACTTTCCACTCGCCCCATGCACGTGGATCGCGACACTGCGCGCCGCATGAAACTCCTCCTCGCACTCGCAAGCCTCGCCCTTTTCACCATGAGCACCATCGCCGCAGACGGCCCCGTCTTCCACGTTGTCCACTTCAAGTTCAAGGCCGCCGCCACGCCCGCGCAGATCGCGCAGGTGGAAAAGGATTTTGCCGAACTGAAGGCGAAGATTGACGTGGTGCAGTCGCTCGAATGGGGCACGGACGTCTCGCCCGAAAAGCTCGGCGACGGCTTCACTCACTGCTGGGTGCTCACGTTCAAAAACGAAAAGGATCGCGACGCGTATCTCGTCCACCCCGCGCACAAGGCGTTCGTGACGACGCTCGGCGCGGTGCTGGAAAAGCCGCTCGTCGTGGATTTCATCCCGCGGAAGTAGCGGGCGCTATTTTTGAAGGCGCGGACAAGTGAGAAACACATCTGTGACTAGTGACTGGTGTATGGTGACTGGTTCCGCCCACACCATTCACTATTCACCAGTCACCAATCACAGCCTCGCACCCACGTCGGCGCCCAGTCTTCCACTAACCTCATGAAAGTCCTCTTCACCCACCCGGATTTCACGCGCGTCGGGCACTGCCAGGCGATTCTCGAGGAAGCGGGAATCGCGTGCTTCATCCGCAACGAGAGCACGCAGAACCTGCTCGCCGGCCTGCCCGACACCGCCGCGCAGCCCGTGCTGTGCGTGACCGAGGACGCCGACGCGCCACGCGCGATGGAACTGCTGCGCGACTTCAGCGCCGCCGAGAAGCAGATCGAGGCGGAGGAAAATTCCGACGAGTGGAAATGCCCGCAGTGCGGCGAGACGGTGCCGGGAAATTTCGGCTCATGCTGGAAGTGCGACGCGCTGCGAGGGTGAAAATAAATGAAACCTCAGTTGAAAGCCTGCGACTGCTTTGACCACGACCCTATCAAATCGTGGTCACCAGCCAATCCTACCGAAGTGGATTACGAGCTTTGTCTTCACATCGGCCTCGAAGAGAGTGAAGGCGCTGATTTATTCTATGTGAATATCCTCTCGGAGTCAGCAGCTCGGACACTCTCGGAAGAAGAATTTGCTCGAAGGAAAAAGATCATTGTGGAGTCGTATTCGTGGTCATCTGTGATTGCAGCGGTGGAACAAATTTTGCGATCAATCGAAGGCGCAGATTGGGTCACGATAGCCGAACAGCTACGAACAAAGTTCGATTGGGAGTTCGAAAACTATCGTCCCGAAGGACAAAGACTTTAGCCAACGATGGAGTGTCAGCCTGTGAAGTTCAACAGGTGGCGTTTGGCTACGCGCCCGTCGCCGCACTATACGCAGCGGCGTCCTGCAGCGCGTCGCGCTCGGCGGGATTCGCGAGTTCGAGTTTGAACATCCAGCCTTCGCCGTAGGGATCGGTGTTCACGAGCGCGGGGTTTGCGGTGAGGCCGGGATTTGTCGCGACGACTTTTCCCGAGGCGGGCGCGTAGATGTCGCTCGCGGCCTTCACGCTCTCGACGACGCAGACGACTTCGCCGGCCTTCACGACCTTGCCGACGGCGGGCAGGTCCACGAAGACCACATCGGTCAGTTCGTGCTGGGCGTGGTCGGTGATGCCGACGGTGCCGTCGGCCCGAAGCCATTCGTGGGATTTTGCGTAGCGGAGATCGTCAGGGACATTCATGAGAGCGTGCGTTGCTAACCGGCGGTGCCGCCGCGGTGAAGCGGTTTCTTTTCCACCTGCGCGGGAAAGCGCCTGCCGCGGATGTCAATTTCAATCGCGGTGCCCGGCTTCGCAAATTCGACGGGCAGATACGCGAGGCCGATGCCGCAGCCTAGCGTCGGCGAAAGTCCGCCGCTGCACGTCTCGCCGATCTGCGCGCCGTCCTTCCACACCCCGTAGTGGCTGCGCGGCGGCGGGGTCGCGCCGATCATTTTGAAGGCGGCGAGGCGCTGTTTCACGCCCGCGGCCTTTTGCTCCGCGAGCACGGCGCGACCGGTGAAGTCGCCCTTTTCCAAGTCCACAAAAAATCCGAGCCCGGCTTCGATCGGGGTGCGCTCGGGCGAGAGATCGTTTCCATTCAACGGATAGCACATCTCCATGCGCAGCGTGTCGCGCGCGCCGAGTCCGCAGGGCTTGATTCCAAATTCCCCGCCCGCTGCGAGCACGGCATTCAGCACTGCGACTGCATTCGATCCAGGGCCGAAAAGCTCCACTCCATCCTCGCCCGTGTAGCCCGTGCGACAGACGATGAGCGGGACGCCGCCGACTTCGATCTGCGCGACGCCATTGCGAACTGGCACAGTTTTCCCACCGGTGAATTTCCCGAACCACTCCGCCGCGCGCGGCCCTTGCACGGCGAGGCCGAAAAACTCGTCGCTGCGGTTTTCCAAAGTCACACCCGCGGGCACGCGCGGGCTGAGCCATGCAAAGTCCTCGCCGATTTTCGCCGCGTTCACGACGAGCAGCCACTCGGCGTCGGCGATGCGGTAGATGATGAGGTCGTCAATCACGCCGCCGCGCTCGTTCAGCATCAGCGTGTATTGGCCGTGGCCGGGCGCGAGCTTGTTCACGTTGTTTGTGAGCACGCCGTTCAGCCACGCCGCCGCGCCCGTGCCCTTCGCGAAAAACTGCCCCATGTGCGAGATGTCGAAGACGCCGAGTGCCGTTCGCACCGCGCGGTGCTCATCCATGATTCCCGTGTATTGCACCGGCATGTCCCACCCGCCGAAGCCGATCATTTTTCCGCCGAGCCGGACATGCTCGGCGTGGAGTGGCGTGCGTTTCAAATCAGCGGGATCGGACATGGGGCGGGCAGAGTAAGACGAGGCCCCGGTGTGTCAACGCCGTGCGGATATTGACCTCTACCGCGACTGGCGCTCCAGCCACGGCACGAGGCGCGCGGCGGCAAGGCCGAGGAGTGCGCCGATCACCAGGCCGCCGACGTGTGCGCCGTTGGCGACCGGGCCGAGCAGGCCGGTGAAGCAGAGCACCATCCACATGAGCATGAGCTGCACGGTCTGAGGGTGCATCTGCCAGTTCTGATCGCGTCCATATTTTCCCTTCATCCACAGGAAGCCGAACAGCCCGTAGTTCACGCCGGACATGCCGCCGAAGTACGGGCTCTTCGACCACACGTATTGCGCGAGGTTTGACCCGACGCCGATGGCCAATACGAGCGCGAGAAGTTTCGCCCCGCCGAAGCGCGACTCGATGAAACGCCCGAATTGCGCGAGCCACATCATGTTGAAAATGATGTGCATGAAATCGCCGTGCAGAAAAATCGGCGTGATGAGCCGCCAAACCTCGCCGTCGCGGACTTCGGGCAGGAAATGCGCCGCGCCGCCACCCTCCACATGGACGAACGGCAACTGCGAGATGTGCAGCCGGTCAATCATCGCGCGATCCGCGGACGGCGAACGCATGAATCCCACGTAAACGGTGATCGCGATCGTGAGCACGACGAGCAGCATCGTCATCATGCCGCCGCCTGCAAAATTCCGCTCGTAACCGACGCGCGCCTCGTCCGTCACCGTCGAGCGGCGGCGGCTCTCGGACTTCACGAGCTGCGCACGGATGGCCTTTGCCTGCGCAGTCGCCTCACGGAATTCCGGCGCATCCGGCGACGTGCGGAAAAGCGCGAAGAGCCGCGCGGCCCCGGCGATCTGATCATCATCATGCACCCAGATCGAAAATGTGCCGTCGTCCTCCTGCTCCGTGTTGTTCGCGATGCCGCGCGACACGAGCACGTCGTGAAACGTGCGCGCATCAGTTTCGCCCTGTAATTCTCCGACTCTTCGCATCCGCACCGTTTAGCAGCGCATCCCCGGCGGCACAAGTTGCGCGAGAGATTTGTTCCCGCGCGCGGCGTCACACGGCTCGCGCCATCAGGTAGTCGTCCATCACGAAGCCGCCGCCGATGTCGAACACGGCTTCCTTTTCGATGTGGAAGCCGGCTTTGAGATACGCGGCGATTGCGCGCCCATTGCGTTTGTTCACCTGCAACCACGTCGCGTGTGCGCCGAGCGCGCATGCGTGTGCGGCGATGTGCTCGACCATCTGCCTGCCAAACCCGCGCCGCTGGTGCTGCGGGAGCACGTAAAGTTTGCTGATTTTCACTCGCCCGTCGTCCTCGCGCTGCCACGAGAGGTAGCCGGCGGGCGTGCCTTCGATCTCTGCGATTTCCCAAGGGATGCCTGCGGCGAGCTGGCGGCGGATTTCCTCCTCGGAGTACATCCAGCCAAGCATGAATTCGATCTGCTCGTCCGTGATGATGCCGGGGTAACACTCCCGCCAAATGCGCTGCGCGAGATCGCGGAGCAGCGGGATGTCGGCTTCGACGGCGGGGCGGATGTGCATCGCGCGCAGCGTGGAAATTTCTACGCCGTCCGCGTCCGCGCGAACCACGTGTGCGGGCCGAACTGCGCGCGCGCCCGCCCCTCGAGCGCGGGGCCGCACGACTCGTCGCAGAGCACTGCGAACATCGTGCTGCCGCTGCCGGACATGAGCGCGGCGGCGGTCTCGGGCTGTTCGATCAGCCAGCGTTTCATCTCGGCAAGCTGGATGAATTTTTCAAACACGGGCCGCTCGAGATCGTTCACAAGCGTGATGCCGCCGAGCGTCTGCGGCGCGTAATGCACGCCGGGGATTTCGAGCGAGTCGCGCCAGCGCCGGTAGGCCCACGGCGTGGGTACGCCGAAGGATGGCTTCATCATCAGCAGCGGGAGCGACGGCGGCGATTCGTGCGGCGCGCAGAGCTCGACGATCTCGCCGCGCCCGCGGCACCACGCGGCGCCGCGCGCGAGGAAGAACGGGATGTCGCTGCCGATGGCCGCGGCGATGCGAGACAGTTCGGCGAGCGGCAGACGCGATTCAAAAATCTCGTCGAGCGCGAGCAGCGTCGTCGCGGCGTCGGAGCTTCCGCCGCCGAGTCCCGCGCCGTGCGGGATTTCCTTTTGCAGAAAAATGCGGGCGCCTTGCGTGATCCGCGTCGCGTCGAAAAATCCGCGCGCGGCGCGCACGACGAGATTCGTGCCGTCCGCGGGGAGCGTCGTGTCGCTGCATGTGAATTCGAGCCCGCCGCCGCCGCGCTCGATCTCCAGCGTGTCGCGGATCGCGAGCGGCACCATGAGCGTCTCAATTTCATGGAAGCCGTCCTCGCGCCGACGTACGACACGGAGCGAGAGGTTGATTTTTGCAGGGGCGAAAAAGCGCATGGGCTACGGTGCGGCGGACGCCGTGGCGCGGCGCTTGAGCAGCGGGGCGAAGAGCGATTTGCCCGGCAGCACGCGCGACACGGGCCCCTTCGGGCCGGCGAGCGGAAGGCCGCGGTTGGCCCATTCGTAGATGCCGCCCTCGAGCACCTGCACGCGGGCGTAGCCGCGCTTCATCAGGCTCTCGGCGACGGGGAACGCGTCCGCGCCGCCGGCGTCGTAGAGCACGAGCGATTCGTTCGTGTCTTCGGGGATGCCGAGCGACACGGGCGTGTCCGCGAGCGCCATGTGCTTTGCGCCGGGCAGGTGGCTGTAGTCGTACTCGGCCTGCGTGCGCACATCAATCACCACGGGCTTCGCGCCATCCTTTCTCGCATACCAAGTCCGCAGGCTCTCGGTGCCGTCGGCATCAATGCGCCGCACGCCGGGGAACCGTTTGCGGAAATCGCTTTTCGTCTGCTCCCATCGCCACGGCAGGTATGCGAGCCAAAGCGCGATGCCGGTGACCGCGAGCAGGACCAGCACCATGATCCCGAACGGCGTGAAACGCTGGCCGGATCCGGCTTTTTTCATCACCTACGACTTCAGCGGGAAATTGCGCTTTTTCGTGCCGGGCTTGTCTTCGGTGAGGTAAGAGACGGAGCCGTCGAGCCTCACGCGCATCCCGATCTCGCGGTTGCCGTCGGTGAGCAGTGCGTGGGAAAAGCGGACGATCCACGAATTCTTGCCGCCAAAGAGTGCGTCGGACTCAAGCGAGATGGAAACGATGTGCGGCGCGTTCCTGCCTTGGGTCGCGAGGTAGTCGGTGGCGACCTTTGCGACGTGGAGCGCGTCAATGCGCGGCGTGTCGGCCGAACGGGCGCTTTGCAAAAAGGCGGACGCGATGAGAGCGATGGCTGCGCACAGCGCGAGGCCGCGGCACACGGGGGATGCGGTTTTCACAGGCCGAGGGATTTTCTGATTTCGGGAATCGTGCCCGCACTGCCGAGGAGCTTGTTACGTCCGGCGATGAACTTGGCGTATTCGTTTTGGAAGATGATTCCCGGCGGGCGGAAATCGAAATCGCCGGGCTTGTCGCGGAAGTATTCGCGGTGCACGCGCGTCCACACGAGGCGTCCGTCGGTGTCAATGTTCACCTTCGTCACACCGAGCTTCGCGGCGGGCAGGTATTCGTTTTCATTCACGCCGCACGCGCTCGGATCGAGCTTGCCGCCGGCGGCGTTGATGCGCGCGACTTCCTCCTTCGGCACGGACGACGAACCGTGCATGACGATTGGCACGGGCGCATGTCCCGCAGCTTTCAGGATCGCGGCGATCTTTTCGATCACGTCGAAGTGCAGCGACTGCTGGCCCTTGAATTTGTATGCGCCGTGGCTCGTGCCGATGGCCGCGGCGAGCGCGTCGCAGCCGGTCTTCTGGATGAACTCCAGCGCCTCGTCGGGATTCGTGAGGCACTCGTTGCCTTCCTCGACCACGATGTCTTCCTCGACACCGCCGAGCATGCCGAGTTCCGCCTCGACGCTGATGCCCTTCGCATGCGCGCGGTCGCAGACGCGCTTGGTGATCTCGATGTTCTTCTCGAACGGATCGTGCGACGCATCAATCATCACCGAGCTGTAGAAGCCGGAGTCAATGCAATCGTAGCACGTCTCCTCGTCGCCGTGATCGAGATGCACCGCGAAAATCGCATCCGGAAAAATTTCCCCGGCGCTGCGGATGATCGCCTCGAGCATCCGCTTGTCCGTATATTTCCGCGCGCCCTTGGAGATCTGGATGATGAACGGAGCCTGGCTCTCGATGCACCCCCGGAACAGCCCCATGGTCTGCTCGGCGTTGTTGATGTTGTAAGCCCCTATCGCGAACTTGCCGTAAGCGACCCTGTATAGCTGTGCAGTTGTGACGATCATGACCCGGAAGTGGAACGGCATTGGACGCGTTCCGGCAAGCGAAGATTCTGAAACCTCCGCCGCACACGCCGCGTCTGTGCCCGCCGTGAGCGCACCATTTTCCCCGCAGGATTCCGCCACGGGCAAAAAGTCCGGCCTGTTTTTTTTCGTGCAAGTCGAGGCGCGCGCGGCATAAGAACCGCTCCCGGCGCGTCCCTTCCGCGCTCATTTTTTACCAAAACAAGGAACCACACAGCCATGAAACGCCGTCCAATCCACGCACTGCTCGCACTCGCCATCGCCACATCCTTTGTCGCGTGTGACAAGAAACCCGACCAAACATCGAATCCACCCGCGAAGCCTGACACCGGCACCTCCGCGACACCCGCGCCGGCGAAGACGACCGACGCAGGCAAGCCCGCCGAGCCCGCGAAGACGCCCGAAGCGACGCTGACGACCAAGACCACGATCTCCGAGGGCTCGCAGCCGTCCGCAGATGTCTCCGCGATCAGCGCCGCATACGGTTTCGCCGCGGTGCTGCCGAAGGACGTGGAGGCATTTTCCACTCACTTCCGCCTGCACGAACTGTGGGTGAAGCTCAGTGAAAGCAACTGGGCGAAGACGCTGCTGAACCTGCCCGGACTGAAGGACGATCCGAAAATCAAGGAGCTGCTCGAACAGTGGAATTCGCCCGTGGCCGCGAAGGGCAAGGACATCGTCGAGGCGCTCCTCGGCAATGAGATCGCCTTTGCGCAGCCCGCGGGCTTCGGGGAAAAATTCGTGCCGTGGGTGGATCTCATCGGCGAATTCCAGGGCATCCAGATTCAGCAGGCGTTCATGACCGCGATGAGCGGAGGACAGCCGCCGGACTCGAAAAAAGTCTTCCGCGACGCGGCGCCCGAACTCATTCCGGCGCTCCTCAAGTGCGACTTCCCGCCGGTGCTCATCGCCGCCAAGGCGATCAATGCGAAGGCAGACATTGACGGCGGATTCGGAATGGTCCTCGCTCAGCTCGGCGCGAAGCTCCCGCCCGGCGTGGAGATCGGCAAATTCTCAGTCGCGGACAAATACGAATTTCAGAACGTCACCGTGAACGCGGAGAAGCTCGTCGTGGCCCTCCAGGAGGAAATGATCCGCGGCCAGCTCGCCGAATTGCTCGGCGACGAGGCCAAGGCCAAACAGGCCGTCGAGTCGCTGAAGAAAAAGCGGATCGAAATCGCGTGGGGCTGGGTCGGCGACTACCTCGTCATTTCCTTCGGCACCGATCACGCGCACGTGAAATTCGCGGGCAGCCCCGCCGACAGTGCGCTCGCCATCGCCGCAGTCGCACGCCGCGCCTCGCAGTTTGCCGACAAGAAGCCGATCGGCATCTCCTACGCCGGGACCGCGCTCTTGGAAAAACTGAACGGCAAGATCGAATTTGCCGACAAATTCAAGAAGCTCTCCGACGAACTCGCCACCCTGCTCAAGCCCGAGCACATCGCCGCGATGCAGGCCGACGTGAAGAAATTCGAGGGCAAGGTGCAGGCGCTCGTGAACACGAAATTCGACCCGCTCGTCGGCATCGGCTACTGGGACTCCGGCATCCGCGGCGAGGCATTCGGCGGCGCACGGCAGACGCAGTTCGACACTTCCAAGCCGCTCGGCTTCTCATCGCTCCTCACGAAAACCGTCTTCCTTTTCGCAGGCGGGCGCAGCAACCCCGCAAACAAGGGCAAGCTCGCTGACCTCGTCGAGGACGGCGCGGCAATCCTCTGGGGCTGGTACGAGAAATTCGGCAAGACGATGGTCCCCGAGGAAGAGCGCGCCCAAGCCACGATGGTGGAAAGTCTCGCCGTCCCGATGGTGAAAGATGTGTGGAATTCCGCACGCAAACTCGGCAAGGCCCTCGGCGAGGAATCCGCATTCATCCTCGACCTCAACGGCACGCTGCCCAAGCTCCCGATGATTCCCGCCGAAATTGCCGATGGCAAAATCCCGCGGTTCGCGCTGGTCGCCGAACTGAAGGATCGCGCCGGCGTGAGCGAAGCGTGGAAAGGCTTTGAGAAAGTCACCAAGCAGCTCGCCGCCCTCGCGCCCGCAGGCGCAATTCCCGATCCCGTGCTGAAAAAGGACGGCGACTTGGAAATCCACTACATCGAGCTGCCGCTCCCCACGGAGGATTTCCTGCCGCACATCGCCATCTCGAAGGACCGCTGGATCCTCAGCACCTCGCCGAGCTTCTCAAAGGAAATCGCATCGAGCTCCCCCGCCTCCGGCGCACCGCTCGGAGCCGAGGGCCGCATCCAGCTCCCCGCGCTCTGCGATTTCGCCGACGCATGGGTGAAGCTCGCGGAAAAGGATCCGCACGGCCCGTTCACCCGCAGCGATGGCGCGCAGACCCGGGCGATCGTCGGCGACGTCATCCGCCTCTTCCGCTCCATCCAGTCCATCGAATGGCGCGTCTCCAGCGAAGGCAGCGAGACCCACAACGGCATCTACCTCAAGCTCGAGGACATCAAATAAACCCGGCGCCCGAACGGCGCTCACACACGGCTCACACGACGAATGCCGGGGCTGGAAAGCCCCGGCATTTTTCGTTTTCCGGCATCACTCCCCGATGCACTCCGCAGTGCGTGCGGTCGCTCCCTGATGCGGCACGAGCGCCGCGCGCGCGCGGGTGCCGATCGCAGCGCGCTTCTCCGCATCGGCGAGCAGCGAGCGCAGCGCGGATGCCAGATCCGCGGCCTCGGCGATCTGCACGGCTGCGTTGTCATTCAAAAGGTGCGCGACGAGCGGCGCGAAGTTTTCCATGTGCGGGCCGAAGATCACGGGCAGGCCGAGCGCGGCGGGTTCGCCCGCATTTTGTCCGCCGATCTCGGCGATGCCGGGCAGACTCTTGCCGACGAAGACGACCGTGGCGAGCGCGTACCAGTCGCGGAGTTCGCCGGTCGTGTCCACGAGCAGCACGTCGGCCTCGCCGGTGTGCGGGAGTTTGCTGCGCAGCGCGACGCGCAGGCCGGCGCGCGTCAGTTCATCCGCAATCGCGGCGGCGCGCTCGACGTGGCGCGGGACGAGGATGAGGCGCAGAGCTGGAAATTCAGTGCGCAAATTTTTCAGCACCTCGGCGAGCGCCTGCTCCTCCGGCGCCCATGTGCTGCCACCGACGATGATCGGCCCGGAAAATCCCAGCGGCTGCGCGAGCGCGCGGAACTCGGCCTCGCGTGACGGCGCGTCCTTCGCAGCGTTGTCAAATTTCACACCGCCCGTGTGCCGGATGCGATCCCGCGCGACACCGATGCCCTCGAAACGCGCAACATCCGCCGCCTCCGGCACGCACACGAGATCGAAGAGCCCCCACACGCTGCGCACGATTTTTCCAAATCGCCGCCAGCGCCGTTCGCTGCGCGGCGAGAGGCGCGCGGCGGCGAGGACGATGCGGATGCCCGCGGCGCGCGCGGCGCAGAGCAGGTTCGGCCAGATGCCGCCCTCGGTGAGCACGAGCACACGCGGCCGGATCGCGGCGATGGCGGCGCGCGCGGCAAAAGAAAAATCAACCGGATTGTAGAGCGGCAAGAGCCAGCCCAGCGCGGCCGACTCGCGCAGCAGCAGCTCGTAGCCGGTGCTTGTGGTGACGGAGAGGACGACTCGCGCCTGCGGATCGCGTGCGCGGATTGCGCGCGCGATTTTCAGCGCGACGAGCGTCTCGCCGACGCTGATCGAACAGATCCACACCGGCGCGGGCCGCTCCGCGAGACGTGCGCGGATTTCCTCCGAATACCGCCCGAATCGCTGGCCGAGGCCGACGCCGTAGCCGGGCGGCTTTTCCTGCGAGGCGCGCCCGCGTTCGCGGCGCACGAGGCGCAGCGCGTAGAACGGCAGCGCGAAAAGAAACGCGACCGGAAAAAACAGGCGGTAGAGCAGGAGCGCCATGAGGGATGACGAATGACGAATGACGAATGACGAAAGCGAGCGTGAAATCCCGGCGGATGATTCAATGCGTCATCTTTCATCCGTCATTTTCAAAGCCTCCTCCACAGCCGCGGCGAGCGCCCTGGCGACACTCGGGAGCCGCGAGAGGAAGCGCACAAAAGGCGCGATGTGGGACGGGTGGCGGAACAGGTGCAGCACGAGCGCGACTGGCCGCGCGCGCTGGCGCCGCGTGTCGAACCACGCGTCGAACGGCACGGGCAAAAACTGATCGGCGGAGTCGCTCACGGCGCGCACGGCGCTGAGCGGCATGTTTGCGAGTGCGCACGCTTCGGCGAGCGTGGCCGTCTCCATGTCCACGAGGCGCGCGCCGGTCTCGCGGAATGCGGCGACCTTTTCCGCGGGCGTCTCGATCGGCAGCGCGCGGGAGAGGATCGGCGCGCCGGGAAAATCCGCGGTGAGCGTGTCGCCCACGCGCAGCGCGGGGTCGAGGCCCCCGGCGAATCCGGCGCAGATCACCCTGCGCGGTTTTCCGTGTGCGAGCAGTTCGCCGATCGCGCGCTGCGCCGAGGCGGGACCGATGCCGGTGTGAATCACGAGCACGTTGATTCCTCCGACGCGTCCGCGCCACGCCGTGAGCGCGCCGCAATTTTCCTTTCGCACGCCGTCGAGCCTGCGGCGGAATGCGCCGCTCTCCTCGGGGCGCGCAAAGGTCACCGCCACGGGTGCGGCGGAGTCGGGTGTGGATTTGTCGGGCAAGCGGCGACATTCCCGCAGCGGGAGGATGGAACTCAAGACCCGTTTGCAGGACTTCATTCGCGCGGCGATCAGTGTGCGATTTTGCGAAAGCCTTTGCCAACTCGGGCATCGTTTCCTAGCGTGACTGGATGGCCCGCAGAGCAAGTTCATCCGTCAATCCCGCGTGGTTCGCCATCGCGGCCGTCGTCATTGTTGCGGTGAGCGTCGGGCTTTATTTGTTCAAGGGCCGGTTCGCGGATCCGTTCAGCAAGCTCGAGGCGTTTCCCGTCGCGGACTATCTGCAGAATGCGAATTCGCTGCACCTGAACGAATACAAGCTGGAAGGCGTGGTCGGCGAGCAGCTCCACTATTCAAAGAGCGCGCGCCTTTTTTCCATCGAGGTGAACGGCGAGCCGGTGCCCGTGGTGATCCCTTCCGAGCTGCGCGATGTGAACGTGCAGAAGGGCCAGCGACTGCTCATCCGCGTGAAGGTCGGCGACAAGGGCAAGCTGAACGCGATCGAGCTGAAAAAAGTTTGACACGCGGGCAAGGCCGCCCCGAGCGGGCGTCCTGAACGAACAGAGCTGTCATCTTCGCCGCCGTTGCATCGCGGCACAGGGCTGGCTATCCTTTTGCGCATCCTCCTATGATCACTCACACCTCGCTCCGAATATTCGCCGTCTCAGCATTGTGCCTCTGCACCACTTCCGCGCAGGTGCCGGATGCGCCCGCACCCGCCGGTGCGCCTGCCGCCGCACCGGCTGCCGGAGGCGGCGGCGCGGCGAAACCGAAGGCGGGCGGCTCACCATTCGGCCAGGAAATTCCCGTGCTCGATCCCGGCTCGGAGGTGATGACTTTCAATGGCAAGAACTGGAACGTCACCAACAACCGGGTCTTCCAGGCGCGGTTCGAGAAATTCCTGAACGCCCCCGAGGCGACGACGGGCGACGAGGCGGCCTACCGGCAGATCATTGACCGCATCCTGATCCTCCTCGCGCCGGGAAATGCGACGGTGCAGAACATTGACGGCGCATTCCGCCTGCTGCCGTACGCGGGTCGTTACGACATTGATGCGCGGCTGTGCAATTCGCTCGCGGACGCGGTGTATTCCGTGTGGCAGGCGCAGCGGAACGTATCACGCCTCGCGAATGCAAACGATTCGCTCGAGGAGGCCGCACGGAAGCTCGAATGGAACATCGGCGTGGTGAATGCCGACAAGGCGATGAGCAAACCGAACCAGCAGCAGACCGGCAAGAATGGCGGCGGCACGCAGAAGGGCGGCTCGGCGGTGAACCCGGTCAACCAGACCGACACGCAGACCGCGAGCTACTCGCGCCGGCTCGCGGAAAATCTCGCGGCCATCAAGGCGAACCAGGTGAAGAAGGAGCTCTCGGAGATTCAGGCGAAGGTCGAATTTCAGGCGATGATGGTGCAGTTTTTCCTGCAGCGCCGCTTCCAGCACGTGCTCATGGCCACGCGCTTCTACCGAGCGCTTTTCACGGATGGCGACACGAAGCTGAACCTCGGCAAGGACGCGCAGGATCTCTTTGCAAAGAGCACCGGCATGCCGCCGACCGTGAGCATCATTGACTCGATGGCCAATGAGATGATGCGCGACGTGCGCGAAGGCGTGAAGGCGTTCGACTTTCTCCTCGAAAAAAACGAGATGCAGGGCGCGACGATGCGGATGCAGGAAGTCTTCGTGACCGGCGAATACATGCCCGAGGTGCGCCTCGTGCCGCGCGACAAAAAACGGAAGTGCCTCGATTTTGCGCAGAAGAGCTACCAGCTCGTCTCGGCGATTGATGTGCATGACTACGGCCGCGCCGAGGGACTCGTGAAGGACTTGAAAAAGGTCGCGAACGACTTCGACGACTCGAAGCCCACGCAGGCGATCGAGGCCGCGCGCATCCAGTCGCGGATGCTGCTGGCAAAGGCGCGCGACGCGTTGTCCCGCGACGACAAGGCGACGATGGAAAAGGCGCTCGCCGACGCCGCGGAGGTGTGGCCGAACAACCCGGAATTCAAGGAAGCGACGGAGAAAATCTTCAAGCAGACGGACGTGCTGCAGGACGCGCTGCGGGAGTTCGACGGCCTCGTCGGCAAGCGCGATTACCGCGGGATTTGGAACGACAAGGTGCGCTTCATCGCCGCCGTCGCAGTGAACCCCGAGCGCAAGCAGACGCTCGAGAAGGTGATGAAAAACATCGAGACGATCGAGGCCTCGCTGATGCGCGCCGAGGAGATGTCGCGCACCGGCAACCACGCCGGCGCGTGGGAGAGCCTGGAGCGCGCGTACACGGATTTCCCCGACGACGGGAAGCTCAATCAGCAGCGCGCGGACATGACGACGCGGGCGAGCGACTTTGTGAAAGTGATCCACACGGCCGAGGATCTCGAGAAGCACGAGCAGGTCGGCTCCAGCCTCGCACATTATCTCAAGGCGCAAAAAATGTATCCCGCGAGCGACTTCGCCCGCGACGGCGTCGCGCGTCTGGTGAAGCTCGTGTTACCGGAAGAGTGACGGAATTCGGGTGGCAGTAATGTCACCTTGAAATTTTGTGCTTGGGAAAATGACGGGGCGAAATTAAGACCGTACCATGAGTGTGCCCAGCGAAGGTCTTACCAACGGTGACGCAGGCGAGGAGCCGAACAGGGAAGCTTCCCCTCCCCGCAGCGATGTCACGGGCAAGACCGTCACGATGGCTGCGGTGGCGCGTGTCGCGGGCGTTTCGCAAGGCGCGATTTCCTCGCTGCTGAATGACCGCGACTACGGCATCCGCGTGAGCCCGAAGACACGCGAGCGCGTCTTCAAGACGTGCAAGGATCTCGGCTACGTGCCGAATGATCTCCGCGCATTCGTCCGCATCTATCCCGAGCTTGGCGAGACCTGCCTCCTCGTCTCGGATCGCATCTCCGGCAGGATCGCGAATCCGTTCGTCGCATGGCTTGCCGCATCGCTCATGGCGCACATCCCGCGGCAGCCTTCGAGCATTTCCGTGATCCTCTACGACGAGACGCTCGACTACGGTGCCGCCGCGACGCTGCCAAGCCCGCTGCATCACGGCACCGCGTCCAAAATTCTCTTTGTCGGTGCGGGAAATGAGTCCATCTGCCGCGTCGTCCACGAGCGCCGGCTTCCCACCCTCGTGCTCGGCCACACGCATCCGATGCCGGGCGTGACGAGCATCGCGCCTGACCACCATGCCGCGGCCCGGCTCGCGCTCGCGCATTTCGTCCAGCACGGGCACCGCCAAATCGGAATCGTCGGCGGGCCGTTCGGCAGCCACGACCCGCGGCTGGCGGAAATGAGTGTCGCCATCGGCGATGCGGCGGCGCAACTCGGGCTCACTATCCGGCCGGATGACGTCTTTTCGGGCGACCTGAATTTCGAAACGGGCATCGCCGCCATCGAGCAAATGCGGGCGCGCCCATCGCGGCCCACCGCCCTGCTCTGCCTCTCGGCGAGCGTCGCCGCGGGAGCCATTGCCGTCGCGCATTCGCACGGCGTGCGGGTGCCCGGCCATCTCAGCGTCGTCACCTTTGCGGATCACGCCGGCCCTATTGAATCCAGCGTGCCGATCACCGCCGTCGTGCTGCCGGTGGACGAAATCGCATCCGCTGCGGTGCGCGAAGCCGACCGGCAGATCCGCGAGGGAATCCCGGCGGACGCTGCGAAGATCACCGTGGGCGTGCGCCTCATCGAGCGCAGCAGTTCCGGTCCCGTCGCAAGGTAGGCGCGATATTTTTCACGGGAAAAAAGTCCGCACACTCCGCAGCCGGTCATTCGCAGCCACACGCGATTTCTTTTTTGCCAAGGCCGCCACGCCGCGCGGATACTAACCTCACCAACTCCACACACCATGAACATCCCTCGCACCTCCCGCCGTTCCTTCCTCCGCACCACACTCGCAGCCGGCGTCGCGCCGATGTTTCTGCCAGGCCGCATCTGGGCCGCGGATGTGAAACCGAACGACAAACTTTCCATCGGCCTCATCGGCAACGGCAAGATGAACTCCGGCCACCTCGGCGACTGGCTGCGCCGCGCGGACACGCAGGTCGTCGCCGTGTGCGACGTGGACACGACACGCCGCGAAAATGCGAAGAAGACCGCCGAGGATTTTTACGCGAAGCAGACCGGCTCGAACTACAAGGGCTGCGCATCGTTCACAAATTTCGAAGACCTGCTCGCGCGGAAGGACATTGACCTCGTGTGCGTCGCGACTCCCGACCACTGGCACGCGCTGATTGACATCGCCGCGGCGAAGGCCGGCAAGGACATCTACGCGGAGAAGCCGATGACCGAGACGATCCACGAGGCGTGGACGCTCGTGAAGACGATCCGCGACACGAGCCGCGTGTTCCAGACCGGCTCGCAGCAGCGCAGCTCGCGCGAGTTCCGCGTCGCGTGCGAACTCGCGCGCAACAACATCGTCGGAAAAATTTACCACGCATCCGTCGGTGTCGGCGGTCCCGGCAAGCCGTGCGATCTTCCCGAGGAAGCGATGGAACCCGGCCTCGACTGGGATCGCTGGCTCGGGCCCGCGCCGATGCGCCCCTACAACAGCATCCTCTCGCCGCGCGGCGTGCATACGCATTTCCCGGACTGGCGCAAATATTGGGAATACGGCGGCGGCATGGTGACGGACTGGGGCGCGCATCATTTCGACATCTGCCAGTGGGGACTCGGCGAAGACGAGCGCGGCCCGGTGGAAATCATCCCGCCGGGCGAGAAGGACGCGCAGAAGGGCGTGAAGCTGAAATACGCGAGCGGCGTCGAGGTGGATCACATCTCGGAAAACGGCGTGACCTTCCACGGCGAGAACGGATTCATCTTCGTGAACCGCGGACGCTTCATCCTGAAAATCGGCGACAAGGAAATCGCGAACTTCAGCAAGAACGACAGCAAGCCGTCGCTCAAGGATCAGCTCGATCTCGTCGAGAAGGAATATCTCGCCACCGCGAAGGTGAAGCTCGAGGCCACGACCGGCCACAAGGACAACTTCATGGAATGCGTGCGCTCGCGGAAGCGCCCCATCGCCGACGTCGCCATCGGCGCGCGCACCGTGACGACGTGCCACCTTGTGAACCTCGCCTACCGTTACGGCCAGACGATCCAGTGGGATCCCGCGAAGCTCGACTTCGCCGGCGGCACCGGCAAGGCCGATTGGCTCACGCGCGAATACCGCGGGCCTTGGAAGGTGTAGAGCGGCCCGGGTTCTTGATTCCCGCAGACTGGTTTGATGGCATTGCCTCCGCACGAATCGTGCGGAGGCAATGTCGGCTTCGATTGCAAGTCCCGCCCTGATGCGTGTCTGAGCCCGGCGTCAATCACACGGGGTTCACCTTCATTCTCAGCGGCCACGACATGTGGCTCGCGGATGTTTACGGCGAGACCGCAAAGGATATCCTTGCGGGATGCTCGCGCATCCCGCGCTCGAAAAACTTTTGCAGAAAGCCTATTCGGCCGAACGGGCCGCGGCCTTTGCATACATCGGCCATGCGGCCTCGCTGAAAAATCCGGATGCGAAGGCGGCGGTGAAGCAAATTGAGGACGACGAATGGAAACACCGCGAAAACATTCTCGGCCTGATGCAGCGGTACGGCGTGCCGGTTTCGCGTTGGTATGAGGTGCGGTTTTACCTCATCGGAAAAATCATCTCGGCGAGCTGCCATGTGATCGGGCGCTTCATGCCGTTCTTTTTCGCGGGGAAACTGGAGAGCGGAAATGTGTGCGAGTATTTCGTGATGATGCGGCACTTCCACGCGCTCGGCATCCGCGAGCACGACGCGATGCTCTACGAGATGGGGATGAAGGAAAAGGAGCACGAGGTGTATTTCCTCGAGCAGATCCGAAAGGATCGGCTGATGCCGCTGTTTGAGCGGCTGTTTGCATGGGGCGCGGGAAAGAGCGCGAATGATGTGGACTTGCAGGACAGGCGTCGCGTCGAGGAATCGGACAGCTACTGCAAATCTTACAAGTCCCGCGGCGCTGCCGACGACGTGTCGGATGAACGAAACGGCTGAACGCTTTCGAGGCACGGCGGCGATTCGTAGCGCGGGCGTATTCGCGTGAGGCGCGCGCAAAAAGCCGTTTGACGCATGAGCGCCCGCGCCCGCATGTTGGCCGCTCTCAATTTTTATGGCCAACTACGATCTCATCGTCATCGGAGCAGGACCCGCGGGCTACGTCGCGGCAATCAAGGCGGCGCAACTCGGCAAGAAGGTCGCGTGCGTCGAGAAGGAACGCGGCGGCGGCACCTGCAACAACTGGGGCTGCATCCCGACGAAGGCGCTGCTGAAAAACGCGGAGCTTTTCCACACGATGAAGCACCGCGCGGCGGAGTTCGGATTCAAGATCGAGGGGCTGAGCTACGACTGGCCGGCGATCATCAAGCGCTCACGCGTCGTCTCGGACAAAGGTGCTGCTGGCGTGGATTACCTTTTCAAGAAGAACAAGATTGATTCGATCAAGGGCGAGGCGTCGCTCGACAAGGCGGGCGAGGTGCGCGTGAAGTCAGCGGACGGCAAGGAGGAGACGCACACGGCGGCGAAAATCCTCATCGGCACAGGCTGCGTGTCGCGTCCGTTGCCGGGGCTGGAGTTCAACGGCAAGACGGTGATCGGAAGCAAAGAGGCGCTCGCACTTCCGGCGCAGCCGAAGAGCATCGTGATCATCGGCGCGGGAGCGATTGGCGTGGAGTTCGCGTATTTTTTCAATGCATTTGGGACGAAGGTGACGATCGTCGAGATGCTGCCGAATCTGCTGCCGGTCGAGGACACCGAGGTGTCGCAGGCGCTGGAGAAATCTTTTGCAAAGCAGGGCATCACGTCGCTGCTCGGACACAAGACGACGAAGACCGAAGTGAGCGACAGCGGCGTGAAAATCACCGTCGCGGATGCGGCGGGCGCGGAGAAGACGATCGAGGCCGACATGGTGCTCGTGGCCATCGGCATCCAGCCGCTGCTGCCTGCGGGCGCGCTGAAATTTGAACTCGTGAAGGGCTACCTCAAGACGAGCGACCGCTACGAAACCAGTGTGAAGGGCGTGTTCGCCGCGGGCGACATCATCGGGCCGCCGTGGCTCGCGCACGTCGCGAGCTTCGAGGCGGTGCAGGCGGTCGAGGGAATGTTCGAGCCGAAGTTCAAGCCGAAGAAGGTGACGATTTTCCCCGGATGCACGTATTGCCAGCCGCAGGTGGCGAGCGTCGGCCTCACCGAGCGGGCGGCGAAGGAGGCGGGGAAGAAATTCAAGATCGGCAAGTTCCCGTTCATGGCGAGTGGCAAGGCTCGTGCGATCGGTGAAAGCGAGGGCTTCGTGAAGCTCATCGTCGGCGAGCCGCACGGCGAAATCCTCGGCGCGCACATCATCGGTTCCGAGGCGACTGAGATGATCGCGGAACTCGGACTCGCCATCACGCTCGAGGCGACGATTGACGAAATCGAGGCGACGATTCACGCGCACCCGACGCTCGGTGAGGGCGTGAAGGAAGCGGCGGAGGTCGCCGCGGGTCACGCGATCCACGTTTAGAGGCATCATCAATAACAGCGGCCGTTCCTGAAGTGCCGTGAGGCTTAAGCGGCGGCGGTGAGCGGCGGCAAAGGCGGGCGAGGTCTGCACTCCCGCCTGCTTTGCCGCAGCGTTCACTCCGAGAACGGCTGGAACACGACGTCAATCGCCTTCGACAGGGCCAGCATCGTCCATGCGGCAAACGCGCGATATGAGGCTCGGATGATTTTCACGGTATGGATGAAGAATGTGGCGGTGTGGACTGAGCGGCGACATCACACCAACCAAATGGCGGTGTGATGTCGTCGGCGTTACGTTTTCGGTGCGTTGGCCGGCGTGATTGTCACATGCGACATTGCGGGGTGCGGCTGCCGGATTTTCCGAAACGAGCCGCCGTTCGATTGACCCATGCATGGCTGTTCGTTAACCATGCCGCCATGATCCCTCAGATTGTGCGTTGCTTCGGAGCGCCCGTTTTTGTCGCGGCATTTTCACTCTGCGCGTTCGCGCAGCAGCCCGCTCCGGCACAGGCGATGCGCGTGTGGACTTCTGCGAACGGGCAGAAGTTTCAGGCAAAGCTCGTCGGCATAGAGGGCGAAAATGTGACACTCCTGCTCGCGAACGGGCAGACCTCGAAGTTTGCGCTGAATCTCCTCTCGGCTGCTGATCAGGCGGCGATCCGCGGCGCTGCTGCCGCCCCGTCCGTGCCCGCGATGCCAAACACCGCACCGGCAGCGAATGGCGGAAAGCCTGCCGCTCCGCCGAGCGCGACGAACGGCAAACCCGGTGCGCCCTCCACGGCCAAGACGCGCACATGGCCGGCGACAGTCGAGGTGCCGCCGAATTCCATCGAGATCACGATCGGCGAGCAGGACGCCGCGAAGCGCCGCTATGTTTACAAGTCGCAGTCGTTTGAATTCGTCTCGCAGGACAAGCTCGCAGGCAGCGTGATGAAGGAGGTCGCGCGCACCTTCGAGGCCACGCGTTCGCTCGTCTCCGCGCTGCCGTGGGGCATCGCACCGAAGCCGCCCGCGGATCTCGGTTTCTATCAGGCGAAGCTTTTCGTGACACGCGAGGATTACTTCGCCGACGGAGGACCGCAGAATTCCGGCGGCGTGTATTTTTCAAACGATCGCATTTTCCGAATCCCCTTCCCGAGCCTCGGGCTGCAACTGCAAGGCAAGACGTGGTTCAAAAAGGCGGACTACCACGGCGACACGCTCGTGCATGAGGTGACGCACCAGATGATGCACGACTTCCTGCCGTTCCTGCCGAAGTGGATCATCGAGGGCACGGCCGAATACACCGAGAGCCTGCCGTACAATGCGGGCCGCTTCCTCGCCGGCTCGCACGCGCGCGGACTGAAGGAATACGTCGCGAAGGCCTCATCGCACCGCACGCTCACCTCTGAGTTCCGTCCGTTCGGCGAGCACATCTCGATGAAGCGCGACAACTGGGAGAGCCTCTCGGCAAATTCGCACTCGCAGCACCTGCTGTATTTCCAGTCCTACGTGCTTGTCTATTTTTTCTGCCACCTCGACGGCGATGGCAAAGGCACGCGCTGGATGAAGTATCTCGATGCGATCGGCGAGGCGCGCGACGAGTGGGAGCAGTTCTTCAGGAATCCGCTCGTGAAGATGAACGGGGACGGCAGCTACACTTTTCCCAACAATCTGCCCCGGCCGAAAGCAAAGCAGGGCGAGGACTTTGGGATCGAAAAGCTCAGCATCCTTTTCGACGGACGCGACGCGGCGACGCTCGAAAAAGAAATCCGCGAGGGTTTCAAAAAAATCGGCGTGAAGCTGTAGAGAACGTCATCCGCGGATCGCGATCTAAGCTTCCCATGCGCGCGGGATGATGATGCTTTGCCAATTCACCTCCACACCAACCCATGACCTATCCACGCACCTCCCGTCGTTCTTTCATCAAGGGCATCGGCGCCATCACGGCGTCCGGCATGTTCCCAAATCTCCTCCGCGCGCAGGGCGCGCTGAAAAAGGTCGCCATCGCAGGCATCGGCGTCGAGGGCAAGGGCGCGTCGGATCTCTCGGGCGTCGCGGCGAACAACGAGATCGTCGCCCTTTGCGATGTGGACCGCACGCGCCTCGCGAAGGCGCAGGAGAAATATCCGAACGCGAAAGTGTTCACCGATTTTCGCAAGATGCTCGATGAGGTGAAGGGCATTGACGCTGTCACCATCAGCACCCCCGACCACGCGCATTACCCTGCCGCGATGCACGCGCTCAGCCACGGCAAGCACATCTTCATTCAGAAGCCGCTCACGAACACGCTCTGGGAAAACCGCCAGCTCCATCTCGGCGCGCGCAAGAAGGGCGTCATCACGCAGATGGGCAACCAGGGCCACACTTACGAGGACAACCGCACGGTGGCCGAGTGGATCGCGGCGGGCGCGATCGGCAAGGTGAAGGAAGTCCACGTCTGGACGAACCGCCCGATCTGGCCGCAGGGTAAGAGCGCAATCATCAAGCCCGGCCAGACGCCGCCCGAGTCGCTCGACTGGGAGCACTGGCTCGCCGCCACGCCCGACGCGCCATACTCGGACACGATCCATCCTTTCAAATGGCGCGGCTTCCTCGAATACGGCGCGGGTGCGTTCGGCGACATGGGCTGCCATCTGCTCGATGCGCCGTGCGTCTCGCTCGGCCTCGTCACTCCGCACCACGTCACCGCTTCGCAGGTGGACGACCTCACCGAGATCGCATGGCCGACCGGCTCGATCGTGAAGATGGAATTCATCAGCGCACAATACGGCGAGATCGCGCTGACTTGGTACGAGGGCAAGAAGCCTGACGGCAAACCGTACCTGCCCGAGTTCCCGAGCATCGTGAACATGAACGAGGCATTCGCTTACAAGGATGCGGCGAAGAACGGCACCGTCACGCCCGGCGGCTGGATGATCATCGGCAGCGAGGGTCTCATTTTGAACAAGAGCGATCAGGCGAAAGATCCGCAGCTCTGGCCCGAAAAGCGCCGCGATGAATTCCTCGCAAAGCCGCCGGCGAAGACGCTGCCCCGCAGCCGCACTCCCGGCAATCCGCAACAGGAATGGACGGAGTGCATCAAGGCCGGGAAGGAAGACCCGTGGGCGGGCCACTTCGACTACTCCGTGCCGCTCACGGAAGTGACGCTCATCGGCGGTCTCGCCATGCGCTTCCCCGGCACGCGCCTCGAGTGGGACTCGAAGGCGCTCAAAGTCGGCAACAACGAGGCGGCGAATGCATACATCAAGCGCAAGGCTTATCGCAAGGGCTACGAATACTCGGCGGACAGCATCTGACCGCACCGCGCGGAATCCGCGCAGGCTCCATTTTCAACGGCATCCTTCGCAATGCGGAGGATGCCGTTGATGCGTACGGGGGCGATGGACGACGAAAGGCAGCACTACAGACCGCCCGGGCGCGTTCGCGGAACGCAGCATTGTTCTTGCCTATCTGCCGAGGCTCGCCGTCCATAAACGCGGTTTTCACCCCTTATGAAATTACGGATCCACACGGCATCGCTCGGCCTTTTCCTCACAGCTTGGAACGCGCAATGCGCAGAACCGTTGAGCGGCATCCGGCCCGAGCGCGAACTGTTCATCACGAATCCGAAAGTCGTGGACGACGCCCGCGCCAAATATCCGGGGCCGTGGTCATTTGGCGGGCTGGTGAATGAACTCGTCGGCGAGGACAAGGCTGCCGAGTGCATGCGCACGTGGCTGGAGACATGGGTGTTAAAGCAGACGGTGAACGGCTTTGAGGTGCCCGCACGGCCGGGCATCATGACGAAAGTGATCGAGCCCTGGCAGAAGCGCGACGGCTTTGATCCCAAGTCCGGCAAGCCGTGGTTGCCAAAGGTCGAGAACGCGCCATTCCGCCTGCTCGCGATCGTGAACCGCATGGACCTCTGCGCGAGCCAGGTCGCGGATGTGCTGGGCAACACACGCGCGCTGTGGAGCAAGGAGGGCAAGCTTCCAATCTTCGAGGCGCTGCTGGACAGGGCCACGCAATCTACTGCGATACCAAAAGACGACACGCGCAAGAAGATCACCATTCCTGCCCTCTTGCCGATCGATCCTGCAGCCTTCGATCTAAGGATGGGGATCAAGCGTCCACATGCCGGTTCCTTCGGACCCTATGGTTTTCACTCTGGCCCGGCCGGGCAGGAACTTGCTTTCGGCGAAGGCCGTTTCATTTTCGGCGCTGTGGATGAAAAGGGACGTCCGCTCGAAGGCGGATGGACCGTCATTTTTGAATACCGCCTGCCGGGCATGAAGGATCCGAAGAAAACCGCTGTGCCGAAACCTGCGGAGAACCCAAACCCAAAGGTGCCTGTCCAGAATCCCGTCCAAAATCCCGTCCGCAGTCGCACACTGCGCGAATGGGTGACTCAGTGGCACATGCTCGCCTCGGAGTAAACGGGCAACGTCGTGTTCAACTCGCGGCTCGAGAACCTCACACGGGAGTTCACGCACAAAGCCCCATGGAACGACACGCCACCACTCGGCCAGCTCCGCACGAGCGAGGCGGCCTTCGGAGCGGGGCGCGAGTTCCGCCAGTTCACGCTTGATCAGGACCGGTTCAAACTCTCGCCGCTTGCGCAGACGCCTGCGGCGGAGTTTGCAAAAAAAGACGGGCCTGAGACGCGGGTGCTCACTCAGTTTTTGCGCGAAGGCGCACCGCTGATCCGTTCTGGCATCCACATCATTCCAGAAGCGTTCGCACTCCGAGACGGCAAAACGCCCGTCCTGGGCGGCAACGCGATTATCCCTGCGGAGAATCCCGCCTTCCAATGGAACCCAAGGCAGGGCGTGCCATCTGTGGTAAGGCGTGTCTTTTCACTGAACACTTGCACGGGCTGCCACGCCGGCGAGACGGATTGCTCGGGCCTGCACGTCGCCCCACGACAGGAAGGCTCCTACGCGGTGCTCTCGGCATTCCTGCGGATGGACGGCACGCCCCATCACGTGTACGACAAGGCGTCCGGACAAAAGGTTGAGTTCCGAGAGATGGAAGAGCGCGCGGCGATCTTCGCGGCGCTGCTCGACCGGACGGACTTGAAACGCATGGAGGATCTCCGAGCGGTGCTGCGCGAGCGCATCGGCAGGTCGCACTGAACGGAAATCGTTTGCAAAATTCCGCGCAGAGTCCGCTATCATCCACGCATGGCCACCTACGTCTATGAAACGATCCCGCAGAAGCCCGGCCAGAAGCCGCGGCAGTTTGAAATTGAACAGAAAATGAGCGACCCCGCGCTCACGCATGATCCGAAAACGGGCGAGCCCGTGCGACGCCTGATCATCGGCGGCAGCCTCATCACGCGCGGCACGAGCATCCTCTCGATGAACCGGCCGAAGCGGCGGGGATAAGCGCGGAACGCGGAAAGTATCTGCACCGAAGGCGCGGCCTGAATCTGTAGCCGCCGAGGGAACGAGGCGGGCTGATTTTTACCGGGCTCCGAGTTCCGCGTCTCGAAGTGCCCGCCTCCTGCCGTCGGCGCTACTTTTTCCCGACGTAGAACACCGCCCCCGTCGCCTGCACCTTGCGGCGGAAAATCTTGTCGCCGTTTGTCACGTAGAGATACGCGCGGCCTGCGCCGCTGATAGCGCAGCTCGTGAGCGGCTTGTCGAGTTGCGGACGCGTGATGACTCCGCACAGGCGGCTCGTGGGATCGAAGACCTGCACGCCGAGCGTGGTCGCGACGTAGAAGCGGCCTTGCTCGTCGGTCGCCATGCCGTCGCCGCCGCTCGCGGGATTGTAAGGCGGCGGCTCGGCCTGCTTGAACTCGCCCTTCGGATCGATCGGCAGGCGCATCGTCATGGTGGGTGCCTTCGCGTCGAGCGTGCCGTCGGCGTTCACGCGGAACGTCCACACATTGCCGCCGCGGTAGTCACTCACGGCGAGCGTGCCTTGGTCGGGTGAAAGTGTGATGCCGTTCGGGGCGTTGACGCCATTCACGACGGTGTCCGCTTTCGTCGCGGTTTCGCCTTTTGCATTCACCGTCTGATCCGCCACGCGCGCCTCCTTCGTCTTCGCATCCACGAAGACGATCTGCTTCTTCCCCGTCTCGGTGAAAAAGATGTGGCCCTTCGAGTCCACGACGAGATCGTTCGGCGACACGCCGGTCGCGAGTTCGTCAATTGCGCCGGTCTTCAGATCGATCGCGATGAGCCGCTTCTTCGATCCCTGGCACGCATAGAGTCGGCTATCGGGGCCGAACTTCAGTCCGCTCACAGCCTCGCCGGAGAGCTTCGTCTTTTTGCCGTCGGTCGCGATTTTGTAGATGCCCGCGGCGTCGCCCTTCATGTCGGAGAAATAGAGATTGCCCTCCGTGTCGCTCGTCGGCCCGTCGCAAAACGCGAGGCCCTCGACGACTGGCTGCCAGCCTTCGCCCTCGATGAGCAGGCGGTGCAGCGTCATGTCGCCGCCGAGGTCGCCTTTCGTATCAATCACCGGCGTGTATTTTTCCTTTCGCCACAGCCAGCGCAGTGCGTCGGGCATGATGCTGCCGCCGCGCTTCGAGTTATGCCCGAAGCCCTCGACGAAATCGAACTTCGTGTCGTAGCCCATGTATTTCAGCGCCGCGTGCATCTGCTGGTTCGCGATGGGCCAGTTGCCGAACTGGTTGTCGAGATCGCCCGACGAGTCCTGCTGGAAGACGCGGATCGGCTTGCGCTCCGTCTTGCGGATGAGCGACGGATACGCGTTCCCGCCGCGGATATTCGTGAAGCTGCCGATGGTCGAGAGCACCTTGCGAAACGCCTCGGGATGCTCCCACGCGACCGTGAACGAGCAGATGCCGCCGCTCGAAGATCCGCAAATCGCGCGCATCTCCGGATCCTTCGTCAGCGGCCACTTTTTCTCCACCTCGGGCAAAATCTCCTCGAGCAAAAACTTCGCGTAGCGGTCGCCGAGCGAATCGTATTCAAAGCTGCGGTTCGTCGCGCCCGCCGGACGGCCATCGGGGCGCTTGCGCGGCGGCTCGCCGGGCTTCATCGGCGCAGTGCCGGGATTGATGAAAATCGCAACCGTCGTCGGCATGTCGCCCTTCGCGATCAGATTGTCGAACACCGTCGGGATCCGCCAGTCGCCAGTCGTGTTCTTGTAGCCGCCGCCGTCCTGGAAGATCATCACCGCTGCCGAGCCATCCGGCTTGAACTGCGCCGGCACATACACCCACCAGTCGCGCGTGGTGTTCGGGAAAATCTTCGACTCACACTGCGGCATCTGCGTCACCGTCCCGTGCGGGATATTCTCGTTCACCCGATGGTCGGGCGATTCGACAAAATCATCCGCAGCAAAAACGAACGGCGCCGACGTAACGGTGAAAAGTGCGAGGGATGCAGAAAGGAGGAGGCGCATAAGGCGCAAACCATCGCAACGAATCGCGCCGCGAGGCGAGCGAAATGAAGCAGCCTAAGCCCGGCCGAGATACTCGCCGTTCTCCGTCGAGATTTTCACCTTCTCGCCCTCCTTGATGAAGAGAGGTACGGTGACCGTCTTGCCAGTCTCCAGCACCGCGGGTTTCTGCACGTTGTTCGCGCTGTCGCCCTTCACGCCGTCGGCGGATTCCGTCACCGTGAGGAAGACGGTGGATGGCAGCTCGATGTTCGCCGCCTTGCCCTCGACGTAGAGCACTTCCACACGCTGGTTTTCCGAGAGGTAATCCTTCGCGCCGCCCACAAACGACTCGTCGAACGTGATCGTCTCGAAAGTCTCCGGGTCCATGAACTGGTAGCCGCCGTGATCCTTGTAGGAAAAATCCAGCTTCTTCCGCTCCACCTCGACCTGCTCCACCTTGTCCGTCGAGCCGAAGCGGATGTCCGCGCTCTTGCCCGTGCCGATGTAGCGGATGATCACCTGCACGAACGCGCGCAGGTTGCCCGGCGTGCGGTGCATGATCTCCAGCACGATCGCGGGGTTGCTGTTATAGCGGATGCACATTCCTTTGCGGAGGTCGTTGGCGTTGGCCATGATGTCGGTGGGTCGGTGGTGTTTCTTTGCGGGTGGAAAAAGGGCGCGGAATATCCACACGGGCGCGCGGACTGGCAAGCGCGGAGTTGACGTGGAAAATTTCGTCGGCCCATGCCCGTCGGCGCAGCACAAATGCGGACGTCCGCACACATCGCGGATTCTTCAAAAAAGCGAACGCCGACCCGCGTTGCCCCGGATCGGCGTTGCACTGATTTTTTGCGGCTGCCCGCGTGAGGTGCGAGGCTAGACGGCCTTGTCGCCCGTCTCCTCCGTGCGGATGCGCACGGCCTGTTCAACGGCGCTCACGAAGATCTTTCCGTCGCCGATCTTGCCGGTCTTGGCTGCCTTGATGATGGCGGCGGTGGCCTGTTCAGCGACGGTGTCGCCGACGACGATCTCGATCTTGATCTTCGGCAGGAAGTCCACGGTGTATTCCGATCCGCGGTAGATTTCGGTGTGGCCCTTCTGGCGTCCGAATCCCTTGACTTCCGTCACGGTCATTCCCTCGATGCCGATTTCGGCGAGGGCGTCTTTCACTTCTTCGAGTTTGAAGGGCTTGATGATGGCTTCGATTTTTTTCATGGAATTGGTTTGGTTTGGTTTTTAGCGGAGTGCGGCCCGGTCTGCCCAGCTTTGGATAGCCGGGCCGCGTTTCCCCTGCATGAATTTAGGCGGTGTAGCCTTCCTCCTGGTGATCGGTGAGGTCGAGGCCGACGGTTTCTTCCTCCGGCGTCGGGCGCAGACCGATGATGGCCTTCACGATGAAGGTGATGATGAATGTGCCGACGATGGCGAGCACGAGCGTGACCCCGATGGCCTTCACCTGGTCGATCCACGCGGTGTGGCCGACGATGGCGTTCGCGAGGCCGTTCTGCGAGGCAGGATTCGCGTCCGCGATCTTGCCGCTGACTGCGGCAAGGTTGCTGGCGACGTTGCTGTTCACAGCGGGATCCGCGAGGATGCCAGTGAGCAGCGCGCCCATGGTGCCGCCGATGGCGTGGACGCCGAAGGTGTCGAGCGCATCATCGTAGCCGAGCTTGGCCTTCACAAACATCACGAAGATGTACGGGACGACCGCGGCGAGGACGCCGATGATCATCGCTCCGGTCGCATTCACAAAGCCGCACGCGGGCGTGATGAC
This sequence comes from uncultured Spartobacteria bacterium, assembly GCA_903882875.1. Classification (GTDB taxonomy): domain Bacteria; phylum Verrucomicrobiota; class Verrucomicrobiia; order Chthoniobacterales; family Chthoniobacteraceae; genus SXWH01. Next base: position 35,737 of record CAIRYQ010000006.1, on the reverse strand, counting down.
GACCAGGCCGGCGACGATGCCCGAGCAGAAGCCGAGGATCGAGGCGTGGCCCTTGAGCACTTTTTCAATGAGCGCCCACACGAAGCCGGCGGTGGCCGCGGCGAGCGTGGTGGTCATGAAGGCATTCGCGGCGACGCCGTCAGCGGCGACCGCGGAGCCGGCGTTGAAGCCGTACCAGCCGACCCAGAGCATTCCGGTGCCGACCATGCAGAGCACCATGCTGTGCGGGGACATTTTGTCTTTGCCGAATCCGAGGCGCTTACCGAGCAGGATGCAGAGGATGAGCGCGCTCCAGCCCGAGGACATGTGGACGACTGTGCCGCCCGCAAAGTCCATCGCGTGAATGCCCGTGGCCGCCTTGTTCCAGACACCGTTCATGAAGCCGGTGACGCCCCACACGTGATGCGCGAGCGGGAAGTAGATCAGGAACATCCAGATGCCGATGAAAGTCATGATGGAGGTGTATTTCATGCGCTCCGCAATCGCGCCGACGATGAGCGCCGGGGTGATGATCGCGAACATGAGCTGATACATCGAGAACACGTTCTGCGAGACCCAGAAGGAGTAGTCGGTGTTCGGTGCGGAATCCACGCCCTTGAGGAAGAAGAATTCGGAGCCGCCGAAGAATTTACCCCAGATCGTGCCGTCGAAATTTTTACCGAAGACAAGCGAGTAACCAAATGCCCACCAGAGCACGGTGACGAGGCCCGCGCAGCCGAGACATTGGGCGCACACGGAGAGCACATTTTTCCGACGCACGAGGCCGCCGTAGAAAAGCGCAAGGCCGGGAAGCGTCATGAAGAGCACGAGGGCCGCGCAGATCATCATAAAGCCATTGTGGCCGGGGCCGGAGGTGGCGGTCGTCCCGATCACGGCGAGCTGCTTCTCAGTCGCACCAGTCTCCTTGGTGGGCAGGACCAAGTTGCCGTCCTTGTCCTTGATCTTGAAGTCATTGAACGCCGTACTGGGATCGCCGTTCGTGAGGTAGAGTTCGACCGCCGTGAGACGCTCGTTGATGAGTTGGGCCGGATCTTCCGGCAGCTTCTTCGGTGCTGCTGCTGGCGCCTCTTCTTTCTTTTCTTCTTTCTTTTCCTCAGTCGCAGCAGGCGCGCCCGGAGCGGGTGCGGTCGCAGCAGGGGCGGCGGGGGCCGCCGGATCCTGCGCGCGCAGGGTTGGTGCTCCGAGCGAGCCGAGCGCGACGACGGCCGCGATGGCGAGGCTGGAGATGATCTTGGTCAGTTTCATGCTTGTTGTGGGATAATGTTGGTTTGTTGATGCCGCCTTCCATCCTTGCTGTGTGAAAGCGTCCACAGGGTGGACACTGGCGCGATAGCAGGGGCGGTCGCCTGGCAGTCGGCCACTAGCAACGCCTGTGCCAAACCATGCGAACGAGGCCAACCAACAGGGGAAAATACTTCAGAACCCCACTTTTACCCCACTTTCAGACTGGCTAAAAACGCCCATCTTTTCTGGATATGCGCAAATTGCGACACCCGGACGAATCAGGAAAATGATCAGATGCTCATCGTGACGGATTTGCCGGGAATCCGAGAGAAGCACGCGAAAGATCCCGCGCAGATTTCCGGCGCACGCCCTGCGGTTCGGAGTTCCATTCATCCGGCGACTGATGTTCATTCCAGCCATGCCTTCATTCGACATCACTTCGGAAGTGGACAAGCAGGAACTCGACAACGCCATCAACCAGGCCCGCAAGGAACTCGCGAACCGGTTCGATTTCAAAGGATCAAAAGCCGCGATCGAACTTGATGAGAAGGAATCGAAAATCAAACTCTCCGCCGAGGACGCGAGCCGGCTGAAAAGTCTGCACGACATCGTCGTCGGCAAGCTCTCGAAGCGCGGCGTGGATCTCCGCAATGTCGAACGCAAGGATCCCGCAATCTCGCCGCTCGGCCACGCCACGCAGGATCTCGTGATCAAGCAGGGGCTCGATGGCGAAAAGGCGAAGGAGATCATCCGGGCCATCAAGGAGCGCGGGCTGAAAGTGCAGAGCGCGCTGCAGGATCGGCAGATCCGCGTGACAGGAAAGAGCCGCGACGAATTGCAGGAAGTGATCGCATTTTGCCGCTCCTCGGAATTCGAGGTGGGCTTGCAGTTCGGGAATTTCCGCGACTGAGCGCATCCATTTTTCTCCCAATGAAACTCACGCTCCTCGCCGCATTTTTCTCCGCGTCCGCATTCGCCGCCGATCCGATCCGCGTGCTCGTCTGGGACGAGCAGCAGCCGACGCAAAAGACGGCCTACGGCGGAAAATTCCTCGGCGAAACGATCGGCGCGCATCTTGAAAAATTGCCCGGCATTTCCGTGAATCCCGTGAATCCCGCGTCGCCCGAACAGGGGCTCGACGCAGCGACGCTCGACGCGACGGATGTCGTGATCTGGTGGGGCCACCAGAAGCACCGCGACGTGAAGGACGAATTTGCCGAACGCGTGGTGCAGCGTGTGCAGGACGGCAGGCTCGGCCTCGTCGCGCTGCACTCCGCGCACTGGGCAAAGCCGTTCGTGCGGCTCATGCAGGAGCGCGCGAAGGCCGATGCGCTCGCGCAGATTCCCGCCGCCGAACGCACGGACGCACTGATCGAATTCGCGAACGCCGCCCCCATCGGCCGCCTGGTGAAGGCCGACACAGAGCTCACGCCTTTCCTCGAAAAAATGGACGTAGGCAAATGGCGGCTCACGTTGCCGCAGTGCGTCTTCCCCGCGTGGCGCGCGGACGGTGCGCCAAGCCACATGACGACGCTGCTGCCCGAGCATCCGCTCGCCGCCGGACTGCCGCGCATGTGGGACGTGAAGCAGACGGAAATGTACACCGAGCCCTTCCACGTCCCCTCGCCGGACGCGGTCGTCTTCGAGGAAAAATGGGACAAGGGCGAGCACTTCCGCAGCGGCTGCGTGTGGCGGGTGGGCAAGGGCCGCGTGATCTTTTCCGCCCCGGCCACGAAACATATCCCGTGTATCAGCAGGCCGAACCGTTGCGCGTCGTGGAGAATGCCGTGCGCTGGCTCGCGGTGCCGGAGAAAAAGTAGCGCGCCGAAAAAAATCGCGCGCGCCGTGTCATCCGCGTATCCGCTGTCGCATGAACAAACCTGTCCGCGTCCTTGTCACCGGTTCATCGGGAAGAGTCGGCCGCGCCGCCGTCGCGGAACTGCTGCGCCGCGGCCACATCGTGCGCGGCTTTGATCTCACGCCGACACGCGGGCTCGACGATTGCGTGATCGGCACGCTCGCCGATCGCGCCGCGCTGGATCGCGCGATGGAAAAAATCGAGTGCGTCATCCACCTCGCGGCGACGCCGGACGACGACGACTTTCTCGCGAGCCTGCTGCCGAACAACATCACGGGCCTCTTCCACACGATGGAAGCGGCGCGCTGCGCGGGCGTGAAGCGCATGGTGCTTGCAAGTTCCGGGCAGGTGAACTGGTGGCAGCAGTTCACGGGGCCCTTTCCGATCCGGCCCGAGGATCCCGTGAGCCCGAAGGCGTGGTACGCCGCGACGAAAATGTTCATGGAATCCATCGGCCGGACGTTTGTGGAAATGCACGGCATGAGCGTGATCACCGCGCGGCTCGGCTGGTGCCCCCGCACGCCGGAGCAGGTCTCGGAAATCGCGGCGAGCGAGCATTTCCGCGACGTGTATTTCAGCCCCGGCGACGTGGGGCGTTTCTTTGCGTGCGCCGTCGAAGCGCCGGAAAGCGTGCGCCACGCAATCGTGTACGGCGTGAGCCGCGCGCTCGTGCAGGCGAAGTTTGATCTATCCTCCGCGGAGAAGCTGCTCGGTTACGTGCCCCAGGAAAGCTGGCCGACGGGGTGCAGCGATTTTTAGGACGCCGGGCTCTTGAGCCTAAGGCCAAAGGTTGACGCCATCCGTCATGGGCCACACTCGGTCAATTCGGGCTTTGACGCGGGTGATTTCCCTAGTAGGGGTGCCCGATGAACAAATCAATCACAGTTGCCCAAGTGGGCTGCGGCTATTGGGGGCCGAATTTGTTGCGGGTATTTTCATCCCTGTCGAACTGCTCGGTAAAGTGGGTGGCGGACGCGAGTCCGGCCCGGCGTACCTTCGTCGAGGCAAACTTTCCGAACACAAAAACCTGCGCGGATGTCGAGGCCGTCCTCAACGATCCGGCTGTGGACGCAGCGGTCATCGCGACACCGGCGGCGACCCATGCCGGATTGGTTGAGCGGTTCCTGAATGCCGGGAAACACGTCCTTGTGGAAAAACCGCTGACCACCAACGTCGCCGATGCAAATCGCCTCGCGGCGCTTGCAGACAATAAGGGCAAAGTGCTCATGGTCGGCCACACCTTCCTCTATAACGCGTCGGTGCGCTACATGAAGGCCGCGATCGACATCGGCGACATCGGCGATGTCTATTACTGCTACAGCCAGCGGCTCAATCTGGGACAGCTCCGCCAGGATGTGAACGCGTGGTGGAACCTCGCGCCGCACGACGTGAGCATCATGCTTTACCTGATGAACGGCCTTTTGCCTGCCGCCGTGTCGGCACGCGGCGTGGATTACCTCCAGCCGGGCATCGAGGATGTCACCTTCGCAACATTGGAATGGGCCAACCGAGTCACCGGCACCATCCATGTTAGCTGGCTGGATCCTAATAAGGTGCGCAGGCTAACCGTCGTGGGGTCACGAAAGATGATTGTCTATGACGATATCTCGGAGAACCCTATCACGATCTACAACAAAGGCTTTGAAAAGGTGAAGCGCGACGGCCTCCCTTTTGATCAGCCGATCCATGCGTGGAAACCCCAGCACGGCGACGTCATCATGCCCGCCTTTGAGCGCAGGGAGCCCCTGCGCGTGGAGTGTGAACATTTTATAGACTGTATCCTCAAAGGCGCAAGGCCGCTCACTGATGGATGGCATGCCCGCGACACCGTGGCAGTGCTCGATGCCGTTGACCGGAGCCAGCGCAGCGGCGGCCAGCGCATCCAGTGTGTTGCGGATGAGCAAGCTTGATACGACCGTGAAACGCATCCTCGTCACCTCCGCAGGCGGTTCGCCGGCCACCAATTTCGTCCGTTCACTTCGCGATGCCCCCGAGCCATTCCACCTTGTCGGCATAGATGCCAATAAGTTCACGCTCCAGCGTGCCGAGACCGATCAAAAATTCCTGGTCCCAAAGGCCAAGGATCCAGCCTACATTGGTGTGCTTCAGGACATCGTAAAGGAAACGGGCGTCGAGTTCATCCACTGCCAGATGAGCTATGAAATGCTCACCATCTCCGCCCTGCGCGACAAGCTCGGCGTGCGCACTTTTCTCCCCTCTCACGAAAGCATTGATATCTGTGAGAACAAGTTCCTGAGCTATGAGCGATGGAGCCAGGCCGGCGTCCCTGTGCCCGCGACGATGATGCTGCACAATGCGGAGGACTTAAAGGAAGCCTTCCGCCGTGTTGGTCCGAAACTATGGCTGCGGGAGATCCGCGGTTCGGCAGGCCGCGGCTCGCTCCCCACGGACGACTTTGAAACATCTGTCCGCTGGATTGATTTGCACAAAGGCTGGGGAAATTTCACCGCCGCAGAGTGCCTAAGGCCGGAGAGCATCACCTGGCAGTCTATTTGGCATGATGGTGAACTCGTCGTGGCCCAGGGCAGGAAACGGCTCTATTGGGAATTTGGAAACCGCGCTCCCTCCGGCGTCACCGGCATCACCGGCACCGGAGTGACAGTCTCCGATCCGGTGCTTGATGATCTCGCACAACGGGCAGTCCGCGCAGTCGCGGACAAGCCAAATGGAATCTTTGGCGTGGATCTGACCTTTGATCAGAAAGGCATGCCGAACCTGACCGAGATTAACATTGGCCGGTTCTTCACCACGCATTATTTTTTCACCGCCGCGGGACTGAACATGCCTTATATCTATGTAAAGCTCGGCTATGGCGAGCCCCTGCCGCCGCTGGAAAAAAGAATCAATCCGCTACCGCCGGGGCTCGCGTGGGTGCGCGGGATGGACTGCAAGCCCGTGCTCATCACGATGAGCGAGATAGACGCCTGCGAACAAGCATTATGGGCGCGTATCGCGAGGCAAGGATGAAGATTCTTGTCACCGGCGCAACCGGATTCGCAGGTCGGGCACTTATTGCGAAACTTGCGGGTCATAACCATGAGGTAACTGCCTTGGCACGAGATGCCTCACCATCGCCGTCGCCGAAGGTCAGAACTTTGGTGGCAGACCTGCTAGACCTGTCTGCTACCGCCGACACTCTGCGCGACGAATGCTTTGGCGCAGTCGTCCACGCTGCTGCAGTAACACCGGCCGCGACCGTTGGCATACAACAGCCTCAAGTCTTTGAATCGAACATCACCCTCACCTTTAACCTCCTGAACGCCCTAGACGCGCTCCCGGGACGCATCATTCACCTTAGCACCCTGGATGTCTATGCGCCGCCCACAGGCGATGCCATACTAAGCGAGACATCGCCAATCGCTCCTCTTAGCCTGTATGCGCGATCCAAACTGAAGACAGAGGAGCTTTGTCGCGAATGGGCTCAGAGTCATGCGGTGCCCTGCATTACTGCTAGGCTCACACAGGTCTTTGGCCCCGGGGATTCATCGCAAAAGTTCATTCCCAATGTGCTCCGGAGTATCGGAGCCGGCTCGCGCATCGAATTGTACGGAGATGGCAGCGACCTGCGTGACTTTCTGTTTGTGGAGGATGCAGCCGCGCTGCTTGCAGCTCTCATCGAGAACGGGAACGCCTGCGGTGTGTTCAATGTGGCGTCAGGAACGAGCAGGTCGTTGAACGATGTCATTCGCACTTTGTCCGGCATTACAGGTCGTGAATTCGTCGTTGAGCACCGTCCGCGCAGGAAAGCTTTGGTGAACTACCGCTTTAACATTGAAAAACTGAATGCCGCTACGCACGACACACCGCTTTCAAATTTTACTACCGCCCTTGAACGGACCCTGCGCGGCTTGGCCAATTTTTGCTTGCCGCCCTCTTCGGCACGCAGTTTCGATAAGTAGAGACCATGAATCCCGACACTCAATCCACGAACAGTGAAGCGCAGCGGCTCGACGAGGCGGCAAAGCTGTATCGAACCGAGGCCGGGGAGCTAAACCGAGATATCACGGCTTACTATGACCTCCAGACCATCCTGAAGCATCGCGGAGAGCTCGGCCTGAGTAATGCCCATGCGGTGATGATGGGTGTCGGCGAGGGTGCCGCTGCCTCCGGTCTCGCGCCGCACGTCGCCCACCTCACGGTCGTCGAAGGATCCGCCGCCCTTACGAAGGACTTCTGCAAAATCGCGCCTGAAAATGTCAATGCGGTGCATTCACTTTTCGAAGCATTCACACCCGCCCAGCCTGTGGACGTGGCCATCGCCACGCATGTGCTGGAACACGTCGAACATCCGGTGGAGGTGATGAGGCAGGCGTGGCAGTGGCTGAAGGTCGGCGGCACCGCATTCGTAACTGTGCCCCACTGTGGCTCGCTGCACCGCCGCATCGGTGTAAAGATGGGACTCCTCCAGGCAACCAATGCGCTGAACAAACAGGACATCACCGTGGGACACCGCCGCGTGTATTCCATCCCGGAATTCACCGCCGATCTGCGCGCCGCAGGCTTCACCATCGAGAAGCTCGGCGGCTTCATGATCAAGCTCGTTTCCCAGGCGCAGATGAAAGGCTGGCCACGTGAGCTGTTGGACGCCATTTTTGAGGTAAGCTTGGAGGCTGACGCCGGCCTTTGCTCCAATCTTTTCGCCATTTGTCGAAAGTGACCGTCTTCTGTGATCTGGATGGCACACTGCTCGATGTGTCGGAGAAGTTTCACCGGATCTACAGCCATCTCCTCCGTGAAAACGGCCACAAGCCGATGGGAAAGGACGATTACTGGCGATTGCGCCGCGGCGGCCTCAAGACTTGCGACATTCTTTCCTGGACCGGCGCGGAATCTCTGCTCGCCCGCTATGAATCAGGATTCCTGGAACGGGTGGAGCATCCTGAATGGCTGGCCTTCGATACAATTTTCGACGGCGTGCCGGGCCTTCTGCGAAGGGTACGCAACGCTGGCCGAGTGGTGCTCGTGACTTTGCGCCGCGATCCGCATGCGCTCGCCTGGCAACTGTCCCACACCGGGCTGGCGGAGCATTTGGACTTGGTATTGTCCGGGCATGATCCGCAGCGTGAGGCGTGGCAGGTGAAGGTAGGACTCGTCCGTGAAGCTCTACCGGACTGTGATTTTTCAGCCTCTTGGTTCATCGGCGACATGGCCACCGACATCCGCGCGGGGAAGGCGCTCGGATGCCGCACCGCAGCCGTGCTCACCGGAATGGGCGTGGAAGATTCGCTGCGGCTGCTCGAACCGGATTTCATCCTCGCGGGTATCAATGATGTTGCCACGACAGTCGGCCTCTGAGATGTCTCCTTCCCACCGCATCCTGAAATCGTGAAACGCGTTCCACTTTTCGACCTCCACGCCCAGTATCTGGCCATTAAGCCGCAGATTGATGAAGCCATCGCCGCAGTGATCGCCGAGTCCGCCTTCATCCGTGGGCGGTTTGTGGAGAATTTCGAAAAGACCTATGCAGCCGATTATGGCGTGAAGCATTGCATCTCCTGCGCGAACGGCACCGACTCGATTTACATCGTCCTCAAGCAGCTCGGAATCGGCGCGGGCGACGAAGTGATCACCACGGCAAACTCCTGGATCGCGAGTTCCGAGACGATCACTCAGACCGGTGCCCGCGTCGTGTTCGCCGACACTGAGGACGCCTACTACACACTCGATCCCGCGATCGTCGCAGCGAGAATCACTCCTCGGACCAAGGCCATCCTTGCAGTTCACCTGCTGGGCCAGGCAGCGGATCTTCATCCTCTGCAATCGCTTTGCAAGATGCACGGCCTGCATCTTATCGAAGACTGCGCGCAGGCGCATTATGCAACTTACCAAGGACAGCGTGTCGGAACGTTTGGCACCGCCGCCACATTTAGCTTTTACCCCGGCAAGAATCTCGGCGCTTACGGTGATGCCGGCGCCATTGTGACCAATGATGATGAACTGGCTGCCAGGTGCCGTTCCTTTGCGCGCCACGGCTCCAGCCCCACAGACAAGCACGATCACGTCATGGAAGGCATCAACAGCCGGATGGACGGGTTGCAGGCTGCAGTGCTGCTGGCCAAGCTGCCGCATATCCGTGAATGGACGCAGGCCCGCCGTCGCATCGCAGCCGCCTATGATTCCGCCCTGTCCGGCGTCGAAGGCATTCGGTTGCCCGCGACACGTTCCGGCTGCGAGCATGTGTGGCATGTTTACAGCGTGCGTGTGGCGCAGGCAAAAGCAGTGCAGAAAAAGCTCGTGGAGGCAGGCATCGCCACCACGCAGCATTACCCCACGCCCCTGCCATTTTTGAAGGCTTATCAATATCTCGGCAGCCGCCCCGGTGACTTTCCCTGCGCGGAGAGGCACAGCCGGGAAATGCTGTCTCTGCCCATCTATCCGGAGATGTCCGAAGATACGGTTTCGTATGTCGCGAACCACTTAGAGGCAGCGGTGCGGGAGCCCTAATGACACCATGTGCGGAATTGCTGGTATCTTCCATTATGACGGTGATCCGGTTTCAGCGCCGACGGTCGAGCGGTTCACCCATACACTGAGTCATCGCGGGCCCGATGGCTGGGGGGTGCATGTGGACGGCCCCGTCGGGCTCGGCCACCGGCGGCTGGCCATCCTCGATCCCACCGAAGCCGGCCGCTGTCCGATGCCATACGGCCTGCCGGGTACTGGAGCACGCTATTGGATTACTTTCAATGGTGAGGTTTATAACTTCATCGAACTGCGCCGTGAGTTGTCGGCGCTGGGCCATAAGTTCCGCAGCGAAACCGACACCGAGGTCGTGGTCGCCGCCTATGCCGAATGGGGCGAGGACTGCCTTCTCCGTTTTAACGGGATGTGGGCTTGCGCCATCTGGGATGCGGAGTCGCAGAAGCTATTTATCGCCCGTGACCGCTTTGGAGTAAAGCCGCTCTACTACATCCAGGATTCGCGCTTTGCCTTCGCGTCGGAAATGAAGGCATTCCTCGCACTCGAAGGCTTCACGCCCAAACTCAATGATGCCATCGTGGAGACTGCGCTGAACAGCCCGCAGGCCTGCGAAGGGACGCAGGAACAGACACTCCTCAGCGGAGTGAACAAACTTCTCCCCGGGCACTGCATGACTGTGGACTCGCATGGAGCACGGGTGCGGCGCTGGTGGAACACCGCCGATCATCTTGCCGCCCCGCCTCTGCGTTACGAAGATCAGGTGACGCTATGGCGTGAATTGTTTCTGGATGCCGTGGCCATCCGGATGAGGAGCGACGTCCCGATCGGCACCAGTCTCAGCGGTGGCCTGGACTCCAGCGCGGTGGCCTGCGCGATGGCATGGTCAGCCCGGCAGGATCGCTCGCATGAACGCGAGACTGGTGACTGGCGCCATGCCTTTACCGCCTCCTTCCCCGGAACACCACTGGATGAAACACATCACGCCCGCCTCGCATCCGAAGCTGCAGGTGCGCACATGCACATCACCGAATTCGGTGACAATGTTCAGGCAGAAGATGTCATAGAATCCGTGTGGTGCATGGAGGACGTCTATCCAGGCATCGCCGTGCCCGCCGTCCTGAACTACAGACAGATGCGGCGGCACGGAGTGGTAGTCTCGCTCGACGGCCACGGCGCAGATGAGATGCTCTGCGGCTACCCTTCATGGCTCGACTGGTCCATCGGCGAACTGAACGGACGGCTATACGACCAGTTCCACCGTTCGCTTCTTCCCTCGATCTTGCGCAACTATGATCGCACCTCCATGGCCAGCGGCGTGGAAGTACGGATGCCGCTCATGGACTGGCGCCTCGTCTGCCTTACCTTCAGCCTGCCTGCTGACAGCAAAGTCGGAGCAGGCTATACCAAACGCATTTTTCGCGATGCCATGGAAGGCATCCTGCCCGACCCACTGCGGTGGCGCCGGGCGAAAATCGGATTTAACTCGCCGATGATCCATTGGTTCAACAGCGGCCTCGGCGGATTTCTGGACCGGATCATCCAGTCCGACTTTTGGCGCAGCACCACTTCTTGGGATGCGAAAAAGGCGGGGGAACTGCTCCTCTCCCGATCAGCCTCCCGCGGTTGGAAGCATTCGGACTGGGACACGCTCCTCGGTCTTTGGTCCAAGATGAACTTAGTGATTTGGCAGGAGATGTTCCTTGCGGGAAACAGGATGCCTTTCATCCTTAACTTAACTGGTGACGCACCGGCCCGGCTAGACAGGGTTTTCCAATGAAATTTCTTCAGATACATACTTTTTATGGACCGTATCTCCAGGGTTTCGCGGTCCACCATCCGGAGCTGGAACTCTGCAGCCATCAGGCAGCCATGAAGACATTATTGGCAGATGGCTTTGGCGCCTGCCACCTCCTTGCATCGCACTTGAATCCGCGGCAATTCGACAGTCGCTTGCTGATTCCCAACTTCATCGAAGGACAAGACGCCTGGTGCAGGCAATTCGGAGTCAATCCTTTGGAAAGCGCAGACGACATACTCAGAAGGCAGGTCGCGGAGTTTGATCCGGATGTCCTGTATCTTAGTGATCCGGTGATCTATGACAGCGCCTTTATCCGCAGCCTTCCAAAGCGGCCCCGCCTTGTTCTCGGCTGGCGGGCTGCTCCGGTATTGCCGACAACGGATTGGAGCCTTTTTGATGTGATGATCTCCAATCACGAGGCAACGCTAAAGCTCGCAATCGAGCGCGGAGCGCGATCCAGTGAACGCTTCCATCCTGGCTTCCCGGCATTCTTGGCCGAGGCTGTAAAGGATGAACCCGAAACCACGGATGTCACTTTCTGCGGTCAATGGAGCGCATCGCATGACACTCGAAACAAGCAATGGTTGGATCTTGCAAAGGCCACCCACACGCAGCCGAGGGATTTCAAGCTCGATTATTACCTTCTGGCACAATCTCGCGCCCAGTTGCCCGCAGCCATCGCGATGGTTAATCATGGCGCCAGATTCGGATTGGAAATGCACCGTGCATTGAAACGCAGCCGCATCTGCCTCAACGGCGTGATCGACATCGGACAGGGCCAGTCGGCGAACATGCGCCTCTTTGAGATAGCTGGGACTGGATCGTTTCAACTTATGGAGCACCATAACAATGCTCCCTACTTTGATCCCGGTGTGGAAATCGAGACTTACCGTAGCAAGGAAGAACTGATGGAGAAGATTTTTTATTACCTCGATCATCCTGATGAGCGCCGGACAATAGCGAAACGCGGCCAGGATCGTTGTTTCCGTGACTACAGCATGGAACGGCGTGCCAGGGACTTTGAAGAAATTATCCGCCGAACTTTGGATTCAACAAGCAAAGTGGCGGCCGGGAGGAACAATAAAATCAGGAAACCGACATTGCGAAAACGAATCTCTGCTTCACTGAAACGTCTCACGCGGGCAATTTTCCCCCGTCCGGGAAATCATATGGTAATTCCACAGAAGCCCGAGAGCCTTCAGACAGATCCTTTTGCACGCGAACGCCAATTCTCGGTGGAACCGCCTCCGACTCCGCTCACATTGGAGTACCGATCCCGCCGCGGTCGCTGTCCCGGGTGTGACTCGCAAGACGTGGTTCACCTTGCCTCCCGTCCATATTCACAGACGTTCGTAAAATGGGGTGTTCCGTCATTCCACAAATCGGACATCATGCCCCGATGTGGCGACCCTTCGATTCCGATCGCCGAATGCCGCGCGTGTGGTCTGTATTTTGTTCCAGAGCGCCCGGAAGGTTTGATTGATTCCCTGGAGAACGATCCGAAGTTTTTCTCGCTAGTCGTCAGTAGGTATTTGGCGGAGTCCCAGCCAATCGTAACTAAGGCATGGCTGGACAGGCTCATGTGCTCGCAGGCTTCGAATCTCACACCTTTCGAACAACATCACCGATACCTTTTGGAGTTTGTCCTTGCTAGGAAATCGCCCGCTGATGCATTTCTCGACCTCGGTTGCAATATGGGCGGATTCGCCGCAATGATCGCCCTCTCAGACAAAGCAAGCCACGTCGCCGGATGTGAAATCACCGCATATTACTGCGATGAATTTTTGCTCAGGTATCCATCACTCACCCTTTATCGCGGCCCGATCGGTTCTGTCCGTCTCGAGAGGAAATATGACATCATCTATTGCAGCGACGTGATTGAACATATCTGGGATCTCGACGCATTTCTAAAAGACATCGTTGCAGTCCTGACTAATAAGGGGAAATTGATCCTCTCGACTCCGAATCTCCGTTGTGATGCCGCCAAAGCCCAAGGATGGGATTGGTGGGGCTTCATCCTGCCGCATCATTGTCAGTTGTTCGATTCCCGTTCGCTGCCCGCTCTTCTGCGCCGTCACCATCTGACAACGCTGGAAACCGTTGCCCATCGGGATGAGATCATTGTCGTGTGCGCTAAGTCGTCGGAACAACCATGATTAGTAAGAATATCGGTTATATCCGGAAGTTGGATCATCTCCGCTTCTTTGCCGCGCTTCTCGTCGGAATTTACCATTTTTACCATTTTCAGACACCGGGATTCAACGGGGGACACGAATCAACGATCAGGACGAAGCACCTTTTTTCCGCCCTTATTGTCGAAGGACACACGGGTGTCGCCTTGTTTATGGTGTTAAGCGGATTCATATTTTCCGCTATCGGCTACAAACGCCAAATAGTGTACAAGGATTTTGTGGTCAATCGCATCCTTCGCATCGTGCCACTGTTCGGAGTCGCGATTTTCGTTGCGGCAACGCTCTCTCCGCAAGGCCCGCGAGCTTTCGTGACCTCTTTCCTGTTTCCTATCGCCGGCCTTGGGACGGCGGGTGGGGTTGACTATGTGCCGATCACACCTCATCTCTGGACAATCAGGACCGAATTCCAATTTTACTTGCTATTCCCATTCCTGATCATGTTCGTAGGGCGATATGGGATGCGCTATGCATTGGGTTTGCTCGCAATCACGCTCTCGGTCAGGGGTATGGTCTGGTGGTCTTCGGAAGCGGCGCAACTTAAGAACATCACGTATTGGACCATTCTCGGACGACTCGATCAATTTGTCATTGGAATGTTAGCGGGCTGCATCTATTCGGGCCGATCGAATCTGACGTTTCCCTCATGGCTCAAACACTGGAGCTCGGCAACACTCTTGTTCTCTGTTCCGTTAGGATGCATCTATTTCTTCCACCGCAAAGGGGGTTATTGGCATATCAGGGACGGGGCTTCCCTCTGGATTTACTGGCCTGATCTGGAGGCTCTAGGGTGGGCGATCTTTGTCATCGCCTATGTGAAATGTGAAATTGACTGGCCTAATAAAGTCTCAAGGCTCTTTGCCTGGCTCGGCATGCTCAGCTTTTCCATCTACGTGAACCACTGGCTGTTTGTTCACGACTTCCCGGCATATCGCTATCTACCGCAATTTGCGCAAAGCCTCACGACTAACGCCGCCCTGACCTTCACCTTTGTCATCCTGCCTTTTCTTTCAGCCTTCTCCTGGCTGACATTCCAGATTATTGAGCGGCCATTCATCGAAATGCGCCGATCCTATCTCCGCAAGGAAAGGGATGCTTCGGAAACGAACGATGCCGTGGTTGTGCCGTGAAATACGGAATGATGAACAAATTGAGGCGATTCACCGATTCTCCAGTTTTCTCGGTGTTTCTCGCCAATTGAAGCTTCGCAGGCGATCCTGCTGATGTTATTCTGCAGCTACGTCGTCCCGATGCCAATCCTCCATCCATTCACATCCTTGAGCATGAGCTGGGTGCCCGTGCTCAAATCTTGCACAATGCAATCGGCTATCATCGCTTGGGCTTCCGCAAAAGTCGGAAATGCGAGTTGACCATCCGTTCCCCGCGCTTCCCTGAAGCGCGCGGCCCTGTACAATTCAGACACATTGCGCTTCGGAAATACAGAAGCGAGATCTTTGCGCACAAGGAATGCATTATTGCCTGCCGTGTTGGTTCCGACGAGCGTGTAGCCTTTCTCGGAGCCGAGCTGCCCGATGGCTGATAGCGAGATTCCATAGAAGAGATGGCTGTGATGTGATTTCGCTCGTTCGAAGCCGGGATTGTACGGCGGGGTGACCTTGATGTCGGGGCCAAACAGCGCGTTGTATTCGACGATGATGATGCGCGGCTGGACGATATTGATCGCCTTCCATACCCAGTAATCCATGCCGTCGATATCCACGCTCAAAATGCCGATGTCTCCGCTGATCCCGGCACTCGAGATGAGATCGTTGACATTCTCAGAGGTGACCCACGCAGCCTTTGCGTGCAAGGTGTGCCGCCAAGAGAGATTGGACTTGCGTACGGCGGCCATCCATTCTTCCGAACCATCCATGATCAATCCTGACCAGAGGTTGTTCATCAGCAGGAAGCGTGTATTGCTTTCAACGTAATCTTGCACGCCGAACTCAACAAACACTTCATTTGCCACCGGCACATGTGCGAGCAGGAATTGAATGATGCCGTCCTCACCCCATTGCGAGAATACTTGAAACTCGGACTCGCGAAGTGCGGCCCCCGCCGGCAGAGTCCGCACTTGCTGCGCCGCGATTTGGCCGCAGAGCAATTTCAGCGACTCGACATCACGCGCCAGAAGCTCGCCCTGCACTCGAAGCGAGCCGATATCGTGCTGCGTGCGTGTGGACGCCTTTTCCAATTCGCCCACGGACTTGGTGAGACGCTCGGTTCCGAAGAGTTTTTTTAGGATTCGCGACATGATCTTGAAAGGTTAGCCTGTGGCTTCCGCACAGGTCTGCAAGAGTGCCCGCCCGTAATCAAGGGCGAAGCAGCGTTCCCTCGCGAGCGCAATGCGTTCCGTTTCCAGATCCGGCCCGGCCGACAGGCGTGGCCATTCGCGTTCCAGCAAGGCGGCCAGTTCTCCTGCTTCAGTCGGTCGGAAGAAGCCTATCGCCTCAGGCGCTTGCTCGCGGTGTACCGCGATGGACGAACATGCCACCGGCCTCCCGAGCGCCTTCGCATCTTGCACAGTGGTGCTCCAGCCCTCGAACCTCGAAGGCTGAATAATGAGCGCCGCCGAGCGCAGCAGTGCCACGAGATCCGGATACGGCACTTGTCCGAGCGGGATCACACTGGCACGCAATCCACCGGCTGCGATACCCTGCAGCACTTTGGAAATGAGGCTGTTCGACGGATCCCTATAGTCGGCTGGCAATCCTGTCAGAACGATGGGCAGGTGCAGGCCACGTTCCGCAATCTGACGCGCCGCCTCGATGACGGTGAGGTGATTCTTGTGCGCCCAAAATTGATTGGCGACTAAAGCGTACTTTTCCGGTAAATGATATTTTGCGACAATGTTTGTCGTCGGCGTGGGTTGAAAAATGAGCCCTGAAGGAAATGGATGCACGCGCGTCTTTCCTAGTGCCGCCGGGCTAAAACGGATGCAATCACGTTCCGAATCGCGGCTGGATAGCAGCACGCGATCGCAGCGCGCGATGATGTCGCCGAAATGGGCATCGCGCGCACTTATTTCTGTTTGGGAAAAGAATTCCGGCATCCGAAAGTGCTGGAAATCCGCGATCCAGCCCACCAAGCCGAAACCCTCGACAACAGGCGGCAGTCCAAACAAGCTGAACACGCAATCAATCTCAAGCGACGCGAGCAAGGCGTTGCGGGCGGCATGATCGAACCATACCTCGCGTTCGACTGGGATGCAGAGTTCCCGGACATCGGTGGAAAGCGCGTTCTCACCAGCGTCACCTGAGACGTTAATGACAAAAACTCTCCCATGCCGATGCCTCGCCATATGCATCGAAACCGCGACAGCGCGCAGGAAGCTCGTCTGTGCGGCCCACGCACTGGAATACTCGAAAGGAATGGCGACCGTAACCGGGGGCGCGTCGGACCATCCACGGCGAGTCATCGTTGCGGATGCTGACTCAAGGTCGTCCACAGAGCGTCGCCATGCGGAATTCATGCGTGCATACAGCCGGTTGGGATAGGTTGAGACATCGGAGATACCAGAAGCGCGTCATTTTGGAAATAATCCGGGCTGCGACAAGCTCTCTTTCTAGGGTTTGTGCCGGGCTGCCGGCGGCGCAGATTCTTTCTGCAAGCGTGCAGGACGCAGGGGGACATCATGAGGCAAATCATGGAGTGATCTCAATCATCTGAAGGCCTCGCCTAAAAACGCAGTAGTGAGGCGCGGCTTTGGGGGTTTGGCATTGAATTCATGCAGTGTCGCCCGCACAGACGCCTCAACGGTCGAAAGCCCGGGACAGGCGGAAGAGGACGCGCTCAGCCGTCATTGCAAGAACCCGTGTCATGCAATGAAGCAGAGGAATCTCTTGACCCGCCGAATGCCGGTATCTATCGCACGCTTCCATTTACAAGCCACCATTGATCCATGGCAGAACGGAAAATTGAATTTTACGGCCTCAAAGAGGATCCCGCTCTCTGGGAGCATCTCATTGAAGAGGAGATCGCCGCCAGCGACACAAACCCCGTCGCGAAGAGTGTCGTCGAATCCATGTATTGGGAAAAGGATCGCGCCCAAGCATTCCAACGCTTTTACGACAGCCTCGATTTCACACAGATTGCCGACCTTCTCAATGTCTTCGGCATCTCGCGCACAGACCCGGTTTGCGAAATCGGCGGTGGCAGTGGACAACTTTCGTGGAGCCTGGCGAAGGACGGCTTTGCACAGATCGATCTCTTGGAGCCGAATCCTCTCTTCTTCACGGGCACTGCCTGGCTGAAGACGCAGATAGCGCAATTCGAGGGCCGCCTCGGCATCTGGAATGATCTCGGTGCATGGTATGCCGACGAAAAGACCTATCGCACCATCATCACGAGAAACTGCGTCCACCATTTTCCCAATATCCCAATGATTGCCGCCGCAATCCGGCAGAAGGTCAGGCACGGCGGCACCTGGGTCCTGATTCGCGAATGGTATGCCGACACCGCGGAGGAAATGCGCGCCCTCATGACAGGCCACCCTTACTGCCAGAAGTACGGGGTTTATGAGTTTCCGTTTCCAGCCAGGTACTATGTCGGCAGCATCGAATATGCTGGGTTCAAGTTGGCCGCCGTCGTGCAGCAAGGCTGGGGAAATAATGCGCTGTCGTCCTATGTGTCGTCACCCGGATCGTCTTGGAATCAGCGGATGAGCAAAATCTGGCGCACAATATTCCGCAAACTGCCTTCATTGACAGTCGCACTGCACCGCTTCGAAGACTGGTGCAACCATGCACTGCATACACGCTTTCGCCGCTTTTCCCGGCCACAGATGATGGTGTTCAAGCGCATTGACTAATGCTAGCCAAGAATAGGACAATCCAGCCACCAGCCAAGCGCCAATACTTGCATTTTTTAACAGGAGTTATTCTTTCCAGTCCCAAAACTCTCAGAAACTTGACTTCCGGAGCGTTCGCCAAAATAAGCTAACATTCATGAGCGTGCCACAGCCTTCAACCCCGGCCAAAATTTCTCTCCTGCATGCGACACGCGGACGTCCCGAGACGGCTACGGCGTGCCGTGAGAAATGGCTGCGTGCGGCCACGAAACCCGAACGTGTGGAACACATCTTCGCCGTGGACGCCGATGATGCGGAGTCCATCCATCAACTGGCTGACTTCAGCCCCAGGGTGGTCGAGCAGGCTGGCGGTGGCTGTGTCGCGGCGTGGAATCTTGCGGTGTCAGTCAGCACTGGCGATGTGCTAGTTCAACTGTCGGACGACTGGTCGCCTGTGCAGGCCTGGGATGAGGAATTTGTCCGGCGTCTTCGGGATGTCCGGCAGCCGGGTGTCCTTCGGGTGAGCGATGGGCGCCGGACGGATGATCTGCTGTGCATGGCCATCTGCACGCGTCCTTGGATGTTGCAGCAAGGGGAACTGTTGCACAGCGGCTACTTCAGTCTTTATTCGGACGACGAGTTCAGCTTCCGCGCCTATCAGCATGGCGTCGTGATTGACGCGCGCGACATCGTGCTGATGCACCACCATCCGAACTATGATGAGAACATCCCCTTGGATGAGACTTATGCCAATCAAAACAGCGAGATAAGGAAAAGACGCGGCCATGAGACCTTTGTCCAGCGTAACCCAACTGCCATCGGCCACTGGCTGCATGAGGGCATCTGGGACCGGCTCTATGTTCCAGTGGGTGCGCAAGGTCTCGGTGGCAGTCCCGTCGTTGCCGGTCTGAGGCGGGAATGTGCGCGGCTCAATACGCAATGCGAGGCGCTTCAGACACATTCCGAGGCGCTTCAGATCGATAACGAACGCCTCGGCAAAATCGCGGATTCGGCAATGGCTTGGCAGCGGCAGTCATGGTTCACGCGCGCCTTTCACCGCTGGCGCCCGCCGGGCCCAAAAGGCGTGAGCGATCAGCGGAGATAACGCAACCAGAGGCTCCCTGTTGAGAGCGGCTCCTTTGTCCCGATTGCGATGGCCGATTGTGCGATGAGGTAACCCAGGTGAATCAATACCTCGAAGCGTTCAGAGAACTGGAGTATCGCGCGGACAACATAGGATTCATTCCAAGCTCGACCTTCGCGGAGCCAGACGGCGGGATATTCCCAGTCCCAGAAGATGTCATGGAAATGGACAATCACACCGGGATTCAACCGCGGAAGGATCGAGAAGCAAAGGAACTGGAGGTCACTGCCGGCTTTCAGCACATGCGACGAATCAATAAACAGGATGTCCCCGGATTCCAAGCCCGCGAACAATTCAACGGGAGCGGCCTGAAGAGTGGATTCAATGACCGTGCAATTCTGCAAGGTGGATTGGGAAACCAGCCTCTTTAGCCGTTCAGGGTAAGGCTCGACAAAGGTCAGTTCGGTCGTGAGCCCGTGGTTGCGAACCGTGTCCAACATCACGGCGGATGAATAGCCGGAGCCTACTTCGACGATCCGTCTTGGCTTGTGAAGCCTCATCTGCGCCTGCAGCAGGCTGGCGTCTTCAAGGCTGAACTGGTCGTTCGGATGATAGTAGAGCGATGCAGGGCCGGGCTTGTCCGAAGGATGGAAGTCGTGAAAAAAAGGCGACAACTGTTCAAACAGCCTCACTTGCGACTGGAGAGATGCCCCGAACGGGTTGATCGAGAGATCGCCCTCGGCAAATTGGAGGGCTAGAGAGATGTCATCCCGGGATGGAATGGGACTATAGAAATGGCCCGGCGGAACGAATTCGCGCAGCGTGTCTCCGCCGCTGTGCATGACAGGCTTCAGCTCCTTGTTAGGGTCGGACAGCAAATCCGCGATCGTCCGAGGACCAGCGGGTTTCTCCAGCCCGAGGCACTCTTCCGCGGTGGGTGAAATGGTAAGGAATCGCTTCTGCAGATTGGCATATTCGACGGCGTAGCGCCATGGCGACGACCTGTCCTCGGTGGTCGGTGTCAGCTCCGTCGTGTTGCTGCCATCGTCCTTAAAATAATAGTCGCCGATAACAGTATCTATCAGCGAGAAGTTGCTCTTGTATTTTGAGCAAATCCGGAGGAGAAAATCATAGTCCTCGGCACGTTGCAGCCTTTCATTGAAGAACAGATCGGCCTCGGAAGTTTTTGAACGGTCCACGACAAAACTATGGATCGGGCAGAAGTTATCCCGGAACAGATCCAAAAGACAATCGCCCTTGAAGCGGCGCTCCCTGGCGGCCACAACAATCGCCGCGTCCGAAACCTGACATATCTTGCAGGCAATCCCGCCAAACGCAATCACGGAATCGCCAGACAGCAGTTTGCCGATGAGCATCTGATAAGCCTCGGGGTAGATGACGTCATCATAGTCCAGAAATGCGAAAAAACGGCCTTTGTCGGATGCTCTCAGTCCGATGTTGATGAGAGCGGAACGGCCATCAATCGGATTCGGGCTGTCGAAATTGGATATGACGAAGGTGGCCGGCTCGGGAAGGGATGAATATTTGGCAGTGCAGTTCTCGACGGACCAGATCTCTTCCGTTGAAAATCGCTGCGTGACAATGTGGACGGTAATCGGACGATAAGTCTGGTGCGCCAGCGAAAAGAGAGCCCGGTCCAATTCCCTAAGCCGCCGGGAATCGTGAAACCGAACGATGACATGCAGGCTGTTGGCGGGTTCCATGATCGAACTTACCACCTAGTGGGAGCAAAGCTGAAACGACGAGTGAAATCGCAGACGTGAGTCCACGCTTCCGGGACCTGGGTAATGTCTAATATCGGCGTTTCAAAGCTTCCCACCTTTAGTTCGCGAAGGACCAGATTCTCGAATGATGCACTCCTCCACTTTTTAGCCAGCAGCAGGCCCGAGGATAGGAACCGCTGATGCCGGGAGCGGTCATAAGGCCGGTTTGTCACGGCGTGATAGAAGAGGGCGCGCGGACATATCTTCGTCGCGAAGCCGGCAGCACGCGCCCGCCAGGAAAAATCCACATCTTCACAGTACATGAAGAATGCCTCGTCAAAACCGCCGATGCTCTCATAGACCGCCCTAGGAACGGCGAGGCATGCTCCGCTGACCCAGGATGTATCAAAGGTTTCTGGATCAAAATTCTTGGGGTGTTCGTCAGGGAACTGGGTTGCCTCAATCAATGCGCGGTCCCCGTGAGCTGAGAGCATCTTGATCAGTTCCTCGATGGCTTCGGGATGAAAGCGGCCATCCGGGTTTGCGGCGATGTATAAGTCGGCCCGTCTCGCGAATGCTTCATCCATCAGGCTATTCTGCGCGGCACCAAAGCCGATGTTACCACGGGATGGAAGATAGCTAATACGGCCTCCGGGATCCGTGGCATGCTCGGTCGCATTGCCATTGTCCATGAATAGAATCTCGGACTTTGTGTCACACGACGGCGATGCGAGCGCCTGGGCCGCAGTTGCGGCGAGCTGCCGGAGATCCAGATCGGTCTGATTGAAGGTCACGATGCCGACGATGATTTTCCGCACCTGCGGCGGCGCGGAGTTCAGGCCGAGGTTTTGCGCTTGCAGGGCGTGGTCGGGCGTCTTCCAAGGCAACGCGGTCCGGCAATCTTCGTCGGACGTCACGCGCGCGACGGATCGTTTGAACCGATTCGGCATGAGGAATGCGAGGAATTGGTATCTTCGCTTTCTGATTGACCGCTCCAGCCTCTTCCAGAATCCGGGTCTGTTCTTACTCACTGAAATGGGCGGCTTCCTGTGACATGCGATTTTTGCGAGGGCTCTAATCAACATCCCGAGGCCAAGCAAGAGGAAAATCGAGCCGAGGCGGACGCGTGATCCAAGCTGGACAATCCGCCCTGCGTACGCGATCCACGGGCGTGCGACGAGCGGAGACCGGATGTGTTCAGGAGCGGGAAGCTCCGCGAAAATCAGTGCTCACTATTTTTTCAACCTGTGAGACACGATGGAGGCTGCTGCTTGTCCACTAACCGTACGAATGATATGCTCTTCATTTTTGCGTTTGGCGCATTTCGAGAGCGAAACATCTCAGGGCACGGCATTTTGCAGAGCTTGCTGGTTTGACCAGGGAAGCACATGAATGGTGATTACGATGGGCGGGTGGTGAATCAGGACTGTTCTTTCAGAAGGTGGAATGGCGGATGCTTATAATTTCTGGGAAAATCAATAAAATCTGCATGGACGAGAGTCCGCACATTCCTTCTCGACATATGCCCACAATTTCACTACCAAGGCACAAGCCCATGATTCTCACCGCATTTCTACGGTGTGCCACCCTCTTTGCAAGCGGCCTGTTTGCCGCAGCTAGTGCCTTCGCCGGGCAGTCGCAGTATTCGCACGGCGACCCGACTCCGCTGGAGCAGATGTCTTTGGAACTGATCAACCGGGCGCGGAGCAATCCGACGCAGGAAGGGGTGATTCTCTATTCTGAGAACACCCAGTTCGCGATTGATGCCCAGAACCAGTTTCCATCATTTTTCACAAATCTGCGCGCACAACTGGCAGCGTATCCAGTCGTGCCTCCGCTAGCATTTCACCCGGAACTCATTGCAGCGGCGCGGGCCCATTCGCAGGATATGATCACGCGGAATTATTTCTCGCATGTGACCCCGGAGGGCGTGGATCCCACGGGGCGCGCTGCCGCACTGGGCTACGATGTGGGAGTCGGTGAAAATATTGACGGCGCTGGCGCGTCCGTGGAGGCGGACATTCAGCAGAGTCACTTTGGCTTCATGGTGGAGTACGCCAATATTGACACCGCGAATCTCTACGGCCACCGCAACAACATCCTCAGTGCCAGCTACACGGAAATCGGTGTCGGCGTCGTGGGTTCGCTCCAGAGTGGGCGAATCACGCAGGACTTTGGCGGGCCGGCACGCATTTATTTCCTCGGCGTGGCATATAATGATGCGGACGGCAGCGGCAGCTACGACGTAGGCGAGGGAGTCGCGGGGATCACGGTGACGCCCGATAGCGGAAACTGGTTTGCCGTCACCTCGACATCGGGCGGATTTGCGATCCCGATCGACCCCGTACAGACGGTTTCCGACTCGTTCGTGGTGCCTTTCAATGTAGCGGGCAACACTTGGGCGCAAGTACAGCCTTATGATGCCGCCTACCGGCAACAGCAGATCGCCGCCGCACCCACGATCACCGTGAACCTCACTTGGAGTGGCGGTCCGCTCACAAGCCCGAGAACCACGACGATCACGATGAAGAAGCCTGTGCTTCGCAATTACCGGATCGTCGGACAGGACGGTTACTATTACAATATGAGCATGGTCACCTCGCAAAGCGTGAAGGCCGACCTGATCACGGGTGCCACCACCGGCGGAAGCACAGGCGGCGGAAGCACGACACAAGCGAGCTCCTCACCGAAGGATTTGAACGGCGATGGAAAGGCCGACTTTCTATTTCAAAATAGCGCAGGCCAGCTCTACGCTTGGCTCCTCGACGGCACCGCAAATACGATCAATTTTGCCACAGGCGCAGGTCTCACGTCCGGTTCACATTTTCTCTACGGCGGCGCACTAGGCGATTGGCGCCTCGTCGCGCGCGCGGACGTGAACAACGACGGATTCGCGGATCTCATTTTCCAAAACAGCGCCGGCCAGATTTACGTCTGGTTTCTCGACGCCACCGGAAACACGATCAATTTTGCCACAGGCGCGGGGCTCAAGCCCGGCTCGCATTTCCTCTACGGCGGTGCCCTGGGTGACTGGCGTGTCGTCGGCTGTGCAGACATGAATGGCGACGGCAATGCAGACCTCATCTTCCAAAACAACGCCGGCCAGATTTACGTCTGGTTTCTCGACGGCACCGGAAACACGATCAATTTTGCCACAGGCGCGGGGCTCAAGCCCGGCTCGAAAATGCTCTACACCGCTGGCATGGGCGACTGGCGGATCGCGGCATGCACAGACATGAACGGGGACGGCACCACCGATCTCGTCTTTCAAAACAGCGTCGGCCAGCTATTCGTCTGGCTCCTGGACGGCACGGGCACAGCCATCAATTACGCCACGGGTGTCGGCTTGAAGCCCGGATCCAAATTCCTCTACGGTGCCGGCCTCGGCGACTGGCGGCTCGTCACCTGCACGGATATGAATGGCGATGGCATCCCCGATCTCGTCTTCCAAAACAGCGCCGGCCAGATCTACGCGTGGATCCTCGACGGCACCGTGAGCCCCATCAATTTCTCGACCGGCGCGGGACTCAAGCCCGGCTCGAAGTTTCTCTTCGGCGGCGCCCTTGGCGACTGGCGCGTCCATTGACCATTGACCCGGGATTATCGGTTTGACGCAACTGTAAGAGAGAAACACGGCCGGCTTACAGGGCAACCCTGCGTCAAATGAATAATGCCGTCTCAAATCTCAACGGTGTTGCTTTTCGGTTCATGCGTTTGACTCACCCGGCGCGCAGCTTCCTTGCGGGCGCGGGCGGGCGTGGCGTCAATTGCCGTCCGTCCGTTTGATCAGTTTTGTTCGGCCCGAATCCGAATTGGTGGCACGCACGATCGAGATAATTTTTCCGTCGCGGAGGCGTGTGTGCAGTTCGCTGCCGGATCCGATGCTCGCGGCGCTGCGGATCACCTTCCCATCTGCG
The DNA here is from genome assembly GCA_903882875.1 of uncultured Spartobacteria bacterium. GTDB lineage: Bacteria > Verrucomicrobiota > Verrucomicrobiia > Chthoniobacterales > Chthoniobacteraceae > SXWH01. Next base: position 10,713 of record CAIRYQ010000006.1, on the reverse strand, counting down.
TCCGTCGTGATCGTGTAGCCCCGTGCGATCGTCTGCCCTGGCGAGAGCAGGCGCAGCATGTCGGCGATTCGAGTGAGGCGATCCTTTTCGCGTCGGAGGCGCTGCTGGAAACGATCCGTGAGGGTACCCGCGATGCCGCTGATTTCCTGCCTGTGCAATGCGAGCACCTGATCGGGCCTGTGCTGCCGCACGCTTGCGCCGAGCGCCTCGATTCTCAGTGAAAATTCCGCAAGGCGCGATTCCGCCGATCGCTGAAGTGATTGGTCGGCGAGATCCACGCGCTGGGCTGCTTCCTCGATCCTCCGTGCCGGTTCGCGGAACAGCGCGCTCCGGAGAAGACCCGCGAGGTGCGTGCGCAAATGTCCAATCGCAGCCGAGACGCGGCGTTGGAGAAAGGCCGCGCGCTCGTCGAGCATGCGGAGCAGCTCGGCAGTGTCGGGCACAATGAGTTCCGCCGCGGCGCTCGGAGTCGGCGCGCGCAGGTCGGCGACGAAATCGGCAATCGTGAAATCAATCTCGTGCCCGACCGCGGAAACGACCGGCAGTGCGGATGCGGCGATGGCGCGGGCGAGCGGCTCGTCGTTGAACTCCCAAAGATCCTCGATGCTGCCGCCGCCGCGTGCGAGCACGATCACATCCACCGGCGCGATGCCGTGCGCAGCGAGTTGGTTCAGGTCATCGAGCGCCTTCGCAATTTCCGCCGCCGCGCCTTCGCCCTGCATGCGCGCGGGGCTCACGATTACACGCAGCCAAGGCGCGCGGCGCGTGAGGACGTTCAGCATGTCGTGTAGCGCGGCGCCGGTCGGCGAAGTCACGATTCCGACTGCGCGTGGGAACTGCGGCAGCCCGCGTTTGCGCTCCTCGTCGAACAATCCCTCCGCGGCGAGCTTGCGTTTCAGCGCCTCGAATTTTGCCTGCAACAGTCCCGCACCCGCAGCCTGCACGACGTTCACATTGAGCTGATACTGCCCGCGTGCCTCGTAAACGGTGAGCTTGCCCCGCGCCTGCACGAGCATGCCGTCCTGCAGCGCCACCGTTTTGCGCCACGCGCCGCCGCGCGCGAAGAGCACGCAGGAGAGCTGCGCGCCCGCGTCCTTGAGCGTGAAGTATTGGTGCCCGCTCGCCTGCTGCCGGAAGTTCGACACCTCGCCCTCGATCCACACTTCGTCGAACGCGCTTTCGATCACGCCGCGCACCGCCTTCGTGACTTCGCTCACGGAAAAGACGCGCGGCCCCTTTGGCGGGGGCTCAGGATTTCCGAAAAGATCAACGTCGTGTGCTGGCATCGCACGGAGACTATGCCGTGTGCCGTGTGAACCGCGAGCATTCGCGCGTTCCTCGCTCGACCACCGGCTCACTTTCTGGACACCGACAGCATCGAGAAGTGCATGACACACTCTATGTCACTTGCGGCGAACCCGCGAAGTGATGGAGCGCATCCGTGGTGCGGCCGTCTTTTTCCCATCGCAGGAAATGGGTGATGGCGGCTGTGACGAATTTCTTTGCCTCGCCGACGGCGGTAGGGAGATCGAGTCCGCGCGCGAGGCCGGTGGCGATGGCGGCGCTGTAAGTGCAGCCGGTGCCGTGGGTGTTCACACCGGGGACGAAGGGGGCTTCGTAGCCGTGGATGGTGCCGTCGGGCAGGACGAGGAGGTCGGTGGCGACGGCTTCGCGCAGGTGGCCGCCCTTGATGAGGAATGCGGTGCGGTGGCGCTCGGCGAGCGCGAGGCCGGCGTCGCGCATGTCATCGAGCGAGGTGACGGTGTGGCCGGTGAGAGTGCGAACTTCGTCGAGGTTCGGCGTGACGACGGTGGCGACGGGGAAGAGCAGCTCGCGGTAGCGCGCGATGGCGTCGGGGAGCAGGAGCGGGTCGCCGCTGGTGGCGACCATGACGGGGTCCACGACGAGGGGGATTTTGGAAGTCGGATTCTGATTTCTGAATAGCGCGAGCGTGTCGGCGACGACGGCGATGATCTCGGGCGAGTAAAGCATGCCGGTCTTGATCGCGCCGACGGGGAATGCACCGAAGAGCAGGCGGATCTGCTCGGCGACAATCGCGGGCGGGATGGGATGCACGGCGCTCACTTTGCCCGGCACCTCGGCGACGACGCAGGTGATGGCGGTGACGCCGTAGCCGCCGAGCGCGCCGATGGTTTTCAGATCGGCCTGCGCGCCCGCGCCCGCGCTGTTGTCGGAGCCGGCGATGGTGAGGACGACGGGGAGGTTCATGCGGAGCGATTTTTCAATGAGGGCATTTCAAAAGTTGGTGGTGGCTCATTTTGAAGCAGGAAGCCATGAAATCAGGAAATCTCCTTCATGGGTTCATGAATTCCCGCTTCATCCATTTTCAAACTGAGCCACTATCCAAAAGTGGCGGCGGAAAAGGGAAACAGCCAGTCCAGCCTGTGATCCGCTGCGCACGCTGTCGCACATGATGGCGGAACCTACGGGGCTCGAATCCGCCGCGGAGATTTCGCGTATGTGCGCTTTGCTGCGCATCCCTATGCATACTCAGGCAATTGTGCGCAAGTGTCTTTCTTGACCTCAGCGCAGGAAAACGCACTGATACGAAGTTTTGCTGTCAGTTTTTGTCAGCAACAATTCCGCGATTATTTTCGTCGCATAATGCTGAACGTGGGCGGCGGGCGCGAAAGCAAATTCCTTGCAGGAATGCTTTCACCATGACGGTAGCTTGCCCATTTACCGCGCAGGAAAAACTCAAACCCCGTTTCATCTTTTCATCCCTCGCCACGCTGCACGTCACACTCCTCGCGGCGAATCCTTACAGCTCCGCGCTCGCGACAAAGCAGCGGGTCAGCGCCACAGGACGCTGGGGAACTTCTTCGCCACGGCTTGGCGATGCTTCGGCCATTCACGGACACGGAAGGTGGGCCAGTCGGTGGTGCTGGCGAGACGTTTGCCATCGGGCGTGCAGAGGGCGAGGAGCACAGGGAGGCGGCCTTCACAGAGACTGGGATGCTCTTTGAGATCGAAGCACTCTTGCAGCTTCACCTGCGCTTCCGGCGACCCGTTCAGGTAGGAAACTTTCGTGGTGTGACCATCCGGCCAAGGAATCGAGAGTGGCACCAATTCATCAAGCCAACTGACTTGCCCAGATTCCAAATGTTGATGGAACGCAGTGAGGAGGGGCGCGGCCTGGGCCTCTTTTACCAGCGTGAGGCCGGTGAACGCGCGGGCTAGGCAGGCGGTGATGGCGTCCGCATCGAAGCGGGCAAACTCCAGTTCGGGCATCGTGGCGTGGACGAGGTCCACACGGGCGATGAACTGTTTCACCCGATGATCCATCAGCGGCAGCTCAAAGGCTCCGGTGCGGTGGGCTTCGGCGAGGCATCGTCCGCTGGCGACGGGATCGAGGTCGCGTTGCTGCGACTTCTGCTCGATGACGAGATCGCGATAGCGCACGAGTTTCATCGCGGCGACACGCTTGTTCTGGGCATCAAAAAGGTGCTCCACGGTGGTGCTCAGATGCTGGGGAAACATCTCGGCGATCCACGCGGGCTGCACGGCGGTGGCGAGACTGAGCAGCGTCAGCGGGGTGGAGCCGCGCGAGGGCGCTTCCCGCAGATTGGCGGCGACGAAAAAAGGGGCGTCCTGCACCACGCTTTCGCGCACGAGCTGCCCTGCGCGCAGGTCGGTGAGGTCGCAAGCGGACTTGCCAGGTTCGCGCCGTCTGGCGAGCTGATCGACGAAGCCAGCCATGAGGCAACGCAGCAGGGCTTCGTCGCTCTTTGCCGCGCTGGCGGCTGTCGCGCTGCGGTCGTAGAGGCGCTGCTGATGGGCGACTAGCAGGATCTGCTGGCAGGTCTGCTCCACCTGACGGGCGACCTGTGCGTTGATTCCGTAGTTGCGGCAGCGATCGAAGCTGAAGCCGTTCGCCTTGGCGAAGTCGTAGGCACGCATCAGCGTGAGGAAGTCGGAGCCCCCGCTGTCCTCGAACATCTCGCGCGCGGCTTTGGTTTCCGAATCATCGCGATCCAGGCGTGCGAGCAAGTCGCGACCACTGACCAAGGCCGCACACAAGGCCGCATCGGGCACGCAGCCGCGCTGGCTGGCCTCGATCAACATGCGCGAGTAGCGCGGGTGCATGGGCAGGCGCAGCATCTGGCGACCGACGGGAGTGAGGTCTGCCTCGAGCAAGGCACCGAGCATCGTGAGCAGGCGCTCGGCGCGTTCGACGGCCTGCGGGTCGGGTTTGTCCAGCCAGTCAAACGTGGCGGCTTCCCGGATGCCGAGCGAGTGCAGCAGCAACACGACCTCGGCGAGGTCACTGCGCTGGATCTCCGGCGTGTTGCGTTCCTCGCGATCCTTTTGCCCGATCACCGTCCACAAGCGATGACAGGTGCCCGGCGCGGTGCGGCCGGCGCGGCCTTTGCGCTGGTCCGCACTGGCCCGGCTGATGGGCTCAAGCAAGAGGGTGCCGATGCCGCGATCCGCATCGTAGCGAGCCACGCGGGCGACGCCGCTATCCACGACGTGACGGATGCCATCAATAGTGATGCTCGTTTCCGCGACGTTGGTGGCGACGATCACTTTGCGCAGCGCGTTCGGGGCGAAGGCGCGATCCTGCTCCTGCGGTTCGAGTTCGCCGTGCAAAGGGATGCACGCAACGCGCTCCCGCGTTCTCAGGCCCCGCAGCGCGTCCAGCGTTCCGTTGATCTCGCCGCGCCCTGGCATGAAGACGAGGATGTCGCCATGCGTCTCATCATTGATGATGCGCTCGACCGCCTCCACCGCCTGCGCGGGGATCGGACGCTGGTCCGGAAGCGAGAGATAGCCAACTTCCACAGGATAGCTTTGCCCTTCGGAAATGAGGATCGGGCACGGCTGCAAATACGCGGCGACGGGCTCGGCATCGAGCGTGGCGGACATCACCAGCATGACCAAATCGGGGCGCTGGGTCTGCTGCAAGTGCTTCACCAACGCGAGGGCGACATCGCTGAGCAAGTTCCGCTCGTGGAACTCATCGAAGACCACGGCACCGATGTTGGCCAGCGTGCGATCATCCTGGAGCCAGCGCAGCAGGATGCCTTCGGTGACAAAGCAGATGCGGGTGCCGACGCTGGTGTGATCGTCGAAACGGATCTGATAGCCGACCTCAGCGCCGAGCTTGCCCCCGCGCTCCCAGGCTACGCGTGCGGCCACGGTGCGGGCAGCGACGCGTCGGGGTTGCAGCACCACGATCATCCTGTCGCCCGCGATCCCCGCATCCAGCAGCATCTGCGGCACCTGCGTGGTCTTGCCCGACCCCGTGGGCGCGACGAGCACCATGCGATTGCCGGCTTGCAGTGTGCGCAAGATGTCTGCGTGGATTTTCCAAATCGGGAGCGCGGTGGCGGCAGGCATGAATTGAGGCCCACGCTATGGCTCAGCGCGGGTATTGCCAACGCGAAGCTCAACAGCACGCCCTGGATGCGATTCACTGGGCATTATCCACTTGACGCAAGGTTTCCCTGTAAGTTTGCCGTATTGCTCTCTGATAGTTGCGTCAAGCCGATAATCCTGGATTCACTTCTCGTCAACCCAGAGTCGCAGTATGCACTGTATGTGGGCCGTGCACCACTTACCTCCGACATTTACGAAAAAACGGAGGGGCAGCCTGTCCGACACGGTGCCGGTGCCTGTGGACGAGAGGAGGCTCTTTGTCACGCTCTGGACATTGGTCAATGGCTTCTGGCAGCCCGCCACCTATTACTACGACACCACGGGGTAGCGTCGTCGTGCGACCTCATGCTTGGTTGGAGGATTCGGAGTGTTCATTGTGAGGTCGAATTAACCGGGGGTTCCGCCCTGTGATCCCCGGTCCTGCGACTATCGCAATGCAGGACGCCTTGTTTCTCGACGATCCGCCTATTTTGTCGAGGAAGCATGCGCCGTGAAGCCGCGCCGGATTCTGCGCAGTTCCTTCCAGATCGGATCGGCTTCAGCGGGCTTCCTCGGCGAAGCGCAGACAAAGAGGTAATTCCTCACCGTCGTCGTATCACTCCACGTTTGGATCTCGAAATGCAGGCTCTGTGGCTTCGCCGTGGCGAATGGCTCCACCCAATCGAGCTTTCCGGAATAATGTGTGACGGTCTCCGGCTTCGCGATCGATTCCGGTGCGTCCTTCACCGCATTCGCAATTTTCAGGTCGAACGTAAATTTGTCCGCATCCACATCCAAGCCCTTGCCCTTCAGAACGGCTCTGGCGAGACCGCGATAGTAGTTGAGCGTTTCCTTCCGGATCACGTCTTCGGTCAGCTTCTGGTCCGCCGAGACAGAGAACACGAACGCATAGGTGAAAAACGAATCCGACTTCGCGTCGAACATCCCCGGCGCGAAACGGATCTCCTCGATTCCCTTCAGGCCCATCTCCGGCGCAAATGAAGGCGGCAACGTGATGCGCTCACCTTTCCACTCCGTATTGAAAATGAGCTTCTCGGTGGTTGCCGGGTTCGTGTCCTGCGCGGGCGAGAAGGAACAGATACCGCCGAGCAAAATCACAACGGCGGAGAGAATGGGATGGGGTGTGTGTTTCATGAATCCAGCGTAGCCGGAGGATGCCGTGCAGTGAACGCGCATTATTTTCCGACGGCGAACAGGTGCCGGCTACCACGGACATACATCATGCCATCGGACAACGCGGGCGTGGCCATCAGCGGTTCGCCGAGAGGATTGCTGGCGAGGAGCTTCATTTCGGCACCGGCCTGGACGGTGAAGACCAGACCGTCCTCTCCGGCCAGATAGATTTTTCCGTCGGCAGCCACGGGTGAGGCACTGAATCCGTTACCCCGATGCGGGATCCGAGCGTAGTAGTGCTCATCACCGGTTCTCAAATCGTAGCACCCAAGAAGGCCGCTGTTATCGAGCACATAGACGTTGCCTTGGTAAAGGAGGGGCGTCGGCATGTAGCCGCCACGCCTTGTCTTGCTCCAGGCCACATGCTTGTTGATGGTCTCGCCATCCCGCAGTGTGATGTCGCCGGTTCCGCCCGGACGGATGGCAAAAATGGGACGTTCCGGACTGCGGCCGCTCGCCACGACGATGAGCCCCTGCGCGAACACGGGTGTAGGCGCAGTAATCTTCGAACTCCCGCCGAGACGCCAGAGTTCCCTGCCGCTCGCTGGGTCGTAGGCGCGGATGAAATTGGATCCATTGGTGATGATCTCTGCGTGATCCTTGCCGGGACAGATTGTCGGCGTTCCCCACGAGGGAAGTTCATCCCTCTGCGTCTTCCAGACCGTATCGCCCGTCCTCACATCCACAGCGAGCAGGAATGACCCCTTCTGCTGGTCGCACTGAACGATTACTTTTCCGTCGTAGATGATGGGCGAACTGGCGGACCCCCACTCATAGCTCGGGAGATCATACGCGCCCACATTCAGCCGCCCAACATCCACCTTCCAAAGAAATTTCCCTTCTACAGAATACGCGAACAAACCCTCGGATCCGAAGAATGCCACGACATGTTTGCCGTCCGTGACAGGGGTTGCATTCGCGTAGGTCGATTTGATGTGGCGCTTTTCCTTCGGCTTGCCCTTCGTGGCCGTCTCCTTCCAGAGGATCGTTCCGTCCTTCTTGTCGAAGCAGAGAATTTTCCATTCATGCACCGATTGGTCCGTCGAAGCCTCGCCTGAGCCGTATAGACCCGGCTTGAACGATGCGCCCGTTTCGCTGCTCACCGCCGTGGTGAGGAAAAGCCGGTCGCCCCAGATCACCGGGCTCGAATGACCCAGTCCCGGGATCTCGACCTTGAAACGAATTCCCTTGCCCGTCCCCGCATCCCACGACTCCGGCAGGCCCATCCCTTCCGCAACACCGGCGGCATGCGCACCACGGAAGGACGGCCAGTTCTGATCACCATTCCCGTCACCCAGCGCCCGAATCAAGAGCGTACCTGTCACCACCAGCCACGACAAAATCAGCCTCGAGAACAAGGTTGCCGGAATCTTTCTCATCAATGATGTCGCCTTCGTGGGAAGGCGCAGAGCCGTGTATCGAGGTGAAGATGCGAAGGTTTAGGGGCGCCGACCGCTGAATCCGCCCTACTTGCCCTTCGCCGCAGGCTTGGCCACACCTTCACGGACGATGGCGAAGTCCAACCCGAGTCCCTTCGGCGGCGCATCGTGAATCGGATGCCCAAAGGCACCCCCGTTGAAACCCTGCGGCGTGTTCTTGGCGGGGTCCAGCGTCAGCGGGAGGAACCGCACGACGAATTCACCCTTCGCACGATCCGTGGCATCCACCTTCACGTTGGCGGCCTGCTTCGCGAAGACTTTGTCAACGTTGGCGGCGTTGTCTCCCGTGGCGTAAGCGGGAACCTTGAGCTTGATGGTCGGCACGTAGGCCTTTCCGTGCGCTGGCGCTGCCGTTGCGATGGCGTTCGCGATCTCGTGGTAGCTGTTGGCATGTGAATCGAAGGAGACATTCGCATACCCGCTGTCCGGCGTGAGGCCTGTGAGCCCGGTGAAGCTGCGGACTTTCTTGAGCGAGTCCGTGATGGAGCCGATGCATTCGCCGCACTCCACGTTCGCGATGTAGAACGTCACGGTGGTGGGATGTGGTTCCGGCATCTTTTTTTCGGCAACGGGAGCGGAGATGGCGACGGCGGCGAGGCTGAATAATACGACGAGGGAGGATTTCATGATGTTCGCGAGTCTGTGTCCCGGTCGGGCTTTGCGCGAGGAAAACCTTCCTAGTTTGAGAAAAGCCGCAGGGGTGAACCACGGAGAACACGGAGAGCACAGAGAGGGTTGTTTTGAACTCCGCGCTCTCCGTGCTCTCCGTGGTTAAAATCAGGACACTACCCGCGGCTGAGGTGTAAGGAACTGTGGAAGAACCGCTTGTAACCGAACGAAGCACGACACCCTTTGCGGCAGCTCTTGCCGGAAACACCGCATACCCTTGTAGAAACGCGGCATCTCTACGGAGAGACGTGGCGTTTCTTTCCAGCAATGCGGCGTTGTTGGATGCCTTTGCCGCGTTATTGGATGCTTCCGCGGCGTTGCTTTCCTGCTATTGCCCGCCTTCGCCGCCTCGGCGATCATCGGCGATCATCGGCGTTCATGAGTTGAAGGGCTCGGTCAGCGTGATGAGGAGGCCGAACTCCGCCTGATGGTGCGTCACGGTGGTGATGATATCCTTCACCATCGAGAGGCCCACGTTCTCGCCATCTTCCATGACGTCTCGAAAAATGTGCTTGCCGCCCTGTGAGGTATGGAAAAAAATCCGCGGCAATTCCCCTGCCGTCCATGCACATCAAGCCGGATGCGACTTACATCATCAAACTTGGCACCGTGTTACGACCCGTGATCAGGATTGTCGCATTGCTCTGCCTTTTCCTCCCTTGCGCCCGCGCGAAAGTCGCGGTGAAGGATTCGCAGTTTGGCTTTTCGTATGAGCTGCCGGTGGGCTTCAAGGAGGCGGACAAAAACGTGCCCGGCCACAAAGCCGCCGACGTGGTGCAGAGCCATGCGGGGCCCGCCTTTCGCGGGCAGCCGGCCGTGGCCGTGGTCGTCGAACGGCTTCACGCTCCGCTCGCCCAGCCGTCCGGCGCACCCGCGCAGGATGGCACCGTCGCATGGAAGACATTCCGCCTTCCAGTCGAGCGGAAGGACGGCGGCGAAAATGGCGAGGCCGCGATTACATTCCAAGTGAGTGTCCCGCTGTCACCCGAGGCCATGCGCATCTGCGCGAGCGGCCCGGCGGCGCAGGAAAAGAAAGTCCGCAACGCGCTGCAGACCGTCCTTTCCACGCTCGACGGCCCGACGGACTGGAAGCCCGTCGCCGTCCCCGCGCCAGCGCCCAGGCCCGCAGAAGTGAAGTCGCTGACGACGCAGACGGCCAGGCCAAAGCCTCCCGTGCCCGCCGAGCAGCCAGAGGTGAAAAAGCCGGAGACGCCACCGCGCGACTGGGGCTTCTGGGCTGCGATCATCGTGGGCGGGAGCCTCGTGCCGCTGGTGCTCTATGTCCGCTTCCGGCAAATCATTTCGCTCTCGAGGACCGGCCGCTACGGCGCGCTCGCTGCGTTTTTTTTGGGCTTGATGGCTGTGCCGTTGACAGGCCCCGCACCCTTCTCGTCCACAGGGTCGCTCTTGTTCATCGGTTTCTGTGTGGCGGGAATCGTTTTTGCATTCTGGCGGATCAAGGTGCTCTCGAAGGATCCCGGAGCCGCCGACGCGCCCGCGCCCGCGGAACCGCAGAGCCGGCTGCTCGCCGAACTCGCCAATAAGTCGGACCTTCAAATCCGCCTGCTCGGCCTGCTCCTCGTGGCCGTCGCGGGGACGATCGTGGAAATGAACATCCTCGCGCCGCTGCATCAGGCCGAGACCGAGCATCCGGGCTCTGTCAGCTACTCGGGAAAACCCATCCTCCTCCTGCCACTCTTTGCCGTCCTTAGCTCAATGATGGTCATCTTCGGCAAGGATCTCGTGCGCATGGCGGAGCGCATGGCCGAGCAGCGCCGGGCCATGGGAAAGAAAGTCTCCGTCGGCGGCATCGTCTTCTTCGTCGCGCTTTTTGCCGCGGGCTTTGTCCTCCTCGGCTGGTTCCATGCGAAACTGCGCGCGCTCGGCTACAAGGCGTGATGCCTTTGGGGTCTTGAACGGGAGATAGTCGCCGTCGAATAGCTGGCTCACGGGGGGAAGCGATAGGGCACGGCGGCATGGAGGGGCAATGCCGGTGGAGCGCGTCGCTCCGCGCGCGTTTCGGCGTGGA
>CAIRYQ010000005.1 GCA_903882875.1 uncultured Spartobacteria bacterium | reverse complement strand
GAATCCTCTGCTCGAACGCTACGCGATCTCACCCGTCGTTGAAGTTCCATGCGTTCGGTATCAGTAAGAATCAATGGTTGAATGGCCATTCGCCAATCTTATCTCATGTGTGGCCGAAGTCAATGTTACGTTGCACTAGTATTGCCCAGAGCGGCTGCTCTCTGATATAACTCCACGGCTTTCTTTTCGTCTTTTGCCCCTCCCCCTATCCCGAACCAGTAGGCTTGGCCCAGACCAAACATTCCGGAAGCATCCCCGAGATCGGCAGCCTTTCGAAATAACTCCACGCCCTTCTTCTGATCCAAGGCCGATCCGCCCGCGCCTGCCATCAATAGTTGTCCAGCTACCGACAATGACCACGGGTCTTTGGCATCCACATTCTTGATCCAGCGGGGCATTTTTTTTGGGAACCCGAATTGATACCGCAGCCGAATATGAGGAGGGAGTTCTTCAGACAGGTCAATATCGCGCCCCGTCGTTTCGTGTTCCCCATCAGCGATGACCCACCAGCGGACGGGCCAAAGTGAATTATCCCGACCCAAGGCTGAGCGCAAGTAACGCCCCGAGCTTTGAAAAAGGACGTGGGTTCCGCCGTCTTCGGGAACAGCCATTGCGTTCACCTGATCAAACAAATCAGACAAACGGAGCCGGCGACCAGTCTTGTCGTCGCGACGCGCCACCGACCACGAGAACTCCCTGCCGTCCAGTTCGACAGTGAACAAGCAGGTCTTCCTTCGGATTTGACTGAGCGTGGAGATAGCGTCCACCCTGCGTCCGTTGACTTGGCCAACGATTTCGCCCTGCGATTCTTCGATGGTAATGTCCGGGCTTCTTGCCTGCATGACTTGCAGCAGGAGGAGAGATTGGGTGGTGTCCAGCTTCGCCCGGAAGCGGATGGGAATGCCGTGCTCACGCCCCGCGGGAATACTGAATTCGAGGTCAGGCCCATTGGCACCGACGGGCTGGGCGAAGGCGACGACCTGATCGCCAACTTTGATGGGGATTTCCAGTTTTCTCCCCACGAACGCTTCGTCGCTTTGGTTAAAGAACCTCACGGTGAATTCGAGATTCAAATCCGACAGCCTCTGGGCAACCTGCGTCTGGCGAACCGCGTGCAGGAGGGTTTTGGCCGTTTCCTGGTCGGTCTGACTCCAGCCCATATTTCCCGAAACGCCAAAGCGGGCGCCGTATGCCACGTGAGCCTCCGAGTCGCGCAGTCCGAAAAGCTTCAAGGGATTCGCAGAGAGTTCGCCTCTGCCGCCAGACTCAACGCTCGCACTGGCATCTGCCTGACCGCCGAAGGTGAACTGTTTTCGCCGCAGGATTTCCTTCTCATGCTGGTCGAGCATCGAAACCTGCTCTTCCAGCGAAGAATCCGCCTTCCATCCAAGGCTCAAAGGACTGATGCGCCAGCTTACGCCGGTGATGTCGGCAATGAACGGGTGCGGGTCGTCCCGGTCTGGGATGCCATCGCCATCGCTGTCGGGGAGCTTGCCGGGTGCCTGTTTCGTTTCCGCGGTACGACCAGCGTCTGTCTGGGCGAAGACAGAACAAGGGGACCAGATCGCGGCAGACAGTGCCAGCCAAGTTGTGGATGCAATTAGAAGTTTCATCTTCGGCTCAGATGTTCACGCGTTTGTATGACCATGCTTCAGTCGCAACAAGGTGGGATTTTCACCCTCGTTGCCAACCTGATGACTTGGCAACGCAGTATTTGCGCGGGGAATGGAGCGGAGCGACATCGCCAGCCGCCCCTCGGCAAGCTCCGGGCCCTTGAGCCTGTCGAAACGGCAGGCAGCCCGAAGGGTGGACGTGACCACGGCTAGCAATCTGAGCTTCGTGGTGAGGGGCGGGACTGCATGGAGCCAGTGCGGCAGCTCGTAACCCAACCTCTGGACACCGAGGAATTAGAGTTGTGCGATTCCAGCGATGACGATGAAAGAATCCACGCACCACAAAAAGAGTTGACGAAACACGAACAGACTACATCTTCAGTGTAGTTCGTTAAATGACAACTAAACCGCTACTCACAGAAATTCCGCCCGATCTCCTGCGGCTTGCGGGAGAACCTGACCCCGGCACACGAATTTACAGGCGTGAAGGAAGTTCAGACGAGATGGCGGAGTGGTTCGATAAAGTGTGCGTTCCGCTGAATGCCTTGGTATCGCCGGGCGGGGCGGCCGTGTACGCCCAAGTGTCACGCGAGGGTGTCTATAAGCGGATGCGTGCGGGAAAGCTGACGGCATTTTGCTTTCACATCACCAAGGAGAAAAAGACCTTTTTCGGAGGGAAGAAAATTCTGAAGGTTGAGCCAATTGTGTACGTCTCGGTCCCCGAGTGCCAGGCGTGGCGGAAAGAATTGGAGGAACGGAGCGCACGAATCGAAGCAACGAAAACGGCAACACCGGAGGATGACGAGGCGTTTGAAGAAGCGGAGGGGGAACACACACCAACGATGCACGAGTTTCTCAACAAGGATCCAAAGGACAAAAAGCGTAAAAATGTGCGTCGGCCTTATCCGTGGGAGGACGTGAAATGACCGCTTTGGAAGAAATGCTCGATTTGCACGCCGTTGCGAAACTGCTTGGGATTGATGAGCGTTCCGTCTGGCGTCGTGTTGCCGATGGCACCCTTCCGAAACCAGTCAAGATCGGTCGTTCCGTCCGCTGGTTCGCAAGCGACATCGCAAATTTTCAAAAACGGCTGCGCGAACAGCGCGGCGATTAAGCAAAGGAGTCACCCATGAAATGCCATGTGTTCAAACGTAAACGCCGCAAAAACGGCAAACTGCACGTCTCGCCCGTTTACTCCGGTCGTTATCGTCTTGCGGGCGATGTCAAAGATACGGAAGTCGCATTTGAAACGACAGACAAGCAGGTTGCGGAAACGAATCTGCGTCTCATCGTGAACGAAAAAGAGCGTGAGAGGGCGGGAATGCTCGCTCCGCGAAATCTGCGCGAAGCGATGCGGCGTCCCATCACTGAACACATGGAAGAGTTCATCAGGGAGCTGCGCGTGAAGCGCCGTGCGCCCCGTTACGTGGATGGAGTGCATACGCATCTCGCTACGCTGATCACTGATTGCAAATGGAAGACGCTCGGTGACGTGACCGCGGAATCGTTTTGCACATGGCGGCGCGGGCAGACGAATTCAGTGAAGACGCTGAATGAATACTTGGGTTCTGCTTTGCATTTTCTGAACTGGCTGGAGAAAGGCGAAAAAGTTTCCCGCAATCCTTTGCGGTCCGTGGACAAGATCCAAGGTCACACGCCCACTTTCGAGCGACGGTCATTGACTCTGGAACAGGCGAAAAAACTGATCGAAAAGGGTGGTCCACGAGCCCCGCTTTATCTCTTGGTGATGACTGCAGGATTACGGCGCGAAGAACTTCAGCAACTGGAATGGCGTGATGTTCGGCTCGATGCAGAGTGCCCCTTCCTGGCGCTCCGGGCTGCCACGACGAAGAATGGGAAAAACGCGCAGCAACCGCTTCACCCGGATGCTGCGGAGGCGTTGCGGGAGATGCGCCCGATTGACGTTTCGCCAAAGGCCAAGGTCTTCCCGCGAATGGTGCCGCGAATGCCTCGGGTGCGAAAGGATCTCGCTGAGGCGGGAATCCCGGTCGTCGATGCCGAGGGCAAGCGGATGGACCTCCACGCGCTCCGTCATACGTTCCAAATGTTGCTGACGCTCAACGGATCGTTGCCGCGAGTGACGATGGAACTGATGCGCCACAGCGACATGAAGCTGACGACGAAGACTTACACGGACGCCGGCAAACTGCCGACTGCCGCCACGGTGAATGCTCTGCCTTCCCTTCTCAAGAACTCGAAACAGGGGACACCCCAGGGGACACCTGTGGGCACACTTTCGCCAGTCTCAGGGCGTCATGAGGTGTCACGGTCTGGCACTCCAAATGAAAATCACGATGAGCCTGGAATGCTGATAAATACAGGCTTCGGACGCGATGCGTCACGAATTGTCACGGCCAGTCACGAGTCGGAAAATGGTGCGCGCTGCAGGGTTCGAACCTGCGACTTCTTGCGTGTGAAGCAAGCGCTCTACCACTGAGCTAAGCGCGCATTTTTCCGGTCGCGGGAGGCGGAATAGAGACGGTTTTCGTGGACGATGCCAGCGGAAATTTTCGCCAAGGTGCGACCCTGTCTTTCCGGACGGCGAATGACGAATGACGCAGCCTGCACGCGTTTTTTCCGCGTCAGTCGGTTACCACAGCGCGGGCTTCACCACTCCAAGGTAGGCCATGATGCCGACGAGGATGAGCGAGACGAGGATGGCTGCGGGCAGCGGAGTCTTGAGCTTGCGGAAAAGGACAGGGAGTGCGCCGATGACGAGCCAGAGGACGATCTTCACGATGGCGAAGTGCGGCACGTAGGGACTGAGCTTGAGCTTTGCGAGCAGGCCGAAGCCGGTGATGAGCATCACGAGCAGGCCGATGCCTTGCACCATCGCGAAGGTCTTGCGCTTTTCTCCGCCGGCCATCATGCCGCCGACGCCGATGGCAAGGACCGAGATTCCGACGAGGTGGGCGATTTTGTAGAAGTTGTAGTCCATGTGTGTACGCCCAAAGACCACCGATGCGTGTGCGATGCAAGGTCGCATCCGCGGCGGCTGTTGTGAGGGCGCGGGCTGATCGGATTGCGTGCCTTCCGAAGTCAATACGATCGTCGGAAGAAAGTGCCCGCGCTTTCACAAGCGCAGTTACAGGCGGGCTACACTTTCACCCAAGCGCGCTTTGCGTTGCTCTTCAGGATCGCCTCACAGAGTTTCACTTCCTCATGGCCGTCCTGTGCGTTTGCAAAAAGTGCCGGCGTCCTTTTTCCGCTCGCGATGTGTTCGTAGATGCAGCGGTAGTGCATCTTGTGCGCGTCGGGGAAACCTTCGGCGTGGCCGGCGGGGTAGTCGGTGAAATGCGCGATGTCCTTGTCGAAGCCGGGCGCGCAGCGGTGGCGGATTTCGTTTGGCGTGTCGCGGCGGCCGATGAGGAGGACGTTCGGATCCTGGAGGTCGAAGCGCATGCTGCCTTCTGTGCCGTAGATGCCGATCGCGAGCGAACATTTCCATCCTGCGGCGACCTGCGAGATGCTCGCATTCGCGTGGACGCCCTCGGCATTTCCGTGCGCGGATTTTCCGAAGTGAAGCAGCACGCTTGCGAAGTCCTCGGTGTCCACCTTGTAGCTCACCATGTCCTTCGGGTTCACTTTTGCGAAGGTCTTCACCTCGCCGCGCGGGCGCTTGCGGGTCTTGTGGAAAGTTTCGAGTGTCGCGAAGACGGAGTCCGGTTTTGCGCCGAGGATGAATGACACCGCGTCCACCCAATGCGTGCCGATGTCGCCGACGGCGCGCAATTTTCCGCCCTCGCTGGCGAGCAGGCGCCAGTTGTAGTCGGTCTCCTTCAGCAGCCAGTCTTGGAAAAAGTGACCTTGCACGTGGATGATGCGCCCGAGGTCGCCGCGTGCGATCATCGCGCGCATCTGGAGGATCGCTGGGATGAACCGGCAGTTGTAGTTCACGGCGAAGACGCGATCGCTTTTCGCCGCGGCCTTCACCACGCGCGCAGTGTCGGCGCTCGTCATGCCGAGCGGCTTTTCGCAGACGACATGCTTGCCTGCTGCGAGCGCCGCGAGCGACTGCTCTACGTGCGCCTTGTTCGGCGAAGTGATGTGGACGACGTCCACATTCGGCGACGCATACATCGCCTCGTAATCGTAGTCGCCGTACACCTCGGACACGCCCCACTTCTTCGCGAGCGCCAGCGCGCTGTCGCGCGAACCGCACACGGCATTCACCTGCACGCCGAGACGCTTGAGTGCTTCGAGATGGACGGGCCCGATGAAGCCGGTGCCGATGATGCCTGCGCGGAGATGGGAGAGATTCATGCGATGAGCAAACGTGGACGCTCTGTCCGTGGCAAGCCGGGCGCGGTGTTTTCAACTACGAGGGCACGAAGAACACGAAGGGTGGATGATTTTACCGCGTCCCGTCTTCGTGCCCTTCGTGTCCTTCGCAGTGAAAATCCGGCCCGCGGCTCTTGCCACATTTCACTCTCTCGCCTACACAGCCCGCTCATGAATTCCTCCCCTCGCAACAAGCTGTTCCTGATGATGGCCCTCGAAATCGCCGTGTGGGGCGCATGGCAGCCGAAGATTTTCAGCTACATGGGCCAGCTCGGTTTCCTCCCGTGGCAGCAGGCGCTCGTCGGCAGCATCTTCGGCATCGCCTCGATCCTCGGCATCTTTTTCAGCAACCAGTTTGCCGACCGCAATTTTTCCGCCGAGAAATTCCTCGCGTTCAGCCACGCCGTCGGCGGCATCGCGCTTGTGGGCGCGGCGTATCAAAAGGAGTTCGTCCCGTTCTTCACGTGCTTCCTCATCTACGGGCTGCTCTATGTGCCGACGATCTCGGTCACGAACTCGCTCGCGTTCGCAAACCTGAAGGAGCCTGCGAAGGACTTCGGCTTCGTCCGCATGGGCGGTACCATCGGGTGGATTGTCGTGAGCTGGCCATTCATTTTCCTCATCGGGGAAAAGGCGACGCAGGAGCAGACGCGGTGGATTTTCCTTGTGGGTGCGGCGATCTCGTTTGTGATGGCGATCTATTCGCTCACGCTCCCGCACACGCCGCCGCGCAAGGATGTGCATGGCCTCGACAAGCTCGCGTGGCTCCGCGCTGCAAAGCTGCTCGCGCATCCGTTCGTGCTCGTGCTCTTCATTGTCACGTTGCTCGATTCGGTGATCCACAACGGCTACTTCGTCGTATCGGATGGCTTCCTCACGAACCGCGTCGGCATCGCGGGCAACCTCAGCATGGTCGTGATGAGCATCGGCCAGGTCGCGGAAATCGCCACGATGCTCGTGCTCGGCACCGTGCTCGCTAGGCTCGGTTGGAAATGGACAATGGTCGTCGGTATCCTCGGCCACGCGGCGCGCTTCGCGGCATTCGCATACTGCCCGGACATGCAGGTGCTCATCATCGGCGTACAGGTGCTCCACGGCATCTGCTACGCGTTCTTCTTCGCCAGCGTGTACATCTTCGTGGACGCGGTGTTTCCGAAGGACGTGCGCGCGAGCGCGCAGGGGCTGTTCAATCTGCTCATCCTCGGCGTCGGCATGGTCGTCGCGAGCTTCGTCTTCCCGATGTTGCAGGGCAAATGGGTGAACCAGCCGGTGCTCGACGGGCTGATGGCGAAGTTGGAGGTGCAGACGCAAATCGCGAAATCACCGGACGCAAAAAAGATCCTCGCCGCGCCGTCGCTTGCCGCGCTCGACGAATTGGCAAAGATCGAGGACGCGGAAAAATCCGCGGCCACGGATAGCGCGAAGCAGCCGCTGAAGAAAATCATTCAGGACGAATGGCGGCACTCGAACTGGCAGAAGTTGTTCCTCGTGCCGACCACGCTTGCGATCCTCGGCATCATCCTGCTCACGCTCTTCTTCAAACCTCCAACCGAACGTCCCGAGCAAACCGGTGCTGCAAACGCACCGCATTGAGCGCTGCGTTGCGCTGCGACCTTCGCAAGCATCGGCGTGCTCGGCCACGCCGCGCGCTTCGCCGTGTATGCCTTCTTCCCCGAATCGCAGTCGCTCATCATCACCGTGCAAATCCTCCACGGCATCTGTTACGCGTTCTTCTTCGCCACCGTCTATATCTTCGTGGACGAATACTTCCCGAAGGACGTCCGCGCCAGCGCGCAGGGATTGTTCAATGTCATGATCCTCGGCATCGGCGCGCTCGTGGCAAATTCCGTCTGCCCGCAGCTCGGTCAGGCCGTCTTCAAGCACGGCGACAAGGTGGACTACCACGGCCTTTTCCTCGTGCCCACCTACGCCGCGCTCGCCGCCGCCGCCGCGCTGCTGCTCCTCTTCCATCCGCCAAAGAAAGGCGCCCCGCAGGGCGGGCTCGCCGCGACGCCGCACTGATTCGGAGGAGCACGCTCCGTCAGCCTTTCACCCACCTGCGCGCTTTGAGTTCAAAGCGCGGGAGCGGGCCGATGGCGACGCGGGTGACGGGGATTCGCAGCGCGAATGCCTCGGTGAGCTTCGCGGCAAGTCGCGGTGCCGAGGTGTCGTCCGCGCTTTCGATCTCGATGGCGAGTTCCGTCATCGCGCCGTTGCGCGTGACGTGGACGCGGTATTCGGCGATCTCGGGCAGCGCGCGCACGACGGCGTCCACGGCGCTCGGGAAAATGTTCACGCCGCGCACGACGAGCATGTCATCGGTGCGGCCGCGGATTCCGCCTTCGAGGACGAAGCCCGCGCCTGCACGACGGTGTACGAGGTCGCCCGTGCGGTAGCGGAGCAGGGGACTCGCCTCGCGGCCCAGCGTCGTGAGGACTAGTTCGCCGGTCGTGCCGTCGGCGACGGGTGTGCCGTTCGCGGGATCGATAATCTCCGCGAAGTAGGATTCCTCAATGATGTGCAGCGCGCCGGGTTCGCCATCGGCGAGCACTTTGCCGCTAGCGTCGAATTTTTTCCCGCGCTGGAATGCCACCGGGCCGACTTCCGTCATGCCGTAGTGGTCGAGCACCTCCGCGCCGTTCCAGGCGGCGGAGATGCGTTCGCGCACGGCGGGCACGCTGCCGCCCGGTTCGCCCGCGACGAAAATTTTCCGCACCGCAGAATCGCGTAGCGACAGTCCCTCGCGCGCGGCGACCTCGGCGAGGTGCAGCGCGTAGGTCGGCGTGCAGAGCAGCACCTCCGCGCGGTGCTGCACGATGCCGCGGATGCGCGCGGCGCTCGAAAGCCCGCCGCCGGGGATGCACAGGCAGCCGTATTTCGCCGCGCCCTCGAACGCCGTCCAGAACCCGAGAAACGGCCCGAACGAAAACGCGAAATACACGCAGTCGCCCGGCGCGATGCCGCACTCGCGGTAGATGCGCGCCCAGTTGCCGAGCATCCAGTCCCAGCTCTCCGGCGTGTCGAGGATGGCGAGCGGCTGCGCGGTCGTCCCGCTCGTCTGGCAGAAGCGCGTGTAGCGTTCCTTTGGAAAAGTGAGGTTCGATCCGAATGGCGGATGCGCTGCGTGATCCGCGACGATGTCGGCCTTCGTGGTGAAAGGGACGCGCGCGGTGAAATCCTCGACGCTCGCGATTTCACCGACGCCCGCGATTTCACCGACGCCCGCGAGGCGCGACGACTGGAAGCGGTTGCCGCGAATCGCAGCGACGAGCGCGCGGAGTTTTTCGAGCGTGTCGCCGTTCATCGCGCGTGGCGAGGAGCCTCAGTGCTTCGCCGGCTGCTCGGCTGCGGGCGGCGTCTTTTCCTTCACCGGCTCCGGCTTGTAGAGCGCGACGAGGCTGCCGCCGAGTGCGGCGCAGACGATGCCGATCCAGAACTGCGGCCTTATTTCAAAGCGGCTGCCCGCCGGGCCATGCGTCATGTACATCGAGACGAACGCATTCACGATGGGCGCGCCCGCGAAGATGATGGACATCACGACGGGCACGTAGCTCGCCTTCGGCTGCGGCGCCGCGCCGAACGCGAGCAGCACGCCGAACGCACCGACCGCGCCGACGATTCCCGCGATGAGCGACCACACCTGCCCGCTGCGCGGATACGCCAGGAAGTTTGTGTCACCCGGTTTTCCGTTCAGCCGCAGCATCACGAGCGGTGCGATGACGGCGACGAGGAAATACGCGAAGCCCACGAAGAGGAACGCCTTCCAGCGGCCGTTCGCCATGTCGGCCATCTCCGTCTGGCCGCGGTGGAGATAGACGCCATAGACGCCCCAGCAGGCGACGGTGAGGAATGAGTAGAGGATCCAGGTCATAGATTTTTTTTGCGGGTTGGACATTGCGTTGTGTGTTTGTGCCGGGGAGTGGAAAGTGAAAACTGCGCAGTTCAGCCGTGCTTAGGCGCTGCGCAGAAAATGTCCCGCGCAAAGTCGCAAAGTGACAAAGAGCGGACGGGCGGCGGAGCAGCGGATGAATTTGGAAGCCATGAAGCCATGAAACGGATCGAGGCCGCTGTGAACGCAGCCGTCTGTTATTCCTGAGTTCCTGCCTTCCAAATTCATTTTGCAGTGGCGATTGCCGCGAGCATTTCCGCAGGTGCGGGCTGGATCGCGGCGCGGATTGCATCGGGGATTTCCACCGCGCCGAGCTTGCCGGCCGTCCTGTCCACGGTCGTGCAGACGGTCGTCACGGAGCCGCGCGCGATCTCCACGCGCTCGCCGGATTCATTTTTCCAAAAGCGGAACGCGTAGCGGATGCTGCGCGTGCGGACTTCGGCGACGAGGAGTTGGATGTCCACGATTTCCTCGAAGCGCAGCGGCTTAAAATAATCGCATGCGGTGCTCACGCGCGGCCAGCCGACGGTCGCGCTGCCGTCGTGCGCGTGGATGCTGAAGCCGAGCGAACGGAAGAATGCGTGCTCGGCATTTTCCATCATGCGGAAAAAGTTCGCGAAATGCACGATGCCCGCCATGTCGGTCTCGGCAAACTCCACGCGATGGGAGAGGGTGAATTCGTGCGGCATCGGTCATGCACGGTGCGCAACCGTACCGTGCGGCGCAATCCCGGAGTGCGGATGCTAGCGCGCGGCTTCGTGCAGGATGCGGCGGACTTCCTCGATGGCCTTCTCGTTTTGGTGCGCGCTGTGTTTCGAGGGTACGATCAGTTCGCTGCGCGCGCCGTCGAGGTGGCTGCTCCAGTACGGGACGAAGCCGTCGGTGCTCACGGGCTTCGTGTGGTCCTTGTTGCCGCCCTTGCCGCGGTCGCCCATGATCGAGTGAAAGGGAACACCGGGCACGATCGGGATGGTGGCGATCGTGCGGATGAACGGGTCTTTCGGCGAGAGCCGCTCGATGCTGTTCGGTGTGAGGCCGGCGGCCTGAGCCCCTGCGGGGAGGCTGCCGGTCTCCGCAGTGATCCGCATGACGAAGTCCGGGACTTTCACGAGCCATCTCCCGACTTTGCCGAGCCAGCCCGCGGCCGTCTCGCTCCCGCGGTGCGGCGTGGAGATGAAGATCGCGCGGCTCACTTCCGGGCGGTGGCGGAAGATGAGCGCCTCGGTCAGGAATTTCCGCGTCTCGGGCGACACGGCGAGCTGCGCGGGCGGCTCGTTGAAATAGGCGTTCCAGAGTTTCATCCCGCTGTCCGTGATCATCGTGCGGCTGATGAGGCCGCCCATGCTGTGGCCGATGAGGATTTCCCTTTTGTGATCCGGGTAGAGCCTGTTGATCGTATCGAGCTGCTCGCGCATGATCGCCGCGGAGTGCGGATAAGGAAAGCCGCTCGGATAGCTGTAAAACCAAAACTGGTAGTGCCGTCGGATGGCCTCGTCGCCGCGGAGTGTGTTGAGAAAGGGCACCCAGGTGCTCGGCGAATCCATGAGCCCGTGTACGCAGATGACGGGAATCTTCGCCGGGTCGTACGGCTGAAGCCGCGCGATGCGCGTGGTGTACGCGTATTTTTGCGGGCGCAGCATCTGGGCCCAGCCGAAGATGAGCGGACGCTCCTTCGCCAGCGCCAGTGCGAGCGGCGCGGTGAAATCCGCCGCGAGCGGGAAGCTGTGTCCGCCGTGCTGCACGCGCTCCACGGCGAGCGGATCCTCGGTGGTGAGCACGCAGTCGCGTCCGTCGAAACGCAGCAGCCCCGTCATCCCGTAATACGCATCCTTGCTCTGCGCGAAACCCTCGGCGTGCATGACGTCCCTCTGGCTTCCGATGACGACGAGCGGTGCGCCGAGCCCATCCTTCAACGTGCGCGTGCGGATGTAGGTGCCGTGAAAAGTGTAGCGGTCGGCGGGCAGGATGCCGACCTTGCCGGGATCGACTTCCGTGTGCGTTCCATTCTTGAAAGTGAGCAGCCACTCGCCTTCGCTGCCTTTCACGCGGACGGGCGTTTTCCACGGTTCGAGCTTTGCGTCGTGGATGATCCCGAAGATGCGGCTGGTCGCGAAATTATAGTCCGCGCGAGCCCGCGCATCGTCCGGCGCGGACCGCAGGCGGCGCTCCGCCGCAGAAGCTGCATCGAGGCACGCGCCGAGCGCGGTATGCGGGCGAGTCGGATGGCGGGCGATCGTCTGAGCGATCCGCTTCGCGTCCTGCGTGTTCGCCGGGCGCAGCGTGCGGGTCTCCATCACTGCGCAGTACGGCGTGCAGCCGGCGAACGGCAGCACGAGCGCGGATGCGGCGAGGAGCGAAGGGAGCCGGGACACGGTGCTCAGGAGGACGCAGGCGTCACGCCTTTTTCACGAAGCACGCTTTCAGCCCGATGGCGATGCCGTCCATCTTGCATGAGATCTCGTGGTCGCCGTCCACGAGTTTGATCGGCTTGGATTTCGTCCCGCCTTTGATCACCTGCGAGGAGCCTTTCAGTTTCAGATCCTTGATCAGCGTCACACAGTCGCCGTCCGCGAGCGCATTGCCGTGTGCGTCCTTCACGATGCGCGCGGCGTCCGGCGCATCGGGCGCTGTCTCACGCGCCCACTCATGCCCGCACGTCGCGCATTCCCATCGTTCGGGATGCTCGAGCACGTCGTTCATTTCACACATCGGGCAGGTGGGCTTACTCATGTGCGTCCACCGTAGGAGGAACCGGCGGCGCGGTTCAATCACGCACTTGGGCCGGGGAGGATGTTTGCGCATTCACCTGCGGCTTCTTGCCTCGCTAAAGGCAGAGCGGATCACTGCCGCTAAGATTTTCGACGGCGCGCGGCTTTGACTTCCCGACCCGAAACCCATACAGCCGCACCTCCATGAAACTCCGCGCCTACCTTCCTTTCGTCGCACTCACACTTTCCACCGCGGCCTTCGCCGCCAATGCCGTGCCCGCCACCACGGCTGCGACCGTCAAGACAGCCGGCGCGTCCTACGACTGGCCGCAGTACCGCGGGCCGAATGGCGATGGCTCCACGAGCGAGGCGCTGCCCGCGCAGTGGCCCTCCGCGCCGAAGGTGCTTTGGAAAGTTCCCGCGGGAACCGGCTTCGGATCGTTCATAGTGAGCGGCGCGTGGTGTTTCGCCATCGAGGGAAATGGCGGCAGTGAAGTGCTCGTCGCGCGCGATACCGCGACTGGCAAGGACAAGTGGACGCAGAATCTCGGCCTGGCGAAATACGACGGCGGCGGCGACGCGGGCACCAATGACAACAAGGGTGGCGACGGCCCGCGCAGCACGCCGACGCTCGCTGGCAGGATCATCGTCGCGATGCACAGCGACCTTGTGCTGCACGCGTTCGACGCCGTGACCGGCAAGCCGCTTTGGAAGCGTGACATCATCAAGGAAAACGCGGGGCACAACATCCGCTGGCAGAATGCCGCGAGCCCGCTTTTTGAAAACGGCGTGCTCTATGTCGGCGGCGGCGGCGCGGGGCAGACGTTTCTCGCGCTGAATCCCGCGACCGGCGCGGTGCTCGCAAAATCCGGCGACGGGACGATCACGCACGCCACGCCCGTCGCGACGACGATCCTCGGCACGCGGCAGATCATTTTCTACATGCAGGACGGCCTCACTTCGCTTGATCCAAAGACGCTCCAGCCGCTCTGGCACGCCGATTTCAAATACAGCACCTCGACCGCCGCGAGCCCCGTCGTCGCGGGCGACTACGTGTATGCGAGCGCCGGGTACGGCGTCGGTGCCGTCGGTTTCAAAATCAGCAAGGCCGGCAGCCAGTGGAAGGCCGAGCAGGTCATGCGCGTCCCGCAAAAACCGCTCGCGAACCACTGGAGCACGCCCGTGTTTTACGACGGCTGCCTCTACGGCATGTTCCAGTTTAAGGAATACGGCAAAGGCCCCGTGAAGTGCGTGAAGCTGCCCGATGGCGACATCAAATGGGAGCAGCCCGGCTTCGGCCCCGGCAACGTGATCCTCACCGCAGGCGGCAACGTCCTCGCGCTGACTGATGCCGGCGAAATCGTCGCCTTCAAAGCCTCGCCCGACGCCTACAAGGAACTCGGCCGCTTCAAGGCGATCGAAGGCAAATGTTGGACGACGCCCGTGATGAGCAACGGCCGAGTCTTCGTCCGCTCGACGAAGGAAGCTGCGTGCATCCAGCTCGGCACTGCGAAGTAGGCGGCGGCCGAAAGCAGGCGCGATTTGTTTTTTGAAAGCGCCGTGTCGTTGCTATGGCGCGTGACGCAAGAGGCACTCATGAATGTTCATCATCGCAATCTGCGCCGCGTCGTCATCATCGGTGGCGGGTTCGGCGGGCTGGAGGCCGCGAAGGCGCTCCGCAAGGCTGGCGTGCGGATCACGCTCCTCGACCGCCAGAATCATCACCTCTTCCAGCCGCTGCTTTACCAGGTGGCGGCGGCGGCGCTCTCGCCGGCGGACATCGCGGAACCGCTGCGACACATCCTGCGCAACCAGGAAAATGCCGAGGTGATTTTAACCGAGGCGAAGGGCATTGATGTCGCGGGCAGGCGCGTCATCACCACGGACGGGCCGGTGGAATACGACTATCTCATCGTCGCCGCGGGCGCGCGGCATTCGTATTTCGGACGCGACGAGTGGGAGAAATTCGCACCCGGCCTGAAGAACCTCGACGACGCGCTGGACATCCGCCGCCGGATGCTCATGGCATTTGAGATTGCGGAGAAGACGACGGACGACGCCGAGCGCGAGGCGGCGATGACCTTCGTCGTCGTGGGCGGCGGGCCGACGGGCGTGGAAATGGCCGGTGCCGTCGCGGAGATCGCGCACGTCACCTTGATCAAGGACTTCCGGCACATTGACTCATCGCAGGCGCGCGTCTTCCTCATCGAGAGCGGGCCGGAGGTGTTGCAGGCATTTTCCGGCGACCTGCCGAAAAGCGCGCTCAAACAGCTCACCGACCTCGGCGTGGACGTGCGGCTGAACACAAAGGTCGAAGCGATCTCGGAGGCCGGTGTCACTTTGACCGGCGGTGAAAAAATCGCGGCGAAGACCATCGTGTGGGCGGCGGGCAATGCTGCGTCGCCGCTCGGCGCGAGCCTCGGCGTGCCGCTCGATCGGCAGGGTCGCGTGATCGTGAATGAGGACTGCTCGATCCCCGGCCATCCCGAGGTGTTCGTGATCGGCGATCAGGCGCACTTTGCCACGGGCGGAGGCAGGCCGCTGCCGGGACTTTCGCCGGTGGCCATGCAGCAGGGGCGGCACGTCGCGAAGAACATCATCGCGCTGCTGCACGGCGGGACGACAACGTGCTTTTCGTATCACGACAAGGGCATCATGGCCACGATCGGGCGTCACGCCGCGGTGGCCGAGATGGGCTCCATACGGATAAGCGGATTCATCGCGTGGCTCGCGTGGCTTTTCATCCACATCGTCTTCCTCGTCGGATTCCGAAACCGGCTCTCCGTGCTATTCAACTGGGCTTATGCGTACGTGACTTACGGACGCGGCGCGCGGCTCATTACGCGCCGGCACTCGGGCGGAAACACCACGGGCGATGTCCCGCCGACGAACGGCGCAGCGGCAGTGTAGGCGGCGTTGCAAGCCCCGCCTGCGATGTTGCGCCGCCCCGCGCCTGCTATTTTCCCGTTTCGGGCAGCGGCACCTGCGTCTTCTGCATGAGGTAGCCGATGAGGTCGCGCACCTGCGTCTCGCTGATGGCTTCGAGCAGGCCCTCGGGCATCATCGAGACGGGGGACAGCTCCATCTTTTTAATGTCGCCGCGTTCGAGCGTGTTCACGCCGTCGAGCGCGCGGAGCGTGACGGTGCGCGCGGTCTGCGCGCGGACCATGCCGGTGAGGATGCGGCCGTCCTTCATCTCGATGACGGTCATTCGGAAATCCGCGTTCACGACGGCGCTCGGGTCGGCGATGTTTTCGAGGAGGTAGTCGAGGTTGTCGCGGCCCGCGCCGGTGAGGTCGGGCGCGATGTCGTTGCCCTGGCCGTAGAGCCGGTGGCACGCGGTGCAGACGGTGGAGAAGACGGCGCGGCCCGCGGAGAGGTCGGCCTTTGCGAGCACGTCGGGCGTGAGGCGCGCGCGGAGTTTTGCGATGAGCGCCTTCTTGTCCGCGGCGGGTTCGCGCAATTCGCCCCATGCCTCGGTGAGCAGCTTCGTGAGCGCGGGATCGTTGAAGGCGCGGATCTGGCGCGCGTGGAATGGCGTCACGTCGGCGCGCGGGATTTTCCCGGCGGCGACCTCGGCGAGCAGCGCCTTCGCAAACGCGGGCCGCGCGACGAGCGTCTCGATGAGGGCGGGGCGCTCGATGCCGATGAAGCTGCGGTAGCTCTTCGCGAGCTTCTCGCCGAGCGCCGGATCGTCAAAGCGCGAGAGGCCGCGCACGGCGGTGGTATTGAGGAAGCGCGTGCCGAGGAGCTGTTCGCACACGGCGCGGAGGTCGGGCGGGTTGCTCTCGATGAGCGTCTGGAGCGCGGCCTTGCGCGCGCCCATCTCGGCTTTGCCGTCGAGCGCGATCTGCTTCACCTCGTCGAGCGCGCGGCCATCGCCGAAAAGCACGCTCAGCTCGCGCACGCGCGTGCGGATGTTCTCGTCGGTGGAATTGGCGAGCTTCGCCGCGAACTCGTCCCATACTTTCGGCTTTGTCGCCTTGCGCCAGCCGGTCATGCCCTCTGCGAGTCCGTTGAGGATGTCCGATTGGAAAGCACGTTGGTCTTTTTCGCTTCGAGTTTTGCGCTGTGCTGCAAGCCCGGTAACGATATCGGATTGGAAAGCGGCGCTCTGCGGTAACGCGGACATAAGGAGATCATTCACATGCGAAGAGTCCTTCTCGATATCCTCGACGAGTCTTCGTGCGATGTAGCGCCGCGTGAGCGGCAACTCGCAGTTCTTCCCGATCTCGGCGAGCATGAGTGGATCCGAATTCGCGAGGGGAATCAGGCCATACCAAATCATCAGCGGCAAATTGTGGTCGTCCGCATCCTCGGCATGAGCGACGAGCGCGAGGGCAAGAAGGGGGCGTTGCTGCAAAGGCAGACGCTGAAGTGTGGACGCGAGCACGAGGCGGACGAGAGCTGACTTCCCATACTTCGCCCTCTCGATGAGTGTTTTGATTTCGTGATCCGTCGGAGCCGAAGCATTCCCCGTCGGGCGCTGACTCATGCAAGTGTCGAGAGGCCACCGATCCGACATCAACCGAATTGCCCACGCGAGGAGGTGCTCGTCGGCTTTGTGCAAGGCTATCTCTTTCGCGAACAGATCAGCATCGCTGGAAGCGATGCAGTGCAGCGTCCAAAGGACGCGAAGTTTTTGCAGCACGCTCGCGTCGCCTTT
The DNA here is from genome assembly GCA_903882875.1 of uncultured Spartobacteria bacterium. Taxonomy (GTDB): domain Bacteria; phylum Verrucomicrobiota; class Verrucomicrobiia; order Chthoniobacterales; family Chthoniobacteraceae; genus SXWH01. Next base: position 42,295 of record CAIRYQ010000005.1, on the reverse strand, counting down.
GAAAAGATCGAGCAATGCGAAGTTGGTCTTGCTGCCGTGCATGTTGTCCCGTTCACGCTTATTTGCATAAGTGCGCGCCGTTAGCTCCAGCCGCGCCTGCCGCGACCACCACTCATTCTCTTGCGTGTGCAGTTTCACGAGTTCGCTCTCGCTCATCTTCGCGAGATCAAACGGCTCCACATGCTTCGGATCGCCATAGGTGATTTTGAATATGCGCCCGCTCGTGCGGTGGACGCCTGTGCTGTCGTGGCATTCGCCGGTGTCGCTCCAGTCGAGCGCGAAGACGCCGCCGTCGGGACCGTAGCCGAGTTCGAGTCCGCGGAACCATTTGTCCTCGGCGAGCAGGATGTCCGTGCCGTGCTTGCCGACGTAGCCGCTGCCGAGACGCTCGATGATTTCCTGATTGGCGCGGCGGCCGTGCATGTTCCAGGTGAAGAGATGATCGTAATATTCCGCGGGCCAGTTGTCGCCGAGGTAGAACATCATGCCGATGTGCGCGTGGCCGCCGCCGAGCGCGTTCGCCGCGCCGTTGCGCGACTTCGTCCAGTCCTGCGTCGTGTCGAAATGCCAGTGGTCGGCGTGCTGATCGATCTGCGCATAGGCGTGCGGATTCGGATCGATCGTGTGCGGGCGGACGAAGTGCGCGCCGGTGATGCCGTGCCAGAGGTGGCCGTTCACCGTGTTGATGAAGAACAGCTCGCCGTGCTCGTTCCAGTCGTGGCCCCACGGGTTCGTCGTGCCGCTGCACAGCGCCTCGAAGACGTGCGTCTTCGGGTGAAAGCGCCACATCGTTCCGCGCAGCGGGATGCGCTCCGCCGCCGGCGTACCCGGCGCGCCGACATCGCCGGGCGCCGATGCGCCGCAGCGTCCGTAGAGCCAGCCGTCGGGGCCGAACTTCAGGCCGTTGGCGAAGTTGTGGTAGTTGTCCTGCGGCGGCGTGAAGCCGTCGAGCAGCACCTGCGCGGGGCCGCTCGGCTTGTCGCCGTCCTGCGTCGGGACGAAGAGCAATTGCGGCGGGCACATCATGTAAACGCCGCCGTGGCCGACCGCGATGCTGGTGAGCATCTGCACGTCGTCGGTGAAAACGGTGCGCTTGGTAAATTTGCCGCCATTCGTGCCCTCGAAGATCAGGATGCGGTCGCGCAGCCCCATCTCGAACCGCGTGGGCCGCTCGGCGTAGGTGTAGTTCTCCGCGACCCACAGCCGCCCGCGCGAATCCCACGACATCGCGATGGGATTTTGCACATCCGGCTCTGACGCGAAGACGCTCACCTTGAATCCCGGCGGCACCTGGAATTTCGCCGCCGCTTCCTCTGCTGGCATGAGCGGGATGCTCATGTCCTTCTCCGTGTTAAAGGGCTGCGGGAAATCAGCGGCACTGACAGTGGCGCTCAGGAGGACAGGGAGAAAAATGCGGTGCAGTTTCATGGGTCGGGCAGTCCTCGGAGACTTGCACGGCAAGCTGCAACTTGGAAAGCGCCCGAAAATGTTCCGCAACTGAGGTGAGTGCGAAACATTGGTTTGCCCGGAACGCGAATCATCCGAGAAAGGCCCCTCGGCAAAGTGTCCTTCGTCGTGCTCGGTACCGATGTGAAATGAAGGAATGAGCCGTGAATGATGACGGGTGAAAGTGCTTCGAATCCGGCCACGTGCGGGTTGAACGCCGGCTAACACATCGCGCTCACAGCGATCCTCACCTTCATGAAATTGCGACTGCTCCCCGGCGTGTTACTCCTCGCCGCACTTTTGCCAGGCGATGCCCGTGGGGGCGAAGCCGGGGATGCGTGGCCGTTTCCCGCAAACGCCGCAGGCGTCGTTTCGCTGGATGATGAAAGCCGCATCGGGATCGCGAATTCCCATGCTGGCATTTTGTTCCGGAAGAAGGACGGCGCGCTCATCGGAATCTGGCGGCATGGCGATGGCAACCTGCTATCCCCGCGTCCTGCGGTCCCGCTGTGGTCGCTGGAGCTGAAGCCGGTCGGAACGGGCAAGCCGGCTGTGCTGGGGGCCGATGTGGGCAGCGATGTTTCGTTCACGATTTCAGGCGACAGGCGGCAGCGAAATCTGCGCGCATTCTACAAAACATCCGCTGGTACGGTGACCACCACGGTGATTCTCGCGGCGGATTTGGAACTGCCGCTGTGGGGCATCGAGGTGAAGCTATCGCGTGCTGGAGACAGCCTGTGGAGCGTGAGCTTCCCGCAGATCGCCATCGCGGCATTCGAGCCGGAGCCGGCCGCGAATGAAATGGTCGTTCCGTACCGGCGCGGGCAACTTCGGATATTCGGCAGCGCCGCGCCGCGCGGCGACACGGATCTGCCGTATCCTGGGCCTGCGGCGAAGTTTCAGTTTGTCGCCGCTTACGGGAAAAAGAACGGGCGCGGATTTTACTGCGGCGTCGAGGATGCGGAGGGTTACACGAAGGCTTTGCAGCAGCGGAATTATCCGGGGGACAATGCCGTCGTCCTTGCCACGCAGCATTTTCCAGCCGGGCGCGGAGGCGAAGTGCGCGACTTCCGGCTGCCATATGAAATTTCTGCCGGGCCGTTCACGGGAGATTGGTGGGATGCGGCGCGCATTTACCGGAAGTGGTGGGTGCAACAGACGTGGGCCTCGAAGGGCCTGCTCGCAGATCGGCGCGACATTCCCGAGTGGCTGAAGCACGCCGCCATCGCCATCCGGCCCTCGACGACGAAGCCCGAGCGTACGGTGGCGAACAATGTCGCGAACATGGCCGCCCTGCGCGGTATGTTTGCGGCCGCGCCGATGGTGGGCACTTGGTACGGATACAGTCAGGCGCCCGCAGGAGCGAGTGATTCGAACGAGGGCGGACACGGACACGCCTTGCCGCTGAAGCCCGGTGCAGCCGATGCGATTCGCGATGCAAAGACGCAGGGCATCCATCTTCAGGCCTACATTCAGTCCATGATTTACGATGTCAGCATTTCTGCGGATGAATCCGCGGAAGCGGTGCGCGCGGTGACAAAGGATTCCAAGTCGCAGCAGGTTTTCTATGGCGACGGCAAGGACAAGCGCCTTTCCTCGATGTGCCGCGCCACGGACTGGTGGCAGTCCCGGCTCGTCTCGCTTTCGCGCCGGGCGGTGGGGGAATTCGGATTCTCCGGCGTCTATCTCGACAGTTTTGGAAAAGGTGCGCCGGAATGTTTTGCCGACACGCACGGTCATCCCATTGGCGGCGGCAACACTGTGATCGCTGGCCAGCGTGCGATGGCGCAGCGCATCCGCACGGCCATCCGCGAAGTGAATCCCGAGGCGATCATGTCGGGCGAGGATCCGGTCGAGGCTTTCCGCGATCTGCTCGACGTGAATCTTTACGCCGTGAATGTGACCGCAAACTACGCGCCGGTTTTTCGTACCGTGTGGGGCGACTACAGCCTCGGTCATGGGCGCGTGCTGCGACCCGGCAAGGACGACGGCCCGCTCATTCCCGAACTCGCCGTGCTGTTCACTGAGGGCACGATTCCGGGCCGCATCTATTGCGATTCGCCGGCGGCGTTTCTCACCAGCCCGGAGCGCAAGTCTGATCTCGCATTCCTGAAATCCGCCACGCGCTACACCGAAAGCGGAATGCAGTATCTCCGCTTTGGCGAACTGCTGCATCCGCTGAAGCTGACTTCGGAACCTCCTGTGGTGGAGTTCCGTGAGTCCGTGGAAAACCAAGTGGTGCGTCTGCCCTCGGTGATCCACTGCGTCACGCGTTCGCACGCGGACGGCAGCGTTGCCATCGTGCTGGTGAACATCGCCACCACTTCGCAAACCATCGCAGTGCCGATCAACCCGGACTTGCTCGGTCATCGTGGGGACGAGGCGAGTCTCCTGCGAATGGACGAGGCTGGACGACTGAGCCCGCTGGCTTCCGGACGTGCAGCGTGGCAGCAGAAACTGACGCTCGAGCCGGGCGCGATTGCGTTCCTGATTTTGAAATGATTAAAACGCGGCTGTCCGACTTTAATATCCGCCACCCACTGGCTCCCAAAATCCCAAACCCGAATTCCCCATGAAGCGTCTGAAAATCACCGCCTGCGCCACTCTCATTCTTGCTGCGGCATTTAACGCAAATGCGGCCGACGACCCGCTCGCGCCGTGGCGCAGCGGCGTGACGATCAGCGTCGTTTCGCCGACGGCCGGGCGGCACACGATGCACTCGTATTTCAACACCTGCCCCGAGAGCCCGGACGGAACGCGCGTGCTGTTCTATTCCTCGACGGCGAAGGACGGGCACCGCGGCGAAGTCGTCGTGCGCGACCGTGCGACCGGCGTGGAGAAGGTCGTCGCGACGAACATCAACGCTGAGGACGCACACCGTGTCGCGTGCCAGCAGTGGGTCTCCGGCGGCAAGCGAGTCGTCTTCCACGGCGAGCGCGACGGCGAGTGGAATACTTGGTGCGTGGATCTCGACACGGGCAAGGAACGCGTGCTCGCAAAAAATCAGCTCGCGGGCTGGGGTCAGCCGAATGCGGACATTGTCCCGCTCTACAGCCCGCACTGGAATCCCGGCGAGCATCGCGACCTTGACCTGATCAATGTCGCGACCGGGGAGAAGCAGACGCCCGTGACGGTGGACGCGCTGAAGCAGGCGTATCCCGAGTGGTTCGGAAGAGCGTTCGGCGAGCAGAAGCCGTCCATCTTTTTTCCGATCCTCAGCCCCGATTTGAAGCGCGTCTTTTTCAAGATGGCGCTGAAGACCGGCGAGGATCCGCGCAGCAAGAGCGCCAGCGCGCGAGAGGGGCTCATCTGCTACAGCCTCGCGGAAAAACGGTTCCTCTACATGAATCCGAAGTGGGGCCACCCGTCGTGGCAGCCGGATTCGCGGCACATCACCGAGATGCACTACACGGTCTATGACAGCAATGACGGCAGCGTGAAAGCCAACCCCGGCATGCCGACGAAGGCCGAGCGAACGAAGGGTTCGAACGGCGGGAAAAACGCGAAAGGTTCCGGCCCCGACGCGCCTATCGCGACCACAAAGGCGGAGCGTGCGAAGGCAGCCGCCGAGGGCAGGACGGTGACGAAAGGTACCGTAGGTTCCGTGGATACGATGGTCGTCGCGAGCAAATCGGACGCCGCAAGCAAGCCCGCTGCGGAAAGCGAGGGTGTGAAATTTCATGACGTGAGCGGCGATCATCCGTCTGTGAGCCCCGATGGAAAACTCGTCGTCACCGACACGATCATGACGAGCTTCGGCGGCGTGCGCAACGAATGGGGAATCGTGCTCGCGGACACAAAAGGCGCCGGGCAGATCGTGCTGCATCACTTCGACAATTCGCACGGCGCGAAGTCGTGGCGCGTGTCGCATCCGCACCCGGTTTTCAGCCCCGATGGCAAACGGATTTATTTCAATGTGAGCGACGGCGAATTCACACGGCTTTTCGTCGCCGAGTGCGCGAGTCCGTAAGAAGCCCGCGTTTCCAAACACATCGGATCTATGAAACTGAAATCACTGAACCGCATCGCACTTGCCGTCGTGTCGCTTTTCAGCGCGACCATCCGCGCCGAGGAGCCAGGCAAGGGCAGGACCGTCCGCGTGCTCACGGTGGGCAACAGCTTCTCGCAAAATGCCACGCATTACCTTGGCGAAATTGCGAAGGCCGCGGGCGACACGCTGATCCTGCACGGGGACAATGTCGGCGGTTCGAGTATGGAATTGCACTGGGGCAAGGTGCAGTCCTTCGAGAAAGATCCAGCGGACAAAAACGGCCTCTACGGCGAGGGCAAAAGCCTGCGGGATGATCTGAATGGCGCGCACTGGGACTTCGTCACGATCCAGCAGGCGAGCATCAAAAGCCACGACATCACGACATACCGGCCATTTGCGAAACAGCTCGCCGACTACATCCACCAGCACGCGCCGGATGCCACGGTGCTGCTCCACGAGACGTGGGAGTATCGCGCGGATGATCCGCGTTTCGCCGCGAAGGAACCGAAGGCCGGCGAGCCGAAGACGCAGGACGAAATGTACGCCGGTCTCTCCAGCGCGTACGCGACGATCGCGAAGGAACTCGGCGTGCGTCGCATTCCGGTGGGTGACGCGTTTCACCTCGCGAATCGTGATGCGAAATGGGGCTACCGTACACCGACGGCGCAATTCGACTTGAAGAACGCGAAAACCGGCGAGCTGCCCGAGCAGGCGCATTCGCTCAATGTCGGCTGGAGATGGACGAATCAGAAGGATGGCACTACGAGACTCACGATGGACGGCCATCATGCGAATACCGCGGGCGAATTTCTCGGCGCGTGCGTGTGGTATGAAGTGCTCTTCGGCAGGAACGTGGAGGCGGATCCCTTCGTGCCGCCGGGACTCGATCCCGAGTATGCAAAGTTCCTCCGTGCCACTGCGCATCGCGCGGTGGAGCAGGGGAAGTGATGGCATCTGAGTCCTCTGGAAAAAATGGATCACTCGGATGAGGAGGAGGTTCATCGAGAGTTTTTCGGACTGCGTGGATAGTATCCTGAGCGGACTGGTCGCGATTCTTCGAGAACGTGCACTGCCGTCTTGGTGCTTCGGCGTTGACATCCGCTTCTCCGCGGCTTGACGGCTTTTCTCCGCCCGCCATTCTCCGCGGCCCGATGAAGCTCGACGCACCACTCATTCGCAAAATTGCCGCCAAGGTCGGCACTCCATTCTGGTTTTACGACGCCGCGGTGCTCCGCCAGCGGATCGCTGACATCCAATTCATGACCAGCGCGCCAGGCGTGCAGGCGCGATTCGCGATGAAGGCGTGCCCCGCGACGAAGGTGCTCCGCGAGATGGGCGCGGCGAAAATCTGGATTGATGCCGTGAGCGGCAACGAGGCGCTGCGTGCGCTGCGCGCAGGCCACGCGCCTGGGAATAATCCGCCCGTCGTGTGCTTCACCGCCGATGTCTTCCGCGACAACGCGCTCGATGTCGTCCTTCAAAACAATCTGCTGCCGAACATCGGATCGCCCGGAATGATCCGCCAGCTCGCCGCTGCGGGCTATCGCGGGCCCGTGAGCATCCGCGTGAATCCGGGCTTCGGCCACGGGCACGTGAACACCTGCGATACCGGCGGGCCATCATCGAAGCACGGCGTCTGGCACAGCGATCTGCTCGCGGTGAAGGACGCCGCGGTCGCCGTCGGGATGAGTGTCACGATGCTGCACGCGCACATCGGCAGCGGGCCGAAATTCGAGGAGCTGCACGAAAATCTCACGCGGCTCGCGCTGGAGTTCCGCGAATTGATTCCGCACTTTCCGCAGCTCACCGCGGTCAGCCTCGGTGGCGGCATCCCGCACAATTACCACGACCGCGACGCGCAGGTTCCCATCGAGCCTCTGCGCGAACTTTTCACCACATGCCACCAGCGCATCAGCTCGGCGGCGCATCGCGAGATCCGTCTCGAAATCGAACCGGGCCGCTACTACGTCGCGCCGAGCTGCACGCTCGTCGCGCAGGTGCATGACATCAAGCGCACGCAGACCAATGCGAAGGGCCGCGGCGCGACCTTTGTGATGGTGGACGCGGGCTTCGTGGATCTCGTGCGTCCCGCGATGTACGGCAGCTATCATCAGATCGAGGTGCTCGGAAAAGAGAACGGCGATCCGAATCAGGCACGCGAGCCGATCGTCGTCGCCGGCCCGCTCTGCGAGAGCGGAGACGTCTTCACCCGCGGCGGTGCCGACGAGGAACTCGTCCCGCGCCTGCTCCCGCGCCCCGAGCCCGGCGACCTTCTCGTGCTGCGCGATGCCGGCGCTTACGGTTACGCGATGAGCAGCAACTACAATTCCATCGGCAAGGCCCCGCAGGTCTGGGCGGAGCCGGATGGCAGCGTGGAAATCATCAGCCGCCGCGAGAGCATCGAGGACATCCTGAAGGCCGAGACCAGCGAGAAATTGTAGCCGCCGGGGAAGATTTCCGGATCGTTCAGCATTCCGAACCCGCCACCGCGACGTTGCGAGGGAACGGAAAAAATCGCAGTCATGTCCTAGCCGATCAGCCAAAGATTCGGCGTTGGATGTTGAACGTTCAGCGCCGAATGTCGGATGTTCTCCTTTCGCTCCGTGCGCATCCTCATCGCTCCCGACAAATTCAAAGGCTCGCTTTCCGCACCAGCGGCGGCCGAGGCCATTGCGCGCGGGTTGCGCAGTGTGTGGCCGGATGCGCAACTGGATCTCGCGCCGATTGCGGATGGCGGCGAGGGTTTTGCCGGGGCGCTCGCTGCGACGCTCGGCGCGGAGTGGGTGAATGTGGCGAGCGAGGATGCCATCGGACGGCCGATTGCCGCACGTTACGCATGGCTGGCCGACGAACGGCTCGCGATTTTGGAGATGAGCGAGGCCAGCGGCTTGCACCGGATCGCATCGCACGAGCGCGTTCCGCTCCGGGCGGATACTTTCGGGACGGGCATCCTCATCGCGCACGCGGTCGCACGCGGTGCGCAGCGTATCCTCGTGGGCCTCGGTGGGAGCGCGACGACAGATGGTGGCGCAGGTGTGGCTCGCGCGATGGGATTCCGTTTCATCGATCATGAAGGCCGTGATTTTCCCGCAGAGCCCGGTGCGTTGCCATCGCTCGCACACATCGTGCGTCCCGGTGATCTGGCGTTGCCCGAAATTTCCGCTGCGTGCGACGTGCAGAATCCGCTGCTCGGCGAGCGTGGCGCGGCGCGCGTGTACGGCCCGCAGAAGGGCGCGGATGCCGCGGATGTCGCGCTGCTCGACCGCGCTCTCGCGCGGCTCGCCGACGTGTGTGCGGCGGATCTCGGCTGCGATCATCGTGACGTGCCCGGATCCGGCGCGGCGGGCGGCCTCGGCTTTGGGCTGATGACTTTCTGCGGTGCAAAAATCCGCCCCGGCTTTGACATGATCGCGGAGACGCTCCGGCTCGGCGAGCGGATCGCCGCCGCCGATCTGGTAATCACGGGCGAGGGGCGAATTGATGATCAGACGCTCGACGGCAAAGGCCCCGCCGGTGTCGCGGCGCTCGCGCGAAATGCGGGGAGGCGCGTGATCGCGTTTGGCGGCGCAATCACTGCTGCTGCGGAGAACTCGGCGGCTTTCGATGCGCTCATCCCCATTGCCGACCGTCCGCTCACCGTCGCCGAGGCGATGGCCGAGGCGGATCTCCTTCTCGAACGCGCGAGCCGCCGTGCCGCACAGATCATCCGTCGGGCGTAGGATTTTTGCTGTCGCACGCAGAATAGCAAAACGGGCTTCCCCGTGAAGGGAAGCCCGTTTTGAAACTTGAATGCGGATGCTTTCCGCTGTGAGGGATTACTTCTTCGGATCGGCGGCAGCGTCCGGCACATTGATGCTGGTGATGCCCGCGTTCACGAGGATGCCGATGATGTTCTTGGCGTCCTTGACCGCCTCGTCCTTTTCATCGCCCTTCGAGAGTTCGTTCACCTTCTTGATCAGCTGTCCGAACCGCAACTGGAGCTCGGAGGATTCCTTGACCGCCGGGCCGCGCTGTTCGATGGCTTTCGAGAGTTTTTCCTTGGCGTCCTTGTAGCTGGCAATCTGCTTGTCCACATTGTCGCTCTGCCACTTCACGGTCTCCGTGGCATTGCCGAGGCTTTTGATCTGGCTGAAGAACAGCACGGAAAGCGCGAGCGCCACGAGGGCGATCGGCGTGTGAATGCAGGCGAATGGGTTTTTGGGTTCCTGGTCTTCCATGGGAATTATGTGGTGAGGGTTTGGTTGCTGTTAGGGTTCGCGCGGAGCCGGGGCGGCCGGAGCTTTCGGTGCGGGAGCGGGAGCGGCCCCGCCCTGCCGCGCTTTGTTTTCCTGAATGGCCTTGTCCATCTTCTCGAGGTCTTCCTTCGAGGGGATTGCCTTTTCAAATTTGAATTCGTTCAGGAATTCGCGGAACTTTGCGTTGTTCTTTTTCGCGGCGACGTATCCCATTTCAACGAGGATCGGGCTGATCACCTTCTGGCCGAGATTGGCCCCGGTGTTGATGATCTCAGCCTGGCGCTGGTATTCCTGATTCTGCAGCGTGACGGCGTTGCTGAGTTCCTGGAACTCGGTCTGCTTTTTGAGGAACTCGCTCTGCAGGCTGTTGTTCTTCTGCGACGCGCCGAAGCTCACGAAGCTGAGAAACACAGCGAGCAACGCGAGTGCGGAGGAGAGGAGAAATGGTGCGTTTTTCATTGTTGGATTTAAGGGGCGGGACTTCTTCTGCAAGTCGGGCCATCCGTCAAGCGGGAAGCGGAGTTTTTTTCGCGAGGCAGGCGCGAAGCCGCTCACCGTTTCTTTTTCCCCGACGTCGAGAGCCTTGGTGTCTGGATCAGGTTTCCATTCGCGTCGTAGGTGTCCACGCTCACGCCGATGCTGCCGTTGGAACGCATGCTGTAGATGTAGTTTTTGGTGCCGAGTAGATTGTCCTTCGGACCGTAGATGACCTCCTGGATCACGCGATCCTCGCCGTCCGTCTTGTAGGCGCTCTTTTGATAAATGAGGCCCTTTGCATTGTACAGGATCGCGGAGACGGGAGCGAGGCGCTCGTCCAGCTTGTAAACGATTCTGTGCGTCATCCGGCGGCTCGAATCGTAGAAAGTTTCGGTGGACTCGCGCTTCGAAGGATCGATTTGGCGCGAACTTCCCGAGCCGTCGGGGTACTCGCGGTTGATGACACGGATCGTCGGCTCGGCAAAGGCTGCGGCTGAAAGCGCGAGGAGGAGAAGAATTACCTTTGATGTTTTCATCACAGCTTTCTCAATCCACGGGCAGAAGTTGCACCGCGTCAATGGCGACATTCCCATCCGCGGGGCCGTCGCCGATGACTACGGCTGCGGGCTTGCCGGGTGCAAAATGAAATCTTCCGAGACTCACGAGGCCTTTCTCGATGGGCGCGGGGACACGCTCGTTCACTGTCAAGTTTTTAACACCGTCTGCGGACTCGACGGTCACGGGCGCTTTTGTCGCCCGGTTTTCGTGGGGGCTGTAGCTCAGGCGCACCTCGTACGTGCCGGCCTTTTCAATTGCGAACTCGTAGCGCGCCGTGCCCGCCTCCTTCGCCCCGCGGTAGCGGTAGCCGCTGCCGTAGTAGCCGGGCAGGCCGTGGCCTTCGGCCCACTTCCCGGTGAGCTTTGCCTGACTGTCATCAAGCGTGAGGCCGGCAAGTGATTTCAACGGGATGCCGGGTGCGCCTCCGCTCTTTTCCACAACAGGCGGGAGCGGTTTGTAGTCGGCGGGCAGCGCCGGTGCTTCGTTCACCGTCGCGCGCCGGGCGGCACCGGGCAGTGCCATGAGTTCCTGAAGCTCGGGAAAGTAACGCTCGTAGATCGTGCGAGGCATCACGTCCATTTTGACACACAGGCTCGCGGCCTTGCCGACGACTTCGCCGATCATGCCGCCGGTCTTCATCACACGCACGGTGCCGAGCGCCTCATGCGTCACGCTCACGTCGCGGCCCGCCATGAAAAGGTTTTCGATGTTGCGCGAATAGAAGCAGCGGTAGGGCACCGGGTAGCCGTGCTTCTTGTCCACACTCTTGTCGAAGACCGCCTTCGAGATGAACGGGTCGTCCTTCACCTCGCCCTTTGCAAACTGCTCCTTCGGATAATGCAGATCAATGTCCCACGTCGTCGGCACCGTGCCGTCTGGGAATTCCTTTTTCGTTGAGATGTCCTCGCGCGTGAGCACCACATCGCCGAGCAACTGCCGGCTCTCGCGCGGCCCGCCGATGTAGGCGACCCATTCGAGTTTCGCATTCGCGTGATCGGCCTTGCCGCCGCGATTCTTCATCGCGTTGAACGCGCCGTAGATCGCGCGGAAATTCCAGTCGCGCATGTCCTCCAGCCCGAGGATCGGATGCTTGTTGAACCCGCTCTCCCAAAACCACTGCGCATGGAACCGCTGCGGATACGGAAAGTCGTCCATGTCGAGCGGCAGCGCCCACGGGACTTCGGGAAAAACGGACGCCACACCCGCGTCCTTCCAACGCCACATGTTCGACATGCCGAGATGCTCCGTCTCGCGAATCGTGTGATCCGCCCCCGCGAGCGCGCCGATGGTCGCGTGGCCCGTCGCATCGCAGAAAAGTTTGCCGCTGAACTTCCGCTTCGCCCCCGTCCGCACATCGATCGAAACCGCCGCTCCGACGTGCTGCCTGTCCTTCATCTCCACGGCGATCACGCGGTTGTTGAAAAACAGCGCGATGTTTTTTTCCGCGCGCACGAGCTGCTCCTTCTTGTCGTCGCCGAACTCCTCATACGTTCCCGGCGACAGCTTTGCGGTGTCCTGGAATTCCTCCACGATCTCGCCGAGCATCGGATACTTCCCGCGCCGCGTGCCGCCCATCGCCCACACGCGCACCTCGCTCGAACCATTGCCGCCGAGCACCGCGCGGTCCTGCACGAGCGCGACCTTGCAGCCCATGCGCGCCGCGGAAATCGCCGCCGCAGTCCCGCCGTATCCGCCGCCGACCACGACGAGATCGTAGCTGCCAGCATCCTCGGGCTTTTCAGGAAAACCGAGCACGGTGCGACGCCACGCGTCGTTCACATCATTCGAGTTCGGCGGCGTGAACGCCTCGTCCTTCGTGAAGAAAATCGCATCGCACCGGCCCTCAAATCCCGTGAGGTCGTGCAGCGCGAGCGCGACATCATTTTTCGCGAACTCGATGGTCCCGCCATCCTGCCAAGCCCACGATTTTCCCTTCGTGCCAAACGTCTCCGCGAGCGGCTTGCCATCCACGAGCAACTGGAATTTTCCCGGCGCACCCGGCGCATTCCAGCGCGCCACCCAGTCCAGCGTCCGCACCCACACGCGGTATTTTCCCGTGCTCGGAAGATGCACCGTCGTCGTCGCGTCCTTCACCGGCTCGCCCATGCCGTGCGCGAGCAGATACGGCGAGCCCATCACGTCAATGAACTGCGTGTCGAGCGACCAGCCGCCGTGATCCGTGAACGATTCGGCCTCGATGAAAATCTGATCGGAGGCGAACGTGGTGGCGGTGAGTGATGCGATCGTGAGGAGGAAATTCTTCATCGGAAAAATTGGGTCGGGAAAGATTCGGCAGGTCACGACTCCGACACAAGCGCCGTGTGCGGCCGTGTTCCGTCCGCATTCCCGGCGTTGAATTTTTCAGTGGTGTCCCGTGGAATCACTTCACTTGGCCAATGCGCGAAGTGTCGCCATGACGCGGCATAGGCGGTGCGCCTATCGGCGAACGGGCGCGGGGCCGATGCCGGATACCGTGGCGGCGTGGAATCAAGGCACCATGAGATCCGACCCGCACCGCAAGCCTGACGCGAGGCTGTCGATTTTTCTGATGTTGAGCTGCTGCTCACCGCTTCTCGCGGATTCACGTTCGTCCGCGAAGGCTCATGAGCTCGCTTCCTGAAAAGCGCACGCCCGATGCGAGAACATCCCCGCTCGCATTGCAGGGCGAAACCGGCCATGTTGCGAGGATGCGTTTTCCGCCGCCCATCCGAATCACCGCTCCGCTGGTTGCGCTGGTCTTCGGGTTGCTGGCGACTTGGTTCGACTACCGGTTGCATCTCGATGCCGATCTCGCGCGCACGCTGCGCGGCATGATGACGCGCGCGGAATCGAACGGACGCCGCCTTGCGCGCCTGAGCGAAGGGCTGCTCGCAAAGAACCAGCGGGACGCCTTGGAGGACGATCTGAAGACGCGCGTGGATTCCTCATCGCTGAAGATCGTCGGCGTCGTGGATCAGGACGGGCTGGTCGTGGCGGACAGCACGGGAGCAATGCGCGGACAGCCCGCGACGGCGACGTCCCTGTCTGCTGCTGCGGCATTGATCAATCCGGCGGCACATTTTGCCGTGTCGCATGGGGCCGGGGACGACTCCGTGTTCAGTGCGTATCCATTCCATGTGGGTGGAGCGGGGACCGGATGGGTGCTGCAGATGTTCGATCAGAGCGATGGCATCGCCGCGGCGCGTGCGGACGCGCGTGTCCAACTGGGCTGGATGTCGCTGGCGATGGCGCTCCTGAGTGTGATGCTTTGGGCGATGCTGCATTTCAGTTTCGCGGCCCGGCTCGGGCGGCTGGCGGACGGCGTGCGCGCATTCGGCGAGGGAAAAATGGATGCCGCCGCGCTGCCCTCCGGTGGCGATGAGGTGGGCGAACTCTCCGGCGCATTCGTCGCGATGGCGGACAAGCTGCGCGAGCGGGAAGCGGAACAGGCGCGGCTCGAACGCGAGGTGCTCGATATTTCCGAAAGCGAGCGGCGGCGCATCGGCCACGACCTGCACGACGGTCTCGGCCAGCGGCTCACCGCGGCGTCCATGTCCGTGAACGCGCTCATCACCGCGCTGAAAACGGACTCGCCCGCGCTGGCGGAACGCGCCGACGAAATCGGGCGGCAGCTCCGCGACGCCATCGCGGAGACGCGCTCGCATTCCCACGGCCTCGCTCCCGTTGCGCTTGTAGATGACGGGCTGGCGATCGCGCTCGGCACGCTGGCCGAAGGCGTCGGCCGCAGCGGCGAAGTGCGCTGCGTCCTCGAATGTCCGGAGCCCGTGCGGCTGGCGGATGCGGAAATCGCGGGCCACCTCTACCGCATCGCGCAGGAGGCGGTGAACAACGCGCTCAAGCACGCGTCGCCTTCGGAGATCCGCATCGGCCTCGAACACCGCGGCAGCGCGCTCATGCTGGAGGTGGACGACGACGGCGAGGGATTCGGCGAAAGCGGAAAGCCCGGATTCGGCATCGGCTTCCGCGTGATGCGCTACCGGGCGCAGCTCATCGGCGGCGCGCTCGCATTCGGCTCCGCGCCCGCGGGCGGCGCGCGTGTCTCCTGCACCGTGAAATTTTCCAGATGACCGCCGCAAAAAAAACGAAGCCGGGCAAATCGCGCATCCTTCTCGTGGACGATCACCGCACACTGCTGAACGGCTACACGCTGATGCTCAACGCCGAACCGGATCTCATTGTTTGCGGCACTGCGACGAATGTGCCCGAGGCGCTCGGAGCCGTGGAGCAGGGCGCGCCTGATCTGATCATCACCGACCTCACGATGCCCGGACGAGGCGGGCTCGAGCTGGTGAAGGATCTCGTCGTGCTGCACCCCGGCATCCGCATCCTCGTGTGCTCGATGCACGACGAGACGCTCTACGCCGAACGCGTGCTGCGCGCCGGTGCGAAGGGCTATCTGATGAAGGACGCCGACGGTCCCACTTTCCTCGCGGCGATCCGTCGCGTGCTGGGTGGCCAAATTTACATGAGCGACAAGCTCGCCGCGCGCGTGCTGGATGCGTTTGCTGCGGCCCGCCCGCGCGGGAGCACTTCGCCGTTGGAAAAACTCAGCGACCGTGAATTCGAGGTGTTCTGCCTTTTCGGCGAAGGCAAGACGGCCAAGGAGATCGCCGGGCATCTCAACCTCAGCCCGAAGACGGTCTCCGTGCACCGCGACCACATCAAGGAGAAGCTCGAATTCGCCACGAGCGCGGAGATGATCCGCCAGGCCGTGCGCTACGTGGAGACGGAGCGGATCGGCGGATAGGCACACGAGGCTCGGGCTGCGGAAACTCTGGAACCGATCGGGAGCGAAGGGTGAGACGGAGCTTCACCGATCGTCGGGAAATCCGGCGTACAGCCTGTGCATGGAATTCACCGGGTCTAAGATTTTGCCGCTCTGCAGGACAAACCAAGTCCACATGTGCGATGCGATAAATTCCCCCAACTTTGACCGTGCCGTTTTCGATGGAAAACAACCCTGTGTGTGTCGCCCTTCCGGCTGCGAAGCCGAAATCACGCACACCGGGGCGGATGCGTTTTTCCGCATCGTTGCTGGAGTTGAACAGGGTTTCGCTGCGGCTCGTCATCTGTCTGTCTGAAGCGAGATGGTCCGGGTTTCCATGCATCAGCACGCGGGTGCTCTTTCGGCGAGCGGCGGTGCCGTAACCTCCCCTGCGACTCGGTGTGGTGTTGCGTTTCTGCTGACCTGCTGCCTCCTCGCATTCGCAGCCCAGGCCAAGGTTCGGGAACGGACGGCGAACGGTGTCATCACACTCGAAAGGGCCTACGACATGGCCTTGGAGACGGACCAGTCCATCCGCACGGCGTATTGGGAGGTGCGAAAGGCGGATCTGCTGCCGTGGAGCGCGTGGGCGAAGCTCGGGCCGCAGGTCAGCGCGACTTCGGGCTACCAGCGCGGCGAAACCGTCGTGGGAACGAGCGTGCCGGCCAGGCTGGAGAATGGCGTGAGGGCATTTGTGGATCAGGATGCGCTCTCGCACACGGGCTACGGGCAGATCGGAATTTCGACGCAGCAGCCGCTGATTGATTTCACGTTTTTCCCCGCGCTCCGGCTTGCGAAACTCTCGAAGGCAGCGACGCGGCTCGCGCTTCAGTTCACGATCCGCGAGACGCTGTATGGCGTGGCCAGCGCGTATTATGCCGTGATCAAACAGCAGAGCATCGTGAAGGTGAATCGGGAGGCGCTGCTGCTCACGGAGGGGCAGCGCGACCTCGCGCAGAAGCGGCTCGATGTCGGCGAAGTCACGCGTACGGATGTGCTGCGCGCGCAGGTCACTGTGGAGACGGCGAGGCAGACGCTCGTCCAGTCCGAGAGTGCGCTGGAGCTGAGCCGCAACACGCTGGCAAATATTTTGAACCTCGCACCGAATGCGCCATTCAGCGTCATTGAGCCGCCAGGCTATCCGGCGGCGCTGCCGCCATTCGATGCGCTGCTGGCGCGCGCGTATGACCGCCGCGAAGACTTGCGCGTGAAAGTCATCGCGATTGATCAGGACATCGCGCGGCGCGGCGCGGTGCTCGGGCTGTACGGGCCAAAGGTCGTGGCGGGATTTTCGAGCGGAATCGGGCACACCTCGGGAACGTCGGCGTCGGACGCGAACAGTTGGCTGGCGTCAGTCTCGGTGAACGTGCCGATTTTCACAGGCGGGCAGCGCGAGGTGGATTTGAAGACGGCGGAATTTCAAATCCAGGAGACGCGGTTGGCGAAGGAACTTGCCGCAAAGTCCGTCGAGTCCGACGTGAAGCAGGCGTGGCTGAATGTGCGGACCTTTGAGCAGACGCTGAAGGCCGCGCGTGTGCAGGTCGTGGCCGCGGAGCAGAGTTACCACGACTTGCAAATCCAGTATCGCGCCGGCACCGCGACGAGCGTGGATTTGCTCAGTGCGCTCAATGATTTCAACACCGCGCGGCAGAATCTCGCCGCGCAGACGTACGACTACCAGGTTGCGCTGCGGAACATCGAGGCGGTCTCCGGCGTGTTCCAGGAGCAGCGCGTGCAGAGGAACAGCATTCGATGAAAACACTGATCGCACTCATTCTCTTCCTCGCCGGAGGCGGCGTATGGTGGTACTTCAATCACAATCGCAAGGACGAGACGCAGTACCTCGCCGTGACGGTGGCGCGCGGGGACATGACGGAGTTCGTCACGGCCACGGGCACGCTCAATCCGGTGCTGAACGTGACTGTCGGCAGCCAGGTCTCCGGCAACATTGCGAAACTTAATGCCGACTGGAATTCACCCGTGAAAGCGGGCCAGGTCGTGGCGCAGATTGACGCCGCAATGTTTCAGGCTTCCGTGCACCAGGCCGAGGGCGACCTCGCGAGTTCCAAGGCCGCGCTCGAACTCGCGCAACTCACTGCAAAGCGGAAACAGGATCTCGTCGCGGAGCACGCCGCACCGCAGGCCGATCTCGACAACGCACTTGCCACGCTTCATCAGGCCGAGGCCGCAGTGAAGATGAAGGAGGCAAACCTTGAGCAGGCGCAGGTGAATCTCGAGCACTGCACGATTTATTCGCCCGTGGACGGCATCGTCATTTCGCGAAGCGTGGATGTCGGCCAGACCGTGGCCGCCGCGATGAATGCGCCCGTGCTTTTCCTCATCGCGAATGACCTCACGAAGATGCAGATTGACACGAATGTGGCCGAGGCGGATGTAGGCAACGTCGAGATCGGTCAGGACGTGGATTTCACCGTGGATGCGTTTCCGTACCGCACGTTTCACGGCAAGGTGGTGCAGAACCGCAACGCGCCGATCACCGTGCAAAACGTGGTCACTTACGACGTGGTCATTTCCGTGGCCAACCCCGACCTGAAGCTGAAGCCAGGCATGACGGCCACGCTCAACATCATCATCCAGCACCGCGAAAATGCGCTGAAAGTTCCGAATGCCGCGCTGCGGTTTCACCCGGTTGACGCCCCGCTGATTCCGAACCCTGGCTCAAAAACTGTCGCGCCTACGCCTACGCCGCCGCCTTCGAAGCACGCCGCCAGCGGCGGGCGCGCGCTCAAGCGCGAACGCATGATCTACGTCATGCCGAAGGGCGGCGGAAAGCCGTGGCCGGTGCCCGTGAAGCTCGGCATCACCGATGGTGTGAACACGGAAATCACCGAGGGACTCAAGGAGGGTGATCTTGTGGTTACGGGTGTCGTCGCACCGCAGACCTCGTCGTCAGCTTCCGCGTCGAACCCTCTTGGCAGCGGGCCGCGCCGCTGATTCGCCGCGAACATGCACCCGGTCATCCTGCTCGATTCGGTTTCGAAAATTTACCGTTCCGGCGATGTGGAAGTCCACGCCGTGCGGAACGTCTCGCTGCAAGTGCAGCCCGGCGAATTCATCGCGATCATGGGTTCCAGCGGCTCGGGAAAATCCACGATGATGAACACGCTCGGCTGCCTCGACCGGCCGACGCTCGGACGTTACCTGCTCGATGGAGTGGACATTTCCGGCCTCGACCGCGACCAGCTCGCGGATCTGCGAAACCAGAAAATCGGCTTCATTTTCCAGGGCTTCAATCTGCTCTCGCGCACGACCGCGCTCGAAAACGTCGAACTGCCGATGATGTACGGAAAGCACCGCCTGTCGGCAAAGGAGCAGCGAGAGCGCGCGTTGTGGGCGCTCGATCTCGTGGGCCTCTCGAAGCGCACGGATCACACGCCCAACCAGCTTTCCGGTGGGCAGCAGCAGCGCGTCGCCATCGCGCGTTCGCTCGTGAACAATCCCGCGCTGCTCCTCGCCGACGAGCCCACGGGCAACCTCGACAGCCGCACGAGCGTGGAAATCATGGACGCATTCCAGACGCTGAACGACAAGGGCATCACCATTGCGATGGTCACGCACGAGCCCGACATTGCGCGTTACACAAAGCGCAACGTCGTCATGCGCGACGGCGTGATCGTGAGCGACATCCTCGTCGCGGATCGAAGCAACGCGAAGAACGAAATGCGCCGTCTCGACGAGGAGCAGCGCGCCGCAAAACTCGTGAAATGAAACTCAGCGCGACACTTTTCATCGCCGTCCGCGCGCTGCTGCGAAACAAAATGCGCAGCATTCTCACGATGCTCGGCATCATCATCGGTGTCGGCGCGGTCATCGCGATGGTCGGCATCGGCAATGGTGCAAAGGCGCGCGTCGAGGCGCAGATCGCGACGCTCGGCAAAAACATGATCCTGATTTTTGCCGGCAGCTCGACGAGCAGCGGCGCAAAAGGCGGCCTCGGCGCAGCCGGGACGATGAAGATCCCGGACGCGTTTTCGATTCTTCGCGAGGTGCCTGGCGTGACAATGGTCAGCCCGGAAGTTCGCGCGGGTGCGCAGGTGGCCGCGGGCAACCAAAACTGGTCCACGCTCGTGCTCGGCGAGTCCGAGGATTATTTTGAAATGCGGCAGTGGGATATCGTGGACGGTGCCGCATTTTCCGATCAGGATGTGCGTTCCGCAAACAAGGTGGCTGTGATCGGCAGCACTGTCGCGCACCAGATTTACGGCGACAACGATCCCGTCGGACAGATCATCCGGGTGCGCAACATTCCGTTCGTCATCACGGGCCTGCTCAAGCCGAAGGGCAACTCGCTCGGCGGCGCGGATCAGGACGACGTGCTCATCATTCCCTACACCACCGCGATGAAGCGCCTCACCGGCGCGACGATTCTCCGCGGCATCAATGCCCAGGCCGCAGACGATGCCGACATCACGCTGCTCCAGGAGCAAATCTCCGCTCTCCTGCGCCAGCGCCACAACATTCAGCCCGGCCACGAGGACGACTTCACCGTCCGCAGCCAGCAGGACATCGCGGAAATGGCGACCGCGCAGTCGAGGACGATGATGTACCTGCTCATTGCCGTCGCCATCGTCTCGCTCGTCGTCGGCGGCATCGGCATCATGAACATCATGCTCGTGAGCGTCACCGAGCGCACGCGCGAGATTGGCATCCGCATGGCCGTCGGCGCGCACGGCTGGGACATCCTGCTGCAATTTTTGATCGAGGCCGTCACGCTCAGTTCCATTGGCGGGCTGGTCGGCATCGGCATCGGTTTTGGCACCACGCAAATCATCTCCCGCATGGCTGGCTGGCCGACGAATGTGCCGCCGGTCTATGTCATCGGATCCTTCGCCTTCAGCGCTGCCGTCGGCGTTTTCTTCGGCCTGTATCCGGCGAAAAAAGCCGCTGCGCTCGACCCGATTGATGCGCTGCGTTACGAGTAGCTTGCCGCATCTTGCGTTCCGCGGCGGAACCCGTGGTCTGCACCGCGTGATCCTGCGGCGGACACACAGCGATGATGCGGATCACATGCGGCAGATCAGCAGCTCGCGTTCGTAGATGAGTTCCTTCGGCAGGTGGCTCTTCAGATCGAGGAACAGCTCCTCGTGTGAGAGGATTTCCTGACGCCACGCCGCGCGGTCGAATCGCTGGAGGTCGTTGAATTTCTCCTCGGAAAAATCGAGCCCGGTCCAGTCAATGTCCGCATGTTCGGGCATCCAGCCGATGGGCGTCTCGCGGGCCATGCCGTGGCCGTTCGCGCGGTCCACGATCCATTTCAGGATGCGCATGTTTTCGCTGAAACCGGGCCAGAGAAATTTCCCGTCTGCGTCCTTGCGGAACCAGTTCACGTTGAAAATGCGCGGCGTCGTGGTGAGCGAACGCTGCATCGAGATCCAGTGGCGGAAGTAGTCGCCCATGTTGTAGCCGCAGAAGGGCAGCATCGCCATCGGGTCCCGGCGCACCTTGCCGATCGTGCCGGCGGCGGCGGCGGTCATTTCGCTGCCCATCGTCGCGCCCATGTACACGCCGCAGCTCCAGTTGAACGCCTGGTACACGAGCGGCATCGTCGTCGCGCGGCGTCCGCCGAAAATGATCGCGCTGAGCGGCACGCCCTCGGGCTTTTCCCAGTCGGGATCGATCGTCGGGCACTGCGACGCGGGCGCGGTGAATCGCGAATTCGGATGGGCTGCCTTCACGCCCTTCTCCTTCGCGATCACCGGTGTCCATTCGTTGCCCTGCCAGTCAATCGCCTTCGCGGGCGGCGTGTCCGTCATGCCTTCCCACCACACGCCGCCGTCGGGCGTGAGTGCGACGTTTGTGAAAATCGTGTTCTTCCGCAGCGATGCCATCGCGTTGGGATTGGTATGCTCGCTGGTTCCGGGCGCGACACCGAAGAATCCGGCCTCGGGATTGATTGCGTGGAGCCGTCCGTCCGCGCCGGGTTTGATCCACGCGATGTCGTCGCCGACGGTCCACACTTTCCAGCCCTTCTCGGAAAAATGTTTCGGCGGGATGAGCATCGCGAAGTTCGTCTTGCCGCACGCGCTCGGGAATGCGGCGGCCACGTAAGTCTTTCGTCCCCGCGGATCCTCCACGCCGAGGACGAGCATGTGCTCCGCCATCCAGCCGTCATCGCGCGCCATCACGGACGCGATGCGGAGCGCGAAACATTTTTTGCCCAGCAGCGCGTTGCCGCCGTAGCCCGAGCCGTAGCTCCAGATATCCCGCGTCTCGGGAAAGTGGACGATGTACTTTTCCTTGTTGCATGGCCACGGCACGTCCTCCTGCCCCTTCTTCAGCGGTGCGCCGACGGTGTGCATCGCGGGCACCACGCGCCGGTCGTTCTTGTCAATCCGCTCAAACACCTTCTTCCCGATGCGCGCCATGATGCGCATGTTTGTGACAACGTACGGCGAGTCCGTGAGCTGCACGCCGATCTGCGCCATCGGCGAATCGAGCGGCCCCATGCTGAATGCCAGCACGTACATCGTGCGCCCTTTCATGCAGCCGTTGAAGAGTCCGCGCAGCTTCTTCTTCATCTCAAAAGGGTTCACCCAGTTGTTCGTCGGCCCCGCGCCTTCTTTCGAGGCGCTGCAGATGAAAGTGCGGTCTTCCACGCGTGCCACGTCGTTCGCGTCGGAACGCGCGAGGAAGCATCCCGGCCACTTTTTCGGATTCAGCCGCGTGAGCGTGCCGCCCGCGACCATCTCGTCGCAGAGCCGGTCATATTCTGCCTTCGATCCATCCACCCAGTGGATGCGATCGGGTTTGCAGAGCGCGGCCATTTTTTTCACCCAGCGGAGCAGGTGGACGTTTTTGCTGAGCGGCTTGGCGGTGTCGGTTTTCGGCATGGTCGGTGTTGGCTGTGGCAGGGCAGGGGAATGCCGGTTCGCGCGCGTCGCCGCACCCTGAAATTTCCCTGTTGTCTGCCGCTTCAAGAACACGAACGGCGGAATCTTGCAAATCATCGCTCGCGCGCCCCCGTGATTTTTCCGCCACACTTCACACGGAGCGGTGCCGCGCGCGAGCTCCTACGATCGTTTGTAGTGCAGGCTCAGCGTGTGGAATGCCTGGCCCCCGTCATTCACCGCGACGTGAAAATAAATCAGCTCCACCGCCGTGTTGTTGCGGTTCCATTTGTAGCCCACGATCGTCTGCGTCGCCTTGCCGTCGGGCGTCGGCGTGCTGGAGCGCACGAGCTGCTGGCCGGGGCCGTAGAGGCGTTCGAGCATCTGGCGTTTTTCCGAGAGGCACGCGCCGTAGCGTTCCTCGTCCCAGCCGTCCTGTTCGTATTGCAGCTCGACTTCCACGAGCTGGCCGCCGGTGAGCGCCTCGCGGACTTTTCCATTTGCGCCCTTCTCCTTGGAAATTTCGCCGCCTTGGAAATGAAACAGCACCCGGCGGAGTTCCGGCGGCTTTGGTGCGGACGCGTCCGCCGTGCTCGGCTTTTTGAATCCGCCCGCCGTCACGATCCACTGCCGCTCCAGCTTGCGGCGTTCGGTGATCGCGAGTTTCGCCGCCTCGATTTTCAGCTCCAGCCGTTCCGAGGGCTCGTGCCACATGAGGCTGAAAGGCGGCTGGATGTCCCGCTCCTGCGAAGCCGGTGCCGGCGCTGGCGTCGGCGTTGGCGTCGGCGTTGGCGTCGTCTTTGCCGGCTTTTCCGCGGATGCGCGCATCGCCGCACCTGCCAGCAGGCCGGCGAGGAGCCAGCTTCGGATGATGGGAGCGAATCGCATCCCGTGTAAATCGCCCCGCGCATCGCCTCGCTGCAATCCCAAACCTTGCCTTCTCGCTATTGGGAATGGACGGGGCCGGATTTGAATTTGAGAAGCCGTGTGCCGCTGGAATTTGCAAAAGTGTGCCGCACTCACGTCGCGGTTGAACCGCGCGCGCCACTCCGTCAGTCTTGGCGGAATGTCCCTGCCGGGCCGACTCAACACTTTCCAGCGCACGATGCTGCTGTGGGATGAAATGCACGCCTACAACGCGGTGCACGTCGCGCGCGTGCCTGCGCCACTCGATGCGGGGCGGCTGCGCGCGGTGCTGGCAAAGGTGCTCGAAGATCGCGGCATCGCGACGGTGCGGGTGGATGCAAAGGCGCGTGCATTCGAGTTCCGCGACGATGCGGCGAAAATCGAACTCGCCGTGTGCGACGGCACGGACGTGCGCGAGGCGCTGCGCACGGAGACGGAGCGGCAGATCAATCTGCGGTTTGATTCCAGCGTCGGCTTCACGCCGTTCCGTTTTTTCGCCGTGCCGGAGGGCGATGCATTCTGGCTCGGCACCGCATATTTTCACGCCATCGCGGATGCGGAGCCGATCGTGCGGCTCGTGTATGACTTCGTCGCGGAGTACGGTGGCGCGACCGCGAAGGGCGGGCGTTTGAACTGCCACGCGGGGCGCGGACGGCGTGCGCCTGCGCGCCTTTTCATGTGGCTGCGGAAGCTGTTCACGCTGCCCGCTCAGTTCCGCGCGATGCGGAAGGCGATCCGGCCGGGCTGCAATGACTTCGCCGATTTTGGAAACGCCTTCGAGCTTTTCACCTTCGGTAGCGCCGAACTTGCAGCGATGATCGCCGCCGGAAAGCGCCTCGGTGTCACCGTGAATGATCTCCTGCTCGCGCTGCTCATGTGGTCGTTTGCGCCGCTGTGCGAGGCCGCGCGCCGCGACGGGCGCGATCAGATTTCACTCGGCTGCATCGTGAATGCGCGGCGCGATCTCGGCATCGAGAGCGGCGATTCGTTTGGCCTCGTGCTCGGCGGATTTTCCATCGCGTGCGGCATCGCGGAGACGGCCGACCTTTCCACGCTCGCGCGCTCCATCGCCGCGCAGACGCGCCGTTACAAGTCCGGCGGGCTTCATCTCGCGAACGAGCTTGAGATGGGCCTCGTGCTGCGGCTCATGTCTTTGTTCTCGACGGACCAGCGGCGGCGGTTCTATCCGAAGAACTACCCGCTCTGGGGCGGCCTCACGAATATGAACCTCACAAAACTTCCTGTGGATGCCGCGGCGGTTCCGCCGTCGGACTATCTGCGCGCGGTTTCCACCGGCCCAGTGACGCCGCTCGTGCTGTCGGTCACGACCTTTGGCAAAGGCGTGAATCTCTCGATGTCGTATCGCACGGCGGTCTTTTCACGGGAGGAAATCGCGGTAGTGCGTGAGCGATTCACCGCCGCGGTGCGCGGGCTGGAGGCCGCAGCATGAAGCCCGCGATTTTTTTCACAATGGCCGCGCTCGGTGCGGTGCTGATGCTAGGTGGCTGCGGCAAGATTGATCTCGTGCCCGCCGAAACCGCGAGGGCCGTGCAGATCGAGTCCACGCACGGGCTGCGCTCGTGGTCCCTCTCGGGCGCGCAGGAGAGCCGCATCCTCGCGCTGAACCCGGAGCATGTGACCGACGCCGACGTACGCGGTGCGCTCGCAGGGGCTCCCGCGCCGCACATCATCAATATCCACGGCGGCATCGCGACGGTGATCAAGCGCCTCGAATCGTTCACGAGATTTCTCAACGGCCTCGGCTACCCCGAGCAGGCGATGCGGCACCCTGGCAACAGCAATCACACGATCAGCTGCTACGAGGATGCCGAGATGATCGCCGGAGTCGTCGCTTGGTACTATGAGCGCGAGGGCATGAGGCCGATGATCATCGGGCACAGTCAGGGATCGTTCCAAGCCGTGAAGGCGCTCCAGCTTCTCGCCGGGCAGACTGCCGACCATCTCACCGTGTGGAATCCGCTCCGATGGCGGCCCGAGGAGCGCACGGAAATCACCGACCCGCTCACCGGGAAAAAGCATCCCGTCGTCGGTCTGAAGGTTTCCTACGTCGCGGCGCTCGGCGGCGGAGGCATCACGCGCGCACTCCCGAACCAGTGGGACATGATGTTCTCGCTGCGCTCCGTGCCGGACGCGGTCGAGGAGTTCACGGGATTTCACCTTGGTCTGGACGTGCTCGGCGGCGACTATCTCGGCTGGGGTTCCTCGAATCACTACCACGCCACCGGCAGCGCGCGAGTGCGCAACGTCAAGCTGCCCACCGGCGGCTTCCTCACCCACGGCAAAACGCCCGATCTCGATCGCATGCTCTCGAATCCGCAGGCGCTCGCGTGGATCAACGGTTACGCGCCCAGCACGAATCCCGTCGCACCGAAGGACATCCCCGGAAACACGGAGGGCATCGAATTTGGCGCGGACGTGTGGAAGAGCGTGAAACGGCATTGGGTCATCGAACTTCAGCGGCTCATCCGCGCACGTCACGGGCAAAGGCATGGGGATTGACGTGCTGCTGCTCCGCAAGGCAGTCGTCGCAGGTTCCGGGCTGATCTACTGGGCCGGAGTGTTCGTGAACGCGCGCCGAGTGCGAAAGCAGATCGGTCGTTCGCCAAACATGACGCCTCGCACGCCGAAGGAGCGCGTGCTGTGGATCGGCTGGCTGCTCGTCATCGCCGTGTGGATCGGGCAGCCGTTTTTCGTCGGGGAAAAGGCGTGGGCCTTCGTGCGGCTGTGTCCGCTGCTCGTGCATGTCGCCGTGACGATCACCGGTCTCGCGCTCGTCGTTGCAGGCTACGCAGGCACGCTGTGGTGCTATGCGATTATGGGCAGCGCGTGGCGCATCGGCGTCAACTCGGAGGAAAAAAACGCGCTCGTGACCACCGGGCCGTTCGCTCGCGTGAGGCATCCCATCTACGCCCTTCAAGTCCTGATGCTCGCCGGCGCATTCTGCCTGCTGCCGACGGTGTGCTCGCTCGTGCTGCTCGCTTTCCACCTCGTCTGCGTGTGGGTGAAAGCATCGGATGAGGAAGCGTATCTCATCGCCACGCACGGCGAGAGCTACCGCGCACATCTCGCGCGGACGGGAAGGCTGTTTCCGAAATTCTGAAAATGATCCGTTTTGAAAACATGGCCGGATCAAGAGCGGGATGGCGTTGCATCGGGTAGGGTGGGCGTCCCGCCCGCCGTGCTGCGCGTCCCGCGCAGCACCCGTCGGATGCCAGTTTGCAAACGAATCTCTGTCGGAGTCCGTGTGTATTCCGCAGGATGCGGAATACGGCAGGCGGGACGCCCACCCTACCCGAGACATGCCGCTCGGTATCCGCATCGGTTGCGTCAATTAAAGCGCCGTTTTCCGCATCCGTCGTTTCTCGACACGGCCTGTTGATTTTTTTCCGCCGCCCACACACACTCCGCGCCCTTTTCACGAATGACCGAAACTCTTTCCGGCAAAATTGCCTTCATCACCGGCGGTGCGCGCGGCATCGGGCGCGCGACTGCGCTCAAGCTGGCCCGTGCCGGCTGTGATGTCGCGATCGTGTATTTCAACAGCCACGAGGAGGCGGAGGCGCTCTGCAAAATGATCCGCGACTTGGGCCGCCGCGCGATGGCGGTGCAGGCGGACGTGAGCGACCCGACAAGCCTCGCGGAGGCGTTTGTGGAATTTCGGAAACAGTTCGACCGAGTGGACATCGTCGTGAGCAATGCAGCCATCGGTGTGTTGAAGCCCGCGATGGAACTCACGCTCAAGCACTGGCGCCGCTGCATGGAGACGAACGCCCTCGCGCTGAACACGCTCGCGCAGCAGGCCGTGCCGCTGATGACGAATGGCGGCGTGCTCATCGGACTCTCCAGTCTCGGATCGCTGCGCGCGATTCCGCACTACTCGTTCATCGGCGCATCGAAGGCCGCGCTCGAATCCCTCGCTCGCGCGCTCGCGCAGGAACTCGGCTCGCGCCGCATCCGCGTGAACATCGTCAGCGCCGGAGTCGTGGACACGGACGCGTTGAAACATTTTCCGAACCGTGAAGAACTCCTCGCCGAATCCGCGCGCCGCACGCCGCTGCAGGAGCCGCTCACGCCTGCGCACGTCGCGGACGCGGTGTATCTCCTGTGCCAGCCCGAGGCGGCGCTCATCACCGGCCACACGCTCGTCGTGGACGGCGGCTACTGCATTTCCGGATGAACGCTCCTTCGCTCGCAGATTCAGGCCTCGCCGGTGGCGTGGCGATTGTCACCGGCGGCAGCCGCGGCATCGGCCGTGCGATCGTCGAGACGCTCGCGGCTGCGGGAATGGAGGTCATTTTCACCTACCTCGGAAACGCCGCCGCAGCGCAGGAAACGATCGCCGCCATTACCGCCGTCCTGCCCGACGCGAAAATCTCCGCGAAGGCCGTGGACGTGCGCGACTCGGCAGCGTGCCAGTCCTTCGTCGAGGAAACCGAGGCGCGCACCGAGCGCATCGACGTGCTCGTGAACAACGCGGGCGTCATCCGCGACGGCCTGCTCGGCATGTTGAGCGACGACGACATCCGCACCGTGCTCGCGACGAATGTCGAAGGCGCGTTCAACATGTGCCGCTGTGTGCTGCCGTTCATGATGAGCAAACGCCGCGGGCGCATCATCAACATCAGCTCCGTCTCCGGCGAAAAGGGCGGGCGCGGCCAGACGAATTACGCCGCGAGCAAGGGCGCCATCAACGCGATGACCCGCTCGCTCGCGTGCGAGGTCGCCGCGCGCAACATCCGCGTGAACGCCGTCGCGCCGGGCGTCATCGACACCGAAATGTCGAAGACCGTCCGCGAACTCGCCGGCGACCAGATCACCACGCGCATCCTGCTGAAACGCATTGGCAAGCCCGAGGACATCGCGCACGCTGTGTGGTTTCTCGCCTCGCGCTATTCCGACTACATCACCGGCCAGGTCCTGTCCGTGGACGGTGGATTCAAGATGGAGTGAAAATTTATGAGCAACACCAACATCACCACAGAAGAAATCTCGGCCATCCTCCCGAAGGTCGCCGACACCATCGCCGACGCGCTCGGCTGCGACGCCGCCGATGTGAAGCCCGACTCCTCGCTCATCGGCGACCTCGGCGCGGAGTCCATTGATTTCCTCGACATCGTCTTCCGCCTCGAGCGCGCATTCAAAGTGAAGATCCCGCGCGGCAAGATCATCGAGGACGCCCGCGGCACCTTGGCGGAATCCGAATTCGAGAGCGGCGGCACGCTCACGCCCGCCGGCGAGCAGCGCCTGCGCGAATTCCTCAGCGAAGTCCCCGGCGACCGCATCAAATCCCCGGTGAAAGCCGCGGAGATCGCGAAGCTCTTCACCGTCGAGACCTTCGCAAAGATGGTCATCCGCCAGCAAAAGGCGACGCCGGCGGCGTAGGCGGACATCAGGCATTCTATGCCCGCATACAAAATCGAGTTTAAGCGTGGAGATACTGCGCTGTTTTGCTTGGATTTGCTTTATCCAACTCGTGACCTCCACAGTCGCGAAGTTGAAGACGCCTTGCGCACAGAGGTTGCGCGATTCCAGAAGGATTGCGACACGGATATTCTCGCTTCAGCTTGGTATGTCCCGAACGAGAACGATGAGGAGCTTCTTCCTTTGCCAGATGGCTCGCAGCATATTCTTTTTCGCCGCTCAGACGGTGCGCTTTTGCTCTGGAAGGACTACATTGGCGACACTCAAGATACGAAG
Source organism: uncultured Spartobacteria bacterium (assembly GCA_903882875.1). Taxonomy (GTDB): domain Bacteria; phylum Verrucomicrobiota; class Verrucomicrobiia; order Chthoniobacterales; family Chthoniobacteraceae; genus SXWH01. The sequence goes on along the minus strand of CAIRYQ010000005.1, from coordinate 13,351 downwards.
GAGACTGAGGATTATTTTTACGTCGTTGAAGCGTGCAAGACTTTGAAAGGAATTACGCCAGAGAAGGCGTGGCTTTCGATTTCCTTGCTATTCAAGCGGCCGATGTCGGCACTTCAGCTTTATGCTCACTCGGTTTCCGTCGGGAAAGAGTGGGTAGATGTTGGACAGGAGATTCACATCTATGCCTTCCTTGGAGAGAAGGCGAACCGCATATCTTGGCGGAAAATCAAAGACACCGATGGGAAATATGTCTGGCTCGACTATTTTCCGCAGAGACGAGCTTTTGTTCGCGATGGCTTTGTGATCGAGAGTCTCGCTCCTGACGTCTAGCAACGTAATACAGCGGCCCCAACCTTCGCCCGCCTTTCCTGGCTCGACATCACTGGGTCGCTGTTTTACAGTCAGCCATGCCTGCCACACTTGATGCCGTCGCTCACGACGCACTGATTTTACCGCCCGAGCAGCGTCTCGCGCTGGCGCGTCAGCTTCTGGACAGCGTGGATCTCGAACCCGAACCGGGTGCGGAAGCCGCATGGGAAGCGGAGATCGCGCAACGCATCGCACGCTTCAAGGCGGGAGAGTCGAAGCCCATTCCGGCGGGTGAGGTCTTTGCCCGGCTGCGGCAGATTGCGCCCGGACGATGAGTTTCGTGCTTGGATTTCTCCCGGAAGCGTCCGCAGAGGTTGAGTGCATCACAGGCGACTACGAGGCCCGCTCGGCGGGGCTTGGCGTCCGATTCCGTTCCGAGGTCGAGAGCGCGTGCGCCGCGATTGTTCAGCATCCGCTGCTCTGGCGGCTCCGCCCCGGCGGCTATCGGCGTGTCAACCTGCCCGGATTTCCCCACTACATTGCATTTCTCCTCGATGAGCAGCTGGCGATCATCGCCGCCGTCGCGCACTCTAGCCGTAGGCCGGGCTATTTCAAGAGTCGGATGCCGTAAGTGCGCGCGACCGATCGTGGGCAGGAGATGAGGCGCATTGACGTTCCGCGCGATGCACGCCAGTTTGCGAGCATGGAGCTTGGAACCAAAGTCGTGGGCAACCGCCGCCGCGCCGCCGATCCGGTGTCCTGCCACCGTCGCGCGCTCGCGCTGATGCGCGAGGCGGAGAAAATCTGCCCGTTCCCGCGACCGCGCGGCTTTGTCTTCAAGGCGCGCACCTGGGAGGAATACGAGGCGTGGAAAAAGGCGCAGCCGAACCCGCGGCTCTGGTAGCGGCATGGAAGTGCGCGACCAGCTCCTGCGCGTCTGCGCGCTGCTGAACGAGCACGGCGCGCGCTACCTCATCGTCGGCGGCCATGCCTGCATCCTCCACGGCCATGTGCGGACGACGGAGGATGTGGACATTCTCGTGGAAGACTCCATCGAGAATTTCCAGCGGGTCATCGCCGGCCTTTCCGCCCTCGAAGACCACGCCGCAGCCGAACTCACCCCGCAGGACATCGCGGAAAATGTGGTCGTGAAAATCGCCGATGAGGTCGAGGTGGACGTGAGCCGGCAGGCATGGCAGGTGAGCTACGCGGACGCCATCGCCACAGCCGAGTCGATCACGATCGAAGGCGTGCGGGTGCCCTTCCTCAGTCTCGAAATGCTCATCAAAAGCAAGACCACCTACCGCGAGCAGGATCGCGCGGATTTGGTGCGGTTGCGCGATCTGCTGGAGCTGAAACGCCAGAGGGGAGACGCAGTGAGCTGAAGCGGATGCCTGTCGGCTGCTCCTAGTCGTAGCTCGTTCCGGCGGGCGAGGTCTTTGTCGGCTGCGGCAGATTGCGCCGGGGCGATGAGCTTCGTTTACGCTGGCATTTCCGCGCGCTTGCTCTGGCGTCACTCCGCCGGTTCCTGTCGCTCCAGCTCCACGTCTTTCCACGAGGAGGGATCGTCGTCCGGCTCCATGTGAGTGAGGACGATGAGGCCGGGGACCGTCCTCTGAAGTTCGCACTCGAGCTGCTCGGCAAGATCGTGTCCGCGCGCGATCGTCCACGTCCCCGGCATGAGCAGATGCACGCTCATGAATTGCCGCGCCGCCGCACGCCGCGTGCGCAGCGCGTGATACTGCACGCCTTGCTCCGCGTATTTCGCAAGGGTGGCGCGGATGATTTCGAGCTGCGCGGGCGGCAATCCCGTGTCCATCAGCCCGAGCATGGATTCGCGGACTAGACTCACGCCCGTCGCGACGATGTGCAGCGCGAGTAAAACTCCGATGAGCGGATCCAGCCACAGCCAGCCCGTGAACGCGACGAGCGCGACCGCGGGAATCACCGCGACGGAGGTCCACACGTCCGTGAGCAGATGCTTCGCGTCTGCCTCGAGCGCGATGGAATTTCGTCTGCGCCCGACGCGCAGCAGCACGCGTGCGACGGCAAAATTCACGCCGGCCGCTATCGCTGCAATCGCGAGGCCTGCGCTCGGCTGGCTGATCGGCTGAGGCGTCGCAAAGCGATCCACCGCGCTCCAGCCGATCGCCGCCGCGGCGAGGAGGATCAGCGCGCCCTCGATGCCTGCGGCAAAATATTCCGCCTTCGAATGTCCGAACGCGTGGTCATCGTCCGCCGGTCGTGCGGCGACGGCGAGCGAGCCGAGCGCGACACAAGCGGCGGCGAGGTTCACGAGCGATTCGAGCGCGTCCGACAGCAGCCCGACCGAACCCGTGAGCCGCCACGCGATCAGCTTCAGCACGAAAGTAATCACCGCTGCCACGACGGAAATTCGTGCAAAATAGGTCAGCGGTCGCTGCTTCATCGGCGCGAGGCTAGCGGCTGCGGAGAATTCCGCCACACCCGCGTTCGTGAGGGCGCGGGCTGATCTTTCCGCGCACCGCGACGGGCTCAGGATCAGACGTGAAAAAATGGCCCGCGCTCCCACGGGCGCGGCTACGGCTTGCGACGCTGCGCGGCGGTGAGAGGCGGCAGTTCGGGCAGGCGGGCGGTGGAGTTTGACTCGATGTGTGCGGACGCCTCCCTCCTGAGTTCGCGCCAGGGATCCCACTCGAAATCCGGCGCGAGCGCGATGTGCCGCAGGACGCTCCGCCACTCGATCAGCGCGCGTTCGATGTCTCCGGTGCGGAGCGTTTCCGTCTGGAGCTTCGCGGGCGGCGTGCCGTGGCCGATGATCTCGCGGACAATTTCCGCGGCACCGGCGCCGTATTCGACGGGCACGCCCATCGTGAGGTAGCCCTCGAGATCCGCGCGATCGTAGGTCTTCGAGCAGAGCGCGCCGAGTCTTCCCGCAAATGGCGAATCGTCTCCGGCAAAACGCGGCCCTGCGCGAAGGTTCGCGAGATCGAAAATTAGAATGTCAATCGCATAGCCCGCATCTTCGAGTGCCGCGGCGACTGCGAGGCCTTCGCCGTGGTGAAAAAAGCTGAAGAGGATCCCGCGCCGTGTCGGCTTGCCGTCGGGATTGATGAGGTCGAGCCGCCGCCAATGCCACGCCGGTGTCGCGGCGATCTCCACGCTGCGACACCACTCCGCCTCCCCGCACTTTTCGCAGCAGGCCGCAAAATTTTCGCGCATCTCTGGCTCGATCAGCGCGCAACCGTGTTTATCTCGGTGCATGGAAATGCGCTGCGGGGAAAAATCGAGATGTACGACGAACTGTTCGCCGCGTGAAAATGTCGCGTGAATTAGGAAGGCCGCGCCCGGCGTTTGCGTGGCGCCTTTCGCGGCAACGCGCTTTGAGGCGCGTCCTGCTGCGGATTCCAGCAGGCGCGTGAAACGGTCCAGGATCACGGCGGGAATTTCCGCGATCGTGATCGCGCGCTGCCGGAGCAGCGGACGCAGCCACGGCGCGATGTTCAGCATTCCATCGCGCTGCGTGCCGAGGATGAGTTCACGCCCGTAGCGGCGCTGGTTGGGGATGTTCAGACGGCAGAGCTGGCCGCACCCGATGCCGTCGAGCGCGCGCGCGACGCTGAGCGCGGGGCGCCACTTTCCCTCGTGAAAAATCCACGCTTCGCCGAGCGGCGCGTCTTCACGCGGAGTCGAGGGCTGCCATCCGCCGCGCGAGTCCCGCATCTCAGTGATCGTGCGGCGGACGAAGCGCGCTCGCTCCATGTCCACGCCGAGACCGCACGGCATCGGGCCTGTCGTGCGTGCGTGCTCGACACCGAGCGCGACATTTTGCGGGGAGAAAAGCCGGGCGCTGGATTCAACAGCGGCGGCGAAGGGATTCTCGCCGCGTGCGTTTGCGGCCTGCATCACGGCAATGAGAGTCGGCCAGTCGAGCTTCGTCGCACGGCGGAGCTGGCGCGGGCGGGCGTTCAGCAGGCGAGGGGAGTTTTCGGTGAAGAGGACGTGGCCTGCGTCGTCGAGCCCGCGGCGGCCCGCGCGTCCGAACATCTGGAGCAGCTCATCGGGCTGCACCTGGCGCTCGTAATTTCCGGCCATGTAGCGCGTGTCGGTGACGACGACGGAGCGCATGGAAAAATTGATGCCCGCGGCGAGCCCCATCGTCGCCACCACGGCGCGGAGCTGGCCGTGCTTCGCCAGCGGTTCGACGACTCCTGCGCGCTGCGCGTAGCTCAGCCCGCTGTGGTGATACGCGACGCGGGCGCGGAGCAGGCGCGCGAGCTTCGGCCCGGCGAGGGCCTCCTGCTCGGGCGAAAGGACGAGCTGTTGTGTGTCCGGCAGCGTGGCGGCGAGCTGCTGCGCGAATTCCTCGGCGGCATTGCGGCGCGGTGCGAACATGAGCACCGGGCCGAGGTCGGCGCGGAGTGCGTTCGCGATCATTCGCGGCCAGAAGCTGCGGATCTCCGATGCTGCGCGGCTTGGCAGCGTGTCGAGATCCACCTCGTCGAGCGGAACGGGGCGCACGTCGTGAGAGACAAGGACGGCGTCGCGTCCGATGCGGCGCAGCCACGCGACGACATCCTGCGGATTTCCCACGCTGCCGCTGAGGAGCAGGAGCTGTGTGGTTGCGGGTGCGAGCGCGAGCGCGAGTTCGTAGTTCACGCCGCGGTGCGCGTCGCCGATCATCTGGTATTCGTCCACGACGAGGAGCGTCGGGCCTTCGCGGCGGATGAAGCGTGCGCGCTGTGTCTCGAGCGTGGCGACGACGATGTGCGCGTCGAGATTCAACGCGAGGTCGCCCGTGGCGATGCCGACATCCCAGCCGTGCTCCCGCCACTCCATGAGCTTGTCGTTTGCGAGTGCGCGCGTGGGCACGGTGAAGACGGCCTGTCCTTTCAGCTCGGGCTGGAACATCTCGAAGATATACGTCTTTCCCGCTCCGGTCGGCGCGTGGACAACAACATCCTGCCCGGCGCGCAACGCTCTCACGGCTTCATGCTGCCAGAGGTCGGGGACCGTGAGGTGTTGGAAAAGCGGGTTCACTGCGGGCGAGGCTGCGTTTTGAGCGGAGGGACGTCCAACGTCGAACATCGGGCTCCCGATATCTCATGCGCGGGTCTGCCTTGGAGTTTCGAGACGCAAATTTTTTGTGAGCCCATTTTGCGAAAAGCGGTAGTCGTGTCGCGACGAAATGATGATGCCTGACGAACACGACGATGCAGAAGCATCCGCGCCGCGCGCGGCGGTCGGGCATTTTCGCAGGCTGAAGGCGGCGCGCGAACGCGGGCTCGTGATCGCCGCGATGGATCTGCCGTATTGGATCGAACGCGAGAAGGGCGAGTGGGTGCTGTTTGTCGAGGAAAGTGCGCGCGAGCATGCGGCGGCGGCGCTGGCGGAATTTGAGGCGGAGGAGCATGCGCGCGTGCCCGTGCAGAAGCCGGAGCCGCTGGTGATCCCGAAGTTCGCGCTGCTGGCCATGCTCGCCGCGATGGTGGTCTTTTACCGGATGCAGGCTGCTGCGAGTCCAGCGCTGATCGAACGCGGGGTCGCGGTGGATGCGCTGATTTTGCACGGTGAATGGTGGCGCTGTTTCACGGCGCTCACGCTGCACGGTGGCGTCGAGCATCTCGTGTCGAATCTCGGCCTCGCGGTGTTCGCGTTTGCGTTTGTCTTTTCACGTTTCGGCGTCGGTGCGGGACTGCTTGGCACGGTGTTCGGCGGCGCGTTGGGGAATCTGCTGAACGCATTGGCACACGCCGCGAAACCGCACGCGAGCCTAGGCTCCTCGACGGCGCTCTTCGCGAGCCTCGGCCTGCTCGCAGGTGGCGAACTCGCGGCGCGGCTCACGCATCGCGCGACGCGCACGGGCTGGCAGTTGCTCGTGCCGGTCGGCGCGGGGCTGGCATTCCTCGCGCTCTACGGCGGTGCCGGGACAAATCACGACGGCGCTCCGATCATGGACGCGGGGAATGTCGATTTGATGGCGCACCTTTTCGGTCTCATCGCGGGAGTGCTCTGCGGAGCGGCTTTTTTCGCAGCGGGAATGCGGCGCGGAGCGCGCGGGTGGGTGCAGATTGTATGCGGAACGGTGACTGCGGGACTGATCGCCGCGGCGTGGTTGCGGGCAGGCTTTCATCCGTAGCCGCCGACGGCAGGAGGCGGGCTGATCGAAATGCGCGAGCCGGATGTCGGGGTTGCCAAGCCCCGGCGTTAACGAGTGACAGGTGACGGGGGCACAATTGTTGGATCATCCGTCATTGTGAATGCCAGCTCGCCTCCCGCCGTCGTCGGCTACTTTTTTGCAATCTCGCGCTTGAGGCGCTTGAGGAGTTTGAAAAACTTCAGCGTGTCGCGGATCGGGTGAATCTTGCTCACTTCGTCGCCGTAGATCGTGCTCACGCGTGCCGCGCCGATCTTGCAGCCGCGGCGAGCGGTGAGCGCGAGCATCTCGGTCTCGAAATCGAAGCTGCTGCTTTCCATCGCGAGCAGCTCCGCCGCGAGTGATCGGTGGAACATGCGGAAGCCGCATTGCGAATCCGGCACGCGCTGGCCGATGACGCGGCTGATCGTCCAGCTCATGTAGCGGTTCGTGCAGCGGCGGACGAAAGGCATGTCGCGCACGTCGCCCATGCGGTTGCCGACGACCATCGCGGCACCGGTCGCGTTGGCTTCGGCGATGAAGTTTGGGATCTCGCCGGGGAGATGCTGGCCGTCGCCGTCGAGGATGAGAATGAACTCGAAGCCCGGACGATCGAGCAGCGCGCGCAGCCCGGTTTTGATCGCGGCGCCTTTGCCGGCGTTCTTCTCGTGCCTGATCACTTCGACACCCGCGGCGCGCGCTTCGTCGCTCGTGCGATCCGTTGATCCGTCGTCCACGACGAGGACGAGATCGAGTTGTGCCTTTGCCGCGGTCGCGACTTCGCGGATTTTCTTTTCCTCGAAATAGCAGGGGATGAGCGCGGCGACGTTGGCGCGGGTGGCAGTGGGCTGGGCTGTCATGCGGCGTGGAATAGCAGGCTGCGCGCCGTGCTACTTCAAGTTGTGGCGAGTGCGCGGGTCGTAGTCGGCGGCGTGGTACGAGCTGCGCACCAGCGGACCGCTCGCGACGAACTCGAATCCTTTGTCATACGCGATGCGCTCGTAGAGCTTGAACGTGTCCGGGTGGACGTATTCGAGCACGGGCAGGTGCTGTGCGCTCGGGCGCAGGTATTGCCCGATGGTGAGGAGTTGCACGCCGTGCTCGCGCAGATCGTCCATCGTCTGGAAAATCTCCGGCTCCGTCTCGCCGAGGCCGAGCATGAGGCCGCTCTTGGTCACGATTTCCGGCGCGTGCGTTTTCATCCAGCGGAGCACGCGCATGCTCACGGCGTACTTTGCGCGCGAGCGGACCATCGGCGTGAGACGCTCGACGGTCTCGATGTTGTGGTTGAAAATGTGCGGGCGTGCGGCTGCGACGAGCGACAGGCATTCCTCCTTCGCGTGAAAATCCGGCACCAGCACCTCGATGACGATCTGCGGGTTCGCCGCGCGGACGGCCTCGATCGTCTTTGCAAAATGCAGCGCGCCGCCGTCCTTCAAATCATCGCGCGCGACGGCGGTGATGACGACGTGCTTGAGCTTCATGCGCAGGATCGCCTCGGCCACGCGCTGCGGTTCGTCGTCTTCGAGGGCGAACGGCTTTGCCGTCGTGACCGCGCAGAATCCGCACGCGCGCGTGCAGCGGTCGCCGGCGATCATGAAAGTGGCGGTGCCGCTGCTCCAGCATTCCCAGCGGTTCGGGCACTGCGCGCTTTCGCAGACGGTGTTCAGGCGCAGATCGGTGATGAGCGCCTTCGTGGAAAAGAAGACCGGGTTGTTCGGCAGGCGCACTTTGATCCAGTCAGGCTTGCGGGCCTGATGGAGCGCGGGATCGATCTTGGAGCACGACATCGGCGCGCAGAGTAGGGGCGTGCGCGGGGAAATCAACCGCGGTTGCGATTCAGCCAAAAAATGCGTGTGCTTTCGTTCCAGGCATTTGTATTTTGTCCGCCATGAAAGCGCCCCTCCTCACTTTTTTGCTGCTCATCATTTTCACTGCCGCCGGCAGCGCCCTGGACATCACCACGCCGGATGGAACCTTCAAGGACGTGGTGGTGAAGAAGGTCGTGGGCGAGGCCGTGAGCGTCACGCACAGCGAGGGCACCGCGCTGATTGACTTTGATTTTCTCCCGCCCGCGTTGCAGGCGCAGTATGGGTGGTCCGCGGAAAAGTCCGCCGCTCGCAAGGCCGCGAAGGAGGCGGAAATGAAGCGAATCGCCGACGCCGAAAAGGAGGCCGACGAAGCGCCGAAGCGCGCGGCGATGGAGGCGGCGGCGAAGAAGAAGGCCGAGGAGGATCGGATCGCCGCAGAGGAAAAGGCGAAGCGCAAGGTCGAGAACGCGGCGTTCGAGTCCGAGATCGCGAAGACGGCGGAGCAGCAGGCCGCGGAGGCGGCGAAGCTGCGCGAGCAACTGGACCGCGAGCGCAAGGGGCTCCCGCCTTTGCCCGATGCCGTGCCGGTCGCGAAGGTGATTGGGGACAAGGTGCCGCAAACTCCGGAGCCGCCCGCGCCGACAAGGGCGGCACTCGCGCCGGGGCTGGGCTCGGTGTCGAATTCGATCGTGAACGAGAACACGCTGCTCCAGAATCCGTGGGTGTGGATCGGGATTGTGGTGGGGCTGATCGTGGTGGTGATCCTCTTCATGCTGCCGACGGCAAACCGGACGAAGCTGCCGCCGAAATTCGTGAAGCGGAATTGAAGCACTGCTGTCTGCCCCGCTGGCAGGACGCCGGTGTCCTGTTTTTCCAGCGTGCGCAAACAGGTTAAAAGCGGAGGCGTCTCGCGACGAAGTCCCAGATGTCTTTCGCCGGATCGTCGGCGGGATGATCGGGGAATTTCACGAAGCACTTTGCGCCCGCGGCGAGCGCGAACTTTTGAAAGCCGAGCGCCCATCGCGGGCAGTGCACGTCGTAGTTGGCCTGGGTGATGTCGTCCGGCTTCACCTGCCCCCATTCGTTCTCGAAGAACATCGGCGCGGCGTCCTTGTGCAGCAGGTAGTCGGGCGACCATTTTTTCAAAATCGGCAGCAGTTCGGCGCGGCGCTTCAGCGATTCTTCGAATGAGACCCCGAGCGCGGGTGCGCCCCATTTCACGCCGGGCACCCACTCCTGCATCCGCACGGGATCGAAAGTCGGCTGGCAGCGGTATGCGGCGACGCAAGTTACGAGCGACGACTCGCGCTCGACGGGATCGGACGCCGCCGCATTCGCGCGATCGCGCGAGCAGCCGACGAACAGCGCGGGCTGCGCGCCCTGCGAGCCGCCGCCGACGGCGATGCGCTTCGGATCGAGGTTCCACTTCGCCGCATGGTGCCGCACGAACTGCACCGCGCGCGCCGCGTCGCTCTGCACATACGAGGCCGGCTCCGGTTCCTTCGCCGCCGTCGCGTCCTCCATCGTGCGCGTCTCCACCGCGATGACGGCGATGCCCTTCGAGTCGAAGAAGCCGAGATTCGCCGGATGCTTCGCCGCCTTCCAGATGCCGCCAAACCAAAGCAGCACGGGGAACGGGGCCTCGCCCTTCTTCGGCAGATAGATGTCAATGAGCTGATGCGGATGCGGGCCGAATGATATGTCCGCATGGGTCGGCACGGGCGATGGAGGCGCGGCCTTGGCTGGCGGGGCAGGCTTCTCCTGCGCGCTGGCGAAGCTGGCTGAGAATGCAGTGAGTGCGAGGAGGAAGCGGAGTATCATGATCGGATGCCGTTCATGGCTGCGGCGGCTGCCCAGGGCAACCGATGATTGAAAGTCCTTTCAACGGTGCGCGCCGCTTCTCACCTCGGGCGGCGAGTTGCCCGTGGCGCGCGGTCCTTGCGCCCGATGAGGCAGGCATGGTCGTAAATGCCGTCGCGGGTTTGCAGGATGCGGCCTTCGTGCGGGACTTCGAGCGAAAGGGTGATGCCCGCATCAGGCGTGGCAAACTCGTGGGCGAGTCTGGCGAATTCGAAATGGACTGCGCCTTCACAAACGCGTCGTCACTCCCCGATGATTTTGATCAGCGCGCGCTTGCGCCGCCGGCCGTCGAACTCCCCGTAGAAAATCTGCTCCCACGTGCCGAAGTCGAGTTTGCCAGCGGTCACGGCGACGGTCACGTCGCGGCCCATGATCGTGCGCTTGAGGTGTGCGTCTGCGTTGTCCTCGCCGGTGTCGTTGTGGCGGTATTGCGCGTGCGGCTTTTCCGGCGCGAGCTTCTCCAGCCACATCTCGAAGTCCCCGTGCAGTCCGCGCTCGTCGTCATTGATGAACACGCTCGCGGAAATGTGCATCGCATTCACGAGGCAAAGCCCCTCGCGGATCCCGCTCTCGCGTAACGCGGCCTCCACCTGCGGTGTGATGTTCACGAAGCCGCGGCGCGAAGGCAGCTCGAACCAGAGTTCTTTGCGGAAGGATTTCACGTCGGAAGGGTGCGCACAGGCGGGTGTTCAGGCAAGCGGGACGTGCCCGTCGCACCCGCGTCCGCGTTCATGGACATGCCCGTCCGTTAGGCATGGAATGAATGCCCGACAGGTTTTCGTGCATCCGTCATGGTTCCTAGGAAAGACGCCTGTCCAATCCGATTTCATTTGCCGGGAAAAACGCGGCCTTCATGTCCGCGCGGATGCGGGGCGATTGCCAATGACGGGAAAGCAATGCTCCAGAAACACGCAACAACGCCGCAGGAGCATCCAGCAATGTGGCAAAGGCACTCAACAACGCCGCAGAAACATTTAACAACGCCGCGGAAGCATCCAACAACACGACAAAGGCATCCAACAACGCGTTGAGAGTGGACAAGTTCCATTCGGCTTCTGGATGGAAACGCCGCGTTTCTACAAAGGTCTGCTGCGCTTCTGGAAGGGTTTGCCGCAGAGGGCGGCGGGTTTCGGGGAGACGATGGCGGCTTTTCCACCAAACCTTCCACCCCCGCAGCCGGACGACCACAGCGCCTGTGCCTGTACGGGTTACGGACAAAGCCAGGCTGGGAAGAATTCCGAAGACACCCGCCGGGCCTTCGGGCTTGCCGGAATGAAGCCGCTCCTCCCGTCCCTAAATCCCGAGGCTGCCCTGCCTCCCGCTGTCCTTCACCACGCTGTCAGGCGCGCGCACGTCGTCGTTGGTTGTGTCCCGGAGGGACAATGGAATGTAGCCGGTGGTGGAGCGTAGCGGAACCACCGGAGAACGTAGAAGAGTGTCATGCGCCCCGGATGGGGCGCTGGAACCGGGTGCAAACAGGGGACGCGGACATTTCCCCGCGCCCCCTCCGGGGCGCATCGCCGTGGGGACGGGGATCCGGTGGTTCCGCCCGCCTCCGGCGGGCTCCACGCACCGGCTACATTCCCTTCAGCCCTCCGGGCTGCCGGATGGGAAAGTGCGCGCGGATGCCGGATTCGCCCGCAGGCTGCCGCCGCGCGGCTTTGCACGCTGAAGCGTGGGACTGCTTTGGTCTGCCGCTTTGAATGTTCAGGACTATCTGTCCCTCGTCCCCTCGTTCCTCCAAAGTCGGTGAACGGAAACCTCGCGTTGATGAACGCACAGCCAAATTTGATGAACGGAAGGGCAAAGTCGGTGAACGCGACCCTGCCTCTTCCGTTCCAATGGCCCGCGCATCCCTTCCAGAGACTTGCGCATCCTTACGACGACCCATCGTGTCCCTCCGATGAGCAGCCGTATTCCTCCGATGACTCGGCGTATCCCTGCGGCGGCCCTCCGGCGAGTCGGCGCATTCCTCCTTTTGGAAAAAGTAGGCCTGCGCGCGGGTTGCGCAGCCATGCGCGAGCTTCGCGGAGGGCTACGTGAGCTTTGCGGAGGCTTCCGCAAGCCAGCGGTAGGCCTGCGAACGTCCAAAGTAGGCCTGCGCGAAGCCATCGGATCCATGCGGCGACCTTTTGCATGGATACTTTGACTCCTCGGAGGGATACGCCGACTCGCCGCAGGGATACTCCGGGCTTCGGAAGGCGTGAAAAGCGGTCAAAAGCGGCCCTTTTTGGAGTGCGCCGGCCCTCCGGTGCTTTTGGAAGGAGCGCAGCGACGCGGGTGCTCGGGCGGCCAGTTCCATTCTTACGCCAAACCCCGCCGCGGCTTCGCCACCCACCTCAGAGGGCGAGGGCAGCCCGCCGAAGTGCAAGGGCGCGATGTGCGTTGCAAAGCAGTCACGGGCCTCAGCTCGCAAAGGCTGCTGGATGGGAGAGTGGGCGCGGATGCCGGATTCGCGCGCAAGCTGCCGTCGCGCGGTACTGCACGCTGAAGCGTGGCACTGGTCTTGTCTGTTGCCCTGAACGACCACGACTATCAGTCTGTCCCTCGTCCCTCTGCAAACGGTGAAGACTTTGCGCCTGTCCACCGAAGACCCGCCGCGAAGATTGAACCGCTTCGCGAAGCTCAGACGATTCAAACTTCCCACAATCCAGCCTCCCCACCATGCACAAATCCCGCCCGTCGCAGCGCCGGTCATGATTCATGCGGCACATCAACCACCGGGTTCGGGCTTCGCTGCTCATGATGACACCTTTCGCTTTGCTTAGGTGTGCGTCCCCAGCGACTGAGGGACAGCGACGAGGATTGAGGAAAGCGGCATCGTTGCAGGCTCCGCCCTATATTCTACAACTCGACTCCCGCTCGCCCTAGGGCCACAGCGTGTGACTAACCACCGACAGACTCAGGAAAAAAGTCAGGCAACTGAAAATGTGCTACCGCTTCATTTTAATAATAGGCGCTTCATCGCAGTTCAGGGTGCTTGCTCATGAGTTCCTTTATTATATTCTTTAGGACAGGACTTGCATTCGGTAGATTCAAAATGGTGCATGCATGACCTGAATTCATTTTGAGCCAAGTAAGCATATTGTTCGAATTCTGGTTAGCTGCGAATACCTCCAACAGCCCTAGGGTGCCTGGTCCTAGTGCAACGTAACATTGACTTCGGCCACACATGAGATAAGATTGGCGAATGGCCATTCAACCATTGATTCTTACTGATACCGAACGCATGGAACTTCAACGACGGGTGAGATCG
>CAIRYQ010000004.1 GCA_903882875.1 uncultured Spartobacteria bacterium | reverse complement strand
GAATCCTCTGCTCGAACGCTACGCGATCTCACCCGTCGTTGAAGTTCCATGCGTTCGGTATCAGTAAGAATCAATGGTTGAATGGCCATTCGCCAATCTTATCTCATGTGTGGCCGAAGTCAATGTTACGTTGCACTAGTCCGAGAGGGATTGCTGTTTGTGTTGCCATAATGGGCTGAGTAAGAACAGTGCCGCAGGTGGAGTCAACGCGGACCGTGGCAAGGATGGATGAGAGAGCGCCGTGTCTTTACGCGCCTGCAAACTGCGGATGCGAGCGGATCGCGTGCTCGAATGCGGCGTGTTCCGAGGCGGGGATGTCCGCGGGGAATTTTGCGGCGGAGCGCGTCCAGCGTCCGAGCCAGTCGTGGGCGAGCAGTTCGTGACGCGGCGGCGTGCCGAGCGCGGCGGGCGTGAGCGCGATCGTGGTGTCGGTCTTGTCCACGGTGCCGCGTCCGCGCGCGACGTGGAAGCCGGCGGCGAGGAGCGATGCGCGCACGGGCGTGGAGCAGGTGTAGGTGAAGAGCTCGACGGCGCGATCCCGGCAGGCTGCGAAGATTTTTCGGAATGCGCCGAGCGTCCACAGTTCCGCGTCGGTCTTGCTCGAGAACATGTCAAAAAAAATCAGATCGGGCGGGGCGGGGGATGCGGGGATTTTTTCCGCGAAGTCGCCGAGGAGCAGCGTCCACTGCAGGCCCGTGTGCCGCGGGGACTGCCAGCGGCCCGCGTCGAGGATGCCGCCGACGCCCGCGTGGCGGAGGTAGGTGAATTCGCGGTTGTGCAGGAACGCGAGCTTCAGCGGATCGAGATCGTTTTCAAAGCTGACGACGTGCATCGGGCGCACGCGTTCCGTCACGGCGAGGTCCTCGTAGCAGAGAATCGCGGACATGGCATTCGCCGCCGCGCCGAGGCCGACGTCCCAGATCACGAGCGGTGCCGCGGTGTCCGAGTTTTCACCCGCGGAAATGCGCAGGCGCGCGGCGAGGCCGGACTGCTCGATGTAGAGCCGCTGCGCCTCCTCCATCGGTGGCGTGCGCGAGTGCATGATCTCGCCGGAGGAAATCTGCCGGATGCTCGCGAAGCCCTGCGGCGCGAAATGCACCTCGTAGTTGCCGAGGTGAAACTCCATTTTTTTCCGCCGCGGCTTCTGCTTGTGGATCGGGTGATCCGCGCAGGACTCGTGGAGGAAGGCGCGCTTCTCGTGGTACAGTTCGAGGAAGCGGTTCTCGAAGATGCTCTGCCGGATCTCGCGCATGAGCTGGTGGTAAAAGTAGAGGTTGTGCTGGCCGAGGAGCTGCCACCCGAGGTGTTCGCCGCACTTCGTGAGGTGATGCAGGTAGGCGCGCGAGTAGCGCGCGCAGGTCGGGCAGGTGCAGAGCGGGTCGAGCGCGTCCTCGGAAAACTTGTACACGCTGCGGCGCAGTTGCAGGAAGCCGCGAGAGGTGAACGCTGCGCCGCGCTGCGCGACCTGCGTGGGGATGATGCAGTCGAACATGTCCACGCCGCGGTGGACCGCTTCGAGGATGTCGAGCGGCGTGCCGACGCCCATGAGGTAGCGCGGGCGGTCGTGTGGGAGGAGCTGCGCGGTCAGTTCGCAGGTGTCCTGCCTTTCGCTGCGGCTTTCGCCGACTGCGAGGCCGCCGATCGCGAATCCGTCGAACGGCATCTCCGTGAGCCCCGCCGCGCTCTCGCGCCGCAGCTCGGGAAAGAGCGCGCCTTGCACGATCGCGAAGAGCGCCTGCGGGGAGTCGCCGCGCGCGGCAAGACTGCGTGCAGCCCATCGCTGCGTGATCTCCAGCGCGGCGCGAGCTGCACTTTCATCCGCAGTCGAGGGGATGCACTGGTCCAGCGCCATCATGATGTCGCTGCCGATCGCGCGCTGCGTCTCGATGCTCACCTCGGGGCTGAGCAGGATTCGCTTCCCGTCGAGGTAGCTTTGGAAGCTCGCGCCTTCCTCCGTCATCGTGCGCTCCTGCGCCATGGAGAAAATCTGGAACCCGCCGGAATCCGTGAGCACGGAATTTTTCCAGCTCATGAACCCGTGGATGCCGCCGGTGCGCCGGAAGACTTCCGGCCCCGGTCGCAGCAGGAGGTGGTACGTGTTCGCGAGGAGGATCTGCGAACCCGCATCCTCCAGCGACTGCGTGAGCTGGCCCTTCACCGTCGCCTGCGTGCCGACGGGCATGAAGATGGGCGTGCGCACCTCGTTGTGCGCGGTGTGGAAGGTCGCCGCGCGCGCGCGCGTCCCCGACGCGGTGGCTTCGACGCGGAATTTCAGCCGGGAGTTGCTCATCGGTGCGCGCCGTATTGCGTGCAAAATGTGGCGCGCGTGTGGAGTCGTGGGATCATCGGCGCACACCGATAGCAGACTCGCCGCCGTGCGCCACCTCCGGCCGCGATCCGCTGTCACGCCGATGAGTGCGCGGCCTTATTTCTTCAGCGCCTCTGCGACGAAATCGAACAGCGCCTTCGTCGCGGGATCGCCGGGCTCGCCGAGGTCGGCGTTCAGCTTGCTGTGGTTCGTGTCATTCGCCGCGAAGGTCTTTGCCGGGATGCCGGACGCTAGCAGCACGTCGCGGAGGCGCTCGGCCTGCGCGGTCGTGTCGGGATGCGTGGCGACGTGCAGGAGCAGGAATGGCGGGATGCCCTTTCCCTTCTCGACGTGATTCACGGCGGAGAGATCGCGCTGGTGCTCGGGGTCGCCGAATTTTTCCGGATGGCCGAACTTCGGCGGGGGCTGACCGAGACTTTGACGGCGCGCGGTGGTCGTTGCGATTTCGAGCGGCACATCGTAGGTGTCGCCGTCCACGGGCACGCAGCCTTTGAGCATCGCGAAGGAGAGGCCCTCGGCCTTCAGATAGCGGTCGTCCGTGCAGACGAGCGCGGCGAGCTGCGCCCCGGCGGAGTGACCCATCACGAAGACGCGCTCCGGATCACCGCCGTATTTCGCCACATGGTCGTGCGTCCAGCGCAGGCCCTTCGCGATGTCGCGCACGATGTCGCCCATCTTCACCTGCGGGACGAAGCGGTAGCTCACGGCGACGAAGACAAAGCCCTTCTCGACGAACGTCTGCGGCTTGAGCTGCACGCTCGTCTTGTCGCCGGCCTGCCAGCCGCCGCCATGGATCCAGAACACGACGGGCAGATTTTTCGCATTCGGCGGCGCATACACGTCCACCATCTGCCGCGGGTTCGCGGGCTCGGCGTAGGGCACGTCCTGCGCGACGCGGTTCCTGATGTCCGGCGGACGCGACTCCTCGGCGGAAAATGCGGGGACGTGCGAAAGGAGGAGCGCCGGGATGGCGATGGCAAAGGTGCGGGCGAGCAGTTTCATGCGGGGTTTATCGTGAGGGAGAGGTTTGCGCGCGACGGAAAGTCACGCTGCGAATGGAGGACTCTCCGCGCCGCCGATTCTTTGCATCCGTGCTCGCGCGGCATGAAATTTCGTCGCGTCGCGCACTGCCGCCTTCGCCTTGCCGTGGCCCGTGGCTTTCGCCGCGCCGCGCCGCGCACGGAGGCTGCGAAGAACGGCCCCCCGGCCCGGACGGGACGCTGCGCGGTCGCGCTTACAGCCCCAGGGCGCGAACCAGCCCTGCGTCAATCCTCGTCGAGGAGCCCAGCCCCTTGTCCCTGCGGAAATCCCGGATCGCCCCGCGGGTGCCGCCTCCCGCCTCGCCGTCCACAGGGCCGGAGTAATAGCCGCGCTGCTTCAGCGCGCGCTGCACCTGGGTGACGGTCGTATCCCCCGCACGGACGGGATTCCGGACGGCACCGCCGTTCGGAGCCCGCGCAGGGTCGGGCGTCGGCAGCGGGAAATGCCCGAGCGGTGCCGGATACCCCGAACCGCCGGGGCCGGGGAAAGGATCCGGGCTGTCCGGCCCGCCGCGCAGCGGACGCTGCGCTAGGGCAATGGATGCCAGGGAAAATGCCGCGATGGCAGCCACGATGCAGGGAGAGCGGGAGGGTTTTTTCATGATCACCGATTCGCGGCTCCCCAAGTGGGCGGCTGTATCTTCCCGCTGAACGGGCGAATCTTCCATGCGTCTCCGGTTTGCTGACGCCGCTGCGGGAAATCATGGCGAAAATAGCCCAGTGCTTCAGCACTGGGGAAACGGCCCTTTGGCCAAACCAAGTCCCGCAGGGACGGAAGAATCTTTTCTGTCGTCCCCTACGGGACTTTGCCTGCATCACTCCGCAAACCCAGCGATGAATCGCTGGGCTATTGTCAAAGGCGCCTTGTCAACAAACCGGACAGGCATGGAATCTTCCGTCTTCGGGTCCGGACGGCGCAGACGTGGAACTGGGCGGCTCACCGACACCTTCAGACAATTCGGGGAAGGCCCCGAGCGGTTCGGGGAAGGCCCCGGGCGATTCGGGGAAGGCCCCGGATGGTTCGGGGAAGGCCCCGGCTGGTTCGGGGGAGGCCCCGGCTGGTTCGGGGAAGGCCCCGGCTGGTTCGGGGAAGGCCCCGGCTGGTTCGGGGGAGGCCCCGGCTGGTTCGGGGGAGGCCCCGGCTGGTTCGGGGAAGGCCCCGGCTGGTTCGGGGAAGGCCCCGGCTGGTTCGGGGGAGGCCCCGGCTGGTT
>CAIRYQ010000003.1 GCA_903882875.1 uncultured Spartobacteria bacterium | reverse complement strand
GGCGGGGATGCCCATGGTGTTGATGGCGTCGAAGGGCAGCACGCTCATGAGCGCGCGGAGGACTTGCGCGACGGTGGGCACGCCGGGGATGAGCTGGAGGCAGACCTGCTGGGCGTTCGGGCCCTTGGCCGTGGAGGCGGGATAGTTGCCGTCGGCGATGAGGATTTTCGCGTGGTGTCCGCAGCGCGCGGCGATGGCGAGGATGTCGGGGTGGAGGAGTGGGGTATTTAGCATGGTGAGAGGTGAGGATTGAGCGGCGGAATGCGGAGCGAAGTGTGATTGGTGACTGGTGAATTGTGACTGGTAAAACGGTTCCGAACACCAGTCATCAGTCACCAGTCATTTCCGAGACCTTGTGAAAGCTCTCAATCGTCCGCTTCGCCGCCGCATCGGAATCCGGAAGCGGGAGTATCTCCGCGGAGAGGTACCCTTTGTAGCTGATGTCGCGCAGCGCGGCGATGATGGGCGCGATGTCCGTGTGGCCCATGCCGATGGCGCGGCGGTTTGAGTCGGCGAAATGGATGTGGCCGACGAGCGGGCCGCACTCGCGGAGCGCGGCGGCAAGGTCGGACTCCTCGATGTTCATGTGGTAGAGGTCGCAGAGGAGGCGGACGTTTTGCGTCTTCAGCGTGCGTAGCCAGGCGGCGGCGGCGGTCTGGCGGTTGAAGAGGTTCGTCTCGTAGCGGTTCAGCGGCTCGTAGAGGAAGACGGTGCCGTGGCGTGCGGCGTGTTCGCCGAGATCGTCGAGTGCTTCGCCGAGCCATGCGAGTGCCTGCTCGCGCGTGAGATCATTTTCCCAGCGTCCCTGCATGGAGCCGAGGATCGCCGGTGCGCCGAAGCCGCCCGCGAAGTCCACGATCTCGCGGATGAATTCGCGCGCCTGTTTGCGGATGGCGGCGTCGGGATGCGTGAGCGTCCATTTGTGGACGAGCCAGCCGCCGCCGGTGCCGATGGCGGCGACCTTCAGCTTGTGATGATCGAGCAGCCCTTGCAGTTCCGCGATGTCGAGCGCGTGGGCGGACGGCGGGAAAATTTCGACGGCGCCGAAGCCGAGCGCAGCGGCGCGCGCGCAGCCGTCCGCAAGCCCGTCCCAATAGACGAACGGCCCGCCTTTTGCCTGTGTGACGAGTGAGATGGTGATGGCAGATTTCATAAGCAAGGGCGGACGAAGAATCACAGCGCACCGTGTTTTGCCAGCCTCGCGTGCCGCGATCTTTCTCCGCGTAAGCGCGGCGGGAGGCCGCGTGAACCGCAGCACAGGCGCGTTTTTTTGGGATGCGGAACAAATCACGTCCGCCACGGGCCGCGCACGCCGTTTTCCCTTTCCGCCGGAACAAACCGTGCTTTCCTCCGCGCCGTGCAAACCATCGTCATCGGCCACCGGAATCCCGACATGGATTCGATCTGCTCGGCCATCGGCTGTGCGGAACTCAAGCGGCTCACCGGCTGGCAGGATGTGATCGCCGCGCGCTGCGGGCCGACAAATCCGCGGATTGACTTTGCGCTGCAGCGTTTCGGCGTCGAGCCGCCCGCGCTGCTCACCGACCTGAGCCCGCGAGTGAAGGACGTGATGCAGCCGAACGTCGTGAGCGTGCATGTGGACACGCCGATCTACGAGGCCGTGCAGCTCATTGACCGCCGCCGCCTGCGCGGCCTGCCCGTCGTGGACGACCGCCACCGCTGCACGGGCCTGCTGAATTCCTTCAAAATCATGCACCATCTGATCCCGCCGCACGAGGAGGCGGGCGCGGCGCGCACCGTCACCGCGTCGCTCGCGGACATCGCGCGCACGGTGCATGGGCAGCTCGTCTGCGGCCAGCTCTCCACGGCGGAGGAGGAGCTGTTTCTCCTCGTGGGTGCGATGCGGCAGGACAGCTTCGGACCGCGGCTGAAGAATTACCGCGATGCCGGGCGCAAGGTCGTCGTCTTCGTCGGCGACCGACCGCACATCCAGCAGCTCGCGATCGAGCTGCGCGCGCACGCGGTCGTCGTCACTGGCGGCTACGCGATCGATCCCGAAGTGGAAATCGCCGCGCGCGCCGCGGGCGTGACGCTCATCACCTCGCCGAGCGACACCGCGACCACCGTGCTCATGAGCCGCGGCGCAGTGCGTGCGGGCCGCATGGTCGAGACGGATTTTCTTTCCTTCCAAAAGGACACGCGGCTCGCCGAGGCACGCCAGCGTGCTGCGGACACGAGCGCGTTCGTCTTTCCCGTCGTGGACGATCACGGCAAGCTCTGCGGCATCCTGTCGAAGTCGGACTTCATCAAGTCCATCCCGCGCCAGCTCATCCTCGTGGATCACAACGAACTCGATCAAGCCGTGCGCGGCGCGGACCAGGTGCCCATCATCGAGATCTACGACCACCACCGGATCGGCGGCTTCACGAGCACAGCGCCCATGCATTTCTGGAACAACCCCGTCGGCAGCACGAGCACGATCGTCGCGCTCTGCTTCCAGCATGCGGGCATCGAGGTGCCGCGGAAAATCGCGGGCATCCTGCTCTCGGGCCTGATCAGCGACACGCTGAACCTCACTTCGCCGACGACGACGGCGGTGGATCGCAAAATCCGCGACGAACTCGCGAGCGCCGCAAACGTGGACGCTGACGTGTACGCGCAGGAGCTCTTCAGCGTCGGCAGCCCGCTGCTCACGCTCACCGCGGAGGAGGCGATCACCGCCGACTCGAAGCCCTACACCGAAAACGGATTCCGCTTCGTCGTCGCGCAGGTCGAGGAGCTGACATTCTCTCACTTTGCGGAGAAACGCGACGCGCTCCTCGATGCGCTCGACGCACGGCAGAAACGCGATGCGCTGCTTTTCGCCGCCCTGCTTGTGACGGATATCACCACGCAGAGCAGCCTGCTGCTCGTGCGCGGTGACGAACGCTTCCTGAGCACCATCGCCTCGCCCGTCGCACACGCCCCGCACATCTGGCAGCTCGACGGAGTCGTCTCGCGCAAGAAGCAACTGCTGCCCTATCTCATCGAATGCCTCGGGCGCATGGTGCCGTGAGGAAATTCAAGATTTAGGATTTCAGATTTGCGATTTGGCGCGGCTGTGACGCGCCGAGAAATTTCGAATCAAAAATCCTGAATCCGCCGAGCTCGTCAGTTCGCGCCTATTTTGCGATGAAAAGCAAAAACCCCGGACGCCTTTCGGACATCCGGGGTTTTGTGAAAATGGCTGGTACGCGGGTTACGCAGCTTTCGGCAACGTCACACCGGGCTTGCTGGCGAGCGCGGCCTTCGCCTTTTCAACGAGCGCCTTGAATGCGGCTTCGTCCTCATACGCGAGGCCGGAGAGCACCTTGCGGTCGAGCGTGATTCCGGCGGCCTTGATGCCTTCCATGAATCGGCTGTAGGTGAGGCCGTTCGCGCGTGCGGCGGCGTTGATGCGCTGGTTCCAGAGTTTGCCAAACATGCGCTTGCGCGTCTTGCGGTCGCGGAACGCCCAGTACTGGGCTTTCATCACCGCGTTCTTTGCGTAGCGGAACAGTTTGGATCGGCGGCCCCGGAATCCCTTGGCGGCGTCGAGTGTTTTCTTGCGGCGCTCGCGCGACGCGGGAGCATTAGTGGCTCTTGGCATGGTCTTGGTTTGGTTGCCCGGCTGGCTGTTTGGGTTTGTGGTTAAATGGCCGGGCTGCCTCGCCTGCCGGTGAGTCCTCCGAGGAGGACAGGCGCCCGAACCGATGTGACGCGTCGCTTACGCGAACGGGAGGCACTCTTTGATACGGTCCACCATTGTCTCGTGGACCTGGCCGTCTTTGCCGAGCTTGCGCTTGCGCTTCGAGCTCTTGCTCGATGCGAGGTGGCGAAGGCCCGGCTTACGGCGCATGATCTTCCCCGTCGCGGTCACTTTGAACCGCTTGGAAGCTGATTTTTTCGTCTTGCGACGTGCGATGGCTCTTGGCATGGGGCGCGGAAAGTAGCGGTCGAAGTGCGGATGGCAACCACTTTCTCAGGGCAGGCTGGGGGTTGAAAGTTGAAGGTTGGGAGATCGGAAAAACGGCGGGTCCTCTCGACGCTCAACTTTGTGCAGAGGCACGGAACCTGCAATCGCAAGCGCCGCCAACCATGCCACTCTACGACAAGAACGGTAAGATCATCGGGGCGCCCACGGGCGTCGCAAACAACGAAACCCCGGCCGCCCGGACAATCCAGCCCGCGCCCGCCGCACAACTTCACCCGCAGGTCCACGCACCCGCTGCGCGGACGATCCATGTGCCCATTCAAAGTACACCTGCGCCCGCATCGGCACCGGCCGCTCCGCCAGTCAGCCACACGCCGCCCGCGCCCGCGCCTGCACTGGCGCAGGCGCCTGTCGCGTCCGGCATCGGCGATCCTCGAGCGCCGATTTTTTCCGTGCCGCCGATCCCGATTGACGATCTGCTCCGCGCGATGCTCGGAGTGGGCGAAGGCGTGAGCGACCTGTTCTTCATGGTCGGGCGTCCGCCGCAGGTGGAAAATTTCGGCAAGCTCACCGCGGTGGACGGCACGAAGTTTTCGCCCGCATTCACCGCGCAGCAGACGGAGGGGCTCGCGCATTCGCTCGTCGGCACAGCCCAGCGCCTGCTCGACGATCTGCGCAACACAGGCTCGTGCGACTGCTCGTATTTCGTCGAGGGCCTCGCGCGCTTCCGCGTAAATGTCTTCAAGCAGAAGGGCACCTTCGCGATGGTGCTGCGCAAGCTGAACACGAAGATCCCGACGATGGACGATCTGAAGCTCGCGCCTGTCTTCAAAAAAATCATCGCCGAGAAAAACGGGCTCATCTTCGTGACCGGCGCGACGGGCAGCGGCAAGACGACCACGCTCGCCGCGATGCTGAACGGCCTCAACGAGGAGCACGCGATGCACATTGTCACACTCGAAGACCCCGTGGAATTCATGCACCCGCACAAGCAGGCGACCTTCTGCCAGCGCGAGATGGGCAAGGATTTTTCCAGCTTCGCAATGGGCCTGCGCGCGGCGCTCCGGCAGGCGCCGAAGGTGATCCTCGTCGGCGAAATCCGCGACCGCGAGACGATGGAGATCGCGCTCACCGCCGCGGAAACGGGGCACACGGTTTTTTCCACGCTGCATACGATCAGCGCCACGCAGTCCATCAACCGCGTGCTCGGCATGTTCAGCAAGGAGGAGGAATCGCAGGTGCGCGAGCGCCTCGCCGAGACGCTGCGCTGGGTCGTGAGCCAGCGCCTCGCGCCGAAGATCGGCGGCGGCCGCGTGATGATCCCCGAAATCATGGGCAGCAACATGCGCTCGCGCGAGGCAGTCCAGCTCGGTGAAAACGACGTGCGCAGCCTGCACGACATCATCACGCAGTCGAGTCAGGAGGGCTGGACCACCTTCGATGGCAGCCTCTGCCAGGCCTACGAGGAAAAGAAGATCACCGAGGAGACCGCGATGCTGCTCGCAGTGAACAAGGCGAAGATGCGGCAGGCACTCGACCGGCGGAAAAAGATGCTCGGCCACGACGACGAAGGCCCGCATTCCTTCAAGCTCGCGCCGGAAGATGAGCACGAGAAAAAGAAGACCCCGGCTCCCGCAGCCGTCCCCGCGGCCGCAGCTCCGCTTTCGACAGTCGCAGCACCCGCTCCCGCGGCCGCAGCGGTGCCGCTGAGAGCCGAGGCGCTCCCGACCGTCCTCGCGAATCTGAAGCTCGCGAAGTGACCGGCGCGCAAAGTCGCTGACACGCCCCGCCGCGCTGTGGCAGAAGCCACGCGTGCTCGCCACCTTTCTCCACTCATTCGGCCCGTTTGTCTTCAGCTTCCACGGCTACGGGCCGCGCTGGTACGGCCTTTCGTACGTGCTCTCCGCGCTCGTCGGATTCTGGCTCTACCGTCATCTCGCGAGGCGCGGCTACACGGATATCCCGCCGGAAAAAGTCGCGGACTTCATCACATGGGCGGGACTCTTTGGTGTTCTGCTCGGCGGGCGTGTCGGGTGGATCCTTTTTTACGGCTTCAAGGAGCCGCACGAAAATCCGTGGTGGATGTTCGAGGTGTGGAAAGGCGGCATGGCGAGCCACGGCGGAATCCTCGCGCTCGTGATCGTTACCTTCGTGCTCTCGCGGAAATGGAAGGTCTCGTGGACGAGCATCGGCGACACGCTTTGCGTCGTCGCGACCACCGGGCTGTTCCTCGTGCGCTGCGCCAATTTCATCAACGGCGAACTCATCGGCAAACCCGCGCCCGCATCGTGTCCGTGGGCCGTGCAATTCCCGCGCGAGCTGCTCGACACGCCGGTCGGCCGCGACGACATCGCGCCGAAGGTCGCAGACGCGCTGCAGCGTCCCATCGGAGAAATCGTGGAGACCATTCCGCGCGACGCGGAGACCGAGCGCGTGCTGCGGGAAAATCTCACGCCCCGCCATCCGTCGCAGCTCTACGAGGCGCTGCTCGAAGGCGTGCTGATGTTCACCGTCCTCTGGCTCCTGCGCACGCGCTGCCGCATGCCGCGCGGCGTGCTCACGGGATCGTTTTTCATTCTCTACGCCACGACGCGGATCATCGGCGAGATGTTCCGCGAACCCGATCCCGCGTGGGCCGTCGGATCGTTTTCCGCGGGCCAGTTCCTCTCGCTCTTCATGTACGGGATCGGCGCGGTGTTCATCGTATGGGGCGTGAAGGCGCGGCATTTTGAAAAGGCGGATCAGCGCGCCGGGTAGGATGCCCCGCGGTTGAGCCGCAAGTCTGGCACCGGCGGGCTTCGGGCTTGTCTGTGCCTGCGGTCCGAACCAGATTCGCGCCGCATCCACGCCGATGGCCGCCGTTTCACCAGCCGAATCCTTCATTGCATTGCTCGACGCCGAGCTGCGCAAAAACCTCGGTGGCGTGAAGGCGCTCCGCGTGCCTGCGGGTGAAATCATTTTCCAGGAAGGTGACGCGGGCGACGGGATGTATGTCGTGGACGGCGGCCGCGTGGACATCGTGATCGGGGCGAAGGATGCGGAGCAGCGCGTGCTCTCACGCATCGGGCGGGGAGGGATTTTTGGCGAGATGGCGATCATTGACGGCAAGCCCCGCTCCGCCTCGGCGCGCGCGGATGCTGACTCGGTGCTGCGCTTCCTGCCGATTGACGATGTCCACCGGGTCTTCTCGCAGTCGCCGGATCTGATGTTTGCGCTGATGCGTGATTTTTCCAACCGCATGCGTGAGTCGAATGCGCGGCATGTCGAGGAACTGCTCGAGGCGGGGCGGCTTTCGCTTGTCGGGCGGTTTGCGCAGTCCGTCGTACACGATCTGAAAAATCCGCTGAACATCATCAGCGTCGCCACCGATCTCGCGGGCGCGGACGACACACCGGGCGAGACCCGCACGATGGCCGCGGGCATGATCCGCCGTGAGGTGAAACGGCTGACGACGATGGTGAACGAGGTGCTCGACTTCACGCGGCAGACGCCGGGCACGGTCGTGCTCGCGCCGATGGCGTTCCGTGATTTTGTGCGCGTGCTGCTCGACGAGGTCGGCCCGCTCGCAGGCGACCGCGGGGTGAAGATCGTGTGCGAAACGCGGCCGCCCGGCGTGCCGGTGAACATTGATGAGCGGCGGCTCGTGCAGGCGTTCTACAATCTGATCAACAACGCCGCGGACTTCATGCCCGACGGCGGCACGGTGACGCTGCGGTTTTCACTCTCGGACGATGAATTGCAGGTCGAGGTTGAGGACTCGGGCACGGGCATCGCGCCGGAAATCGCGGAGCGGCTGTTCCAGCCGTTCGCGACGTTCGGAAAAAGGACGGGCACCGGGCTCGGGCTCTCGATTTGCAAGCGGATCATCGAGGCGCACAAAGGGCGCATCCGCGCGCGTTCGGAGCCGGGGCGCGGCGCGATCTTTGTGATCGTGCTGCCGCTGGTGAAATCACTTTGACCGCCTTTCGCCGCGTCGCTAGAAACGCGGGCGTGTCGTCCGGCGCACGAGAAAATTTCCCCGAGTGCAAATCGCAGCGTGCATGTGCCGCTTCGCAGGGAAGCCATGCCGCGCGGGGAGGTGCGCGCGCATGAGCGGCCGCAATGTGCGCGTTCCATACGAGGCGACGCTCGTCCCGGCGCTCACGCGCATCCAGCATGAGCACGGATTCCTGAAGCGCGAGGCGCTGGAGGAATTCGCGAAGGACTCCGGCGTGCCGCTGCACCGGCTGCAGGCGGTCGCGAGTTTTTTCCCGCACTTCCGCCTTTCTCCCCCGAAAAAAATCACCCTGCGCGTGTGCCGCGACATGTCGTGCCATCTCGCGGGATCGGCGGCGATCCTGCGCGACATCGGGGCGACGGCGGACGACCAGATTTCTGTGGAGGGCGTGTCGTGCCTCGGGCGCTGCGACCGCGCGCCGGCGGCGTGCGTGGAGATCCGCGGAGCGGAACACGAGACGTATTTTCTCGGGCGCTCGGCTGCGGAGATGAAGACGATCCTCGACGCGTGCCGGGACGATTCCCCGCCTGCGTGCGATCACGACGCGGATCAAAAATTTCCCTCGCACGAGTGGGCGATCGATCCGTATCGCGGCGCTCCGCCGGAGTATCTTGCCGTGAAAAAGGTGATCGCGGCGCGCGATGCATCCATCGCATCCGCCGGACAGGTGCTCGCCGAAACGCGCAAATGGGGGACGGACAAGATCGAGCAGTTCCGCCGCGGCGCGATCGGCCAGCCCATTCCTGAGCCGTCGTTGGGCGACGTGGTTTCCGACGCGGTGATCGAGTGGCAGACGGCGGCGGACTGGGCGAACGATCCGTCGCTCGGCGGATGGGCCGACGCGCTGCTCGACGAGATCAAAGCCGCGGATCTCCGGGGCATGGGCGGCGCGGGAATTCCCGCGGTGCAAAAGTGGAAGGACGTGCGCGATGCGGTGCGCAATGCGCGCGCACGCGGAGGCGACGACCGTGCGTTCATCGTCGTGAACGGCGACGAGAGCGAGCCCGCGACCTTCAAGGATCGCGAGCTGCTGCTTCGCGCGCCGCACACGATTGTCGAGGGCGTGATCCTCGCGGGGCTGATCACCGAGGCGTCACAGGGCTTCATCTACATCCGGCACGAATACGCCGAGCAGATCGCCGCGTGCGAAGCGGAGATCCGCCGTGCGGAGGCGATGGGTTTCTGCGGTGCAAATGCGACGGCTCTCGGCAGGCCGTTTCCGGTCTCGGTTTTCGTGAGTCCTGGCGGCTACATCTGCGGCGAGCAGAGCGCGCTCATCGAGGCGATGTCCGACCGCCGTGGCGAGCCGCGCAACATGCCGCCGAAGCTGGAGACGAACGGCCTGATCGATCTCCCGACGCTCGTGAGCAATGTCGAGACGTTTGCGTGGGTGCCGTACATTTTGATCCACGGTGGAAAAAGTTACGCCGCGCAGGGCGTGAACGGCTGGCAGGGATGCCGTTTTTTTTCGATCTCGGGCGATGTGAAAAGGCCCGGCGTCTTCGAAGTGCCGATGGGCCTCACGCTGCGCGAACTCATCCACGGCGAGCAGTACTGCGGAGGCATGGCGGGCGACCGGAAGCTGAAGGCGCTCGCGCCGTCCGGCCCATCGGGCGGATTCCTGCCGGCGAAGCTCACGGCGGCGCGCGGACTGCCGCGCGGGCACACCGAGAAAAAGGAATGGCAGGCGCTCGCGGCGCGGCGCGGATTCGATCCTGCGGTGACGGAACTCGACATCCTCGATCTCGAACTGGAGCTGAATCTTTTCCGCGCGCTGAGCCCCACGCAGGCGCTCGGCGCGGGGCTCGTCGTGTATGCCGAGGGCCGCGACATGGCTGCGGAAGCGGTGAAGTCCGCGGAATTTTTCCGCAACGAATCGTGCGGCAAATGCGTGCCGTGCCGCACGGGCTCGCAGAAATTTGCGTCGCTCGGCGCGCATCTGCTCGACGGCGGAATCGCGGCGGATCGCTGGAAGAACGAATTGACTCCGCTCATCACGGAACTCGGCAAGGCGATCGAGATGGCTTCGATCTGCGGGCTCGGCCGCTCGGTGCCGATGCCGTGGCGCACGCTGATCACATTTTTCCCCGATGACATCGCGCGGCATCTCGCCGCCGCGGGGCAACCGAAAGGAGACGCGCAATAATGCCTGGGACAGACGACGGATCATTCATGCCCGAGCCGGAGGGGCTTTTCGTCCGCGATGACGACGAGGGACTCTTCAGCCGCGACATTGACGGCCAGCTCGTCCGTCTCGATTCGCCGACGGAGTCGGACTACCGCAAGACCGTCACGCTTCAAATTGACGGCCAGCCCGTCACGGTCCCACTCGCCGAGCCGCGGAAGGACGCGGACGGCAACATCGTGCAGGACATCGAGGGGCGCACGACGCCCGTCTATACGACGATCTACGCCGCCGCCGCGCAGCTCTACGTGAAGGACGTGGGTGACGAGGCGAAGATCCCAATCCCGACGCTGTGCCACCAGCCGCACATGACGCCGGTCGGCGTTTGCCGCCTGTGCGTCGTGCAGATTTACGGGCAGAAGCGCGGCAAGCGAGCCGCCGAGCGCAAACTGCTTCCAGCGTGCCAGCATCAGGTGAAGGACGGCATGGAGGTCTTCACGATGAACGCCGAGGGCGCGGATGGCGACCGTGTGCGCCAGACGGTAAAAGTGCTCACGGAGCTTCTCGCCGTGGATCATCTCAAGCCCGCCGAGCCGCCTTCGCTCGAAAAGGAACTCGCGCCTTTCAACGAACTCGGCCGCATGGTCGGGCGCTGCCACGCGGTGCCTTCGCGGATCGCGCTGGATGTTTTTTCCAATCCCGCGCCGCAGCCGCCGCCGAATGTCGGCAGGCGCGGGCTCGACACTTCATCGCCGGTCTTCACGGTGGATCATAGCGCGTGCATCCTGTGCGAGCGGTGCATCCGCGGCTGCGGCGAGGTGCGCGCGAACGACGTGGTCGGCCGCACGGGCAAGGGGATCAACGCAGGCATCAGCTTCGATCTGAATGATGCGATGGGAAATTCGGACTGCGTGCAGTGCGGCGAGTGCATGGTGTCGTGCCCGACGAGCGCGATCACATTCCAGCCCGGAGCGAGGATCCAAGTCTCGCCGGGTGACAAGTCGAAGGAAGTGTTGTCGGCGGCGGAACTGATCGTCGATCCGCTCTTCGCCGGCATCCCGCCGAAGTTCCTGCTGTGGCAGCAGGGGCTCGTCATCCGCAGAAAATTGAGCGCGGGTGACGTGCTGTTCCGCGAGGGCGATCCGGGGAACACGGCATTCCTGATCAAAGGCGGACGGCTCGCGGTGAAAGTCGGTGCGCAAGGTGGGAAGGGGAGCAAGGCGGCGAATTCGGGCGCGACATTCGAGCTGGGGCCGAAGGATTTGATCTTCGGCGAAATGGCGTGCCTGACGGGTGCTCCGCGCAATGCGACGGTGAATGCGATCGAGTCAGGCGAGGTCTGGGAATTGCGCCGCAACGTGCTCGATCGGCTCATGCGCCTGCCGAGCCTGCGCGACATGTTCGAGGCGAAGTACCGGCAGCGGGCGCTTGATACCGTGCTGCGAAATTCGGATTTGTTCGAGGGCATCGGCGATGCCGACTTCAAGCGCGTCGTGGAATTTCTCCGCCCGCGGATCAGCTTCGTCGGCGTGAGTCCGGGGCAGGAAATTTTCCGTCAGGGCGACGATGCGGATGCGATGTATGTCGTCCGCCTCGGGCATGTGCGTGTCGGCGTCCGCAGGCTCGGGCGCGAGACGAAAGTCCTCCCTCGCGGCCCCGGTTCGATCCTCGGCGAGATCGGGCTGCTCGCGCTTTCCGCAGACGATTTGCGCCGGACGCCCGACGAGGTCGAATCGCTGCTCGGGCGTCGCCTCGACGAAGCCGGGGAAAACCTGAAGGACGCGATCCCCGCCGGCCAGCGCATGGCCACATGCTCGGCGCTGAACTTCGTCGAACTCGCTCGCGTGAAGCGGATGACCTTTCTGGAAATGATCCGCGAATTTCCCTCCGTGCGGCGGAGGCTCGTGGAGATCTCCCTCGCGCGGCTGCGCGAAAATCTTGAGGCCGATCCGTTGCGTGCGGAATTCGTGGCGCAGGGACTTTACGAGGGCAGGAGCATCCTCGCGTTGGATCTGGATCTCTGCACGCGGTGCGATGAATGCACGCGCGGCTGCGTGCAGCGGCACGGCACGGATTCGCACGGCGTGCCTGTCACGCGCCTGCTCCGCGACGGCATGCAGTTTGGCAACATGCTCATCGCCACGTCCTGCCGCTCGTGTGCCGATCCGCACTGCATGACGGGCTGCCCCGTGGACGCGATCCACCGCGGCAAGCACCTCCAGATCGTCATCGAGGATCACTGCATCGGCTGCGGGCTGTGCGCGTCGAATTGTCCGTACGGCAGCATTTTCATGGTGCCGAACCAGAACCGGATCTACATGGCGCCGGACGATGCGAATCCGGGCCGCACCGTCGCAATCGCGCAGCCCAAGGCCGCGACGTGCGACCTTTGCGACTCGGCGAGCACGCGCTCCTCGCCAGCGCCCACATGCGTCTCCTCCTGCCCGCACGACGCGGCCCACCGGCTCACCGGCGAGCAGATCCTGCAGCGTGTGTTGTACGGCGCGGGGAAGGATGCGTGACCACTCCCGCCTCCCATCCCCGCGATCCGCTGCACGGCATCACGCTGGAGAAAATTTTGAACGTGCTCGTCCACCGGCATGGCTGGGAGGAAATGGGGCGGCGCATCCCGATCCGGTGCTTCCAGTTCGATCCGAGCGTGAAGTCGAGCCTCACCTTTTTGCGCAAGACGCCTTGGGCGCGGCAGAAGGTGGAGGCGTGGTTCGTCGCGGAGCTTCCGCGGGAGGAAAAATAATCGCAGGCGGCAGATCTCCTCGGATTCCACAGCGGGTCGGACGCTTCGTGATGGAGCGCGTTTATCGCTTGAAATGAACAGGAGTCTCTTGGTTCGTTGAAGTCGTGAACAAATCAATCCTCCGTGCGGTTGTCGCTGGCATCCTTCTTCTCTCCGTCGCATTTGCTGCGGACAAAGCCACCTCCGAATATACCAGTTCGGCGCGGAAGAATGCGCTGAGTTATAAAACTTACGACACGGATGGGTTCACGCAGACATGCCCTGGCTTGGGTGGCTACCAGCTCGTGCTGTCGGCCGGTGATGACCGCTCGTGGATCAGTGTCAAATATGGCAACACCGTGGTGGACCTCTATGGTGCCACCATGAGCCATGCGGGCGGGCAGTTTCCGGCCAAGGCGAACGATGTCGTCGAGTGGCGCGGCGTTCACACCGCGAAGGGATTCCGGCCTTACGCGGTCATTTACCGGATCAACAGCACGAGTCCCGAAAACAACAAACGGATCTCGCGGCTCCTGGTCATCAAGCTCGACGGCGCGAACTCGAAGATCATCGGCCACACTCAGGGCGCGACCGAGGATGCAGATGCCAAGGCGCTCGCGGACGCGAACCGGTAGGGCTGGCACCAGCCTGCCGACCTGCGGCCACCGCGTAAATTGCAGCGTTACGCCACTGGCTTCGCGACATCTTTCTCGCTTTGCCAGAGCGAATCCCGGAACACCCACGCGAGGGCGAACACGGCGAACATCACCGTGCCGATTTGCTGGACGGACATGGACCACAGGTCGCGCCGCCGTCCGGCGAATGCGATGAACGCTGCGCCGCCGATGAGAATTGTGAGTGCGGCTGCGACGAGCGCGCGCATCCATTGCGGGAATGGGCGGCTGAATGCCTCGACCGCTGCGAGCGAGATGGCGGGTGCGAGCAGGATGTAGGTCGAGGATTCCGTCGCGGGGCCGAGCAGGAGCATCCAGCAGCACACGAGTGTGAAGATGAGCGTGAGCAGCCGGTCATTGCCCCACTTTTTCAAACGTCCGACGAAACAAAGCGCAGCGATGATGCCGCCGCCGAGGATTTGGATGAAAAAATAAAGGTGCAGATTCAGCTCGATGCCGCATGCGGCGAGCAGCGTCCACAGGTCGCGCGGGCGGTTCATCACATCGAAGTGGCGCTCGTCCACGCGTCGCGTCGCGACCCAGTTGTGGTATTGTTCGGCGACGTAGGCGGGTTTTTGCAGCACGAACGAAAGCGCGCCGAATGCGAACAGCACGGCGAAGATCCGCCATGAAAGCTTCCGCGGAAAAATCACGCAGAGCAGCAGGCCCGCGGCGAGCGGGTAGATTTTCAGGTAAGCAATGATGCCGACGCACACGGCGGCCACGGCCCAGCGTGTGGAGCGCACGGCGATGATCGCGAACATCACGAGCGCGACGACGAGCGGGTTGGCCTGCGCGTTGTTGATGCTACCGACGGAAAGCGGGAGCAGGATGAGGAAGACGAGCGCGTGATTTTTCGCAGGAATTCGGGCTGCACCATCGCGCAACCATACGCGCACCGCAGCGAGATACGCGGCGACGACGCCGAGGCGCCAGACGATGTTTGCGAGCCAATAGGGAAGGAGTGCGAGCGGAGAAAACAGCGCGGCGACGAGCGGGCTGTAGAGATAGTCGGTGCCACCGGAGTAGAGGTTCTCGCCGTGCAGCCAGCGTCCGCCGGCGGTTTGGAAAATCGGAAACACGGTGCCGCTGTTCGGTTTCAGCAGCGAGCGGATGAGCACGCCGATGATAAGCGCGAACCACAGCGTGTCGACGGTGAGCCACGCGTTGCGCGTGCGCTTGTCCGTGTCGGCTAGCGGCTCTGCCATTGGGATGCGGGTGTCATGGGGCGCGGAAGCTATTCGCCGTGGCGGGCGGCGGACAATGGAAAACACCCGCGTGAACCTCGCAGAGCGGTTGACCGGCGCGCGTTCCGCCACTACACCGCGCCTCCCGCAAATCACACCAGCACCATGGCATTTCTCAACGACAACTACTCCAAGCTCAAGGCCGGCTACCTCTTTCCCGAAATCGCGCGCCGCGTGAAGGCGTTCACGGACTCCAATGCCGACGCGGCGAAGCGCATGATCCGCTGCGGCATCGGCGACGTGACCGAGCCGTTGCCCGAAGCGGTGCGTGCCGCGCTGCACAAGGCGGTGGATGAAATGGGAGTGCGCGAGACTTTCAAGGGCTACGGCCCCGAGCAGGGCTACGAGTGGCTGCGAAAGGCGATCGCGGAAAATGATTTCCGCGCGCACGGCATTGAGGTCGCGGACGATGAGATCATCGTGAGCGACGGCACGAAGTGCGACACCGGCAACATCCTCGACATCCTCGGCGCGAAGAACGTCATCGCCGTCACCGATCCCGTGTATCCCGTGTATGTGGACACGAACGTGATGGCCGGAAACACCGGCGACGCCGACGCGCGCGGCGCATACGCGGGCCTCGTGTATTTGGAAGGCAACGAGGCGAACGGCTTCGTGCCCGCGCCGCCGAAGCAGCACGTGGACGTCATTTACCTCTGCTCGCCGAACAACCCGACCGGTGCCGCCGCGACGCGCGCGCAACTCGAAGCATGGGTCGCGTACGCCCGCGCGAATGGCACGCTGATCCTCTTCGATGCGGCCTACGAGACTTACATCAGCGAGCCCGGGATTCCGCATTCGATCTACGAAATTCCCGGCGCGCGCGAGTGCGCGATCGAGTTTCGCAGCTACTCGAAGAGCGGCGGGTTCACCGGCGTGCGTTGCGGATTTGTCGTCGTGCCGAAGACGCTGTTGGCCACGACTGCCTCCGGCGAAAAGAAGCCGCTGCATCCGCTCTGGCTGCGGCGGCAGACGACAAAATTCAACGGCGTCGCCTACATCATCCAGCGCGCCGCCGAGGCGCTATATTCCGCAGATGGAAAGGCGCAAGTGCGCGCGCTCGTCGAACACTACATGGGCAACGCGCGCATCCTCCGCGATGCGGCGCAGTCCGTGGGCTGGAAGACTTGGGGCGGTGTGAACGCGCCTTACATTTGGGTGAAGTGCCCCGGTTCGCTCGGCTCGTGGGAGATGTTCGACAAGATGCTGCACGAGGCAAACGTCGTCATCACGCCCGGTGCGGGATTCGGTGCCGGAGGCGAGGGCTACTTCCGCATCAGCGCGTTCAACTCGCGCGCGAATGCGGAGGAAGTCGGACGCCGCATCAAGGCGCTGAAAATCTAGCTCGGTTCAAAAAGATGACCTTCTCCGTTTACGCGGTGCGGCAATGTGGAGCCGACAATCCTGACGGCTGGCAAGTTGGGCGCATGTGGCGTGATGGTTTGCGGACGCGCCGCATTCCGCATCCTGTCCAGAACAGTTCGTTCCGAAAGATTGTCCGCCCCTCACTTCACATCCGGACTTGCGTCGAAAAAAGTTCCGTCAGGGAACCACGACAAGGAAGGGCAGGCTGCCGTTGCTGCCTTCCGGCTCTGGCGGGGTTCGCCAGCCTTCCATCCATGGCCCCTGACGGAGCGCGGAGAAAAGCACACGGGAGGTGCGCTGACAAAATGAAATCGTTGGAATTTTTGCAAAAGCCCTTGCCAATAAAAATCCCAGCCGCATAAAAACGCCCTTCCCGCAGTTTTGACGTTGCACCCCGGCGTCATGATTGTCACATGTCCCCGACACCCACCCACCACCTGCACTGATCTTATGGCAAAAATTTTCTCCGGCCTCACCCTCCTCGTTGCGCTGGCCGCGATCTTCTTCGGCTTCAAGACGAAGGAGCTGGTGGAGACGCTCCAAGACAAGGGCAAGAAGCAGCACACGGAGCTGGTGGAGACGCAGGCAAAGCTGAAGAAGACACAGAAGGAACTCGATGACACGAAGGCTGAACTCGAGACGGTGAAGGGCGATTTGAAGACCGCCCAGGACAAGCTGGCGATGACCGAGGCGGATCTCGCCAAGTCGAAGACCGAACTCGCGGATGCGTTGCAGAAAAAGACCGATGCCGAAACTCAGTATGCGGCCATCAAGAAAAACTACGACGACTTGAAAGCCTCGTTCGGCGACAAGACTCCTGAACAGATTACGAAGGAGATCGCCGACATGCAGACGGCCAACAAGGAACTCACCGCGAAAGTCGCCGAGATGGAAATCAAGGTGACGGAGCAGAAACTCGCGGTCGAAGAACTCACCAGGCAGAAGAAGGAAACGGAAAGCAAGATCGTCGAGCAAGCGAAGGTCGTGGATCGTTACAGAAAAGGCGTCATGCAAAACGGCACGAGCGGCCAGGTGCTCGCGGTCAATGCAGGCTGGGGCTTTTGCGTGTTGAGCATCGGCGACAAGCGGGGCGCCGCTGCGAACAAGATTCTCATCGTCACCCGCGGTGGCCAGGCCATCGGCAAGGTGCGCATCATCAACGTCGAAGCCTCGCAGTCCGTCGCGGACATCATCCCGTCAACCTTTGCGAAGGGCGTGTATGTCCAGCCCGGCGACGGAGTCATCTACACCGGCGAGGACAAGGTTCGCGAGGAACCCGCGCCCGCCGGCCAGACCCCGCCGGCGAACATTACACCTCCTGCACCATCGCCGACTGCGCCCCCGTCCGTTCCCGGCTTGACTCTTCCCACGCAGTAGGAATCAGTTTTCCATGATCTCTGTCATTCGCATCCTTCTCGTCATCCTCGCCTTCGGCATCGTCGGCTGCGCCACCACCGACAAGCGCAACGAGGACGAGCGCGTCTCCCAAATCCCGTGGGCAAAGCCGGAAAGCTGGCAGGGGCAGGGCGCATTCGGCGGGATGATGCAGCAAAGCCGCTGACCCCGCGCGCGCATCGCCGCGTGTCCCGTTCATGCGCATCCGGTTCACCTGGACGGCACCGGTCGGACACCCAATCTTCACTTTTGATCCGCCCTCCGGCGCGGTATGCTGAACAAACGCATCCCGCATGATCTCCGCCGCACAAATCCCGCAACCCGGAACACCGCCGAACGCCGCTGTGCCGCCACGCATCGCCCGGATGCCCGCGTCGCAAGCGCCCGTGCCCCGCGTGAACTACCGCACGCGCCTCGCCACGACCGAGGAGGACATCCTCGCCGCCCAGCGCCTGCGCTTCGAGGTGTTCAATGTCGAGCTTCAGGAAGGCCTGAGCGAAAGCTGGCGCACGCAGCGCGACTCGGATCGCTTCGATGCCGTGTGCGATCACCTCATCATCGAGCACATCTCCACGGGAAAAATCGTCGGCACCTACCGCCTCCAGACCGGCTCGGGAGCCGCCGCGGGGCAAGGCTACTACAGCGAGCAGGAGTTTGACTTCACGCCCTTCGAGCCCTTCCGCGGCGAAATCGTCGAGCTCGGCCGCGCGTGCGTCCATCAGGAACACCGCCGCGGCACCGTGCTCGACATGCTCTGGCGCGGCATCGCCGCTTATGCGCGCGAACGCGGCGCGCGTTACCTCCTCGGCTGCAGTTCGCTCACTTCGCAGGACGCCGCGCTCGGCCACGCCATGTTCGCGCAGCTTGCGCCGGAATTCCTCGCCCCCGAGCCCTTCCGCACCGCGCCGCTCCCCGCATACGCACTGCCCGAAGCCGCGCCGCTCGCCGAGTGCCCGAAGCCGCCGCGCCTTCTCCGCACCTACCTTACCGTCGGCTCGAAAATCTGCGGAGCGCCCGCGCTGGATCGCGAATTCGGCACGATTGACTTCCTCACCTTGATCGATCTCACCACGCTCCCCGCGGCGACCTCCGCGCGTTTCCTTTCGTAAAAAATGGGCGCCCTCTCCGGTGCCGCGCGCACCGCGATGCGCACGCTGCTGCTCCCTCCGCTGGCATCCGGGTGCCTCGGTGATTTTCTTTTCAGCGGCGCGGGAAAGAACATCCGCGAACGCGTGCGCTGGCTCCAGCGCGTCGCCGTCCGCCACGCGAAATGGCTCGGCCTGCGCATCCGCGTCCGCGGCGAAATCCCGCACGCCGGCCTCATCGTCGCAAACCATGTGAGCTACCTCGACATCGTCGCGTTCAGCGCCGTCGCCCGCTGCGCATTCGTCTCGAAAAAGGAGGTCGCCCGCTGGCCGCTCTTCGGCCTCTACGCGCGGCTCGGCGCGACGATTTTCGTGGACCGCGAGCGCCGCGGCGCAGTCGCCGATGTCACGGAGGAAATGCGCGAACGCCTCGGTGCCGGGGTGCCTCTCACCCTTTTTCCCGAGGGCACCAGCACCGGCGGCGACGATGTGCTGCCCTTCCGCAGTTCGCTCTTCGAACCCGTCGTGAAACTCGGCTGCCCAGTCACCGCGTGCGCGCTGCGCTACTCACTCGACGACGGCGGCAGCGTCGAGGACGAAGTGGCCTACTGGCGCGACATGACCCTCGCCCCGCATCTGCTGAACCTTCTCGGAAAAAGCGGCCTCACGCTCGACATCCGCTTCGGCCCCTCCTCGCCCCGCGCCGGCGACCGCAAGACCCTCGCCCGCGATCTCCACGCCGAAGTCCGCTCGCTGCTGCTACGCGCGTGACGCGCCGGCGAACAGCCGGCAGATTTCATCGGTAAGATTCGGCGGCTTCGCACATTCTAAGGTGATGCACCTTTCGGAAAATCCACCTGACCGGAACGACATATTCGTCCGGCTGCTCAATGCCGCGCATCGGCGGTTGCTGGGCTATCTCGTGTCGCTCCTTGGGAACCGTCATGATGCGGAGGATGTGTTGCAGCGGACCAGTGTTACCCTGTGGCGGAAATTCGGGACGTTCGAGCAAGGGACGGATTTCATCGCGTGGGCGAGCACGGTGGCGTTCTACGAGGCAAAAAATTTTCAGCGCATGGCGGCCCGGTCGCGCCTCCGGTTTAGCGACGAGTTGCTCGAAACGCTCGCGGCGGAACGCTTGGAAGATCTCGGAAACACCAACGGCCGCATTGATGCGCTGGAGCATTGCCTGCAGAAGGTAGATGAAACGGGACGCAAACTGATCGAGGCCGTCTATGGCGAAGGCGGAGACATCGGCGTGCTCGCCGAGCAGATGGGCCGTGCAAGGCAGACGCTCTACAACAAATTGAACATCATCCGCCGCGCGCTTGCGGACTGTGTGACACGGCGGCTTGCCGGGGAGGCGGGCCGATGAACGGGGATTTTGACAGAGACGAATTGAGGACACTTTTTGCCGCCCTGAACGACGGGGCGATCTCGCAGGCGGACCATTCCCGATTGGAGGGAATTCTGGCAGCCAGTGCGGAGGCGCGGCGGCTGTGGTTCCTGCAATGCGACATCGAGACCGGTTTGGCCGACTGGGCCGCGATGAAACGCGAGTCGGGTTTGCAAAATGTTGTGGCATTTGAACCGGCCTCGCGGCGTCCTGCGCGCTCAGCGTGGTGGTGGCTCGCGACCGCTGCGGTGATCATGTTGACGGCTGCCTGGTGGATGCGCGACCACGGCAAACGGTCTTTGACTGCGGATGCGGTGTTCGAGGAACCGAAGGCAAACGGAGTCGCGGTGCTGGCGCGCGCCGTCGGCGTGGAGTGGACGGATGGTGTGGAGCGCGCATCGGGCGCGGTGCTGGAACCGGGAACCCTGCGTTTGAAATCCGGCGCGGCGCTGGTCGAGTTCTTCAGCGGCGCACGTGTTGTGCTGGAAGGTCCGGCGGAGTTCCGGCTCGTGTCGTCGGGCGAGGCGTTTCTGCTCTCCGGGAAAATCAGCGCGCACGTTCCGCCGCAGGCGCGTGGCTTCACCGTGGGCTCGTCCGAGATCAAGGTTGTGGACTTCGGGACGGATTTTGGATTTTCCGTCGGCCGCGACACAGCGCCCGAAGTGCATGTCTTCACGG
Source organism: uncultured Spartobacteria bacterium (assembly GCA_903882875.1). Lineage (GTDB taxonomy): Bacteria > Verrucomicrobiota > Verrucomicrobiia > Chthoniobacterales > Chthoniobacteraceae > SXWH01. Next base: position 15,531 of record CAIRYQ010000003.1, on the reverse strand, counting down.
GCAAGGTGGAAGTCGCCTCCGCGAAACTCGCGCCCCGTGCGATGAGCGAAGGCGAGGCTGTGCGCTTCGACGCAGGGTCGCCCAGCCCAATCCCCGCATCGCGCGCCGCGTTTCTCTCCGAGGAGGAACTCGGGCGGCGCGATGCCGCATCCGCGTTGGAGAGGTTTTCCGTCTGGCTGAGGGCGAGCCGTGTGCTGAGTGAGGATCCCGGAACCGCGGTGCATTTCACTTTTGACGAAGAGGACTCTCCGGAACGCAGGATCACAAATCACGGCACGGACGCCGCGTTCCAATCCCACGGTACGATCGTCGGCAGCGCATGGATCGACGGACGGTGGCCGGGCAAACGCGCGCTGCAGTTCCGCGGCCAGGGAGACCGCATCCGCTTCTCCTCGCCGCAGCCGATGAATGCCGTGACGCTCCTCGCCTGGCTGCGCGTGGATTCGCTTTCGCGCGGGCAAAACGTGCTGCTCTCCGCCGACTCGAAGCAGACTGGCGCACTGCACTGGCTGCTCACGAATCGCGGTGAGTTGCGATTGGAAATCGCCCGCGACCTCGGGCGGCTGCACGCCGACTGGGAGGCGGTGAACAGCGCGCCGTTCGTCACATCGGATCGTTTCGGGCAGTGGCTGCTGCTCGCCACGACCTTCGATGGAAAGACCATCCGCCACTACGCCAACGGTGAATTGATCGGCAGCGGGGCGTCATTCACTCCGCCGTCCGTCATCATCGGCACCGCCGAAATCGGCAACTGGCGCGGAGGGACGCAACGACACCTCGCAGCCGCGCTGGACGAGTTCGCCGTCCTGTCTCGCGTGATGAGCGAGGACGAGGTGCGCGCGGCTTATGAGGCGGGAAAACCGTGAGCCGCTTTTGCGCGTGTCGCCGATCTCTCCGGTAAATCAAATGGGTGCCGCACATTTCCTTGCGACATGAAACAGCCATTGCTCCTCACATCTGCCCTCGCTCTTGCTCTCACATTTTCCGCACACGCTGCGCCGCAGGTGGTGCCGCTCTTTGATTCAACAACGAAACTCGAACCCGCCACGCTGGAGGAAACGTCCGACGCGCTTATCACACGGCTCGCCGATCGCGCGCGCAGCCGTCACGCGCGCGAGGCGCGGTTTCATTCGTATGATCTCTACGCCACCTTCTATTGGGAGCAGCGCACCATCGGCATCGAGATTGCGGACCACGTCGCGAAGGGCGGGAAGGACGTGGTCTTCACCTACGAAACGCTCACCGAGCTGAGCGCGCCGGAGTTCCGCTGCTTCTTCCGCGGCATCAATACGGAGGCCGAGTATCAGTTCAACACGCCCGCGCCGCTCGTTGCGCCGAACCGCCGCTCCGTAAAAGTGACGCACAACGTGATGGAGAAGCGCCCGCTGCAGGTCGGCGACCGCATCGAGGTGGAAATCAGCCAGTTCATGAAAGCGCCGCTGCACGGCCAGAAGAACTACTACGGCACCGCATTCCTCTACGTCGTCGGGCGCGGTGTCGTGCCGTGGGAGGCCAAGGGCGAGAAGCTCGACTCGTTCCCTCTGCCGGATCAGGCGTGGCTCGGCGGGCAGACGACGCTGCCGTATCAGTACTCCAACGAGCCGGCGCATCGTTTCAAGCAGATGGCCGGCAACATCGCGCCGGTGAGCGCGCAGCCGTTCATGCTCGGGCGGCGGCTGCATCACACGGACTTCGCGGATGGCGCACATTCGGAGAAAGGCAATCCGGTTTTCGGGGAACAACGCGGCAAGCTCGGGCCGCAGTTCGTCGCGCACAGTTGCATCGCGTGTCACATCAATAATGGCCGCGCGCTGCCGCCGGACATCGGAAAGCCGATGTTTCAGACGGTCATCAAAGTCGGCTCGGACGCGAAAGGCACGCCGCATCCGAAACTCGGCAGCGCATTGCAGCCGCAATCCACGGACGGCAAACCCGAAGCTGGCGCGAACATCGCAAGCTGGCAAACCGTCGAGGGTAAATATGCCGATGGCACACCGTTCACGCTGCGCAAGCCGGTGTATGCCTTCACAGGCGAGACGCCTTCGCATTTCTCCGTGCGACTCACGCCGCAACTCGTCGGCCTCGGCTTGCTGGAGGCCATTGATGAAGCCGACATGCTCGCGCTCGCAGAGGCGAACCGCAAACGAGACGACGGCATCCGCGGACGCGCGCAAATCGTGAAGGACGAGAACGGCCAGCCGCGCCTTGGACGCTTCGGCTACAAAGCCGGCCAGCCGAGCGTGCGGCATCAAATCGCGGGCGCGTTCAACAGCGACATGGGCGTTACGACTTCGCTCTTCGCTAAACTTGACGATGGCACTGGCGGCAAGCCGGAACTCTCCGACGCCGACCTCGCCAACATCACGCGCTACATCAGCACGCTCGGCGTCAGCGCGCGCCGCGACCTCGACGACACGGAAGCGCAGCGCGGCGAGCCGCTCTTCGCAAAAGCCAACTGCACCGCGTGCCACACTCCGAGCCTCACCACGGGCAAGCATCACCCCTTTGCCGAACTTCGCGCACAAAAGATACAGCCCTTCACCGACCTCCTGCTACACGACATGGGTGCTGGCCTCGCCGACAACCTCGGCGAGCACGAGGCCACCGGAGCCGAGTGGCGCACGTCGCCGCTGTGGAGCATCGGCCTCACGGCTGGCGTGAGCGGCGGCGAAGCGTATCTGCACGACGGTCGCGCGCGCACGCTGGAGGAAGCCATCCTGTGGCACGGCGGTGAAGGCGAGCGCGCTAAGGAATTATTCCGTAACATGCCTGCCGCCGACCGCGCAGCGTTGATCAAGTTTTTGCAATCTCTCTGACATACCATCATGAAGCGCACCATTGTCGGTGCCGCTCTGGCCGGCTTGGTTTGCCCGGCGATGGCTGGCAAACCTTCGGGCGAAACGGGGAAATAACCCGCGACGCCGGCGCGTCCTATGAAACTCACCGAAGGCGACGGCACATCCCCCGCCTCATCGCGCGCTGGACGGCGGGACTCGGGCTGCCTAGCCTGCGGGCCGGACATCCAGCCACGACCGACACCCCGCCCGAATTCGCCGAGGGCGTCCGCCCATGCGCCGGGAATTCGGGCCGCCGGGAGGCGGGCGGGAAGGAGCTTGCGAAGCAAACGGCCGAGGGCCACGGCTGCGGGAGCAGCCGATGGTAATTCGTGGAGCAGACCCGGAGATTTACACCACCATTTGAACCCAATATTGTTCCGCCATGAGCACGATACAGTTGATCGAAAAGGAGATCGCCAGTCTGCCCGAGTCGCAGCAGCGCGAGGTCTATGACTTCGCCCGGTTCCTCCGCATCAAGACGCAGGATGAACACTTCGACAGCCTTCTGGTCAGCGAAGCCGTGCTGGCCCGTGATGGAATGCACCTGGGGAGGATGAAGCATGGGCAAGCCTGTAGCAGGCGATGTCGTGGCGCTGCCCTTGCCTCGGCGTGGAGGTTTACATCACCGCCTGATCCGCTTACTGTCTTCGCATGAACGCCACGGACCTGATCACCATTGACCCCGACATCCTTGGCGGGATGCCGGTCTTCAAAGGCACGCGCGTTCCGGTGAAATCGCTCTTCGACTATCTCGAAAACGACTACACGCTCGAAGAGTTTCTGGAGTGTTTCCCGTCCGTCACGCGCGCCATGGCCTGCGCCGTTTTGGAGCGCTCGGAATCCGCGCTGCTGGCTCCCGCATGAACGTCCTGCTGGACGAATGCGTGCCGTGGCCGATGCACACGGCTGTTCGCCGGCCACGCCTGCACCACGGCGCAGAAACGGGGATGGGGCGGAATCAAGAACGGCGACCTCCTGCGGCTGGCGGAATTGGAGTTCGACCTGTTCATCACGTCCGACCAGAACATCCGTTACCAGCAAAACCTCGATGGTCGCCGCATCGCGATCATCGAGTTCTCCACCAATGATCTCAGACGCATCCTCGCCGCAGCCGAAGAAATCCAAGCCGCGGTGGCCGACATCAAGGCGGGCGATTTCCGGCACCTCGAAATACCGTGACCGCATGAAGCCAGCGAAGCATCGCGCTTGGGAATCCGCGCATCGCGCGCTGGACGGCGGGACTCGCGCTGCCTAGCCTGCGGGCCGGAACTCCAGCCATGACCGACACCCCGCCCGAATTCGCCGAAGAGGTCCGCCCATGCGCCGGGGATTCGGGCCGCCGGGAGGCGGGCGGGAAGGAGCTTGCGCAGCAAAAGGCCGAAGGCCAGGGCTGCGGGAGCAGCCGATGCCAATTCGTGGAGAAGGGAGCGGAGGTTTACGCTAAGGCTTAATCATAAGCGCCCAAAACCGTCCTGAGATGAGCAACACGCATTTGACAGCCAATGAGGTCGCAAAACAGCTCCGGATTGTGGGGTCGAGCTTTCCGATCGGCGGAAGCGTTTACCAGAAGGATGGTAGAGTTTTCATCGGGGAGGGAACTATCCGGCGTTCTGATAATGCGTTCGTTCTTCATCTAGCATTCCCTGCGGGAACAAAGTTACCCCAGGTGGAGCGTGGGACTTATCGGCGCGAGGATTTTCCGCGATTCCAAGGGGTTATCGGCGCGAATCTCCCAATTGTCGTCGAGTATCTCGGTTTGGGCGGAACCCAGCACTGGAATAATGGCATTACCTCGCAGGAATACAATACTGATACTATTAGTCTGGATGCAGTCGGGCTTGATCAGTTCTCCGTAAGGCAACTTGGTTCGCTGCTAGATAGCCTTGAGAACAAAGTCAAAACCAACGACGGGGAATTGCCTGAAAGCTTTGCATGGGAAGCGGGTGAGATGGATAGTAAAGAGCCGAGTGCAGTTTCACCCATAGAGCCAGATGCGGATCCGAATTCGGTCCCTGAAGCGAGTCCCGAAAAAATCCCCGCGCCGACGTCCGAAACGAATGAAGAATCGCACAAGCCATCACCTTACGCGAATGGCACTTGGATTCATGCTCTCGTTCCTGACTTCCCACTCATTCATACCAACGGCAGAACCGACATTGTTGAGAAAAATAGTTTCCTGGGCGAATCCAGTAAGTTCGACGCGGATACATTTTCAGGGAAGTTTGAAGACGTAGAGTTCGGCCTGGTGCGGCGCGGCGAAGACTTAAACGTATATTTGTTTCTGCCGACCCAAGCGGATGAAAGCACCCCGGTTGCAACGCATGAGCGATTCCTAGCTTCATTCCTTACGGCGCTTGCTTTTGCCACAGGACAGCATTGCTGGCCATATCGCGTTTCGATTCGGAGAAATGGCGCTCAGCTTTTGGATAAGTTGCATGCAGTCCGAAAGCTCGACCGGACAGCTCTTGCTCCGTTCAGCGAGAGAATCGGTTTCAACGCAACTGTGGGCCAAATCGAATGGAAATTCGGTGATTTTCTGGGGCAGGCGACACGATTTTTTCAATCAGGCTCAGAACTCTCCGAGGCGGCTTCTCAAGCGTTATGGCTATTGCGTTCGTGCGACGCCAAGAATGTTCCTGGTGAGATCACGCTCATGTCGCTGTGTGTGCTTCTTGAGAGCCTTGCGGGGCTCATCTTCGATAATAAAAAACTTTCATCAATTCAGAGCGCCACTTCATTTGACGAGGCACGTGCAGAATTGCTTAAGTGGATCGAGGAGAAGAAACCGAGCGATGGCAGTGGGCTTCAGAGGTTTCAAAATATGATTGCTAGTGCTCGGTTGGATCGGGCCAAGGACAAGTATAAGGCAGTTTCAGACGACCTTGGGCTTCAGTGGGAGGGTCTCATGAAGGAAGCATGGGCGATCTGGGATAAGGTTCGGAACAAAGGTGCACACGACATTCTCCGAAAGGAAAAGAAACAGAAAATCGATACCCATTTTACTGCGATTGGCAGAATCGCTGGTGCCATCAATGTATTCGTTCTTCGGCTCATTGGCTATTCGGGTATTGCTCGAACTTCCGTGTTCGAGGACAAGCATCACAAAATCTAGTTTCGGTAGCGGTGGGCGACATTGGTCGCTGCCGTCGAAAAGTAGAATTCGCTTTTTAGAACGAGAGGGTGCAAATCTTTCGGAATTCTTTACCCCACCCCACCATGTCCACCCGCCTCTTCGCCCTCGCCTGCCTCGTCACCGCCACCACCTTCGCCGCGGATGCGCCGAAGCTTCCGGCCATTCCCGAACAGCTGATTGCGCAGAAGAAGGAGCTGGTGTTTGCGGATGACTTCGAGAAGGCGGAACTGGGGAAGGCGTGGGCCATCGAGGTAGCGGCTTCACAATCCCAACGGGATTGAATCATCCAGCCCAGGGTTGCCCGCTGCGGGCTACCCTGGGGTTGCGTTCGCAAACGGGCATCAACCCTGAAAGGGTTGAATCAATCCCATACATAGCGTTCGTCGAAGGCGATGTCGTAGCGTTCCAGCAGGCGGCGGAATTCATCCTGAAACGAAACCTTCCTGTGATGCTCTTCCTGTCCCGCGATGCAGGTGCGCACGTCATCCACCTGCGATTGTCCGATGGAGAAAACGCCGTAGCCGGCCTGCCATGTGAAGCCGGCGAGGTCCGACTCCTTCGCCTTGAGCCATGCGGATGAACTGCGCTTTAGTTCCTTCACCACATCCGCCACGGTGGCGGTGCGGGAATGGGTGAAGAGGAGATGCACATGATCCTCCACGCCGCCGATGATGAGGGGCTGGCAATCGAGATTCGAGAGGATGCCGCCGAGGTAGCGGTGGAGTTCGTCGCGGAGCGGTTTGTCGCGAAGGAATGGGTGACGTTCCTTGGTCGAGAAGACCGTGTGCAAAAGGATCTTTGCGAGCGATTGCGCTATGGCGGGAGGATGGGGATTCGTGCGGCCAGATTCAACCCTTTCAGGGTTGATGTTTGTTGGTGTGCGGGTTCCCAGGGTAGCCCGAAGCGGGCAACCCTAGGCTGGATGATGGAATCCCGTTGGGATTCGGAAAACCAGCGGTGGATCGTCGGGCGGTGAAGCATCGGGTGGCGAAGGACAGGCCGACGTTGAAGCGTCAGGCGGTGGAGGCAGCGGGGGATGTGAAGGCTAAGCCGCAAGCGAAAGGAAAGCCGGCGGTGAAGGGGCATCAGGCGGTGATCGGCAACGACCTCCCGACGAAGGACAGCGTGATCGAGTTCCGGTTCCGGCTCGGGGGCGCGCAGTCGGTCACGGCGGAGTTTGACGACCGGGCGTTCAACGGCTCGCACTACGGGCACCTCTGCATGGCGCGCATCTCGGCCAAGGCGGTCATCCTCGTGGACCAGAAGGGGCTCGCGGTGGCCCGGCCCGAAGGCGCGACCGGCGAGCCGCCGCCGGCCGCCGGGAGGAAGAACGCCACCTTCCCCGTGGAGATCGACCCGGAGCAGTGGCACACCTTCGTGCTGGAGACGGTGGGCGACGCGATGCGTGCCTCGGTGGATGGAAAGGCGGTCGCGTATCTGCAATCGCCCGGCATCGCGCATCCGACGAAGTCGAAGGTGGAATTCGGCTGCATGGGGAAGGATGGGCTCTTCGACAACCTCAAAATCTGGAACGCGGAACCGAGCGGAGCGAGATAGCCTGCCGCAGGCAGCCCGAAGGGCAGCACCGGAGGGCACTGGCAACCGGTGAAGTAGGGGCGGGGGATTTTTCACTACAAAGGGCACGAAGGGCGCGAAGGTTGGAAAGAGGGCAAAAAGGCCGCGAAACGGCCTGTTTTTACATTAGCCCCTCCATCTGACACCGCATATCCGCTCGGAAACGCCGCATACCCGATCGGAAATGCCGCATATCCGATCGGAAACGCGGCATATCCGATCGGGAACGTCGCATATCCGATCGGAAGCGCCGCATATCCGATCGGAAATGCGGCATCTCCGATCGGGAACGTCGCATACCCGATCGGAGATGCGGCAGACCTCTAGCTTTGGAGGCTCAACCAGTTGTTCAGAGGGAGGCGGAGTCTGAGATGGGAGAGCACAGCTTGGCCGGGGGATGAGATCACGGTGCAGCCGCGTCCGGAAAATTACGGGGACATGCATGCGCAGCTCGCGGAGGTGAAGGCGGATGTGGTGCTGGCGGGGTAGGGGGTATGGGGTCAACGAGTCGTTTGCCGGTGCGGCGGGTGTGACGAAGTTTGAGGCGGACCTGGCGACGTTCATCGCGGGGCAGCGGGCGAATCGCACCGATGGGAAGCCGGCACCGGCCGTCGCGCTCATCGTGCCGGTCGCTCTTGGGGCTGGCCGCACGCGGCACTCGCGCTAAGGTTGCGCACTTTGGAAAGCGACGACCACGACCACTACGCCACGCTCGGTCTCGACCGGCGCTGCACGACTGCGCAAATCCGCGCCGCTTACCGGGTTCTCTCGAAACGACATCACCCTGACGTGAACAGCGGCTCGCCTGATGCCGTGGCGCAGATGCGGGCGCTGAATGCGGCGCACGAGACGCTGATCGATCCCGCGCGCCGGCGGGCCTATGATCGCGAACTGGACGCAAACACGGACGACGCGAAGCCGCGTGAACGCGAGCCCGGAAAATTCGAGCGCAACATCTCGCACGACGCGCGCGTGCGGCTGGAGGATTTCTTGCGCGGTGCGACCATCGAAGTGCGCGTGACTGATCCCGCGAATCCCAATGGCACGGAGATTTTCCTTCTCGAAATCCCGCCGGGCACCGCACCGGGTGCGCGCTTTCGCATTCCGCGCGCGGAGCCTTTCGAGGGCGGAACAGTGACGGTGCGCGTGAAGGCCGCGCCGAATTTCCGTTTCAAACCGCGCGGCTCGGACTTGCGCTGCGATCTGCGGATCAGCACGCAGCGCGCGACGCAAGGCGGCAGCGAGATGATCCAGGGAATCACCGGCGCGATGCTCCGGGTGCAGATTCCTGCGGGCGTCGGCCGTGGTGCAGTGCTGCGCATTGCAAACGAAGGCCTGCCGAAGCCGCGCGGCGGGCGCGGTGACCTGCTTGTGCGAATCACCTACCGGCCCGAGGTGCGCTCGTCCCGCCTTGGCGGGCGTTGAGCGAAAGCGCAGGGACGCAGAAATGGAATAATGCTCCCGGCAAAGAAACCGGAAAAAATTCCCTTCGATTCACTCCAATTTATCTCAGCGTCGCCGCGCTGAAAAGAGGACGTTCCTGCCTTGGGACATCCTCCGTGTCCCAAAAAATCCCGGCGGCGTTCCGTGCGCCTAAACAGGTCCGGGCGTTGCGTCAGGCGTTGCGTCGGACTCCGAGGGCGTTGCGGGCGCATCCTTGCGCTTCAGCTTTTCCGCCTTCTTCGCCTTCTTGTCCATTTCACGCCGACGCTTTTCAAACTGGTAGTTGGGTTTTGCCATGTGTGTACGGAGACTTTCACGACACGGGCAAACTAACGAGCGGTAATTTCACCATTCGCAAAATCTGATTTTCACGCGGCCGACCGTCTTTCTGCAAAAAGGAACGCCGGTGATGCGCCCGCGCCCGTGCGGGCGTGGACGGATTCGGCTTCGCGTTTTCCGTCGCGTGTGTTGTGGCGGCGCGTGCTACTTCCGCGTGTGGACGAAGACGCCCTTCTTGTTGCCGACGACCACGTCGAGCTTGCCGTCGCCGTTCACATCTGCGGCCATGACCTGCGTGCCGACGCCGCTGTTGTCGTCAATGATGTGCGGGATGAATGTCGCCTTGCCGCCCTCGCGCTTCAGCTCGAACCAATACAGGACGTGCGGCGCGTTCGGCTCGGGGTCGCCGCCGGGGCCGTGCGCCCAGCAGCGTTTTCCGGTCACGATGTCCTTGAGTCCGTCGCCGTTCATGTCCACCAGATCGATTGCGTGGATTTGTGAAAAAATGATGCCGGTCTCGCCTTCGCCCGGCTGCGTGCCGGTGATGAGGTGCTTCGTCCAGCCGTCCGCGGTCTGCTCGAACCACGCGAGGCCGTAGCCGTGCGCCGCGAGGCTCGTGATCACATCGGCCTTGCCGTCGCCGTTCACATCGTAGGCGTACATCTGCGCGCCGCCGCCGCCGAACGGCGCGGGGTGGAAGGTCCACGGCGTGACACCGTCCCATTTCGCAGGCTGCTCCCACCAGCCTTTGGATTCGAGGATGTCAATGCGCCCGTCGCCGTTCACGTCGCCGTAGCCGATGCCGTGCGTGAATTTCGCATACGAGCCCTTCGGCGAGACGGCGTGGAATTTCCACGGCTCCTCTGGGTGGCTCCAGTCCGCCTCCGCGTAGCCGATGAAGCCGCCGTTCATGCACAGCAGCTCGGGCTTTCCGTCGCCCGTGATGTCCACAAACATCGGCGATTCATTATCCGTGGACGCGAGGATCGTGTGCCGCTGCCACGGCTCATCCTTGCCCTTCGGGTTCTCGAACCAGAACGTCTCCTGCCCCGGAAAACCGATCACCACGTAGTCCACCCAGCCGTCGCCATTGATGTCGTACGCGTAGCTGATGAAGTTGTTCGAGTACGCATTCTTCCCGCTCAGGAATCCCTCGAAGCCCTCGATTTTCTCTTCGGTGCCGTCCTGCTTTTTCACCGTGAACGACTTCTCCATCTGGTAAATCGTGTGCCGCTTCGTGAAGTCCGGCCCCTCGTACCAATACGGCCCGCTGAGGATGTCCATCTTGCCGTCCTTGTTCACATCGCCCACGCATGCGCCCTCGGCCCAGAACTTGTCAGTGAGCTGCTGCTTCTTCCATTCGCCCGTGAGCGGCGGCGGAGCGGTGGAAATCGCGGGCGCATTTTTTGCGGGCTCGGCGGCGATGCCGAATGCTGCGAGCGTGAACAGGGAGGTGAGGGCGAGCGGGGTTTTCATGTGTGGTGAATGAGCGCGCGCAGCGTGCTGGCTTAGGCGCGGAGTGCAAGCCCGTTCACTTCCGCAGTTCGCGCGCGCGTTCCTCCGCGTCCACGAGCGAGAGGAAGACATTTTCGAGCCCGCCCTTCGCGACGCTCATCGCGCGCAGCTCCTCGACGGTGCCGAGCGCGATGAGCCGGCCTGCGTGGATGATGCCCACGCGATCCGCGAGTTCCTCCGCGACGCTGAGCTGGTGCGTGCTGAGGAAAATCGTCATGCCCGCGCGTGACCGCGTCTTGAATTCATCCTTCACGATCCGCGCGTGCATCGGGTCGAGGCCGACCATCGGCTCGTCAATCACCAGCACTTTCGGATCGTGCAGCAGCGCGCTGCTGATCACCAGCCGCTGCCGCGTGCCGTGGCGGAGGTTCTCCGTGAGTTCGTGGCGGTAGTCGTGGAGATGGAAGCGGTCGAACAGCGCCTCCATCCGCTCCTCAATCACGCGCGGTTCCATGCCGAAAATGTCGCCGACAAACTGCATGAACTCGACCGCGGTAAGCTTGTCGTACGTGTAGGGAAAATCGGGCACGTAGGCGAGCCGCGCTTTCGATTCCTCGGGATATTTTTGCACGTCGAAACCCGCGACCGATGCGGAGCCGCCGCTCGGCTTCAGCAGGCCGGCGAGCATCTTGATCGTCGTCGTCTTGCCCGCGCCGTTCGGCCCGAGGAACGCGAAGAATTCACCCTGCGGAACTTCGAGATCGAGCGAATCCACCGCAGTCAGCGCGCCGAATTTTTTTGAGAGGCCCTTTGTCTGGATCATCGCGCGAGATTCGTGGGCGTGAGCGTCCACCCGAGCATGGGCACCTGCGCGGAGAGCACCTGCCCGAGCTGGCTGAGATGCGCCTCCACCACGCTCTGCCCGCCTGCCTTGATCGAAAGCAGGAAGGTTTCGAGCTTCTGGCCGCCGATGACGAGCGAGGACGACTGCGCGGAAATTTCAAACTTCGGAATCTCGCGCTGCGACGCCTTGAGCTGCGCCAGCATCACCGGGTCCACTCCGGCGCGGGTCATCAGCGTGCCGAAGCCCGCTTCGTCGAGCGTGAATGCAGTCTCGTTCATGACCTGCTCGCCGACCTTCGTGCCGAACGTGGCCTTGTTCGCGGTGAAATCCACGACGACATCAATGTGCTGCCCGATCTCGGGTGTCGTGATGTCAACGTGCAGCCGCTCGGGTGAAAATGCCGGGCTCATCTCGTGCGTGCCGATCCATGAGACGTGCTGCTTTTTGCCAGTGGGCATGGTGAAGTTCACGCTGCCGTTGAATTCGATCACGCGCCGTCCCGTGCCCGGCAATGTGCGGGGCTGGATGTGCAGGAAGCCGGGATCCTTTTCCGACGTATGGACGCGCAGGTCGGACGACTGCTGGTGCTGAAACGCGACCTGCGCGACGTAGCCGAGCGGCACTTGGTTCAGGCGCGTGGACTCCGGGTACAGCTCGCGCACGACGAGCAGCGAAGTCATCACCAGCCAGAAGCCGGTGATCAGGATGATGGTGAGTCGGTGCAGCATCGCGATGGGCCTAGCAGCAATTCCCGCGCGCGATCATCATTTCCGTGCAGCGCGCTTCACGCGCTTTTCCACGAGCGCGTAGGCGTTGTGGTTGTGGATGCTCTCGAAATTCTCCGCCTCCACTCGGTACCATGTGATGTTGCGGTCGCGGTTCGAGCGTGCGGCGACGTTGCGCACGAGATCCTCGACGAAGACCGGATTGTCGTAGGCGCGCTCGGTCACGGCCTTCTCGTCCGGCCGCTTCAGCAGGCTGAAAAGTTCGCAGCTCGCGCTCTGCTCGACGAGCGCGATCATGTCCTCGATCCAGATCGGCTTCACGCTTCGCACGCTGTAAGTCACCTGGCCGCGCTGGTTGTGCGCGCCGCGATCGGAGATGGCCTTCGAGCACGGGCAGAGGGTCGCCACGGGCACGATGACGGTGACGATGAAATCCCGGCGTTGCTTTTCCAGCGTCGCATCGAATCGCACGACATAGTCCATCAGCCCGACTGCCTTCGTCGCTGGCGCGCACTTTTCGAGGAAGAAGGGAAACTCGAACGTGACGTGGGAATTTTCCGCATCCAGCCGCTTCGCGAGATCGCGGAGGATCGTCTGGATATTGTCCACATGCAGCACGGGGCCAAACTCGTTCAGCACCTCGACGAAGCGGCTCATGTGCGTGCCCTTGAAGTGGTGCGGCAAATCCACCGTGAGCGTGGCCGTCGCGACGGTATGCTGGAGTTTGCGGGCCTTGTCGCGCACCTGGATCGGATAGCGCAGGCCGCGCACGCCCACGCGATCGATCGCGATCCCGCGCCGGTCGCGCTGGCCCTGTGTGTCGTGCAATTTCTGGATCGGCTGCAACTCCATGCGCGCAATGAGCCGGTTCACGCACATTCGCGCAAGGCGGGAGTGCGCGAGCGGGGCTGCTGTCCCGCTTCGCGCGCCGGGAATTTCCTCGCATCACCGCCCGTGCGCGCTAGAACCGCGCGCTCTTATGCCAGACGAAAACCGCCAGCTCCGCATCGGCCTGCCCTCGGGCAGCCTCCAGGAGCCGACCATCGCCCTCTTTGCAAAAGCCGGCTTCTCCATCGCCGTCTCCTCGCGCAGCTACAAGCCTGCAGTGGACGATCCCGAGCTGGTGATCCGCCTGCTGCGCGCACAGGAAATTTCGCGTTACGTCGAGCACGGCTTCCTCGACTGCGGGCTCACGGGCCGCGACTGGATCGAGAACAACGGCAGCGACGTCGAGCGCCTGTGCGATCTCGTCTTCAGCAAGACCAGCGCGCGCCCCACACGCTGGGTGCTCTGCGTGCCGGAGGATTCGCCGGTGCAAAGCGTGAAGGACTTGCAGGGAAAAGTGATCGCCACCGAGGCCGTGGAAATGACGCGCGCTTTCCTCGCGAAGCACGGCGTCACCGCCGAGGTGGAATTTTCCTGGGGCGCGACCGAGGTGAAAGTGCCCGACCTCGTGGATGCCATCGTGGACGTGACCGAGACCGGCTCCTCGCTGCGCGCAAACAAGCTGCGCATCGTGGAGACGATCATGGAGAGCGTGCCGCAGTTCATTTCCAACAAGGCCGCCTACGCCGATGCGTGGAAGCGCGCGAAGATGGACCGCATCGTCCTGCTGCTCCAGGGCGCGCTCGCCGCGCGCGACCTCGTCGGCCTGAAGATGAATCTCCCCGAGGAAAAATTGCAGGGCCTCCTCTCCGCACTCCCCGCGCTGCGGAATCCCACCGTCGCGCACCTCGCCATCCCCGGCTGGGTCGCGATCGAGACGATCATCAATGAAAAGGTCGTCCGCGAAATCATCCCGCAGCTCAAGGCGCTCGGCGCGGAGGGCATCATCGAGTATCCGCTGAACAAGGTGGTGCATTGAGCCCTGCGCGCCGTGCGGGAATTGGACGCTGAAGCCCTCAGCCACATCCACCGAAGCGGAAACATTCCCAAGCTCCACGCAACTCCTAACCCGTGCATCCAACAGGAACCCCACCCCAAACCATTCCACTCAGTTCGCCCAACTTCCATCTTGACCACCTCATAGAGGCTGGGCGTCATTTTGGATAAACCAACCGACATTGAGGCCTCCGACCTGCGAGGTGCAAGCGAATATAGATTCTTCGGCCTGCAAGAGCGATATGGTGCGATTTGAAGTATGCTGCGTCTGCAAAGTGCAGTGTAAGGGTTGAATGCGGCTCTATCCTCGTGTCACCGGAATCGGGATCCGCGCTCTCTATGTCGTCGTCCTTTCGTCTGGGCCAACGGCCTGAGCGATAAAAGACTTCCCAATACGTAAGAATGACCGGTTTGCCTGATAAGTTGCGGAGTAGGATGTCGTTTCCAATATCCTCGGCACTGGTGAAGTAGAAGCTAACGTCCAACCGGAAGCGATCTCTCCAAAGCTCACAAATTTTAATTGAGGCCAGCACGGTGGAAAGGCCTGCGCCCCACCACGTCAGGAACCGCGATACTGGATCAATGTCTGCCATGTTCAATCGCCTAAGGGTTAGCCGACGTTGGCATCCTTATGGACAATAATAATTTGGTTCTGAGCAATCGCGCGGTCAAAAAGATCGGCATCCTCGATAAGCGCGTCCAGTGCTGCGGTTCTTTGTGAGTCCTCGGCGCACAGAAAAAAGATGTGCCCCCAAATGGCACAAATAAAGTAGAAGGTAATGTATTGGTGGATGCTGAAACCGAGGCGAATCCAAACGCCGATACAAATACAGGTGAAAAGATTAATGAGCTTAGAGTGATAGGCCGCGAGAATTGCTGCGAGATAGGTAACTGGAATGCCGAGCAAAAGCCACCAACTGCCGGCATGGTAAGCCCAAATGGGGATAGCGATTAGCGGTGCCACTGAGTAAAGCAGCATGTAGAAGAGAAACGGAGCGTGTCGTGCGCCACGAAGGAGCTGGCTAGGCTCGCAAAGAAAGTTGACGCCAAGAGAGGCGCTCCGCACACCGGCGACAAAGTCATCGTGGGTGATGCCGCTGTTGGATTCGGCGACGTGTGCTTGGAACACATCGGACTTCATGAATTCGTCGAGCGACGGGAGTTTGGGAGGTTCGTCTTTCATAGTGCGCTTGAGGATTCGCCGACCCCAGGCTCAGCGACACACGGAGCGGTTCGCTGCAGCGCATAGGCGCTTGGTCGTGGCATTGCATGTCGATGATTACTCTTCATCGGGTGGTGGCGGTGGCGGTGGCGGTGGCGGTGGCGGTGGCGGTGGCGGTGGCGGTGGCTATTCACCTC
>CAIRYQ010000002.1 GCA_903882875.1 uncultured Spartobacteria bacterium | reverse complement strand
GAATCCTCTGCTCGAACGCTACGCGATCTCACCCGTCGTTGAAGTTCCATGCGTTCGGTATCAGTAAGAATCAATGGTTGAATGGCCATTCGCCAATCTTATCTCATGTGTGGCCGAAGTCAATGTTACGTTGCACTAGTCTTCAGCAGAGGCTTTGGAAAGAACCCGAATGACAAAAGCAGCGATAAATTTGCAGCTTTGGACTTGGCGTCACAACATGGCCACAAGGACGTGGTGGAATTACTATTAACCCAAGGATCCGATGTCAACGCCAAGGATGACGTGAGTGGCTACACGTCTCTACACTATTCGGCGGAATTTGGCCATAATGACGTAGCGGAAGTGCTGCTGGCCAAAGGAGCAGAAGTGAATGCCAAAGCAAGATTTCAAGGAGCGACACCTTTGCACTTAGCGGTTGGCAATGACCGTGCCGATGTGGTTGAGTTGCTACTGGCCAACGGGGCTGATATCCATGCCAAGGACTTCGCGCCCGCAACACCTTTGCACTGGGCAGCGGCCAGGGGCTTAAAAAACATGGCGCAACTACTTTTAGCTAAAGGGGCCAGTGTCAATGCCAAAGGGTTTAACGATTGGACCCCTTTAAAAAATGCGGCGAGCAAGGGACACAGAGACATAGTTCGATTGCTCGAACAGCACGGCGGTTATTAAATTAGCGCAAAGTCCCAGTCGCTGTGGCTACTCCTTCGCGGCCTTTAAATGGCGCAGATGACGGCGACGGCGTTGCGCGCGCCGCTGCCAGCGACGGCGGGCTGGCGCTTTTCGCGGATGGCGTTGCAGCGACGGCAGCTTGCGTTGCCCCGGAGTTCAGGCATCTTCGCGGGCATGAGCACGATCACCGCGATTCTGGAAGCTTCCGAGGACGGCAGCCTGCATCTGCCGCTGCCGGCTGAACTGAAAGGTGCGCGCATCCGCGTTGTGGCGGAACTGGAGGCCGTCTCCGCAGGCACGACCGCCGTGCGAACCGCCCGCGACGCCCGCGACTGGTGGGAAAAAGTCGGGCCTCTGCCGGCGGACGAGGCGGAGGCGTTCGCACACGACATCGAGGCGGGACGCACAGCCATGAACCGAAAGCCGGATGACCGATGGGCGTAGTGGTGGATTCATCGGTGTTCATCGCCAGGCAGCGTCAGCGTTTCGACTGGCATGGCTGGATCGCTTCGCTGGGCGATACGGAAATGTTCGTGACCGCGATCACCTTGTCAGAACTCCTGCACGGCGCGCACCGGGCGCAGACGGAGGAGCAGCGGGACAGCCGCCTGCGGTTTGCCGCCGCACTGGAGCGCGACTACCGCGTGCTTCCCTTCGGCATCGCCGAGGCGCGCGAGCACGCGTCACTCACCGCCGCGATGCAGCAGGCGGGCCTCGGTGCCGGTGCCCACGATTTGCTGATCGCCGCGACTGCACGACTCCACGGCCACGAAGTCTCGACGTTGAACGCAACGGAGTTTTCGCGGATGCCCGGCGTGCGGGTGCTTGATGCATCACGCTTCCGAACGGGGTAGCGGATTGCCGCGGCGAAAATGATCCCCGGAATAAAGGGCGGAGGATCGCTCCTTACTTTACCTGCACCGCCCTGCCGGTCTTCGCAGCTTCGTAGATTGCGCGGATGACGGCGACGGCGTTGCGCGCGTCGCTGCCGGGGACGGCGGGCTGGCGCTTTTCGCGGATGGCGTTGCAGAGGTCTTCGAGCTGGAGGCGGTGGCCCTCGGTGCTGATGGCCATCGGGTTTGCGACGCCGCCGCCGATGGCAGAGGTGCTGCCGCCAGCGCGGATCGCCTCGTCGCCGGGCTCCTCCTTTTCAAACTGCCAGAACTTAATCGCGTCGTCCTCGATGATGATGGAACCCTTGTCGCCGCTCAGCTCGATGCGCTTGTTCCAGCCGGGATACGTGCTCGTCGCCCCCTCGACGACACCCAGCGCGCCGTTTGCGAAGCGCAGCGTGGCAACCGCGGTGTCCTCGACGGCGATCCGCTCGTGGGCGAGCGTGGCGATGTTCGCCTTCACCTCGACGGGCACGCCGACGAACCACGTGAGCAAATCAATCGCGTGGACGCCCTGGTTCATGAGCGCGCCGCCGCCATCCATCTCCCAAGTGCCGCGCCAGCCTGCGCTGTCGTAGTAAGCCTGCGTGCGCCACCACTTCACGTAGGCGCTGGCGATCGTGAGGCGGCCGAGGCGGCCGGCGTCCACGGCGCGTTTCACCGTGCGCGCGCCTTCGCCGAAACGGCTCTGGAACACGGCGGCGAGGATTTTGCCGCTCTCTTTCGCGGCGGCGAGGATGGCGTCGATTTTCTCCACCGTGATCTCCAGCGGCTTCTCGCAGAGCACGTGCTTGCCGGCCTTCAGCGCGGCGATGGCCGGCTCCCCGTGCGAACCGCTCGGCGTGGTGATGCACACGGCGTCCACGTCTTCGCGGGCAAAGAGATCGTCGAGCGACGCGGCGGCAGCGATGCCCCACTTGGCGCAAAAGGGTTCGAGCCCAGCGACGGAATACGCGGCGGTGAGTTTTGCGCCGGGGATTTCGCTGATGGCCTGTGCATGAATGCCGGAGATGTTGCCGGTGCCGACGAGTGCGAAGCGGACTATTGCTGACATGATGTGGGTGAAAGTGGTGAGGGTTGTGTGCTCCGGGGCTGTGAGTGGTGATTAGTGAATGGTGATTGGCGCTGCGTATCCAGCGCAAAGCAGCGACAGCGGATCAGCAGTGCGGAGACCAGTCACTTTTCACCAGCCACCAGTCACGCTCGTTCAGCACGAAGTGCGTTCAGGCTTCGGCGACCCACCGCTGCAAGGTCGCCATGCAGATGCGGCTCGCGGGTTCCGCATTCGCGGAAAAAGAATAGCCGGCGGGGAGGTGCTGAATCGCATCGTCGAGCGGAATGCTGCGCCAGTGCGTTTCAAGTGCGATCCATCCGCGGTAGCCCCGCACTTTCAGTGCGCGGAGGTGCGCAGGGAAATCGAGAGAGCCCTTGCCGAGTTCGCAGCACTTCAGCGCGGTCTTCGTGCCTTCGCGCGCGGCGTCCTTCACATGGACATGGATGACGTGGTCGGCGACTGGCGGATAGTCGTCGCGGATCGGATCGTTCGCGCCATCGAGGTAGATGCAGTTGCACGGATCCCACACGACGCCGAACTGCGGCGACGGCGGCAGGTGCTTCCAAAATTCCGCCGTCTCCGTTCCGTTGCCTACGACGCAGCTTGCCTCGTTTTCAATGCCGATGCGGATGTTCGTGCCGCGCACCACATCGAGCAGCTTCGGAAAATGCGACGCGGCGCGCTTCAAATCGTCGCTCGTCGCCGGATGCGAACGGCGCAGGAATGCGAACACGCGCACGATGTCCGTGCCGAGGATCTGCGCGGCCTCGACGCTGCGCTTGAACAGCTCGACGTGCGCAGCGATTTCCTCCGGCGCATCGAGGTTGCACTTGAAAACCGGCGATGCGGCCCCGGCGATCGCAAGTCCGGCGTCGCGCGATTTTTTCGCGATGAGCGTGAGGTCATCGCGTGTCAAATCCTTGAACGCGCGACCGAAGAGGCTGCGGACTTCGATGCCGTCGAGCTTGAACTCGGCGGCGAAGCGCAGCACGTCGTTGAGTTCCTGCGAGACTTCGTCGGTGAGGATGGCGAGTTTGCACCAGTTCATGAGCGTGGGGGTTGATTTATTGGGGAATGTGGAGCGCGCTCTTAAGCTGAAACCCGAAGTTTCCTCCAGCGCGAAGGTGCGCCATCTCACATGCCTCCGATCCCGCTTGCGGCGCATTGCGCACCCGCTAATCTCCGCGGCTCCAAGGACAGTCCTTGGGTTTGAAACGCAACGCACAGACATCACACACATGGCGAACACCATCCTCGTCGGCGCCCAATGGGGCGACGAAGGCAAAGGCAAAATCATTGATTTCCTCACCGAGAAGGCGGACCTCGTCGTCCGCTCGCAGGGTGGCAACAACGCGGGGCACACCGTCATCGTCGCCGGGAAAAAGTATGTGCTGCACCTGATCCCGAGTGGCATTTTGCGGCCGGGGAAGATGTGCGTGATCGGCAACGGCGTGGTGATTGATGCCGTGTCGCTCGCGGGCGAAATCGAGGGCCTTCGCAAGCAGGGCATCCGCGTGACGCCGAAGAATCTGATGATTTCCGACTGCGCGCATCTCACGCTCCCGTCGCACCGCGCGCTGGACCGCGCGAAGGAAGTCGCGAAGGGCAAGGGCAAGATCGGCACGACCGGGCGCGGCATCGGGCCGACGTATTCGGAGAAGGCTGCGCGCACCGGACTGCGCACGGGCGAACTTTTGAACCCGGCGCGCTTTGCCAAGCGCCTGCGCGATCGGCTCACCGAGGCGAATGCGCAACTCAAGGCGATGGGCGCGGAGGCGATCAACATCGCCGCCGAATCGAAGGCGTATCTCGCCGCCGCAAAAGTGATCGCGCCTTTTCTCGGCAACACCGTCGTCTTTCTCCACGAGATGCTCGACGGAAAAACCGACGTGCTCTTCGAAGGCGCGCAGGGGACCTTCCTCGACATCGATCACGGCACGTATCCCTACGTCACATCGTCCAACACGACCGCCGGCGGCGCATGCACCGGCAGCGGCATCGGGCCGAACCGCATTGATAAGGTGCTGGGCACGATCAAGGCCTACACGACGCGCGTCGGCGAAGGGCCGTTCCCGACGGAGAACGACGAACTCGGCGAATTTCTGCACGGTCTCGGGCGCGAGTTCGGCGCGACGACCGGGCGCGCGCGGCGCTGCGGATGGTTCGACGCCGTGTGCGTGCGCTACGCGGGCATCGTGAACGGCATTGACGAACTCGCCGTGACGAACGTGGACGGCCTCGACACGATGGAAACGATCCAAGTCTGCGTGGCCTACAAGGTCGGCAAAAAGCGCCTCGACTATCCTCCGACCGACATTGACGCGCTCGCGCAGTGCGAACCGATTTACCAGACTTTCCCCGGCTGGAAAAAGGATACGACTGCCGCGAAAAAGTGGGGCGACCTGCCGCCGAAATGCCGCGCGTATTTACAGGCCATCGCGAAGCTCTGCGGAGCGAAGCTCGGCATCGTGAGCGTCGGCCCCGGACGGGAGCAGACCATCCTGCTTTGAGCACACCGCGGCACATCGCGATCATCATGGACGGCAATGGCCGCTGGGCTAGGCACCGTGGACTGCCGCGACTGAAGGGCCACGAGCAAGGCGCGGCAAACGTGCGGCCGATCACCGAGGAATGCGTCGCGCAGGGCGTGGAGTTTCTCACCCTTTATGCGTTCTCGACGGAGAATTGGAAACGGCCCGGCGAGGAAGTGAGCGGACTGTGGATTCTGCTCGGAAATTTTCTGGAACTCGAACTGCCGACGATGATGAAGAACGGCATCCGCCTCCGCACGATCGGCCACACGCACGAGCTGCCGGAAGAGGCGCGGCAAAAACTTTCAGCCACCATCGCAGCGACCGCGGAGAACAAGGCGCTCACGCTCATCCTCGCGCTGAATTACTCGTCGCGCACCGAGCTGGCCGACGCCGCGCGCAGCATCGCCGAGGATGCAAGATCAGGCGCGCTCGACCCCGCGACGATCACACCCGACGCAATCCAGTCGCGCCTTTACACCTCGGAGTATCCCGACCCGGACCTGCTCATCCGCACCTCGGGCGAGATGAGGCTTTCGAATTTCATGCTGTGGCAGCTCAGCTACGCGGAGTTTTACATCACCCCCAAGTTCTGGCCCGACTTCGGAAAACAAGACTTGCGCGCAGCCATCGCGGAATTCCACAAACGCGAACGCCGCTTCGGCGGAATTTAACAATGTCCAAAGGCCAAACAGTCCTCGTCGTTGACCCTGACACCGACTTTCTCAAGTGGGCGGTGAGGCAGCTCACCGCTTCGGAGCTCAGCGTGCTCTCCGCGGCGCGCGCGGACGAAGCGCTGAAAATTTTCACCAGCGAGTCGCCCGACCTCGTCATCGCCGACACGCACCTCGAGCCCTACACCGGCCAGGAGCTGCTCACGCGCATCCGCGAGCGCGACTCGAATGCGTTCGTGCTGCTCGTCAGCCAGTACGGCACGACACAGGCCGTCATCGAGGCGATGAAGCTCGGCGCATTCGATTTTCTGCGAAAGGAAAGCCTGCCGTTTAATTTCCGCGCCATCGTCGAGGCGACGCTCAAGGAACAGCGCGCCACCAAGGCCGCGCGCGCATCGCGTCCGCAGCTCACCGTCGAGCAGCACCAGGACAGCATCGTCGGCCAGAGCGAGGCGATGCAGCAGGTGTTCAAGCTCGTCGGCCGCGTCGCGCACTCGGACGCGCCGGTGATGATCACCGGCGAGAGCGGCACGGGGAAGGAACTCGTCGCGCGCGCCATCCACCACTATTCGAGCCGCAGCGCGAAGGGCTTCGTCGCGATCAACTGCGCGGCGATTCCCGAGCAGTTGCTCGAGAGCGAACTTTTCGGCCATGAAAAGGGCGCGTTCACCGGCGCGACCGGCCAGCGCATCGGGCGTTTCGAGCAGAGCAATGGCGCGACACTTTTCCTCGACGAAATCGGCGACATGCCGCTCACGCTGCAGGGCAAAATTTTGCGCGTTCTGCAGGACGGCGAGCTGTCGCGCGTCGGCGGCAACGACGTCGTGAATACGAACGTCCGCATCATCACCGCGACGAACAAGAACCTCGAGACCGAGGTCTCCGCAAAGCGCTTCCGCGAGGATCTTTTTTACCGTCTCAACGTCGTCCGCGTGCAGCTCCCGCCGCTGCGCCAGCGCATCGAGGACATCCGGCTGCTCGCCGAGTACTTCGTGCAGCGCGTCTCCGAGGAAAAACATCTGCCGCGGCTCAAGCTCAGCGAGGAAGCCGTGCGCGTGCTCGAAGGCCATCTGTGGCCCGGCAACGTGCGCGAACTCGAGAACACCATCCAGCGCGCGTGCGTGCTGGCGACGGGCGACATCCTGATGCCAAAGGACATTCCGCTCGGCTTCACCGCCGGCGAAGCCACCCCGGCGGGTCCCATTCAAAAGGAAGAGGCCATCGAGGCGCTGCTCCGCGTCGCGCAGAGCGATCCGACCATCGAGCTGCTCCCTTGGCTGGAGCGCGAATTCACCGTCCATGCCATGCGGCAGACGCGCGGCAACCAGGTGCAATCCGCGAAGCTCCTCGGCATCACGCGCGCGACATTGCGCAAGCGGCTCGAACGATTCGGCATCACGCGCGAACTCGTCGTGCAGTGAAAAGCTGGCTCTGGAACGGCAGCGCGTTCGAGCCCGCCGCAGGCGTCCCGATTTCCGACCGCGGCTTCCGTCACGGCATGGCGCTCTTCGAGAGCATGGCCGTGCGGGATGGCGCGATCGAATTTTGGCCCGAGCACCGGCAGCGCATTCTCACCGCCTGCGCCGAGCGCGATTTCCCGATGCCGGACGCGGCGGTTGCGGCGGCAGGATCGGTTTTTGAAAATGCAGGCATCAATGGCTTCGCGCGCATCTACGTGACAGCGGGCGATGGAGGCCCCGCTGCGCCGATCACGGATGCGCGCGTGTTCCTGTTCATTGAGCCGCGCGAGCCGGAGCGCGAGGACTGCTGGTCGCTCACTTTTCACGAAGACTTCTACCGTCCGATGTTCGGCGGACTGAAGACCGCGAACTACTGGTTCAACGCCGACGCACTCGCGCAGGCGTGCTCGCGGAAATTCGACGAGGCTCTGCTCTGCAATGATTTCGGCGAACTCGTCTCCTCGTGCTGCGCGAACGTCTTCATCGTGAAGGACGAGCGCATCCTCACGCCTTCGCGCAAATCCGGCTGCCGCGCGGGCGTCGTGCGCGAATGGGTGATCAAGCGCCGCAAAGTCGAGGAGCGCCGTCTGCGCCGCGAGGACGCGACAACAGCAGACGAAATCTTTCTCACAAACTCGTGGCTCGGCGTGATGCCCGTCGCCACGCTCGAGGGCCGCCCGCTCGGCCCGCGCAGTGTTGGCGCGAAACTCGCCGCAGAATTCGCGCAGCGGCGCGAAAGCGCGGAAGACTAGCGCGACTCCGCGCTGTCAGAGTTGCGAAATTTCCTCGCGGCTGACTTCGCGTTCCTCGCGCGTCGCGAGCGTCTTCACTTTCACGCGCGGCCATTCTTCGCCGATGACGACGGCGAGCCGTGCGCCGAGATTTTCCGCGGCTTGGAATTGTTTGCCGACCTTCGCAGGCGCGAGTGCGAAGTCCGTGCGCTTGCCGCTGTCGCGGAGTTCCTGCACGAGCGCGAGCGCCTGCGGGCGGAGTTCCTCTTTCGCGATGACGACGTAGAGGTCGCACGCGTGCTGTGCGGCGCACCATGCGTCGAGCTTTGCCTTCGCGGCGGGGATTTCGTCGAGGAGGTTCAGCAGCACCACGTCGCCCATGCCGAAGCCGAGCGCGGGCAGGTCCACCTTACCGTCGCTCATCAGCGAGAGCAGCCGATCGTAGCGTCCGCCGCCGGCGACGGCGCGCTCGTTCTTCGCGCGGTCGAAGACCTCGAAGACGACGCCGGTGTAGTAGGCGAGGCCGCGCACGATCGCGTAATCCAGCTCGACGAATGCGCCGAGGCCGCGCGCCTGGAGGTCGGCGATGATCGGAGTGAGTTCCGCCGTCGGCTCCTTGCTGAGCATGAATGCGAGCACAGTGTCCGCGCTCATGCTGAATTTCGTCAGCACGGCACCGGTCTTTTCCGCCGGCGCGCGCTCGGCCTTGTCCACGATTTGAAAAAATTCGTACTCGTCGTCCGCCGTGAGCGCGGCTCCGTCTGCGCGCTTCGCATTCGCCTGGAAAAAATCCTGCCACGCCGTGCGGCTGGAGAGTCGCACGACGAAATCCCTTTCCGTCAGCCCGCACGCGCGGAGCATGTCGATCTGCACTGCGAGCAGTTCGGCGTCCGCGGCGGGCGATGATTCGCCGATGATGTCGCAGTTGAGCTGGCAGAACTCGCGCAGCCGCCCGCGCTGCTGGCGTTCGTGACGGAAGAAATTCGGCACGCAAAACCACTTCAGCGGCTTTTTGAAATCGCGCTCACGCGCGGCGACCATGCGCGCGAGCGTCGGCGTCATCTCGGGACGCAGCGCGCCTTTCACTGCGCCGGGTTCGGCAGTCACGCCGACGGTGAAAAGCTGGCCGACGAGTTCGCCGCCGCTCTTCTTTTCGTAAAGCTCCATGGACTCGACCACCGGGCCGTCGAACTCGACGAAGCCGTAGCGCCGCGCGACGCCGCGCCACGTTTCGAGCACGTAGTTTCTCCGCGCGCAGTCGGCGGGGTAGAAGTCGCGGAAACCGGGAAGCTTGTCCATAATCGTGGGCGGCGGAGGCTAGGCGGCGCGGCCGTGCGCGCAAGGCGGAAGCGGCGCGCGCAAAAGATTCCGCTCCCCTGCGGCGCGCGATTCGTGCAGTGGAGAGTGAAGATGCTCGGTCGCCTCACACTCCGCCACTTTCGCTGCTTCGAGCAGTTTGAGACGGAGTTTGCGCCGGGGATGAATTTCATCGTGGGGCCGAATGCGCGCGGGAAGACGTCGCTGCTGGAGGCCGCGTGCATTCTGCTGCGGCTGCAATCGCCGCGCATCACGCAGCTCGCGCGCGTGGTCCAGCACGGGCGGCGCGGCTTTGTCACGGACGGCTGGCACGGCACACGGCACCTGCAGTTTTACTTCGGCACGGAGCGCAAGAAGCTCGCGCTCGACAGCGTGGAGCAGACGAATGCGAAGGAGTGGCTGCAGATCGCGCGCGTGGTGTGGTTCGGCAATGACGACATCGAGCTGGTGCGCGGCGCGGCGGAAAAGCGGCGGCGCTTTCTCGATTTCGTCGCGATGCAGCGTGATGCTGGCTACCGGGCTTCGCTGCGATCCTTCGAGCACGCGTTGCGTTCGCGGAATCATCTGCTCAAGCAGCCTTCGCAGCGTTGGCGCGAGATCGCGGCGTTCGACCAGCCGCTGATCGAACACGGCAATTACGTGAGCGATGCGCGGGGAAAACTGATCGCGGAGCTGCAATGCGAGAGTGATCCAGCGCACCACGCGATCAGCGGCACGCGTGAATCGCTGCGGCTCGAATATGCGCAAGGCGACGGCGGGGATTTCGCCGCGACGCTCGCAGCGGCGCAGCGCGAGGATGCACGCCTGCGGCAGACGACCACCGGCCCGCACCGCGACGACGCCCATTTTTTCCTGAACGACATCATCGCGGACGACGCAAGCGAAGGGCAGCAGCGCACACTCGTGCTCGCGCTGAAACTGGGCGCGGCGCGCTTGATGGAGCGGCATTTCGGCGAAGCGCCGCTGCTGCTGCTCGACGACATTTTCGGTGAACTCGATCCGCAGCGGCGCAACGCGCTGCTCGCCGCGCTGCCGGAAAATTCGCAGCGAATCATCACGACGACGCACCTCGACTGGATGCCGGATGCGGGTGACGCGCGCGTGCTGCGGCTCGGGTAGCGCCGGACTACGGCGTCGTCACGCGGATGTTGCGGAACCACACCTCGTCGCCGTGATCCTGCAGCAGGAAATGCCCGTGCCCCGGCGCGAATCCCTCGACCGCCTTGAACTTGCTCTTCGCGACGCACTCCTTCAGTTCGGTGCCCTTCGCATCAATCTCGCCGACGAGCGCGCCGTTCAGGAAATGCTGCACCTTGCCGTCCTTTGCGATGACCTTGCTCGTGTTCCATTCGCCCGCGGGCTTCAGCGACTTTTCCGCGTTCACGGACTTGATGTCGTAAAATGACGCCGTGCTGTGGTTGTGGTCGCCCTTCGTTGCGTCCGGGTGCTTCGCATCGTCAATCATCTGGTACTCGATGCCGAGCCAGCCGCCCTTGGCAAATTTGTTCACCCAGTATTTCAGCCCGCTGTTCCCGCCGGAGGAGATCTTCCAGTCCCACTCGATTTCAAAATTCGAGAACTCCTTCACGCTGATGAGATCGCCCTGCTTTGCCGCACGGTGAATGACGCCGCCCTCCTCGGCGGCCCAGCCGACACCCGGCTTTTCGCCCTTGGTGTCGGTGAAATCTGCGAGCGTGAGTGTGACGGTGTCGGCGACAGACCATGCGGATGCGCAGAGGGAAAATACGGAGATGAGGAGGATGCGGGAGATTTTCATTGAGGTGGAGGATCGGGGTTTGAATGGAAACGTGCGCGCCATTTTCGGGCGCGCAGCGGGGCCGGGAGACTTCCGGTTTTGCCTGCGCATGGCGAGGATCAAAATGGGCCGCCCCGAAATCCGGCTGCGCACGCAGGTATCCGCGATTGCCAACCGTGCCCCCGGCGTGATCCACTGCGGCGAATGTCCGTCCATCGCCGAGCGTTTGCCTATTTCCGCCCGTACATCGGGGCGACTGTCGCCGCGATGCTGCTCACGCTCGTGGGAAATGCGTTCAACCTGCTGCGTCCGTGGCCGCTTGCGTTCATCGTGGACAAGCTGCTGCCGGCGTCCGCAAACGGCACGCACGGCCTTTCGATCTGGGGCCACGATCTCGGCGGGTGGAGTCTCCCGGCGATCCTCGCGATCGTCTGCTCGCTCATGGTCGTGCTGCACATCCTCGCGGGCGGCATCGGCTACCTCACGAGCATCATGACGCTGCGTGTGAGCCTGCACGCGCTGCTGCGGCTTCGCACGGAACTATATGCGTACCTCCATTCGCTGCCGCTGAAATTCCACGACGAGCGGCGCAGTTCGGACAGCAGCTTCCGCGTGGCCTACGATTCGCAGAGCATCCAGTCGGTTTACAGCAAGTGGTTCTTCATTTTCCAAAGCACGATCACGCTTCTCGCGACCTTCGCGACGATGTGGGCGTTCGACTGGCAGATCGCGCTGCTCTCGCTGCTCGTCGTGCCGTTCATGGTGCTCGCAATTTACCTCTACGCGAAACGCATCCGCGAACAGTCCACGGACATCGCCGAGCAGGAAAGCGCCGTGCTCACCGTCGCGCAGGAGGGCCTCAGCTCGGTGAAGATGGTGCAGGCGTTTGGCCGCGAGGAGCACGAGGTGGGGCAGTTCAAAAAGCGCGCGCACGGAAGTCTCGAAGCCAACCTGCGCCTGAACGCGACCTCGATGAAAAGCGCGCTGCTCGTCGGCACTCTCATCGCGGCGAGCAGCGCAACGATGTTCTACGTCGGCGCGCGGCACGTGATGGAGGGTAGGCTGACGATCGGCCAGATTTGGTATCTCAGCACGCTGCTGCTCATGCTCTACCAGCCGCTCGAGGCGCTCACGCACATCGCGTGGGCGCTGCAAGGCGCGGCGGCGGGCGTGCAACGGTGCTTCGAGGTGCTCGACCGCGAGAATGACGTGCCGGATGCGCCCGATGCATGCGAACTCACGGAGACACGCGGCGACATCGCCTTTGAAAATGTGGCGTTCGGCTACAGCGCGGACCGGCTCATTTTGCAGAAAGTGAACACGCACGTCGCGCCGGGGCAGACGGTCGCATTCGTCGGCGGCACGGGCGCGGGAAAAAGCACGATGCTCTCGCTGGTGCCGCGCTTTTACGATCCGACCGCGGGCCGCGTGCTGCTCGACGGACACGACCTGCGCGAGTTCACGAAGAAATCGCTGCGCAACCACATTAGCATCGTGCTGCAGGACACGCTGCTCTTTTCCACGACCGTGCGCGAAAACATCGCCTATGGCCGTCCCGACGCGACCGAGGAGGAAATCATCGAAGCCGCAAAGCGCGCGCAGGCGCACGACTTCATCAGCGCGATGCCCGACGGCTACCGTTCGCAAGTCGGCGAGCGTGGCGGTCACCTCAGCGTCGGCCAGCGGCAGCGCATCGGCATCGCGCGCGCATTTTTGAAAAACGCGCCGATCCTCATCCTCGACGAGCCGACCAGCGCGCTCGATCCGACGACCGAGGCCGCCATCATGACCACGCTCGAAGAACTCATGCGCGGCCGCACGACGCTCATCATCACGCACCGCATCGCGACCGTGCATCGCGTGGACAAAATCGTGGTACTCGGCGACGGCACCGTGCTCGAAGAAGGCAAGGGCCCCGAACTCGTCCAGCGCGGCGGACGCTACGCGCAGCTCTACCGCTCGGCGAATTTGGGCTGACGTCGTCTTTCGGGAAGCGCCGGGTCCACCAAGATTTCACCTTGCCCCGCCCTGCGCACGCTTTAAGTATCCCGCAGCGACATGAGCACCATCACACCGGCAGCCTACGACTCGAAAATCGAGGGGAACGTCATCTTCACCAAGCTCGACTCCGCCATCAACTGGATGCGGAAAAATTCCCTCTGGCCGATGCCGATGGGCCTCGCGTGCTGCGCCATCGAGCTCATGGCCACCGGCGCGTCGCGCTACGACATCTCGCGCTTCGGCGCGGAGGTCATGCGCTTTTCGCCGCGGCAGAGCGACGTGATGATCGTCGCCGGCACCGTCACCTACAAAATGGCGCTCGCCGTGAAACGCATCTGGGACCAGATGCCCGAGCCGAAGTGGTGCATCGCCATGGGCGCATGCGCGAGCAGCGGCGGCATGTATCGCAGCTACGCCGTGCTCCAGGGCATCGACACGCTCATCCCCGTGGATGTCTATATCTCCGGCTGTCCGCCGCGCCCCGAGGCGCTCATCGAGGGCCTGCTCCGGCTCCAGCGCAAAATCGAAGGCGAGCATTCCTTCCTCGCGCAAAAGCCCGAACTCGTCGCCGCGCTCCGCTCGTAGCATTTTGAATTTGGAAGCCATGAAGGCAGGAAAAGCGCATGTGAAAGTTTTCTCCTTCCTGGCTTCTTGGCTTCCAAATTTTCTTCATCCCGCGTTTCACAACTGACCGCGCACTTTTCCAAAATGGCCACCACACTAGAAGTCCCCGCATCCGTCAAAAAAGACGCCGCCGCGCTCGCCGCAAAATTCACCATCGTCTCGCAAAAGGAATTCCGCGGCGAACTCACGCTCACCGTGAACCGCGCGCAGTTCCACGACATCGCCGCATTCCTCCGCGACCAGCTCGGCTACACGTATCTCATTGATGTCAGCAGCGTGGATCACTTCGGGCAGGAGCCGCGCTACGAGGTCGTCTATGAGCTGCAGAATTTCGAGCGCGCCGACCACCTCCGCGTGAAATACACCGTGAGCGAGGACGACGCCACCGCGCCCACCGTCACCGACCTGTGGGCCACCGCCGACTGGCACGAACGCGAAGCGTTCGACATGATGGGCATCCGGTTCACCGGCCATCCCGACCTGCGCCGCATCCTCATGTGGGAAGGCTACCCGTTCCATCCGCTGCGAAAGGACTTCCCGCTCGCCGGCAAGGACAGCGACACGCCCGACGTGGCATTCTCCCGCGCCGCCCCGCTCGCCGGCGGCCCCTTCGTCACATCGCCCACCGGCGGCGACACGCAGGACCGCGAACCGCGCTCGCGGGAGATGGAGTGAAGGTGGAGGCCAATGTCCTCCAATCATCCAACTAAGCGCATCACGCAAAATGGCTGCACCAACGGGCACGCTCAATTGGAATCTCGGCGAACTGGCTGCAGCGATGCACCTCACTGCAGACGAGGTCAGGATGTATTTTACCGATGGCCGACGGGTGTCGTTCCTCTTGGAGCGAAGGATCAGCAGAGAGGTAATCAAGGGAACCCTAGCGGCTAGCGAGAGGGCGGGATACGACCTGCTTTGCCCGAACGGTCTAAAGTGGGAGGTTCGCAGCATCAGCAGAGGAGGTATTTATTTCTGCCCAAGTTACATGGTCGGCTCCGGAAGATCCTTCGAGGAGAGGGGCTTTCTCAGTAAGCTCGAAGAAGTGGAAGGATACATCGTCTCCGATATCGAAAAATTCCCGAGTGTTCCGTTTTGGAAGATCGGAAAAGCCACGGTGCTCGACTGGTGGAGAAAAGGCCGACTCGGCGGAAGCACGAAGGTTTCTAGGGATGTTGCGCTCGGTCTTGTTCGCTCAATGTAGTTCCGACAGATGCTCGACACTCACCAACCTGCCGCGATAGCGACGCGAAAGAAGCGAACCAAGCAACGAACGGAGTCTCTTCTCGCGGAATTGCTCTCCTTCAAAGAGTTCGGCCTTTCGACGAGATGCACACAATTGGATGTGCCGGGTTTCGAGAATGTTCCTGTTTTTACCAATGAGTTTTGGACATCGAAGCAGCGAGCCGCGTCCTCGCTGCACGAGGTGTCATACCGGGCATGCTTCAAACCACAGTTGCCAAGGTTTTTCGTCGAAAGACTGACCCTTCCCGGTGATGTCGTTTACGATCCTTTTATGGGGCGCGGCACGACGCTTTTGGAGTCGGCGATGCTCGGGAGAATACCTGCGGGCTGTGATGCCAATCCGCTTAGTGCAATGCTCGTTCGCCCACGTCTGACTCCTCCAACACTGGAGAGCATTCGTGAGGCATTGCAGGAAATCGACTGGTCTTGTTCAGGCAAAATTCCAGAGGAGCTTCTTGCCTTCTATCACCCAGAAACTCTTCGCGAGATCTGCGCGCTCCGCGCTCACTTCAATCGGCCAGAGCTTTCGGCTTCTGACGACTGGATAAGAATGGTCGCAACGAATCGTTTGACCGGTCATTCGCGAGGCTTTTTCTCCGTCTACACGCTGCCACCCAATCAGGCGGTTTCGGTGAAGAGCCAAATCAAAATTAACGAGCAGCGGAAGCAGACCCCGGACCGCAGGGTTGTCAGCGACCTTATCTTCAAAAAGAGCAAATCATTGCTCTCGGATGTCGACGCCGATGCGTGGAAATCCCTTCATGGCGTTGCCTCAAGTGCAATCCTTCTAACGGGATCGTGTGCAGACACCCCCCTTCTTCCGAGCGAGAGCGTGTCTCTTGCTGTTACTTCGCCGCCATTCCTCGATACCGTCGACTACGCCGCAGACAACTGGCTTCGATGCTGGTTTACTCACATCGACGCAGCGCACGTCGACATTTGGATATTGAAGAACGTCGCGGACTGGGCGGCGCACATGACGCGAGCTTTTTCGGAAATGCGAAGAGTGCTCAAGCCGGGTGGCTTTATTGCTTTTGAAGTTGGAGAGGTCAGAAACGGAAAAGTAAGACTCGAGGAATTTGTCGTTCCAGCGGCCGCGAAAGCGGGCCTCACACCCGTGCTGGTTTTGATCAACGATCAAGAGTTCACCAAGACGTCGAACTGCTGGGGTGTAACCAATCGTCAAAAGGGAACCAACACGAACAGGATAGTGCTACTCCGCAAGGAATGATGCTACAGGAACGATGGTCCCGCTGATTATTCGCTTCAGTTCGCCGCGTCTCCGCGCTGGCGTTTCAGCTCCAGCAGGTCGCGCAGCCGCACCAAATCCGCGCGATCCTGCTCGTGGTAGGTGGTCTTGCTTTTGATAAGCATTTCGAGGCTGAGGAAAGGCACCCGCACGCCTTCGATCGTGATCGCCCCGGCTGTGGCGATGGCGTCCGCATAGCGCACCTGCCACGCTTGGCGGCTCACGTCGCACATGGCGGGGCAATGCATGAATCACGCAAAGTTTCGATTTGCGTGCGCTGCGCTGCGCGCGTTACGTTTCATCTCATGAGCATGGTGACCATCGAAGTCGAAATCGCCCACGGGAAAGTGACGCCTGTCGAGCCTCACCTGCTGCCGGCGCACGGGCGCGGGCTGCTGACGATGCTGGCGGAAAGGCCCGGCAACGGGGCGGCGACGTTTTCCATCGGGAATGAGGCGGATGGGTTGCCTGTGATTCGCGGACAGGGCGGAGTCATCCACTCGGCGCTGGTAAGGGAGATTGAAGGATTCGCGGCGTGACGCGGCCGCTGGACGTGAATGTGCTGATGGCGCTCCTGTGGGAGAACCATGAGCATCACGGGCACGCGAGGCAATGGCTGCAGACGGTGACGGAGTTTGCGACATGTCCGGTGAGCCAGCTTGGTTTCGCGCGCATCTCGTCGCATCCCATGCTCGGCTACGGGATGTCGCCCGAACAGGCGTTCGGTGTGTTGCGGAAGCTGCTCGCGGATCCGAGGCATCGTTTCGTGCCGGATGATTTGAACTGTGAAGACCGCGTGCTGCTCACCGAGCGCATCCCGGGTGCGAACCAGGTCACCGATCATTACCTCGCCGCACTTGCCCGCCAGCACGGGCTGAGTCTGGCGACCTTTGATGAGCCATTGAGCCGCGCGTTTCCCGATGAGCCGGGATTGATCGAACTGGTGACTTAGGGGAACGAGGAACCGACGGCTGCCATTGTTGCGGACGCTACGCGTCCTTCATCTGTTTTTTTCCGCTATCGCCGGATGCGCAGCTTTTTCCGGCTCGCCGCAATGTCGCGCAGCAGCGGGAGCACCGCGCGATCCTTGTCGCGATCCGCCGCCTCCTTGCTGCGGATGATGCGTTCGAGGGGGAGCACTTTGATGGCGAAGCCGTTCCAATCCACGATTGCTGCGCGCGCGTATTCAGTGCGAAAGGAAGCCGTCCCGTGAAGCCGGTAGCAGAAGTTCACCAGCGAGCCATCGCTCAACGCGACGACCGTCTGCCGCACCATCATCGCCCCGAGGCGCAGCGAGAGATTGATGGGAACAAGGGACAGACTGATTATCCGATCCGTTCTTTCCTGCGTCCCTTCAAGCTCTCCACTGGAGCATCACCAGAGCATGGATGCCGGATAGCGGGAGATTTCCGGGCGTGGCTCACGAGGTGAAAGCCGCGCCGCATCGCCTGCGAGACGAGCAGCCTGTCAAACGGATCGCGGTGCAGCGGCTGCAGAGTTTCCAGCGCGAGGATATCCTCCAGCTCCACCGGCTCCAGCACGATGCCGTTGCGCTGCTGCTGGTCGCGGAGCACCTCCGCAAGCGGCAGCCGCAGCGCGAGCTTCCCGAGCTGCATCTTGATTTGCATCTCCCACACGCTCGCGAGGCTCAGGTGCAGGGAGTTTGCCGGGGATTTGCACGCGGCCAGCGCCGCCGCCGACAGCCGCGCATCGCCGCTGTCCCACCAGATGAATGCGTGCGTGTCCAGCAGCAGCTTCACGCCTCGCGCCCCAGCCAGAATTCATCCGGCAGCGTCGCATCGAAATCTGCCGCCACTTCCCACGCCCCTGCATGAAGCCCCACCGAGCGCACCGCTGAGGTTCCCGGCTCCCGATGCCCGATCTGCGCGGCCAGATGGGTGAAAAGTGTCCGCTTCTCGAACTGCGGCAGTTTCTCGATGGCGGCTTCGATCTCGGCAAGCGTGCTCATGACGTTGCGTAACTATTCCGCACATCCCGGACAGCCAAGGCGATTCTGCGGCTTTGGGAACAGAGTGCTTCCGGTGAACGGGCGCTGGCGAAGCCAATGGCGCGCGCTTCCCAGACTCCGAGCGATGCGGGCTATCGCCGGATGCGCAGCCTTTTCCGGCTCGCCGCAATGTCGCGCAGCGGCGTCGCAACACTGGCGGCCTCACACCTAGTCCCGCTATCACCTCCCCGAAACCCGTCACCCTCTGCGGAAAACCCTTCCAGAAATGCCGCAAACCTTTCCAGAAATGCGGCTTTCCTATCCAGAAACGAGGTATTCCTTTCCAGAGACGCGGCATTTCTTTCTAGCAATACGGCGTCTCTTTCCAGCGATGCGGCATTTACATCCAGAAATCGGTGGATGGGAGAAGTTGTTCCGCAGCCCTTGGAAGATATTCGGAGAGTTAGGGAAGCCACAACCGTCTGCCGCACCATCGTCGCACCGAGACGTAGCGGGAGATTGACGAGCCTCATGGTTTCCCGCTCGGGCACCTGCACAGGGGCCACTTTGATCACACACGCAGCTGTGTGCACGCGTTGAGCTTCGACTCGTCAGCTTGAAGACGACCAATGGCTACGAGGGAGCATTGATTTTCGCTGCGCTTCCCGCTGTCCTCGCCGCACATGAAACTGATCTCCTGGAACGTGAATGGCATCCGCGCGGCGCTGAAGAAGGGGTTCCTTGATTTCGTGGAAGCGGAGAAGGCGGACATCGTGTGCGTGCAGGAGACGAAGGCTTCGCCGGATGTCGTCGAAGTGGAATGGCCGGCGGGCTACGGGGCGCATTGGAACTGGGCGGAGAAAAAGGGCTACTCGGGCGTGCTCACGCTCACGCGCACCGAGCCGCTGTCCGTCACGCGCGGCATCGGCACGGCGGAGCATGACCGCGAGGGGCGCGTGCTCACGGCGGAGTTTGCGGATTTTTTCCTCGTGAATGTCTATGTGCCGAATTCGCAGCGGGAGCTGACGCGGCTGGACTACCGGCAGCAGTGGGATCGCGATTTTCTCAAGCATCTGAAGATGCTCGAACGCGCGAAGCCGGTGATTTTCTGCGGCGACCTGAACGTGGCGCATACGGAGATCGATCTCGCGCGGCCCAAGGACAACGTGCGCAACCACGGCTTCACGATCGAGGAGCGCACGGGGTTCGACGCGCTGGTGGCGGCGGGCTTCGTGGACACGTTCCGCGAGTTCGAGAAAGGCGGCGGCCATTACACGTGGTGGAGCCAGATGAACAACGCGCGTTCGCGGAACATCGGCTGGCGGATTGACTACTTCCTCGCGTCGTCGGCGCTGCGCCCGCGACTGAAGTCGGCGCGCATTTACCCGCACATCACCGGCTCGGATCACTGCCCGGTGGGGCTGGAGCTGAAGAAAAAGTAGGCGCCAAAAACTCTGCCTTGGCTGTCCCCGGATCGCACCATAGGTTCCCCGCCCTTTTCCAATGAGCACAGCCAGCGATCTGATCTACCTCGACAACAACGCAACCACGCGCGTGGACCCTGCCGTCGTCGAGGAAATGCTGCCTTGGCTCTCGGAAAACTACGGCAATCCATCGAGCGGATATCGTTTCGGACAGAAGGTGAATGCGGCGCTGGAAACGGCGCGTGAGCGTGTCGCCGCTCTGATCGGCAGTGAGCCGGGCGAGGTGCTTTTCACGAGCTGCGGCACGGAGAGCACGAATGCGGCGATCCATTCCGCGCTCGCGATGGACCGCGACCGGCAGCACATCGTCACCACGCGCGTCGAGCACAGCGCAACTTTGAAAACGTGCGAGCTGCTCGCGAAGCGCGGGCATCCCGTGACGTGGCTCGGCGTGAATTCCGACGGGCAGATCGATCTCGGCGAACTGGAGCGCGCGATCACGGATGAGACGGCGCTCGTCTCGATCATGTGGGCGAACAACGAGACCGGCGTGACTTTTCCCATCGAGAAAATCGCGGATATCGTGCGCGAAAAGGGCGCGGTATTTCACACCGATGCCGTGCAGACCGTGGGCAAGATTCCGTTCGCGCTGCGCGACATGAAGGTGAATTTCCTCTCCCTCAGCGGCCACAAGCTCCATGCGCCGAAGGGCGTCGGCGTGCTCTACGTGAACCGCCGGCTGAAGTTCACGCCGTTCCTCACCGGCGGCGGCCAGGAGGGCGGACGCCGCGCCGGCACGGAAAACACCGCGAGCATCATCGCGCTCGGCAAGGCGTGCGAGATCGCCGCGCAGCAGATCGCACACGAAGCGACGCATGTGAAAAAGCTGCGCGGTGATTTTGAGAACGGAATCCTCGCGCGAGTCGAAGGAGTGCGGATCAACGGCGATCCTGTGAACCGTCTTCCAAACACGACGAGCCTCGCATTCGGCGGCGTGGAGAGCGAGGCGATGCTGATGCTTCTCGATCAGCGCGGCATCTGCTGCTCCGCCGGCTCGGCCTGCACGACCGGCCAGCATGAGCCGTCGCACGTCCTGCGCGCGATGGGCTACGACGACACGCGCGCCCGCGGCAGCCTGCGGTTTTCATTCGGTCGTTTCAACACGCCCGCGGATGTCGCGCGTGCGCTGGAGATAATTCCCGAGATCGCGGAGAAAGTCCGTAGGGTCGCGGCTGCGGCGTAAGGCGCGCCCTGAAGCAGCCACTCCCATCTGCGCAGACAGGAGTGGCTGCGCAACGGGCCGCGTCAGTTGTTGATGAACCAGCGGCCTTCGATCTTCGTGAACACGATCGCCTTCTTTGAGAAAACTGGATTCTCGGGGAGATCGAATGTCGCGGTGTTGCCGTCCTCGGAGAGCTTTGGCTTTTTGTCCTTCAACGACTTGAGCACCTCGAGCAACTACGCAGCTTTCTCCTGGCCAAAGCGCGCTGCAAATTCCGCGAGCGGCTTCTCTGCGGTGATCTTCTTGAAATCCGCCGGCGGCACAAGCGTCTCAAGCACCGTGGCGTAGTCCTTTGCCTCGAGGAGGCGGACGGTCTCGGGCACGAGCTTGTCGAGGTTGCCGCGAACATCGTCCGGCACGGCCGCGAAGCTGAATGTGAAGGTGGCGGTGAGGGCGACGACGGATGCGAGAAGTGATTTCATCGCGCGCGAACCTGACGGGGCCGCCGCGCGTGGCAAGCATCGAGTTTTGCCCGCATTGCATTTCCCGGTTCAGAATTTGGAAGCCACGAAAAGACTGCACGCGCGGCTCCCGGCGGTTTTTCTTGTCGTGGATGCACGGCTTCCAAATCTTCCTCCGCCGATTTCTCCGGTTGCTTGAATCCGCGCGTGCGCTTTCATCGGCGCGTGCAGTTCAAGGACTACTACTCAGTGCTCGGTGTCGCGAAGACGGCGACGCAGGATGAAATCCGCAAGGCGTTCCGCAAGCTCGCGCGCACGCATCACCCCGACGTGGCGAAGGACAAGAAGACCGCCGAGACGAAGTTCAAGGAGATCAACGAAGCGAACGAAGTGCTCAGCGATCCGGAAAAACGGAAACGCTACGACGAACTCGGCGCGGACTGGAACAGCCCCGGCCGTCAGGCTCCGCCGCAGGACTGGCAGCAGGGCGGCGGAATGGATTTCGGAGGCGGAGGTGGAGGCTTCAGCGATTTCTTCGAGATGTTCTTCGGCGGACGCGGCAACGGCGGCGGAAAAAAGCGCAAGGCGGGCTTCGGCGCGTTTGCGCAACGCGGCAATGATGTGGAACTGGAACTGCCCGTGACCATCGAGGAAGCGCTGCACGGCGGGCGCAAGGCGTTCAGCCTCGACCGCGGCGGACGCGCCGAGACCGTGACGGTGAACATCCCGCGCGGCGTGCGGGCCGGGCAGAAAATCCGGCTCGCCGGGCAGGGCGGCGAAGGCATCGGCGGCGGCGAGCGCGGCGACCTCTACCTGATCGTAAAAGTCGCGCCGCATGTGGACTACCGCACGGACGGCTTCGATCTGATTCGCGCGGTGCCGGTGCCAGTGTGGTCCGCGGTGCTCGGCGGCGAAGTCGAGGTGCCGACGCCCGACGGCACAGTAAAAATGAAGATCCCCGCAGGCACGCAGCCGGGACAGAAATTCCGTCTCAAGGGCCGCGGCCTGCCGTCCGGCAAGGACACGCGCGGCGATTTTTTTGCCGAGGCAAAAGTGCTGCTGCCCACGATCCTCGGCGAAAAGGAGCGCGCCCTGTGGGAGCAGCTTGCCGGGCGCGCCTGAGCGACCGTCTTCCATTTTCCGCCGCAGCGATCAGTTTCCGATCGGGCGGCTGCGGCTCTTCTGAATGCTAGTCGGCGACTGCGTCATCGGCGCAGGCACTGCGCTGCCACCGGGCCGTGGGATGGGATTCGCTGGCATGACCATCTGCGCCCGCACCGCCGGGGCCTGCACGGGCATTGGTATCGGCGGCATTCCGGGCTTTTGAATCTGCCCCGGCATCCCCGGTCCGCGTCCTGCATTCGGCGCGGCCGGCGGAGCATTGATGGTGTCCTCCTTGAATCCCACCTCGCCGGTGTCCGGCCCCTTTTCGAGCACCACTTTCGTCTCACAGAAATTGCTCCCGAACCGCACCAGCTTCACGACATAGCCGTCGTCGCCCGGCTCATTCGCGATGAACGGCTTCATCGGGCGCTCCTCGCCGAGGCGCTGGATGAGCACGTAGTCCTTGCCGTCCGCCTTGCCGACACCGCGGAGGTAGAGGTTTTGAAAAGGATTCACCTTCGGCGCTTCCGGCTCGGCGGACTTCGTCTCGAGGACAAACGGGCTCTTCGCGAGGGTCTTCGCATAACGATCCTTCGCGAACGACTGCGGCAGGAGGTCGTCAGCATTGGCTGTTGCGCCGAGGAGGAGGAGGATGGCGAGAGGCTTCATGGCGATGCTCGAAAGTCTCGCACGCAGAGTTGCGACGGGCAAGTGCGACGCTCTTTCCCCGAAGCTAGTAAACGCCCTCGACGATCGTCTTCTCCATCGCTCCGAACGGACGCACTTCGGCGACGCCGTCCCATGCGTAGGGCGCGCGTGGCTTGCGGCGGAGCGCCTCATCGCGCTCGAGGAAGCGCGGCATGAAGAATTCTTTCGTCATCGTGGTCAGCTCGACGCGGCCCCATGTGTCGTAGTCCACGGTCTTTTCCGTGTTGTTTGGATCCACGACGCGCAGGACGGCGCGCGGCTGTGGGGCGTAGTAGGTGATGGAGAAATTGTCCTCCTTCGTGAGCGGCACGCTGGCGGCGAGACCCATGAGCGTGTTGCCGTAGGTGGGGTAGAAGCCGACGCGGTTTTCCAGCACTTCCTCGACGATGAAGCGCACGTATTGCGGGAGCATCGTGGTACCGCCGCAGAAGCATCCGCGGATGCCCGCCTCGAAGATGTCCACCTTCTCCGCGAGCGCCTCGAGGAGCTTCGGCGTGGTGAAGAGGCCGCTGACTTTGCGGTGCTGCAAAATCATCGCGGCCTGATCCACGACGTGCGCCATGTATTGCTTCGCCACGTCGAACTGCTTGTTCGAGATCAGCTTCTTCACGAAGCGAGGGTCGAGATCGATGAAGTAGCACGACGAGCCGCGCACATGCGCGAGATGCTCGATGGCGAGGCGCAGCCGCCGCGGGCCGGTCGGGCCCATCATGAGCCACGCGCCGCCGCGCGGGAAATGCTCGTCGGAAATCTTGTCACTGAACTCGGAGTAGTCCGTCTTGTAGTCCTCCCAGCCGATGCGCTGCTTCGGCATGCCGGTCGTGCCGCCGGTCTCGAAAATGTTGAAAGGTTTGCCTTTGAATTTCGCAGGCACCCACACCTCGGGCTGGAGGTCGCGCAGCCATTCGTCCTGAAAATGCGGGAACTTCACCATGTCGGCGAAGCTCTTGATCTCCTTGCGCGGGTCGAAGTTCTTCGACGCCCATTCGAGCCAGAACGGGCAGCCGGTCTCCGGCGAAAAATGCCACGCGATGATCTCCTGGAGATGGGCTTCGAGAGTTGCTTGGGCTTGTTCGGGTGTTTGCTGGGTCATGGCTTTGAAGGGTGAAAGTTATTCGTGTGATTCCGCCTTCGGCTCGGGAAGGAAGAAGCCGAGGACGACTGCGACGATTGCAATGCCGAGTCCCACGCAGCCGGCGGCGCGCGCCATCTCATCGTAGGATGGATTCTTGCTGAACATCAGCGCGATCTTCGGCGTGAGGAATGCCGCGCTCGTGCCAATCATGCGTCCGCCAACATTGGTGGCAAAGCTGCCGCCGGTGCCGCGCAGGTGCAACGGGAAAACTTTTGGCAGATATTCGCCGAGGAAGCTGAGTTGCGACATGACGACGAATCCCGCGCATGCAATGCCCCACGAAAAGACGGCGGCGTCCTGCTTGTAGAGCAGGAAGTAGGTGAGCGGCAGGATGAGAACGCCGGGCGCCTGCAGCATCCGCAGCAGGAGGCGACGCCCGATGCCGACGATGAGCAGCAGCGCGAGCACGATGCGTCCGACGAGGCCGCCCATCTCTTGGTAGAGCTGCACGTGGTCTCCGACTTCCTTCACCTTCTTGTTGAATGGCTCCTGCTCCGCACGGTTGTCGCCGAGCGCCTTCATGGTCTTCTCGCGCGCGATGACCGCGGCCTTTGCGTCGGGCACGTCGGCGGTGAGTTTTGCAAACTGCGCGTCGAGTTCCGCGAACTGTTTTCCGAGCGCGGCAAGCTTTTCCTTCGCGGCAGGCTTTGCGGCTTCGATCTTTTGCTTCGTCGCTTCGTCCGCGTCCTTCGGTGCGGCGGCGTTGGCGATCTTTGCGTTCTCACGCTGCGCGAGGCGCACGCCTGCGCGCTCGCCTGCGAGTTTGGCAAGGCCGGGCACTTTCGCGATCCGCTCGTCGTAGGGCGGCGCGGAATCTCCTTTCGTCAGGCGATCCAGATCGGCGTTGAGTGATTTTGCCGTGGCCACGAGCGGCTCCAGTTTTTCGCGCTGCTCGGTGAGGTTCGGCAGGCCGGGCGCAATGCGTCCGGGCGTGAGTTGCAGCGCACCGAACGCGATGCCGTAGGCGCACGCGGATAAGCCCGCGGTGATGAGCGTGACACGGCGGAACTCCGGCGAGAACAGCGCACCGAAGCTCGGGCGCTTGAGCGTGCCCGCGCGCTTGCGCTCCTTCCACACCTGCGATTCCGGCACGAATGGCAGCATGAGCGCGATGAGCAGCGCGGGGATGATTCCCGTGAGCAGCAGGTAGCGCCACGACGTGGGATCCGTCGCACCGTTTGCCATCGGCATTCCGAGGTGAGGGAGATCTTTTACATGCGAGCCAATCCACAGGCTCACAGCGGTGACGAGCACACCACCGAGCGATGCGAAGAGCTGCGTGATGCCGAGCCACTTTTCCTTTTGCGCCTTGTCGGAGAAAACCTCCGCAATCCACGTGATCGCAGCGACAAACTCAATGCACACGCCGACGAATGTCGCGCAGCGCCAGAAGATGAAGCTGGCAAGGGCCGCGGCGTTGTGTGCATCGGGAGCGATCGTCAGAACGGCCCTCGCAAGCAAGCCGTCGGACTGTGCAAACGCACCCGCGACCGGCGAGAGCGAATAGACGAAGATGCCGAGCGCCATGACGAATTTTCGCCCGAGCCGATCCGTGAGCCATCCGCCGAGCAGGCCGAACACGCCGCCGCTCAGCGCCGTGAGCCACAGCATGTTTCCCATCCAGTCCGACACCGCCTTGTTGCTCAGCGGCACCTTCAGCAGCTCAGAGATCGCCTGCGGCCCGACGAGCGGCGTCATGAGGAGCTGGTAGGTGTCGAAGAGAAACCCGAGGCTCGCGACGATGATGATGAGCCAGTGCGTGACGGTGAGTGCCGGTTTGGATGCGGTGGTCATGGGATCGTTTTCGGAAAAGTTTAGCGCGGCGCGACTACTTCTGCTTTTCCTCCGCCTTCGCGCCTTCGCCGATGGCGTAAAGATGCGTCTGCGTGTTCACGAAGAGCATGCCATTCGCGACGACGGGCGTCGAAAGGATCGGGGCGCCCATGTTCACTTGGTTGAGGAGCTTTTTCTCCTTGCCCGCCTCGAAGACGTACAGGTCGCCGTCCTCATTTCCGATGAACACTTTTCCGTCGGCGATCATCGGGGAACCCCAGATGTGCGCCTGCGTGTCGTGCTGCCAGAGCAGCTTGCCGGTCTTCGAATCAATGCAATACACGAAGCCGCTGTAGTCGCCGGTGAAGAGCAGGTCGGTCGCGGGATCGATCGCCACGGTGCTGATGCTCCGCTTGATGTCCTTGAAGTCCCACACGAGCGCGCCCTTCGTCTTGGTCACGTCGCCCTTGAGGCCCGTCGGATCAATGCAGATGAGGCGGCCGACGCCTTCGCCGTGCTCAGGATCCTGTCCGCACGCGACGTAGATTTTGCCCTTGTACACGACGGGCGTGGCGATGATTTCGCTCGGGCCTTCGGGCGCGGGATACTTGTAGGGCTTGCCGGTTTTGTCGTGCTTGTATTCGTCGGGGACGATTTCAAATTTCCAAATCGTCTTCATGTAGTTGCCGTCGCCTTCCTTCACGGGGTTCGGGTCGAACGCGTAGAGGAATCCGTCGCCGCCGCCGAAATAGACCTGCCATTTGCCGTCCACTTTTCCCGCGCTCGCCGAACTCCACTCGCCGTGGAAAATGTGCGGACCGATTTTCGCGTCGTCCTCGCCGATGAGCGCGCCGGTCTTCTTGTCGAGCACGATGAAGCTCGGCGACTGCGGCGAGGGAATCGTGACGTGCGACCAGTCCTGGCCGTTGCTGGTGCAGACGAAAATCTTGTCGTCAAGCACGAGCGGCGAGCTGTTCGACGCGTTGTGCGGGAACACGCCGAGCTCGTCCATCATGTCGTATTTCCAGAGGATGTCCGCGTCCTTCGCGGTGACCTCGACCTTCGGCTTGCCGGGGCCGACCATGTACTGGCCCTCGTCCTTGAAAGTGCCCGTATTGCCGTTTTTCTGGCCGTCGGCGTTCAGCGCGACGACCTCGCAGCGGCTCGTCACCGAGTAGAGCGTGTTGCCGTCCACGAACGGCGCGCTGAGGTAGCCGAGATATTCCCAGTCATTCACCTTGCCGCTCGCAAGCTTCGGCACCGTGAACTGCCAGATGAGGTCGCCGTTCTTCTCGTCGAGGCAGAGCAGCACCGACTTGTCGTCCTTGAAGCGCGGGTCGCGCACGCCCGCGTTGTTCGTGCCGATGTAAACGTGCCCGTAAGCGACGACCGTGTTGCCGTAAGTCTGCGAGCCGAGCTTCGCGATCCACTTCACGTTCTTCGTCGTGGCCATGTCGATCTCCTCGGAGTTCTTCTTGAACTTGCCGGGCTCGAACTTCGCTGGGATGCCCTTCGCGGTCGAATACATGTTGCGCCCCGGATCGCTGCCGCCCCAGCCGGGCCAGTCGTCGGAGCGGAGCACGGAGGTGAATGCGATGCCGGCGAGTGCGGCGGCGGTGAAGGTGCGGATGTTCATGAGTGCGGAGTCGTTGAGTTTGGGAATCGGTTCGTTGGAAAAATGCGGCGCGTCAGTTCGGCTTCACCTCGATGTTGTCAATCCACGCGCGCTGTTCCTGCGGCGAGAGCGAGAAGATGCCCGGCGAGCCATTTTCATGCGCGTGCTTGTGCGCAAACTCGATCGTCCATGCGGCGGGCTCGGCCTCGGCTTTTTTCCACGCCTTCGCGCGCACCACGCCGCTGCCGTCCTTCGTCACGTCCACTTTTACCTTCAGGTGATACCACTCGTTCGGCGTGAACGTGAACGGCACGGTCGCCTTGATGCGCTCGAGGTTTGAGCTGATTTCGATTTCGCGCGCATTGCCGCGGATGATCACGAGGTATCGCTGGTTGATGAGTCCGACGTCGGACATCTTGCGCTTGTTGCCCTCGGTGAGCACGTCGGCCTCGATGGTGTAGTTCTTCATGTCCGGATGGCCGATGAATGCCTGGCCGCGCTGAAACAATTTGTTGTCAATCGTCTTGCACAGCGCCTTGCCGCCGCCGGGCGCCTCGCGGACTTCAAAGCGAAAGCGCGCGCCGGTCCACGGGAGCGGCGGATAGGAAAATGCCGTCTGCGGCTCGATGGTGTTCCAATTCGTCGGGCCGGCAGGCGGCGGCGGAAGCCCGGGGCCGGGCGAAACGAGCACCGGCGGTTCGTTGCCGACGCCGGGGCCGGTCTTGTCCTTCAGTTCCGTCGTCTCGAAATCGAGATGAATCGGCAAGTCGAGCTGCACGCGGCCGCGGAAGGTGCCGCTGATTTCCTTGTCGCCCTCTTTCGCCACCGCGATGAACGCACCCGCACTCGGCAGCGTCGCCTTTTCCGCGACGAGCGCGCCGTCCACGACCGAGCCGGTCATCTTCGCCTTCACCAGCGCGGTCGGCGGGATGAAGTTGTCGAATTTCACCGTCTTCAGATCCACGGCCTCATTCGCCGTGAAACCATTCGCATCGAGCGCGCGCACGCGCAGCTTTGCGCTCTGGCCGGGGCGCAGCAGCGTCTCGTTCGGGATGATTTGCAGCTTCGCGGGAGCACCCGCTTTTTCCGGCCAGCCCTCTTCCTTCCACACGACGGACTTCGCGCCCGCGTTATCGCCCTTTTTGCCAAAGGCGTAGAGCATCTTGTCCGTTTGCACGTAGAGCTTGCCATTGTAGGCGATGGGCGAGCCGAAGCAGCGGCCCGTGAGCTTCGTGCGGCTCAGCACTTCGGCGTCCTTTTCTCCGGGCTTGAAAATGAACAGCTCGCCGTTGCCCACCTCGTTGTCGCCGCCCGCGGCGCTCGCGTCCGCTCCGGCGATGTAAAATGCGACATACACTTTTCCATCCGCGACGAACGGGGACGACTGGCGGTTCTCCGGCCCAAGCTTCTTCTTCCACTTCACCTCGCCCGTGTCGGCGTTCACCGCGGCGAATTCGCCGACGCCCGTCACTTCATACAGCGTGTTGCCGGCGAGCGCGGGCGAGGAACCGAGGTTGCCGAGCGGGTTGCGCCACTGCTCGAGTTCCTTCGGCGAGAAAATATTCATGCCCGGCGGAATCGCGTAGGCCGAGGGCATGACCGTCTTCGGCGCATCGCCCGGCGCAGGGATGCGATACATCGCCGTGCGGCCGACTTCGCTCGTGTCCACATTCTCCGACTCGTGCGCGACGATCAGCGAATCCTTGTAGCGCAGCACGCCGCCATTGATGCCGCCCTTCGCGCCCGCCTTTGCCGCGGGAAAACGGAACAGCGGATCGCCCGTGCGCGCATTCACGCACGCGATCGAGGAGTCGCCGCACGCGGTGAAAAACACGCGCTTGCCGTCGAACCA
The DNA here is from genome assembly GCA_903882875.1 of uncultured Spartobacteria bacterium. Lineage (GTDB taxonomy): Bacteria > Verrucomicrobiota > Verrucomicrobiia > Chthoniobacterales > Chthoniobacteraceae > SXWH01. The sequence continues at coordinate 14,457 of CAIRYQ010000002.1, read as the reverse complement.
CGACATTTGCAGCGGCGAGAAAGTCGGATCCTGCGGACGATCCGCAGGCGAGCTGAGCCACACGAGTTCGCCGGATTTTTTGTCGAACGCGAGAAGCCGGTCCGCAGCCGGACCCGCAGCGCCCCAGCCGCTCGTGATGCCGCGCGTGATCACGAGATCGCGATCAATCACCGGCGTCGCCGTGCGTCCGTTCGGAAAAGTCAGCCGTCCGTATTCCTCGCCGAGCGAACGCTGCCAGAGCACTTTTCCATCCGCGCTGAAGCACGAGAGAATTCCCTGCGATCCCTGCACATAGACGTTGCCCGTCTCCGCATCCACGGTCGGCGATCCCGTCGAGTAGCGCAGGTAGATAATGTCGCTGAGGAAATCGTTTTCGAGGTGCTGCCAGAGGATCTTGCCGGTGTCCGCATCGAAGCACGTCACGCCCTCGCGCAGGTCCGGCCCGTCGCCCGTGTAGCCATTGATATAGAGCCGGCCGTTCGCGATCACGGGCGTGCTCTGGCCTGGGAAATTCGCGGTCCACAGCGGCTTCTTCGCGTCCACCTTGTCGGGCAGCCCGGTCTCCGGCGACGTTCCATTTTGCGAAGGCCCGCGCCAGTTCAGCCAGCCTGTGATGGCTCCGGATTTTGCAGGCGCAGCGTCGGCGGCGGGCTGGCCTTTCAGCGGTTTCTTCGCAGCGTGCGCAAGACTCAGCACAAAAAACGATGAGGCGACGGCGACGGCGACGGAAGGAGCGAGACGGATTTTCATGGGAGCAATGGGAGCGGAATTGCGCGCGGTTTTCGCAGCGTGGAGCGGGTTGGTAGGATTCGGAGCGTGCGAAGTCAATTACTACTTACACGTATTATTTGACGAAAAGTTCACCGCCCGCGAATTCGGCTACGAGCAGACGCGCACCCGATACAACTCCGCAAGTGCGCGACGGCTCACCTTGCCGCGCTCGTTGAACGGCAGTGCGTCCACGATCCAGAAATCTCGCGGCACCTGCCATGCGGCGAGATTCGTCACGCAAAACTGCCGCAACTGGTCGGGAGTCAATTTGCCGACGACGCAAGCCGCCGGCTCTTCGCCGCGCAATTCATTCGGCACACCGAAGACCATCGCATCGCGCACGCCGCTCATCTTTCGCAGGCACGTCTCGACCTCCGCAGGATTGAGTTTGCGGCCAGCGACGTTGATCAGATCATTCACGCGCCCAGCGAGCACGAGGCCCTGCGGCGTGCGCTTCACGAGATCGCCCGGCACGAAGCGTCCGCCGCCGAGCACGCTCTCATCCGTCTCGGGAAAATATCCGTCGCCGACGGCGGGCCCATGCACTTCGACGCGCCCGCTCTCCACGTCATGCACGAGCCTCACACCGCGCATTGCTTCGCCCACACAGCCCTCGGACACCGCCTCGTCGCTCGCATCATACGCGATGCCGCCGCATTCGCTGCTGCCGTAGAAGCTGTGGATTTTCAGCTCGAACCGCGCGCGGAATTTCTCCGCCGTCGCAGCGGAAAGCGGTGCGCCGGCACTGATGCACAGGCGCATCTTTGGCAGCGGCGCGGAATCCGTCTCGGCGAGCTTTTGAAAAAGCACGGGCAGTCCGGGGAACACCGTCGCGCCCGTGCGCGCGAGACCGTCGAGCAGCGCGCGCGGCAGACGTTCGTCGCTCGCGACCACCGGCACGCCGCGGCAGAGCAATGGTGTGAGCAGATTGCTGAAGCCGTAGCTGTGCGACCAAGGAATCACGCCGAAATTCAGATCGCTGCCGCCGATGCCCATCGTGTCGCACACTGCCTCGCAGTCCGCGAGCAACTGCGCCGCGCGAAACCGGATCGCGCGCGGGACGCCGGTCGTGCCCGAGGTGAGCTTCAGAAAATCCGCGTCCGTCGCGCGCCCACCACCGGACGCGAGTCGCTCGATAGCGATTCCGCCGACGAACGACTCCGTGACGAGCGCCGCCGCGCCGCAAACGCCGAGCGCCGCCGTCCGCGCGTCCTTCGCGAGCGAGCGATCCAGCGCGACCGGCACAAGCCCGCGCCGCCACAGCGCGAGCAGCAGCGCCGGGACGCGCGCATCATTTCCAAACTGCACGCCGACTGCCGCGCTAGGCGGCAGCTTTTCCAGCGCGCAGTCGAACCCGCGCGCCTCCGCCTCGATGTCCGAAAAAGTGCGCGCGACCTTTCCATCCGCCGACAGGATCGCGGCGTCGCCCGCGCGCCGGTCGAGCACGGTGCGCCACACGGCGAGGATGGGGTTGCTGTTTTCGCGGTCAGTCATCGGAGCGGTATTGAAACATTCAACGCTCAACGTCCATCCTTGAGCGTCCAAGGCAGCCCGTTCGCGTGCCTGCGTCACCACCGCAGCCTCAGACCGTAAGAAACGGCGCGATGTCACCCAACCGCCAACTTTTGAACCGTGAATCGCCCTGCAGGCCTGATGAATACAGTCGTGGAGCGGGTAGAGGGAATCGAACCCTCATGGCCAGTTTGGAAGACTGGAACTTTACCATTAAGCTATACCCGCGTGGAAACGCGTGCGGCCAGACAATGTGCGCGGTGCGGCCCGGACTCAAGTGCGTTTTCGCATCACGCGGTGCCGCATCACGCGGTGCGTGATTTTTCCGGATTGCGCTAAGTCTGCGCGGGCAACATGCCGGTCTTGCGCGCGTAGTCGAAGACGCCTCCGGCATCAATGACCGGGCGCACTTCGCCGAGCGGCTTGAGCGGATAGGTCGTGCCATTGACGGTGAGCGTGTCGGCGTCGAGGTCGAGCGTGGCGATGTCGCCGGTGTTAATTTTTTCGCAGAGGCGCTCGTTCGCGTCGTAAGGGTAGAGCTCGCCGGTGGCGACGCTGTTGCGGAAAAAGATGCGCGCGAAGGATTCGGCGATCACGGCTTCGCAACCCGCCGCACCGAGGGCGATGGGCGCGTGCTCGCGCGAGCTGCCGCAGCCGAAGTTTTTTCCGCCGATGACGATTTTATACGGCGTCTTCGTTGTTCCCGCGGGGACGAATTTCACCGGATACGCGTCGTCGGGCAGGCCGATGAGCGCGTAGCTGCCGAGCTTCTCGTATTCGTCGGGTTTCGTGGGGACGAGCGTGAGGTACTCGGCGGGGATGATCTGGTCCGTATCAATGTTGTCGCGGACGACGAAGACAGGACTGGTGATGATGTTGGCCATAGGCAGGGCGGGTAGGAAAGCGAACGGCGGCGGAAAGGGAACAGGAATTTTTGCGCCGCACACAGCCGGGAAGAAAAATGCCGGCGGCCGGGGATTCCAACCCCGTCCCGGTTTATTGCCGGGTTTCAGCGGATTTTACCGCTGCCGCCGATTTGATTCGCACAACCATGAGACGCAAGATCGGTGCCAGTTGTTCAATGCAACCGGCCCGTGTATTCCGCGGAGGAGCGATCACCTGCCGGCGAGTGCGGCGCGGGCGTGGGCCTGGCAGATGTGGAATGCGAGGCCGAGTCCCGCACCGAAGCCGATGCCGTAGCACACGCCCCAGAGCAGCATCGCAGAGAGCCGGTGATCGATCGCCAGCCTGCCCTCGAACCAGCCGCCCGCGAAGTAGCCGATCGCATTCGGCACAGCGAGCACGGCGATAATTTTCACGAGCGACCGCTGCGCGTCGAACGCAAATGCGAGCACCGCGCCCATCGCCGCGGCGCCGCCGAGCACGCCCGCGATCTCGCCTTCAGGCCCGCGCAGCCACACCCAGAATGCAATCCACACCGCCGCATACGCGATGAACGCCGGGGCGAAGAGCTTGTAAAACCGCGCGAGCGATCCGGGGCCGATGATGAGCCGGTGCAGCAGCGGCCCGCTCAGCCCGATGAAGATCGCGACGCACGAAATGTAGAGCTGCGTCTCCGTCCCGCGCCGCAACCAGAGATCCAGGATCGGCCACGGCGCAAAGCCCGCAACGCTCAGGAGCGTGAATCCGATGATGCCACGCACGACGGACGTGGCACACGTCGGCAACGGAGCGCGATCATCCGCGGCACGAACGCGCGCGGCGATGCTCTGCGGGTCGAGTTGGAACAGGGACATGGCGTGCCTGCTTGCTGCGCCTGCGGTGAAGACGGTGGCCGCGCCTGCGCTGCGCCTACTTTTTCTCCTCGTCCACGTCCACGTCCGCCTCGTCGTGTTCGTCGGGTTCCTGCAGGGTCATGTCGTGCGGGCCGAAGAAGTGGCGCTTGCGCTTGCCGGCGGGCAGCGGGACGAGGCTCATGAAAATATTGCGTCCGACGAGCTTCGGCATCGCCTCGGGCGTGCCCATGTTTTCGAGATCCTTGCGGATCTTGCCCATGAGTCCCATGCCGAGTTCCTGGTGCGCCATCTCGCGGCCGCGGAATTGCAGAAGCATCCGAACCTTGTTGCCCTTGTCCAAAAATTCCTCCGCGTGCCGCAGTTTCGTCTCGTAGTCGTGCGTGCCGATGTTCACGCGGAACTTGATCTCCTTCATCTTCGAGGCCGCATTCGACTTCTTCTCTTTCTCGTGCTTGGAGAGCTCGTACTTGAACTTGCCGAAGTCCACGATGCGGCATACCGGCGGAATGGCGTTCGCCGAGACTTCCACGAGGTCCAGACCGAGATCCATCGCCCTGCGCAGCGCGTCCTGAAGTTTCATCACCCCGAGCTGTTCCCCCGTGGACGCGAGGACCACACGCACTTCTTTCGCGCGGATCCGTTGATTGATTCGAATGGTTTGGAGTTGGATGGTCTTGTCGTCGTTGGGCCGCGCTCCGTGGAGCAGAGGTGCGGCCCATTTCATTGTCGTATCGCTCGCGCCTGCGTCCGGCTTTCACGCCGGGGTCGCTGGCGGCTCCGTACCCGTCCGTGTGAGCGACTGTCACGGAGGGGGACACGCCATTTTGCGGCGCATCAATCCAACGACCTACGGGGATTCACGCCTTCCAGCAAGGCATTTCTCGCCAGCGCCACAAAACGTAACACACCGCCGCGCCCGCGGAATATGCGAGCACGTCCCACCAGTCCGCGGTCCCGTGGTGGGTGAGCCACGGTCCCGCGCCTTCCGCGATGAATGCCCACACCGCGAGGTGCAGCAATATCTCACCCGCACGCGGCACGCCGTCGTGCGTGCGCAGAGCGAGCCTGCGCTGGAGCCAGAGCACGAGCGGGAGCGCGGCGGGGATCAGCAGGCAGTCGTTGAAATGCCCGCGCATGAACGGCCCCATCGCGAAGTGTGGCTTCAGCAGCCAGCGGTTCACCGCGTAGGCGGCACACGACACGACGCACAGCGGATCGCGCCAGTACCGGAACGGCGCGCCTTTCAAAGCAGCGCAAAAATGGCCGCACCCGATCCGATTGCGAGAAGGAGCTTCAGGAAAATGATCACGCGCCGACGCTAGGCGCTGCGTATGCGCAGGCAAGCGGACAAAGCTGCGCCGCCCGCGTGTGCGTGCGTGCCTTGCGCAAACGCACGCAAGCCGGTAACTCTCCCGGCATGTGCCCCGAAGCCGATCTGCTCAAGGAAGTCCCGCTCTTCCAACTGCTCGACGACAGCGAACGCACCGAACTCGCCGCGCAGCTCGACGTCGTCCATTTCCCCGGCGGGCAGACGATCTTCAATATCAGCTCGGGCGAGGTGGAGGTGTTTTTCAAGAACGACACCGGCGACATCCTCGTCCGCCCCGATCGCCCCCACCGACTGCTGCCGAACAACACAGACCTCGACATCGCCACCGTGAAAGTCCGCACGACACGCTCGCCGTCGTGATATGTATGATGCAGAACGATGAGCACACGCGGCATTTTTGATCCTCTGCGAATGCGGGCCTGTGCGCTCGCGCTCGGCCTCCTCGCAGGCTGCCAGCGATCGCCGGGCCCGCGCGTGCAGGGTTACGTCGAGGGTGAATTCGTCCACGTTGCCTCGCCGCTCGCGGGGCAGCTCGACGTGCTCGCCGTGAAACGCGGCGCGCAGGTGAAAACCGGCGACCCGCTATTTTCCCTCGAAAACGGAATGGAGACGGCGACACGCGACGAGGCGGATCGCCGGTTGATCCAGGCGAAGGCCTCGCTTGAAGACGTGAAGAAAGGCCGCCGCCCGTCGGAGCTGGACTCCCTCGAAGCACAGCTCGGGCAGGCACGCGCGGCGCTTGTGCTTTCGGAAAAGGAATTCCGGCGGCAGGAGGATTTGTACCGTCGAGGCGTAAGTTCGGCGGAGGAATTGGATCGCGCGCGCGCGCTGCGGGATCAGGACCGGCATCGCGTGGCGCAGTTGGAGGCCGATTCAAAAACGGCGCGTCTGGGTTCGCGCGAGGATCAGATTGCTGCGGCCGAGGCAAACGTGCGCGCGCTTCAGGCGATGCTCGCCAAGGCCGACTGGAGCCTTTCGCAAAAGCGCCAGAGCGCACCGCGGGACGGAATGATTTTCGACATCCTGTATCAACGGGGCGAGTGGGTCGCAGCGGGACGGCCGGTGGTCGCGCTGCTGCCGCCGCCGAATGTGAAGGTGCGCGCATTCGTGCCGGAGTCGCGTGTCGGCACGATCCATCCGGGCGGGAGTGCGCGCGTCTTTGTGGACGGCGTGGGCGAGCCGTTCGCAGGCAGGGTGAGCTTCATTTCGCCGCAGGCGGAATTCACGCCGCCGGTCATCTACAGTCAGGAAAGCCGCGGCAAACTCGTCTTCATGATCGAAATCCGCTTCGACGCGGAGACTGCGGCGAAACTGCATCCGGGACAGCCGGTGGACGTGGAATTCGCACCGTGACTTATGGCTGACGATCTCGCGATTGACGTGCGAGGGATGACGAAGCGCTTCGGCGACCGCACCGTGGTCAACGACATCGCACTGCAAGTCCGCACAGGCGAAATCTACGGCTTCCTCGGGCCGAACGGCAGCGGCAAGACGACGTTCATCCGCATGCTCTGCGGACTGCTGCGCGCGGACGCTGGCAGCGGCACGTGCCTCGGCTTCGATGTGATCAACGACAGCGAAGATATCAAACGCAACGTCGGTTACATGACGCAGCGGTTCAGTTTTTGGGAGGATTTGAGCATCAGCGAAAATCTCGATTTCGTGGCGCGGATGTATGGCGTGAAAAATCGCGTGGAAGCCGTGCGGCAAAGCATCGAGCGGCTCGGGCTCGCTGGCCGGCAGAAGCAACTCGCGGGGGAACTTTCCGGCGGATGGAAGCAGCGCCTCGCGCTCGCCGCGTGCCTCATCCATCAGCCAAAGCTGCTGCTGCTCGACGAGCCGACGGCTGGCGTGGACCCAAAGGCGCGGCGCGATTTTTGGGAGCAGATCCACACGCTCGCGGCCGAGGGGCTCACGTTTCTCATCACCACGCATTACATGGATGAGGCCGAGCGCTGCCACCGGCTCGCTTACATTTCCTACGGCAATCTCCTCACGCACGGCACCGTGGACGACGTCATCAATCACGTACACCTGACCACGTGGTCGGTGACCGGTCCGGACTTGATCCAACTCGCGGAGCAGCTCCGCAAGCAGCCCGGCGTACAACTGGCCGTGGCCTTTGGCAACATGCTCCATGTGAGTGGCGACGATGCGGCGGCGCTGGAAAAAGCCATCGCCCCTTTTCGCAAAGCGCCTCACGAATGGCAGCGCATCCGCTCGGGATTGGAGGACGCCTTCATCCACCTCATGGAGCACTCGAAGGACAATTTCAGCGCATGAAAAAGCACCCGCCATTTTCGCTGGAGCGGCTGTGGGCTATCCTCGTGAAGGAGTTCACGCAGATGCGCCGCGACCGGCTGACCTTCGCCATGATGCTCGGCATCCCGCTCATCCAGCTCATGCTTTTCGGCTACGCCATCAATTCCGATCCGCGCCACCTGCCCGCCGCCGTGCTGCTCGCCGACGACGGCCCGCAAGGCCGCACGCTGCTCTACGCGCTGCAAAACAGCACCTACTTTGACTTCACGCGGCAGGTGCGCACCGAGACGGAAGGCCACGACCTGCTCGCGCGCGGGCAGGTCCAGTTCGTCGTCAACATTCCCCAGAACTTCAGCCGCGATCTCCTGCGCGGCGAGCGCCCGTCCGTGCTCATCGAGGCCGATGCCACTGATCCCGCCGCCACTGGCATCGCGCTCGGTTCGCTCGGCACGCTGCTCAACACCGCGCTCGCCAATGACCTCAAAGGCCCGCTCGCTTTTCTCAACGCAACGCCCGGTCCGGTCGATCTCCGCGTCCACGCGCTGTACAATCCCGAAGTCGTCACCCAATACAACATCGTGCCCGGCCTCATGGGCGTGATCCTCACCATGACCATGGTCATGATCACCGGCCTCGCCATCACGCGCGAGCGCGAGCGCGGGACGATGGAAAATCTCCTCGCGATGCCCACGCGCCCCGCCGAGGTGCTCATTGGAAAAATCACGCCTTACATCATGATCGGCTACATTCAGGTCGCCGTCATCCTTATCGCCGCGCGCGTGCTTTTCCACGTGCCGATGCACGGCAGCATTCCGCTGCTGCTCATCGTAGCGCTCGTATTCATCGCCGCAAATCTCGCGATGGGCATCACCTTTTCGACCATCGCGAAAAACCAGCTTCAAGCGATGCAGATGACCTTCTTCATGTTCCTGCCCTCCATGCTGCTTTCCGGTTTCATGTTCCCCTTTCGCGGCATGCCGCACTGGGCGCAATGGGTCGGCGAGGTTTTCCCGCTCACGCATTTCCTGCGCATCGTCCGCGGCATTCTTTTGAAAGGCAACGGCCTCCCCGATGTCGCCCGCGAACTCTGGCCCATCGCGCTCTTCGCCGTGATCATGATGACACTCGGCATCAAGCGCTACCGGCAGACGCTGGACTGAGAACGCGCCGCCGGGGGCCGCTCATGGCTGCGGCGTTCCTAGGGATTCCGATCCGTCGAATTCGCACGACGTGACGGGCACTTCGCAGACGCGCCCTTCGTCGAGACGGAAGACGACATCCGCGAGCGCCGCGGCCTCGGCGCGGCTGTGGGTGATGTGCAGCGCGGTGATATTGTGCTCGCGCTGCACGCGCTTGAGCAGCGCGGCGAGATCGTCCCGCAATTCCTCGTCGAGCGCAGAGAGCGGCTCGTCGAGGAGGAGGACTTTCGGATTTGCCGCGAGCGCGCGGCCGAGCGCGACCCGCTGGCATTCGCCGCCGGAGAGATGCTGCGGGCGGCGGTCAAGGAGGTGCGCGATGCCGAGTTCGTCCGCGAGCAGCGTAACGCGCGCGGCGACTTCACCGGCGGGACGGCGGCGCAGGCGCAGCGCGAAGCCGATCTGTTCGCGCACGGTGAAAGTGGGGAACAGCGCGCCATCCTGCGGCACGTAGCCGACGCCGCGCGCCGCGGGCGGTTCGTGCGTCACGTCGCGTTCGCCGATCATCACGCGCCCGGAGCGCGGCGTGCGCAGACCGCAGATGATTTCCAGCAACGTGGTTTTGCCGCAGCCAGTGCGGCCCATGAGCACGGCATAGCGGCCAGCGGGCACGGTGAAGCTGATGCTTTCCAAACGGAACGTGCCGACGCGCCACGCGATGGAATCGAGCCGGATCATGAAAGTGCGGAATGTGGAATGTGGAATGTGGAGTGAAAGAAACATCCTGCGGCAAACATGCAGCCAGCCGCCATTCCGCACTCCGCACTCCGCATTCCGCACTTCATAACTTTTCCCCCACGAGCCGCACGGCCACGAGCACGGCGAGCGCGAGCGCGACCATGAGCAGGCTCACCGCCACCGCCGCTTCGAGGTGGCCGCCGGTAAGCTCGATGTAAACACTCGTCGGCAGCACCTCCGTCTTCAGGCGTGTGGCCCCGGCGAAGACCAGGACCGGGCCGAATTCTCCCAACCCGCGCGCCCACGCGATGCTGAACGCGGCAAACATCCCGCGCCGCGCGGCGGGCAGCGTGACCATCCACACCGCCTGCCCGCGCGAACATCCGAGCGTCATCGCGACTTCCTCGGGACGCGACGGGAGATGATCGAAGACGCTGCGCATCGTGCGGACGGCAAACGAAGCGCCGACGACAAACTGCGCGAGCACCACGCCGCCGATCGCATAGGTGAACGGCACGGCGCGCTCGATGAGCCGGCCCGCCGCGGTCTGGAAAAAGACGAGCAGGCACAGACCCACGACCATCGGCGGCAGCACGATAGGAATGTCGAGCGCCGCATCGAGCCACGCCTTTCCGCGAAAGCTTCCGCGCGAAAGCAGATAGCCGACGGGCACGGCGAGCAGCAGCGCCAGCAGCGAGGAGAGCGTGCAGGTGGTGAAGCTAAGCCCGGTCGCGTAGAGGATCTCGCGCGATCCCAGCGTTTCCCACACCTGCCGCGGCGAGGCACGGGCCGCAAGCGCGAAGAGGAGCGCGACGAGAAATGCAAGGTAGAGCCCCGCGATGAGCGCGAGCCAGGACCAGAAGGGCGTCACTCTCGCCTGCCGCACACTCATGGGGCACGCGGCGCGGCCGGAGTGAAGCCGTTCGCCTTGAAAATCGCGCCGCCCTTTTCCGGTGCCGCAAGATAGCGCGCGAACTTCAGCGCCTCCGCAGCCTGCGTGGAAAATGTGAGCACGGCCGCGGAGGCGTTCTCGCTGTGCGCAGAAAGCCCCGGCACCTCGACAGCCTCGACCTTGAACTGCCCGACGATCGAATCCCACACGATCGCCGCATCCACCGCGCCGAGCGCCAGGTCCGTGGCGATTTCGGTGACGCTCGGCTTCATCACCGCGGCGTGAGCGGCGAGTTTGGTCCACGTTTCGCCCAGCACGACGCGCGAAACGCGAGAGATGCTCGCAGCGTCGGGATTCGCAAGCGCGACTTTCACGTCATCGCGCAGGAGATCGGCGATGGCATGGATGTGTTTCGGATTGCCGGGGCGAACGGCGATCACGGGCCGCTGGCGCACGAGCGGCAGGATTTCGCGGAGGATGCCTGCCTTTTGCGCATCCGCCACCACGCCATCATCCGCGGCGAGGAAAAGGTCGCCCTGTTTCACGACACGGAGTTGCCCGAGAAGCGTGCCGCTGCCGCCGAATTGCAGCCGCACCTCCACACCCGACTCGCGCTGATATTGCTGCGCGATCGCCTCGACGGGCTGCTTCAGCCCCGCGGCGCAAAACACCGTGAGCGCCGTCGTGCCCGGATGCGATGCGGTGCGATGCTGCCACCACACCACGCCGACGAGCAGCGTAGCGAGGAGAATGAGAATGGCGGCGAGTTTTTTCACGGCTGGCTGCGCATTGTGCGGCAAGCCAACCCGCTGCCAAGCACAAGCAGGACGGCGACGGTGGCGGCGGGCCGGACGCCCATTGGGACTGCCACGGGCAAGAACACGAAGGCATTCGGCATCTCATTCCCTTTGGATCGTCTTCGTGTGCTTCGTGGGCAGCATCCTATCTTAGGGATGTGCATACATTGTTATCTCAACTCAGGAAAAACGCGATCGGCTAACTCCCTCCGAAGACTTCCGGAAGCTCCAGAGTTTCGATTCGAAAGTATTGTTCAAGCAAAGTTTCGAGATCTCTCATCGCACGGGTAAGCTGGCTCCGGGTGTGAGTAGCGGGATCATCGGGGGATGAATCGGGATTCCCGTTCATCATGTTTTCGAAACGCTTAGCGAGCGGCTGTTTGGAATTCGTCGTTCCCAGACGCAGCAAGAGCGCATTGACCTCAGACACCAAACGCCTCGCCTCGGATATTTTTTCAAGGGCTTCCTCCTCGGTGATCGCGCCTGCCGCGACGCGATTCAACTGCCGACACTCGAAAATCCTGCAACGCACCGGACGCGATTCGTAAATCATGCATCGGCGCCCGTCGTGCGCCGGGCACGGCTGAAGGATGCAGTCTTGTTTTCGTTTGCGTTTCAGCCTCAGCCCGAGCGACGCAAGCGCCTTAGGCGAATCCCCCGGCTGCAACATAATGCGGTGAAACATTACGCCATCGCAGCACATCCCGCACGAAGCACAGAGACGCGACGCGGTGGAAGAAGGATCAGGCGCGGACATACAGACTCAGCCGTAGTGCGCAGGCCGCATTGCTTCAAGCTCGCCGGAAAGAAGCCTCAAAAATTGTTCCCCCTGTTGCACACTTTTCTGCACTCTCCACGCACATGGCAAACCTCGGCAAACGTAACCTACTACCAATCGTGCGACAGGCACCACCCGGATTTTTTCTCGACGGAGGCTCACACGGCGAGATCTTGCTGCCCGGCCGATACCTAGCCGGAGGCGGACAGCCCGGCGAAATGGTGGACGTCTTCGTGTACCGTGATTCTGAGGACCGGGTGATCGCGACCACGGAGCAGCCGCTCGTCATGATTGATCAATTCGCATCCCTACGTGTCATCTCACAGATTCCAAGCATCGGGGCATTCCTCGACTGGGGTCTTGAAAAGGATCTCCTTCTGCCACGACGTGAATATGCGGGAGGCATCCACACGGGGGATCTCATCCTCATTTATGTGATGCTTGATGAACGCTCGGATCGCATCGTTGCCACCGCCCGATTGAACCGACATCTCAACTTAACACCACCTGCATATTCTGAAGGCCAAGCGGTGAAACTAATCATCGAGAGCGAAACGCCGCTTGGTTTCAGGGCTATTATCAACGGCGCACATGTCGGACTCCTTTATCACGCAGAGTCCGGATCGCATCTCACCATCGGCCAAACGATCGAGGGTTTCATCCGCACAATCCGTCCAGACGGAAAAATAGATCTCGGACTGGATCCCACCACCCATCGCCGGATCACGCCTCTCTCGGAAAAAATCCTCGTGACACTGAAAAAGGCAGGGGGACATCTCCCATATCATGACGGCAGCCCGCCGGAGGAGATTCGGGAAGGCTTAGGAATGAGCAAGAAAGCGTTCAAACAGGCGATCGGCGCACTCTATCGCGAACACCACATCCTCATCACAACCGCAGGGATCCGCCTGATTTCCCATTCAGGCCAATGAGCCGAAAACTGGTGATGGACAGTCCACGAAACACACAAAAGGACACAATTGGGTGAACTGCCCGAGTTTCCTAATGCTGCTTCTTTCGTGCAGTTCATGTGTTGCGTAGAACTCCATTCTGGCTTCTATCTAGGTTCACCGAACCAAGCGTGAAAGAAGTATGCTGGTCAAAAAAAGAGCCCGTCCCAGCTTTCGCTGAAACGGGCTCGTAACTCTGGCGACGTCCTACTTTCGCACAACCTATAGAGGTACTATCATCGGGGCTGCAGCGTTTAACTTCCGTGTTCGAAATGGGAACGGGTGGTGCCACTGCGCTGAGATCACCAGAAGGCCGGACTCACCGGAATGAATCCGATCCTCTGGTGACAAAGATCCGGCTTCCCGGCTCTCCTCACGTCACTGACTAACAAAGAACTGCTGGTTCCCTGACATCTGCATACATGTTTTCTAAATTGCAACTTCGCACTGAGTTTTTTCAGATCGCAAGATCCTTCTTCCTCGCGAATGTGAGGGAAGAGAAGATCAAGCCAAACGGGATATTAGTACCACTAGGCTGAACATATTACTACGCTTGTACCCGTGGCCTATCAACGTGGTGGTCTACCACGACCCTTCAGGGAGAATCAATCTTGGGAGAGGCTTGGCGCTTAGATGCTTTCAGCGCTTATCCTTTCCGAACATAGCTGCCCAGCGCTGCCGTTGACACGACAACTGGAACACCAGTGGTTCGTCAAACCCGGTCCTCTCGTACTAAGGTTTGAACCCCTCAATTCTCCTGCGCCCACAGCGGATAAGGACCGAACTGTCTCGCGACGTTCTGAACCCAGCTCGCGTACCACTTTAACCGGCGAACAGCCGGACCCTTGGGACCTTCTCCAGCCCCAGGATGTGATGAGCCGACATCGAGGTGCCAACCCGAGTCGTCGATATGAGCTCTTGGACTCGATCAGCCTGTTATCCCTAGCGTACCTTTTGTCCGTTGAGCGATGGCAATTCCACATTCAACCACCGGATCACTTGGACCTACTTTCGTACCTGCTCGACGTGTGTGTCTCACAGTTAAGCTGGCTTATATCCATATACTCGTCACCTGATTATCAACCAGGTTGAGCCAACCTTCGTACTCCTCCGTTACTCTTTGGGAGGATACCGCCCCAGTAAAACTAACCGGCTGCCAGTGTCCCTCCGCCAGATCATGGCTGGAGGTTAGTTATTCCAATTTCGAAGGGTGGTGTTTCATTGGCGACTCATCCCGCCCCGAAAGGCGGGAATCAAAGTCTTCCACTTACGCTAAGCATCAAAATCGAAACAACAGTAACAGCGTATAGTAAAGGTGCATAGGGTCTTTCCGTCCTACTGCGGGTAGGCGGCATCTTCACCGCCATTACAACTTCGCTGAGCTCCTCGTTGAGACAGCGGTCAACTCGTTACACGATTCGTGCAGGTCGGAACTTACCCGACAAGGAATTTCGCGACCTTAGGACCGTTATAGTTACGGCCGACATTCACGGGGACTTAAAGACCGAGCTTCGCCTTGCGGCTAACAAAATCT
>CAIRYQ010000001.1 GCA_903882875.1 uncultured Spartobacteria bacterium | reverse complement strand
GCACCTTCGGCTGGCTCATGCAGGCCCGCCGCCTCGCGCGCGACTACGAAACCAACCCCGCCTCCAGCGCCGCTCTCATCCTCGCCCAAGCCTCCAGAATCATGCTCCGCAGGCTCGCTCCCTAATTTTTAGACAGTCACTAAGAGGAATACTCGACCGATATACTCGAAAACACAGACAAAAATACGGCACGCCCGAAGCAGAGTAATCGCAGCGAAGACGCACGCTCGGAAAAGATTTTTTTAGGCTTTTTGAAGGATTTTGGAGACATTTGTGGAATATTCGTCAAAGGGATAACCCCATATTATTTCCAGAAATGGTTCAAGAATCACAAATTTGCCGACCCCGATCCTTTGCTCGACAGAGGAGCTTCCCATGATTGGTCGCTCGATGGCTCTCGTGATTGGCCTCGGTTTCCTGCTCGGCGCGAGCACCGCCCGAGCGGGGGATCCGAAGCCGGCACAAAAGAAAGTTGCTGATATTGCCGGGGTCTGGAACTCTGCTTGGGGTCCGGTCACGCTCCAAACGACCCTGAGCAAGGACGGAAAAACGCTCACCGTCCGGGGCTCCTACGACTCCAGCACCGGCAAGGACCGGATCGGGCTCATCAAGTCGGGCACGTTCGACCCGGCGACCGGCATTCTTGAGTTTGCCCTGGAGGAGCCTTGGTGGGGCAACGATACGATGGGGACTGCCAAGCTCACGGCCGACGGCCAGAAGTTGGAGGGCCCCTACCTCAAAACTAATAAGGATGGTGGCCGAGACGAGGGGACCGTGATGCTCACTCGTGTGCGCGACGTCGCAGGGGTCTGGAACTCGGATTGGGGCACCGTCACCTTCCAGACCGCTCCCGCCGACGAGAACAAACTCTCCGTCACTGGCTCCTACGACTCCAGCACCGGCAAGGATCGCACCGCGTTCATCAAGTCGGGCACGTTCGACCCGACGACCGGCATTCTTGAATTCGCTCTCGAGGAGCCTTGGTGGGACAACGACACGAAAGGGACCGCCAAGCTCGCGCTCGCGGCCGACGGCCAGAAACTCGAGGGCTCTTACGTCAAAACCAATAAGGACGGCGGCCGAGACGAGGGAACCGTGGCGCTCACTTATGTGCGCAGCGTTGTGCGCGACGTCGTGGGAATTTGGGAGTCGCACTGGGGCATAGTCACCCTCCGGACCGCTCATGCCGACGATAAGAAGCTCTCCGTCACCGGCTCCTACGACTCCAACACCGGCAAGAACAGGACCGGGCTCATCGTGTCGGGCGTTTACGACCCGGCGACCGGCATTCTTGAGTTTGCCTTGGAGGAACCCTGGTGGGGCAACCAAACCAAAGGCAGCGCGCGGTTGGTGCTCGATGCCGCCGGCAACCGGTTCAAGGGATCCTACGCGAAGACGAATCAGGGCGGCGGTAAGGACGAGGGAGAGGTCAGCCTGCTGCGCCTCGACGGCAACAACTTCGCGGCGGCGCTCGACTCGATCTTCGCAGACGCCGGCATCAAGGCCGACACTCCCGGGGCCGCCGTCATGGTCATCGACCACGGCCAGGTGGTCTTTTCCAAGTGCGCCGGCCTGGCCAGACTCACCGACAAGAAACCCATCACGCGGCAGACCACGTTTGACCTGTGCTCCATGGGCAAGCAGTTCACGGGGGCGGCGATCTTGCGCCTCTATGAGCAAGGCAAGCTGAACCCCTACGACGACATCCGCAAGTTCATCCCCGAGATGCCGGTCTACGACGCCAATAATCCGATTCGTATTCTCCATGTGGCACGGCATACCTCCGGCTTGCCGGACGTCATTTACGCCGAGAACGTGAAAAGGAAGAACCCGGACTATCTGACGAACGAGGATTTCGCGGGCGAATTTGCCCGGCAGCGGGACAAATTCCCGCTCAAGTACCCGACGGGCCAGGGCTATGAGTACAGCAATACGGGCTACATGCTGCTTGGGCTCATCGTTGAGCGTGCGTCGAAGCAGTCGTACAGCGCTTTCCTGAAAAAGGAGTTCTTCGATCCTCTGGGGATGACGACGGCGGGGGTGAACGATACGTCCAGTTACGCGCCGTCCAACCCGGCGTTCGGCTACTTACGGGAAAAGGACATCTTTCAGTTCGGCTGGGGCCCGGCATCGACCACCCATGCGCAGTTGCTGCCGGTGGGCCACGGAGGCGTATGTGCCAGCCTGGACGACATGGAGCGCTGGGACGCCGGTTGGCGGCAAGGCAAGATCATCAAGCTGGCCACGCAAAAGCTGGCCCTGGTCCCTTCCACCTATGGCGACAACTTACCGAACGTTTACGCCTTCGGTTGGGGCCTGACTGTCGCCGAAGGCCGCCTGCAGATAATGGAACACAACGGCAACTATGCCGGGTTCCTGACCAACATCGTCCGCGATGTCCCCGAACAGCGAACCCTTGTTGTCCTGTGTAACGTGGACAGCGTGGACGTGGGCGCAATCGAGCGCATCTTCCAGGCGATGCCGCCCAAACGCCAGCAGAAGTGACTTTGGCGGTTAAACGTCCACACTGGCCCCGACCAGCAAGCCGACGAAAGCATGATCCGTGGCTAACGAGGAGGAAGGAATCCTCATGAAATACTCTCGTCCTGTCTGTGTTCCTTTCGCCCTGATCGTCACCATCCACGCTACCACACAGGTGCCGGATCTTGCGGCTGCCGCTCGCAATGGGCAGATATTCCTCACCTGGAAGGAAGCCAACGCGCCGGCCGGGTTGACGTTTAATGTCTACCTTGCCGCTGCTCCGATCAATGTTCTCTCCACGGCAAAGCTTGTCGCCCATCACGTTGAGCCGCACAGCGCGAGGGATTGCCGGGAAGACGCCGTGTCGTTTAAGATGGAAGAGAAGCCAAGCAAGCCGGTCATACCCCCTCACTCCCCGACGCCCGTCCGCGTTCTGACCGTCTCCGGTGCGGCGGGCGCAACAGCAAATTCCTAGCAGTCAGTCAGTAAGTCTGGAGAAACATCTGTCCAAACTGTAATGCGCCACACCCCGCGGAACGCAATTCCGTTCTTTCTATTGTGAGCCGCATGGTACCTATTTAAGGCAATTCCCCCGCGGGGTGTCCGTAAATCCTAATGTCGCAAACCAACAAAACCCGAGGCCCGTGGTTTCACCGTTTTCTCATCGGGCTGTTCACGGTGCTGCTCACGCTGCTCATCGTTTGGCTCATTGGGTTTGTGCTGGACGACATTGATACGATTCAGGGTCCGCAATATCCGGATATCGAAAGGAATTACCTGAGCCCTGCGTTGCTGCATGATTCCGCCGCCGCCGGAGACCAACTGGCCGAACTCGGACGCAAACTTCAGGATCAGCGGAACCGGCAATCACTGCTGCGCGACGGCACCTCGCGCTACGAGACGACGATGCGGCAGCTTGTGGAATTGCAGCGGCTCAACGTGGAGAAAGGAATCGCCTCCGACGAAGCATCACAGAAGGCGCTTGCGGAAAGCGTCACATTCTTCCTCGCCAACCAAAAGGCTGATCAGGCGCTGAGCGAAACCATCACGAAACTGACCGAAGAGAGCGGCGCACTGGAGGCGAAGAGACGGGACATCGAACAAAAGCTCGATGCCGAGCGCGGACCCGCCCACGAGGAATTTGAACGGCTCGAACAACACCACGGCCGCAAGCTTGCGTGGTTCAAGCTGGCATTTCTGCTGCCGCTCCTCGCCATCGTCGCCGTGCTTTTCCTGAAACGGCGCAACAGCGGTTTCGCACCCATCATTTACGCCACCGGCATTGCCGTCCTGTGGCAGACCATCATGGTCATCCATCAGCATTTCCCCACGCGCCACTTCAAATACATCGCCGTCGGCGCGCTAATCGCAGCTGTCGTCTGGATGCTGGTCGCCTTACTGCGAATGCTGCGTGCGCCCAAGCGGGACTGGCTCCTCAGGCAATACCGCGAGGCATACGAACGCTTTCTGTGTCCGACCTGCGAGTATCCCATCCACCGCGGACCGCGGAAGGATTTGTTCTGGACGCGCAAGACGGTGAAGAAACTAATCGTGCCGACACTGGCGGAAGGGGCAAAGGACGAGGCTTACACATGCCCCGCCTGTGGTTCGCATCTCTTCGAGGAATGCAATGGCTGCCACGCCATCCGGCACTCCATGCTCCCTTATTGCGAAAAATGCGGCATGGAAACCGTTCTCGTGGAACCCGGCGCAAGCTAACACGCCCGAGTCATCCCCCTCACTCCCCGACGCCCGTCCGCATTGTGACATTCCACTGCGCGGCGATCGGAACGCAATTTTCTTGCAGAGGGAAAAATCCAAAGCTTCCCCTCAAACACCTTCGCCGTATCTTCCTCGGCACGATGCTCCGTCGCTACTTCATCTCCCTGCTCATCGTCACGGTGATCATGTCTGCCATCGCCAGCATGTTCTCCTTCGTCACCCGCTCGCAGGTGCGGGGTGGCACCACCGTGGAGGAAATGTGGACCAATGACTTCACCCTCCGCGGGATAGGCAGGCAGTATTACCGGGTGGACTCCGACATCATCGAGGACTTGGAGAAAGGCGTCTCCTTTGCCAGCAGCGGTGCGATCCGCATGCTCTCCACCAAGGTCGAGGTCTCGTCCAAGCAAGTCACCTGGACGTCCAACAAGACGAAATACACGGCCCCCGGCGGCACCCTCGTCTCGCACGTCCGCTGGGAGGCTCTTGCCGATGCCGCCGATGGCGCTGCTGGCACCATCCACGTCGAGTTCCCCAAGATCCGCGGCGTGCCCGGCTACGACGTCGAATTCCATTCCGGCAGCTACCAAAAAGAGGGCGACGAATGGATTTTCCGCGAAGTCACCGTGCATCAGGGTGCAATCTCCCTCGCGCTCGGCCGCCTCGTTTTTGGCCTATGTCTCGGCCTGCCGGTGGCGTTCCTCGTTCATAGTGGATGGTGGCTTTTCTGCCTCCGCCGTGAAAAGCGCTCCCTCCTCGCCGCGCTCGCGCCCACCGGCAGCGAAACACTTCCCCGCACCTTCCATCCGGATCCCGTCGCCGAATGGAACGTCTGGTGCATCATGATGCTCATTTTTGGCGGAATCGGCACGTTGATTTCCGGAATCGGCATATCGGGTGGTTTCGTGAGCAGCGTCATTGCGTGGGTCATCCTCATCATCGTCGGCTTCGGTGTGCTCATCGGCCTTCTCGTCGCCTGGCTCGTTCGCCGATCCGTCGTCTTGCTGAGGATTGACGCCGATTCCCTTTCTGTCGCACAAGGCCGCGGAGAGCCGAAATGGATCACTGCCTCATGGGGCGATCTCAAGGGTGCCGTCTGCAAATCTCGCACCTACAAAGGCAACCGTACCGAATGGGTGGAAGTGATTTTCCCCGACGGCAAGAAGCGAAAATTCTACGAAAACTACCTCCCGGAATATTCCGTCGTCCGCGCCGTCGTCCTCGCCCTCTACGAGCGCCATCACCGGCACCCCGCGGCCCCCGATGCCGGTTCGTAAGCAGCCGCCCTTGTTCCGCTGCTCGATGTTTCAGCACGGCCAAATGACCGGACACGCACAAGCGCGCCCGGTACGGAGGCCAGAAAGTCCCTCGGGCAGCGGCGTCCGCTTGCCGGCGAGTCCACCGCTCAGTTCACATAGGCTGCCTCGTTCGAAAAGAGTAGCGTCTGCGTGTAAGTCTCCCACGGTGTGAGCACGGCGCGAACGACTCGCGTTCCTGGGTTCTGGATCGCGCTGAACTTGTTGTCGCCCTTGTTTGCCTTCGTGGCAGTCCCGGCAGCGGTTTTGGCGGCAGCGATTTTGGCATCGTGCGCGGCGGCCGCGGCGAACGTCGCGGGCGCCTTGCCCTTCATTTCGTTCACAGTCTCTCCCTGCATGGTGATCTCGCTGTGGACAAAATTGATCCCTAGCTGAATCTCACGCGGCGAGGGCGCGCGCTGGAAAATCACCCGGTAGAGCGCAGCGATCCGGTAGATTTCAGCGGTCTGCTTCGCGATCTCCGGACGCGCGAGTATCCTGCGTGACACGCTCACGGCCATCGGACTGTTCATAAGGAAAAGCGCCTGTTGAGGCACGACAGTGGTCGTGCGCTTGCTGTTCGGCATGTCGGGATCGCTGAAATCGAAAAGCTGCATGAGTTCAGGCAGGTTGCCACGATCCACGTAACCATATACCGAACGGCGGAAGCTGTACGGCTCGTCGGTGAGGTTGATCGGCTTGCCGCCGATGCGGTGATCCAGATCGCCGCTGTAAACAAGCAGGCTGTCGCGCATCGCCTCGAAGTCGAGGCGGCGCACATTCGCACGCCATAGCATGCGGTTCTCCGGATCTTTCGTTTCGTATTCTTTCCGCGTGTGCGTGCTCTCTGCGTAAACGCGCGAAAGGACGATGAGCTTGTGGAGCTTCTTGAGGCTCCATCCGTTTTCCATGAACCAACTGGCGAGCCAATCGAGCAGTTCGGGATGCGTGGGCTTCTCGGACATCGTGCCGAGGTCATCGGGAGTGCGCACGAAGCCCTCGCCGAAATGGTGCATCCACACGCGGTTCACCAGCACGCGCGCGGTGAGCGGGTTGTCCTTTGAGGCGATGCAATGCGCGAGTTCGAGGCGCCCGCTTCCCTCGGTAAATGCGACCGGTTTGTGCGCGGGGCTGAGGATCTCTAGGAAGCCACGGGGGACGATCTCTCCCTTCGTCTCCAACTGGCCGCGGATGAAGACGGGCGAGTTCACGGCCTTCGGTTTGTCCTGCACGATCATCGCGTGCGCGGGCGCGCCGGGATGCGAGGTTTCGAGCAGGTTCACTTCGCCGTAGTTGAGCCGCGCGCGACCGAGCATCTTTGCCGGCCAGCCGAGTTGTGCGGCTTCAGCCCACTGCACCGTAACGAGCGACGCGGGCGTGATCTCGAACGGCCCCCGAAGCAGATCCACGAGCGCGGGATCCTCGTAGCCAGGCGCGCCCGGTGATTTTGCGCTTTTCATCGCGGGAATGAAACCCTTCGCCTTTGGTTTCAGGCTGTTGAGCACGCCAACATAGACTTGGATCGCCTCGTCAATGTTCTTTGGCTGCCTTTCTTCCATCGCCTTCTCGATGGCCGGGTTCACTCCCTCCTTGAGCCGTTCGGCAAGTTCCTTCGCGAGCTTGCCGCCCTTGCCGGCGGTCTGCTCGTTGATTTTCATCTCGGCCTTTGCAGCCATTGCGTCCGCAGTCGCCGCGGTCACGCCTTTCATCTTAAATCCGCTGCCGTTGCGGAACGAGAGCAGCGGACCCCAGACGGCGGGGTTGCGCTGCATTCCCTTCGCGAAAAATTGCACGAACTGCTCATCGAGATTGTGTTTTTTGATGAGTTCATTTTGCGCGGCGAGCGATTTCTGGTCGCGCTTGCCGGAGCCGAGCATCGCCGCATGCATGTAGGCGGCGGGCGCACGCTGGATTTCACCGAGGTAATAGCCGACCGCGTCGAGGTAACGGTTGCCCATCTCCCTCAAGAGCGCCGCATGCTTTTTTCCAAAGTCCTGCTGCTGCTGTGGCGATGCCTTGGTGTTGAGCTGCGGCTTGGTCTCCGGCTCGGTGATGCTCGCGAAGACGCCGTGCAGCGCGTAGTAGTCGCGCGTCGGGATCGGATCGAACATGTGGTCGTGGCAGCGTGCGCACGCGACGGTCAGGCCGAGGAAGCCCTTGCTGACGACATCAATGCGGTCATTGATGATGTCGTTCACATTCTTGAACCGCTCGCCGACGGTGAGAAAACCGAGCGCTGCGAGCCGCGCATCGTCGGGCTTGATGCCGGGCAGCCTGTCCGCGGCGAGTTGCTCGACGATAAACTGATTGTAGGGCTTGTCGTGATTGAAGGCGCGGATGACGTAGTCGCGATAAGTCCACGCATCCGGGTAGCGGTATTCCGTCGTGCGGTTCGCGTTGCGCTCGCCGCCAATCGTGTCCGAATAGCGCGCCGTGTCGAGCCAGTGGCGCGCCCAGCGTTCGCCGTACGCTGGCGAGGCGAGCAGACGGTCCACCACTTTTTCGAATGCCTGAGGCGTTTGATCGGCTTCAAACGCCACGACCTCTGCGTAGGTCGGCGGCAATCCTGTAAGGTCGAAAGTCACGCGCCGCAGCCACGTCTCGCGGTTCGCGTCGGGCGAAGGGAACATCTTGGTCGCCTCGAGCTTTTGAAGGATGAAACTGTCTATGGGCGTACGGCACCACTGCTGGTTCTTGTTCACGGGCACCTCGGGCTTCCTCACGGGCTGGTAGGCCCAGTGCCGTCGCGCGGAGTCGTTGAGGCCGCTCAGCTTGTCGCTCTTCGCCTCGGTGCGCGGATCGGGCGCGCCCATCTTGATCCACTGCGCGATGTCCGCGATCTGTTGCACGCTGAGCTTTCCGCCGCTGCTCGTCGGCGGCATCTGGAGATCCTTGTCCTGATAAGTGACTGCCTTGTAGAGCAGTGATTTCTCCACATTACCCGGGATGATGGAAGGCCCACCGTCGCCGCCCTTTTCCCATCCGGCCCTCGTGTCGAGGACGAGGCCACCTTTCGATTTTCCACGTTCGACCGAGTGGCACTTGTAGCAGCTCTCCGAGAGGAGCGGGCGTATTTTTCCCTCAAAGAAATCGGCCTGCGCCTTGGTGAGTTCCGCCGCGGCGGCTGCCCATAGCGGCGCGGGCACCACAACAAGGATGGTGACAATAATTCGGCGTGGGGAGTTCATGATTGTTTGAAATCTCCGCGCCGCTGCTTGCACGCGGAAGTGGTTCTTCTGGAAAATAGCACCATATCTGCCACCAAGGACAAGTTTCACTTTAGTGGGAAGCTGACGGAGGGCCATTCCCCCACATTCGGCGCGGAAATCGAAGGCCATGACAACACACGACGAACCTGCGGTGACGGGGGATAATTCCGCGTTCTGAAACACGCGCCGTGAGTCGTACAATCAAGGTGCGGAACGTGGCGGGTGTTACCGAATTTGACCATGAGCAAGCCGCCAAAAAGGCTGGATACGACGGAACCTTGTATCCATGCGGCTTCCAAGGCGATCGGGCTCCAAGAACCGTGCGTTGTGACGAAGCGCACGGATTGGGTTTCTCCGGTGCAGTGGCTGGCGACGATGAAGGAGCGGGGGTGGTGTGCAAGCGCGAGGCAAATTTCCGCGGACGGAAGTGGTGGTTCAGGCGTGTCGAGAACGCGAGCATCCGCTGGGCATTCGATGCCGGCAGCGTGTTGAATCCTTTGATCACGAGTTCCATCGGCGAATTGAAATCATTCGTCGCGCCGAGGAACAAAATCGGACAATGGATGAGCGGCCAACTATTGGGCGGATCCACAGTGCGATTGAACAAATCGCGGTCGTGCTGCATCTGCCGCCCCGAGCCTGGCAGTCCCCAAAGCTCATCCGTGAGGTAGCCCGAACCGCCGACCGATGGAGTGGCCGCCTTTACGCGCGGATCGCTCGCGGTGAGAACCGTGAGTTCGCCGCCCATGCTGTGTCCGGTGAGGCCGAGTCGCATGCCGTCCACTTCCGGCTGCTGTTCGAGAAAAGTCAGCTTGCGGCGTGTCGCCATGGACATGAGTGTCCAACTGCTGTTGAGCGGATGCGGCACGGAATAGAGCGTGCCTTCGGCGGGTGAAACGTCGTTGTGATGTTTCGGAGCGAGAACCCCCGCCGCGATCCCCGCCCAGTCCGTGTTCGGATCCGTCGGTTTCTCGACTCGCTTCTCGCCTCAATTGGTCGAAAGCGAGGCGTAGCCCTGCGAATTCCAATAAAGCACTTCGCTCTTGCTCGCCTGCTGACCGCCACCGTGCAGGTGCTCGATTGCCGGAAGTTTCTGCCGCCCTCTGAAAATCCGTAATAAGCCGCCATCCGCACTTTCTTTCCTTCAAACGTCCCGACCACGAAACGCACGTAGCGCATCACGCTGCCGTCTTCCTCCCACTGGCGAATCATCTCGGTTTCCAGCGCATCCTTGCGCGGGTCGAAGCCACTCCAAATTTCCGCGATAGATTGCGGAATCCCGTCAGCGTGAAGCCTTGCCAGAGGAGCCAGCAGCAGAGCGGTGAGGAGTGGAAGCGCGAATTTCATCGGTGCAGATTGTAGATTCACAGGGAAGCTGATGAACATGCCGCAGGAGCCGATGTTCGGGAGCCAAATGCGATGGATGCGGATCGCGCGCACAATCTCGGGCGTGGTTCGCTTGTCGTGTTGGATTTGGTGCCGGACTTCGGCACGCCGAGCCACGAGCAGAGGCGGGCGGTGCTAGAATCGCTCGTGACCACTGATGCGGTGTTCAGCCGTCGGGGCTCCTCAGTGCTTTCGAGCCGTCCGATTGATCTAGATGTTCCCAAAACGGATGTCCATCAATCCATTGGTCTCGGCCTTGTGAGCCGCACGAGGACTAAACTTTTGTCAACGTCCCGCTCTCCCCGCCGAACGAATCGGTCTCGACTCCGAGCCTTTGCAGGACGGTGACGAAGAGCTTCGACAGCGGCAGCTCTTCCACTTCCATCTTGCTCGTCCATCCGGCATCGCTGGCGATTCCCGCGCCGGCCTGGTTGTCCTCGTTTCCTTTGCCGAACTTGAGATACCGGCCATTGGTGAAGCCGAGGTTCTTGCCGCCGGCGGAAATGATCGGATAGTTGCGCGAGAGATGAAAGCTGCTCGAGGCGGAGCCGTGCATGGCAAATGTATTGTCCAGCATGTTGCCTCTGCCATTCGGCTCTGGCGTGTCCTTCAGCTTCTGCACGAATCGTCCGAACTCCTCGGCCTGATAGCGATTGTAAGTGCCCAGATTTTGCCAGCCGCCGGGATTCTTGACAGCATGAGTCAGGCCATGCGCACCGCCGAGACCGACGGCCAATGACAGCAGGTCGTGAGGACCTTCGCCGTTTTCTCGCCCCAATTGGAACGTCGCGACGCGAGTCGAGTCACTTAGGAAGGCGAGATAGACCAGCTCATACATGGTCTGGAAATAGAGCCGCGCCTCCTTGGGCTCGGCGTCCAAATGCAGGTTGCGGGTATCCACCTGAGGGATCGGCGTGTTAATCCATTTTTGCGCCTTCTCCAGTTTCAATTCAGTATCGCGCACGGCATCGAGATACTGACTGAGCGTCTGCTGATCGTGATTGGAAAGCTGGCGTTCCAGCGAGCGAGTGTTGGCAATGAGGAAGTCCAGCGCGCTCTTGCTTCTCGCCAGCCGTGCAGCTGCGTCCTTGCCGCTCGTGACAAACAGCAGGTCGAAAATTTGCTTGGGCTTGTTCATCGCGGGAACGGGACGCCCTTCGCGATTGAACGACTGCGTCTGCGCACCGCGGGGCCCGCCAACGCCGCCATTGGTGGACATGACTAGCGAGGCATGACGGGTGAACTCGCCTGCATGTTCCGCTATCACTTGGTCAACCGAGATCGTGTTCTTATACGGCCCCTGTCCACCGATGGGCGCGCCAGTCAGGTATTGATCTGCGTTTGAGTGGCCGTGGACATTTCTCGCCGCAGGATGCGACAGCCCGGAATAGATCGTGACCTCGCTGCGCAGCGTCTCGAGCACTTCGAGCACCTTTGTCAATTCAAAGTCCTTCTCGTTGCCGCGCGGAAACCAGCTCCAATCCTTCCATGCCGGGTCGGACTTCAGCGGCAAGCCAACACCATCGGGGTGATAGACACTGAGAAATCTTCTCGGAGTCTCGTCCTTGCCCCGGCTGCTCGCGGCAAAGGTCTCCAGCCACGGCAATGCCAGCGCCAGGCCGGTGCCCCGAAGAAACATTCTGCGGCTCATGATGAGGGATTTATCATTCATAGGATTTTGGGTTCTTACTTGGAGTTGAAGATATTGCTGGTGACGATCAGGTGAATTAAGTCGCCCAAGCGATCATCTCGTCGCCTGAATTGTGTGGTCAAGCTGTCAATGTCGGCGCTATCGGCGAAAGAAAGCGGTCTTCCAAGGGCATACGCCGTCAGCTTATGTACCATCGCCCTGGCAAACTGATCCTGTCGGTCGGTGAGCAGATATTGCTTGAGTCCGTCAATTCCCGCCAGCGTCTGCCGATTGAACAGTTCCGATGTCGCATCAACCGGCTTGTTCTTAATGCTGGTGCGAAAGGCTCCCAGCGCATCGTAATTCTCAAAGGCAATTCCCCACGGATCGATCCTGGAGTGACAGGAATTGCAGGCCGGCTTGTTCCGGTGGTCGGCAATCCGTTCCTTCAGGGTCATCTTCAGGATTTCAGGATTCGTCAAATCAACCTGCGGGACGTTCGGCGGTGGCGGCGGTGGCGGATCGTCGAGGATGCGCTTTAGCATCCAGATACCGCGCTTGAGGGGGTGAGAATCCTTGCCGTCGGAGTTCATTGTCATGACCGCCGCACAGGTCAAAAGGCCGCCTCGATTGCTCTGCGGCGTGATCGCCACTTTGCGAAAGTCCGGGCCGAAAACCTTTGGAATCTGATAGTGTGCCGCGAGTCGTTCGTTGACCACGGCGTAATCGGAATGGATGAAATCCATGATGCTGTGGTTGTGCCGCAGGACTTCACCGAAGAAGGCAATAGGCTCCTCCTGCATTGCTCCTCTCAATGCGCTGTCCGTGACATGAGTCACACTGTCCATCCTGTCCAACCCCAACCATTGCTCGACGAAGTTTTGGGAGAAGCGTCGGGAACGCGGGTCTGCCAACATGCGCTTGACCTGAGCTGTCAGAACTGATGGCTCCCTGAACTTTCCGTGCTCTGCGAGCTTCAGCAATTCGTCATCTGGAATGCTGGACCACAAAAACAATGCGAGACGGCTCGCAAGCTCCAGCTCGCTGATCTTAGCCGGGGATTTCGTCTCGTTGCCCGTCACCCTTTGAGTCAGATAAAGGAATTCCGGGGTGGCCAGCGCGATCGCCAGCACTTCCACCATGGCCTCTTCAAAGGTCGGGAACCCCGGACGATAGTTCGCAAACAGGGTCATGAACTCGTTAACTTCCTGTGCGGCGAGCGGGCGACGCCAGGCACGTCTCAGGAAGTGAGCCAGCACCTCGCGGCCATAAGTCTGTTCGTCAGATTTGTTCTTACTTTCAATGAAGATGTCAGTGTGTGATTTCGGGGGCCATTGCTCGTAAAACGGGGCGCTGATTTCGATGTAGTCAATCAGGACACGGAGAGGCTCTTCCCCGCCGCTAGCATTCGAGACATTCTGAATGTGGAGGAATTCATCCCGCCTTGGAAATGTGGTGTTGAGCTTTCGGAACGGGTTCCGTTGAATGTCACTCAGCGGGATGTCGAACTGAATGAACTGTGGGTGCTCGGCAGGCACAGTCACAGCGATGTCGTGCTCGCTGACGACCTGTGAGAAGTTGGCATTGTTGCTCGTGTGGGCGCTGAACATCAGGCGCAGGCTGGCGTGTTCGTCAGGGGTCATGCTCGATCGCCCGGCGCGGATGCGGACGCGCATGGTGCCTTCGTCCGGAAGAAAGCGATCCAAATCGAGCTTCAACTCGCCGGAGCGGGGAAGCACCAGCACCACCGGAGACACGGCGGGAGTGGGCCCGGCGACAGCCTCAGTCCGGGGCATTGCCTTTCCCGCAGAATACTGAATGCTCTCGCCGGTCTCGCGATGGAGTAACAGTTGCTTGGTTCCCGCATTCTTGGATTTCCTTGTGGCCTTTTCGGATGCCTTGGTTTCCTTTCCTGATAGCGCCTTGTCCATTTCATCCTGCATCGAGATGACATAGGTGACGGCTTGCGGACGCTCACCGATGACGGTGGCCCGCCGAAGTGCCTTCAACCCCATCTCGCGATAAGTGTCGAACTGCATCGCCGACATTTGCAGCAATTCCGAGCTGTTCTTGAACCCGTCCTCCGACGCGGTTTCCGGAGGCAATTGGTTAGGAGGCGGGAAGGGGAGGCCAAGCAGGTCCTGCAAGGCATAGTTATATTCGTAATTCGTCAACCGGCGGAAGGACGAATGGCCCTTGCTATTCCGGCGCACGAGTGACGCCGCATTCAGCTCCTCGGTGAGCCAGTCAACGATGCGGGCGCGATCCGCGTCTGCGAGCGCATAGTTCGGTTCATCCTCGGGAGGCATCTCGGATTTGCTGAGGGCGGCGAATATCTCGCGCCACCTTTCCACGTCAGGGCCGGAGAGCAGATCCGGATTCAACTGGTCAATTCGGAGTCTGCCCTTGGATTTTTCGGGACCATGACAGGCCAGGCAGCTCTTTTTCAGGATCGGCCCGACCGATCCGGCAAAGAAGGCGACGTTCGCCTTTGGGATGACGTCGGTGGATTTCGCAACATCCTTGGTTGCTTTCAAGAATCTGGATTTCAGGCGTCCCTGTTCTCTGGCCGCTTCCAAAGAAATCGGAGCCTGCTGCCCATCGGCGGCCAGCAACGTCCACGCAGTTCCGAGCATCAGCAGCAACGCGTTCCTTGGGAGCTTCATCGGCTGCACGTTTCTGCAAATCTGAAAATGGTGAGGTTGCTGCGCATCTGGAACGTGATGATGCCAGTTTCGAGCAATGCCTTTGGCATTTTGTCGTACAGCTTGGTGATTTGGTGACGATCAAAGTCGCGTCGGAAGCGGCCGATGTTCGCTGAGTTCCGACTGGGAGGAATCAGCATTTTCTGTCACCGCTCTGCATTCGGCCTCACGCCCGGAAGCGAATCCGTGAGAAACGGAAAGGCGGGGAGGCCGGCTTGGTTGTAGAGATTGCACACGGGATGCTCGACCCAGGCGCAGCGTACGGCGACGGGTTGCTTCACTTCGTCCGACCACACGATAACATGCGTCCCATCAATTTTCGCCCGCGCGTTCACCCAGCGCTGCGAGTCGTCGCAAATCGCGAAGCCTTGCACTTCGCTGCCGGGGTTGCCCGCAAACGCGGCACGACGCACAACGCGGTGAACGTCTATTTTTCTGGTGGGCCATCACGAGCGGGTTGATCATTGCGGTGATTGTCTAAAACCCCTTTCACAACGTTGCCGGCGATCCCGGTGAGCCGCATATCGAGGCCCTGGACGCGATAGGTGAGCTTCTTATGATCGAAACCAAGGAGGTACAGCAGGGTGGCGTTGAGGTCGTTCACATGCACGGGATCGGTGGCGACGTTGAACCCGAGTTCGTCGGTCTCGCCGTGGACGTGGCCGCGTTTCACGCCGCCACCGGCGAGCCAGAAGGAAAAGCAGCGGTTGTGATGATCGCGTCCGTCGTTGCCCCCCTGCACCATCGGCGTGCGGCCAAATTCGCCGCCCCAAACGATGAGCGTGTCGTCGAGCAGTCCGCGCTGCTTCAGGTCCTTCACGAGCGCGGCGCTGGCTTGATCGGTGTCCTTGGAATTTTTCTCCACACCCTTTGTAAGGCCGCTGTGCTGATCCCATGCCTCGTGAAAAAGCTGCACGAAACGCACGCCTCGCTCGATCATGCGGCGCGCAAGAAGGCAGTTCCGCGCGTAGCCCGGCTGCTTCACATCCTTGATTCCATAGAGATCGAGCACGTGCTGCGGCTCGGTGGAGAGATCGATCAGCTCCGGCGCGCTGTTTTGCAGACGGTAGGCCATTTCGTAGCTCTGGATTCGCGCGGCGATGTCGGCGTCGCCGTTCTGCTTGTAAGCCGCCGTGTTGAGCTGGTTCAGCGTGTCGAGCGAGGCGCGCTGCGTTTCTTCATCGAAGCCTTTCGGATTGGAGAGATACAAAACGGGGTCGCCGGTGCTGCGGAAGGGAACGCCGCCATACATGTTTGGCAGGAAACCGGAGCCGTAGTTGCTCGCACCACCGCTGGTCCCTTTGGCGCTGGTGAGCACGACGTAGCCCGGCAGATCCTCGCTCTCGCTGCCGAGTCCGTAAAGCGTCCACGCTCCAAAGCTGGGCCGCCCGAAGTTCTGGTTGCCCGTGTTCATCAAAATCTGCGCCGGCGCGTGGTTCACCGCGTCGGTCTGCATCGTGCGAATGAGGCACATCTCGTCGGCGATGCCGCCGATGTGCGGAATGACATCGCTCAGATCCATGCCGCATGCACCGCGTTTGCCGAACTTGAACTTGGGGCCAAGCAGCGCGGAGTTCGGCTTGATGAATGCAGCCTTGTAGTTCTTCAATAATTCCGCCGGTGGAAGCTGCCCGCTGCGTTTCGCCAGCTCCGGCTTGTAGTCGAACAATTCGAGATGGCTCGGCGCGCCGGCGTGGAACAGGTAGATCACGCGCTTTGCCTTTGCAGGATGGTGCGGCTGTCGTGGAGCGAGCGGGTTTATTGCCGCTCCGGCGTCGCGTTGCAGCAATGAATTCAGAGCGATCGCGCCGAGACCGAGGGTGCAGTCGCGAAGGAACCAGCGCCGCGTCAGTTGGCGTGCGCGTTCATGACGAATTTCATCAGCATGTTTCATGGCTAGTTCTTGGATACGGTTTCGTCGAGATTCAGCAGCACGCGCGCGGCGATGGCCCACGCGGCGATTTCATTCGGCGTGGCGTCGGGCGGAATGTCGGAGGCCTTCGCCAGCGATGAGAAGGCGATGTCGCCGGCTTTGATCTCACCGCGTTGGAGCCGCTCGCGGCGGCTGGAGATCAGCTTCAGCACAGCGCTTCGCTCTTCATTTGATGGGAGGCGGCTTGTGCAAAGGCGGAAGGCGTAATCCGCGCGGGCGGCATCGTCTTGGCCGCCTTCCCGAAGCACCCGCTGCGCGAGCGATTGCGAAGCCTCGATGAAGATGGGTTCGTTCATCGCCGTCAGTGCGGCGAGCGGTGAGTTCGAACGGGGACGGCGCGTGCAGGCGGCATCGCCCGTGGGTGCGTCGAAGGCGCTCATGGTGGGATCGGGCATGGATCGCTTGCGGAAGACGTAGAGCGCCCGACTGTAGCGGGTCGTGTCTTCGGCAGGCTTCCAGTAGGTGGGCTTGAAGTAGTTGAATTCGATCACGCTCTCCGGCATCGGTGGAAAGACGCTCGGGCCGCCGAATTTGTCGGAGAGCAGACCCGAAACGCTCAGCACAATGTCGCGCACCACTTCGGCCTCGGCGCGAAAGCGCGGACCGCGGGCGAGCAGCCGGTTCTTCGGATCGCGTTCCTGCAACTGCGGCGTGACGCGCGAGCTCTGCCGATAGGCGGCCGAGGTGACGAGCGTCCGCAAGACATGTTTCTGACTCCAGCCGTGCTCCATGAAGTCCACCGCCAGCCAGTCGAGCAGTTCGCGATGTGACGGCTCGGGTGCGCGCGTGCCGAAGTCTTCCGCCGTCTCGACAATGCCGACGCCAAACACGGCTTGCCAAAGCCGGTTCACTGCCACGCGAGCGGTGAGGGGCGACCGCTTGTCGGTAAGCCAGCCCGCCAGCGCGAGACGCGAGCGCGGCGCGTCCTTGGCCAATGGATGCAAGGCCGCGGGCACGTGCGGCAACACTTGTTCCTTGCCTTGATCCCACACGCCGCGATCCAGGCGATGCGTCTCGCGCGAATCTTCCCGGCTCCGTTCGGCGAGATGCAGCACCGAGGTCATCGCTTCCGGAAAGCCTTTCCAAAGCTTTTCGATCTCGTCGTTGAAACTCTTCAATTCCGGCACCGTGACGCGCCACGTGTCAAAGATGGCCTGCGTTTGCTGCGGCGTGCGTTTGTCCGGCGCAATCTGCATCGCCAACACGGCAGCGTAAGCCGTGTGGTTCACCTTCGGATCCGGCGATTGCGTGAGCGCGACGCGAAAGCGACCGACTTGCGTGTTCTTCGGGCCGTTGTCATCGCCACCGTGATTGGTGAGCAATCCAATCTTCAGCTTCGTGCCCGGCGGCAGAGTGAGCGGCTGTTCAAACTGCGCCACCGCCACCGCTTCCGTGTTCCGACATCCCGCGCCGCGATCCGCGCGCCAGGCGGTATTCTCATCACCATCGGCGAGAAACGCCGCCGGGCCGCGCAACCGGCGGTTTTCCTTGTCGCGAGTCTTGTTTTCCCACTCCGGCTCCATGCCGGCCGTGGGTTCCTCGAAGTCGCTGCTCGCATGAACGAGTTTCAGTTTCTCCCATTTGTCGCCGCCGGGTTTCCTGGCCTCCACGGTGAGTTCCGAAAGCGCCCAGGTGCCTTTGTAACTTCTCCCAGGACCGCCAAAGGGCAGATCATCGTGCTTCAGAATCTCCAGCCGGATTCCCGTCACCGCTTCCACCTTGGGCTGGGCAAACAAATGCACGTCGCCGAAAACCGTGCGGTGCCCGAGCGTGAGGATGCTCCAGTCGGGCAGCACCGCGGGATGATTCAATTCCGTGGACGAATGCGTATCCTCCGCCTCCACCACCGACCACTTCGTCCGGTTCAATCGCTCAAGCTCCGCCGCCTCCCAAGCAGCCAGTTTTTCCTGCCACTCCGGATGCTCCTTCTTCAAGCGCGCCTCCACTGCGGCGATGTCTGCGTGGAGCTTCGCGATCGTCTTCTGCTGCTCGTCGGAATAGACCCACGACTGCGACTCGTAGGTGTTGTTCAGAAACGCGAAGACGCCGTAATACTCCGTCTGCGCGATGGGGTCGAACTTGTGCGTGTGGCATTGCGCGCACCTCAGCGAAAGGCCCAGCACCCCCGAGCCGACGGCATCCATCCGGTCGAACATGGCCTCCATGCGCCACTGCTCGGGCACAATCGCGCCCTCCTCGTTGATCATTCCATTGCGGAGAAAACCCGTCGCGATGAGTTGCTGCTGCGTGCGGTTCGGTAAGAGATCGCCCGCGATTTGCTCCGTGATGAACCGGTCATACGGCATGTCGGCGTTGAAGGCATTGATCACCCAGTCACGCCAGGCCCACTGCTCGCGAGGCAGATCCTTTTCAAAGCCGTTGCTGTCCGCGTATCGCGCCACATCCAGCCAGTGCCGCGCCCATTTTTCGCCAAAGCGTCTGTCCTTCATCAAGGCATCCGCGAGCGCCGTGGCGGCGGCGTCGAGCCCGTTCGACGCGACCTCCTTGAAAAATGCATCGAGCGCGGCCGGCGATGGCGGGAGGCCGATGAGATCGAGATGCAACCGGCGGCACAAAGTCTCGGGCGCGGCCGCCGGCGACATCGAAAGCCCTTCCCGTTTCAATCGCGCCTGGATGAACGCATCCACGGGATGCTTCGTCGTCGCACTTTCGGACAAGCCAGGCTTCACCGGTGGAGAGAACGCCCAATGCCCCGCATACGCAGCGCCGTCCTTGATCCACTGGCGCAGCTTCTCCGCATCGGCCGGCGTCACCGGCTTTTTCTCCTTCGGCGGCGGCATGACCTCATCGGTATCGTGGGACAGTATGCGCGTCATGAGCGCGCTTTTGTCCGGCTGTCCTGGCACGATAGCCGGTCCGTCAGACTCACCGCCTTTCAGCGCCGACTCGCGCTCGTCGAGCCTCAGCTTGGCCTTGCGTGAGCCGTCGTCCTTGCCGTGGCAATGAAAGCAGTGCTCAGCCAGGAGCGGCTGGATGTCGCGATTGAAATCAACAGAGCTTTCCGCACGGACCAGCGCGACGAAGTGTGAGGTGAGGACGGAGAAAATTAAGAACGACTTCATGACAGTGATTCAAGTGAGCTGGGAACGGACGAGACTCGCCTTCCCAGTCCCACTAAGAATTTGGATTCGCTCCACGACCTTTGGAACATAGCGGCTGGACACAAAGCTCTGCATGCCATTGTCCATCGCCGTTGCCTTCCATGCTTGGTGTGATTTTTCCAGCTCCGCTGTGTGCATGGCGTAATACTCCTGCGCGGCGCGGCTGCGGATGAGCAGCGATTCGCTCGACCAGTTCACTTTCGCCACGCCCGCTGCGACTCCGTCTTTGAGATCACTTTCCGCCAGCCCGCTGCTGCCGTGCAGTGCGATGCCGATGGGGCGCCCGCAGATTTCGCTCGCGCGCCGCTGATGCTTTGCGACCGCTTCCGCAGAGAAAGGATAGCCTTTGTCCGACAATCCATGCTGCGTGCCGACACCGGGCGCCCAAAGATACAGATGGCCGGGATGCCGGCGTTCGACGGCTGCAAGCAGGCGGTCCGCCACTTCGATTTCCGTCACACCATCATCCACGCCGGCTTCCATCTCCAATGTCGCCGCGACTCCGGCCTCCTGGGCCGCGTCGCACAGCGCTGCAATGTGCTCGATGTTCTGCTGCTCAGTCATCTCGGATGAGTCGAGAGAGATGGTCGAGGCGCGGAGGAGTGCCTGCGAATCTCCAAACGGCAAACCGCGAATCGCCGCAGTGAGAAGCCGGAGCGTGTCCGGCCCCTTGATGTGATCGGTGTGATAAATCACCGGCACGTCGCGATACCGCCCGCTGTTCGCGAGCACGGTGAGTTCCGCGAGATAGCGCGTCATTCCCAGCACGGCATCGCCCGCACCGAAGCTGCGTCCGGTAAGTTGCCACAGACTTGTCTCGATGATCATCGGCGCATCGCATTCGCGCGCGGCCTCCAGGCAGTCGGTGATGGCCGCCGGGCTGTCGGCGTTCACCGCCAGGATCGCGAATTTGTGCTCAAGCGCGCAGCGCAGCGCCACGCGGGATTGTGTGGGACTCAGCAGCATGGTTACAGCGCAGTCTTGATGTGCTTCGGCTTCAGATACTCGAAGACCGCGCGGCGGGAGAGTTCGACGCCGTAGCCGCTGTCTTTCCAGCCGGCGTAAGGCGCGTAGTTGGTGTTCACCGCGCCGTGGTTCATGCAGACAGTGCCGGCTTCCAGCGCCTCGCTGAGTTTTACCGTCGTCGCGTAGTCCCTGGTGAAAGCGTAGGCGACGAGGCCGTAGTCGGTGTCGTTGGCGAGTGCGATGGCTTCGTCGAGCGTTTCGAACTTCGCGAACGGAACAACCGCCGCGAATGTCTCTTCGCGCATGACGCGCATGCTTTGCGTGCAGCCGGTGAGGATGGTCGGGAGGTAGTAGTTGCCGCGGGCAAATGCTTCGCCTTCCGGTTTGCATCCGCCGCAGATGAGCGTGGCGCCGTGCGCGAGCGCGTCGGTGACGTGCGCGTGTGCTGTTTCCACGCCGTCGGCTGTGGCCATCGGGCCGAGGTCGACCTTCGGATCGGTGAGGCCGTCGCCCATCGTCATTTTCTCCGCGATGGTTTTCAGCTTCGCGACGAGCGCGTCGTGGATGCTGGCTTGGGCATAGACGCGGTTCACGCCGCTGCACGACTGGCCGCAGTTGCGAAAGCCTTTGTAGGCGATGATTTTCGCTGCGAGATCGAGGTCGGCATCGGCACAGACGATGGCCGGGCAATGACCGCCGAGTTCGAGCGACACCTTTTTCAAAAACGGCGCTGCTGCCGCGAGGATTTGTTTTCCCACGGCCGTGCTGCCGGTCATCGCGATCTTCGCGACGAG
This sequence comes from uncultured Spartobacteria bacterium, assembly GCA_903882875.1. GTDB lineage: Bacteria > Verrucomicrobiota > Verrucomicrobiia > Chthoniobacterales > Chthoniobacteraceae > SXWH01. The sequence continues at coordinate 8,694 of CAIRYQ010000001.1, read as the reverse complement.
CGGATGCTTCACCAGCGCCTCGCCGAGTGTCGCACCGGAGCCGGTGATGCAATTCACCACGCCCGGCGGCAGTCCGCCTTCGACGAGCGCCGCGCAAAATGCGAGCGGCGAAAGCGGCGTCACCGTCGTCGGTTTCACGACCACGGTGCAGCCCATCGCGAGCGCGGGGCCGAGTTTCCAGCTCAGCAACGAGACGGGATAATTCCACGGCGTGATGAGCCCGCACACGCCGACCGGCTGGTAGGTGACGGTCGAGCGATACGCCTTGTCCTCGGTCGGGTTGGTGAAGCCCTCGATGCGGACGCCTTCCGCGGCGTAGTAATCAATCGTGTCGCACGAACCGCCGATTTCGCTGACCGATTGCGCGAGCGGCTTGCCCTGCTCCAGCGCCATCAGCCGTCCGATTTCATCGGCCTTGGTGCGCACGTAAGCCGTAGCCTTGCGGATGATTTTCTCGCGCTCGTAACTCGTCAGCGCGCTCCAGGTCTTGAACGCCGCGTGCGCCGCCCGCACTGCGGCATCGAGGTCGCCGGGCGTCGCGCGCGGCACGGTGGCGACGACGCGCCCGTCGTGCGGCGACTTCACCTCCGAGCGCGCGCCATCGCCGGCGGCGCGGCGTTCGTTTCCGATCAGCAATCCAAAATCATTCGTGTTCATTCGTGTCTATTCGTGGTTCGGCAAGATGCAGACTTTGAGCGCCTCGCCGCTTTCCATCAGCGGGAAGGCTTCCGTGATTCGCGCCAGCGGCAGGTGGTGCGTGATGATTTTGTCGGCGGGAAAACGCCCGCTGTGCAGCAGCGCAAACGCCGCCTGGAAGTCGCTCTTCTTCTCCGAGTAGCTGCCGCTGATGACGAGTTCCTTGTAGTGAATGTGGTTCACGTCGAGCGGCGCGACGGGGTTGGATTTCGGCAGGCCGGCGAAGAAATTTACGCGGCCCGCTTTCGCGGCAATCTCCAGCGCGTCGTTCTGCGCGGCGGCGGCGCTCACGGCCACGATGACGATGTCCGGGCCGAAGCCATCCGTCAGCGCGCGCACTTGCTCGCGATGCGATCCATCGGCCTGCACCTGCACCGCGGCATCAATGTCGAAACGCTTCGCCATTTCGAGACGCGCGGGATTGTTGTCGAGCACGATGACCTTCTGCGCACCCTGCGATCGCGCGAGGCTCGCGTGCATGATGCCTATCGGCCCCGCACCGATGACGGCCACCGTGTCCTTCAACCCGATGCCGAGCCGCGAATGCGCGTTCATGCAGCAGCCGAGCGGCTCCGCGAGCGACATCTGGTCGTCGGGAATGTCCGAAGTCACCTTGAACAAATTGCCCTGCCGCACCGCCGATGCCGGCACGCGCATGAATGGCGCGAACGCTCCGTCGTAGTGGTAGCTCATCGTGGTGCGATGCGCCGTGAGGTTCTCGCGCCCCATCTCCACGTAGCGGTCTCGGCCATCCACGATGACGATATACATCACCACGCGGTCGCCGACCTGCACGTTCGCGTCCGGCGCACGCGACTCCGCGACCGTCGCACAAAATTCGTGGCCGAGCACGCGCGGCGGGATGATCTTCTTGTCGCCGTGGCGGTAAGTGCGCAGGTCCGTCCCGCACACCGAGCACGCGGAGATTTTCAGCAAGACCTCGCCGTCTTCGAGCGATGGCGCGGAGTGTTCGACAACACGCAGGTCCTCTTTTCCAAAGTAGGTGGCAGCTCTCATGATCAGGACATCCAGTTGGTCGATTTTGCAGTCCACTTCGCCGTGACTTTTTTGGTCTTCGTCCAGAAGGCGATGGCGTCTTTGCCGGTGATGTCGCCGGGGCCGAACTTGCTCGCGTTCCAGCCGCCGAAGCCAAAAGGATCACGCGGCACCGGCACGCCGATGTTCACGCCGATCATGCCGGCCTCGGCCTTCATCTCGAAGTAACGCGCGGTGGCGCCGCTCGTCGTGTAAATGCAGGCGGCATTGCCGTAGGGGTTGGCATTTTCAATCGCGAGTGCCTCGTCGAGCGTCTTCACGCGCAGGACGCTGAGCACCGGGCCGAAGATCTCGTCGTTGGCGCATTCGTCTTCGACGGTGATGCCATCAATGAGCGTGGGTGCGACATAATTGCCGCCAGCCTTGCCCGCGGGCTTCTGGCCGCGGCCATCAAGCCGCACCTTCGCGCCGTGTGCGGCTGCGCGCTCGATGTAACCTTCGATACGCTGCTTCGCCTTGGCGCTGATGATCGCGCCGACTTCGGTACCGCAGGCGAGGCTGCGCATTTCCTTTTCGACGGCGCTGATGATCGCGTCGCAGTCGCCGACAGCGATCAAAACGCTCGCCGCCATGCATCGCTGACCCGCGCAACCGACGGCGCTGGAGACGACATTCTTCGCGGTGATGACCGGGTCGGCATCGGGCACCACGATGAGGTGATTTTTTGCCCCGCCGAGAGTGAGCATGCGCTTGTTCGAAGCGATGCCGCGATCATACACGGCCTTTGCCACTGCCGTGGAACCGACGAACGCCGCTGCGACGATGCCGGGATGATCGAGCACGGCCTCGACCGTTTCGCGGTCGCCTTGCACGACGTTGAAGACGCCGTCAGGCAGGCCGGACTCCTTCAACAAATCCGCGAGCAAGAGCGGCGTGAAGGGCACCTGCTCGCTCGGCTTGAGGATGAAGCTGTTGCCGCACGCGATGGCCATCGGGAACATCCACATCGGCACCATCGCAGGAAAATTGAAGGGCGTGATGCCCGCGACGACGCCGAGCGGAAAACGCCGCGTGTAGCAGTCCACACCGGTGCTGACTTCGAGAATCTCACCCGCGAAAAGCTGCGGCAGGCTCGCCGCATACTCGACGATTTCGACGCCACGCTGGATGCCGGCGGCGGACTCGGCGGTGGTCTTGCCGTTCTCGGCGGTGACCTGCTTCGCGAGATCGCCGATGTTCGCCTCGACGATCGCTTTGAACCGGTAGAGCACTTGCACGCGATCCTTCACCGGCACGAGACTCCAGTTTTGAAATGCCTTTTGCGCGGACCGCACGGCGGAGTCTACCAGGGTCGTGTCCCCGGCATGCACGACGCCGAGCGGCGCGCCGTCCACAGGTGAATGAAGGGGCGCGAGCGCCCGCAGGGAGGTATCGGTGACACGCCGGCCGCCGATGTGATGGGATGCGATGGTGGAGGTCATGGGATTCAGAGAGGATTCGGAGCGCTGCGTTGCGCGGCAATGCGCACGATGATGTCTGTGAGGACGAGTTGCGGGTCGCGGTCGTTGCGCACACGGAGGAGGTCATCGGTCAGTTCGAGCGTGGCGAACTGGCTGCCGATCAGGCTGGGCGACATGAAATGCCCGGAGCGCGCCTTCATGCGCGCCTCGATGATCTCGCGCGGACACTCCAGCAGGATGAAAAAAAGCGCGTCCGCCGTATCGTCGCCGCGTAGCCAGTTCCGGAGCGTAGCATTCAATGCCGGACAGGCCATGACGTGCCTGTCCCCCTGCGCCCGAACTTCCAGGATGCGCCGCCGAAGCTTAGCATACCACGGTCGGCGATCCTCGTTGCTCAGCGCGATGCCCGCCGCGAGCTTCGCCCGGTTTTCGGGAAGATGATAGTCGTCCGCGTCATCGAAGACCGCCGAGAGCGAACGCGCGACCATCGGGCCGAACAGCGATTTTCCGGAACCGCAAACACCCACGAGAATGATCGCCGGCTCACTCATGCCTCGGCGACGGGTTGAAATTGCGGCACGAAGTGCGCGCCACGCGAGGCGAGCGCGATGCCGCCGAGCAGACCGGCGCGGTCGCCGAGCGCGCTGCGCAAAACGCGGACGTCATCCGTCGGAAACATCCCCACGCGACGATGGATGGCGTCGCGCACGGGGGTCAGCAGCAGATCACCCAGTTCGGAAACGCCGCCGCCCACGACGATCAGATCGGGATGCAGGCTGGTGACGAGATTCGCCACGCCGATGCCGAGCCATTGGCCAGCGCGCTCGATGGCATGGAGGACTGCGGCCTCGCCCGACTCGGCGGCATCGCGCATCGTCGCGGGAGAAACGGCGGCGACATTGCCCTTGCAGATGTCGTGAAGTTTCGGCGCATTTCCGCTGAGCATCAATCGCACGCCCTCGCCGGTGAGCGCAGGCCCGCTGACGAGCGTTTCGAGACAGCCGCGATTGCCGCAACCGCAGAGCGGCCCGTCGGGCAGGATGGTTTGATGGCCGAGTTCTCCGGCCGCGCCGAGCGGCCCGAGGCGCAGTTTGCCATCAATGACCACGCCGCCGCCGACACCGGTGCCGATGCCAAAATAGAGCATCGTGCGCGCGCCGCGCCCATGCCCGAAGACGAGTTCGCCGAGCGTGGCTGTGCGCGCGTCGTTCAAAAGGTGAATCGGACAGCCGAGCAATTTCTCCAGCAGCGCCCGCACCGGCACATCGCGCCATTGCGTCGGCAGGTTTGGGAGAAACTTGGTCACGCCTTGCGCGACATCGAGCAGGCCGGGAATGCCCACGCCCACGGATGTGGGGCGCGCTCCCACCCTGGCAATGAGCGACTCGATCAGCCTCGCAATTCGCTCGATGACACTCTCCGGTCCCTCGTGGGAATGAGTCGGCTGACGATCTTCGCAAACGATCGTGCCGTCGCCTCGTGCAAGCGCCGCGTGCAGATTCGTCCCGCCGAGATCCACACTTGCGAAGAGGATCGTCATGGCTGTCCAAAGAATGGCCGCAGGACATTGCGCGCCACGCGCAGCGCGGCCTGCCTGCCGGCGAGAGTCTTACCGAAAGTGTCGTCCTCGACTTCGATGCAGATGGGACCGTCATAGCCTGACTCCATCAGCGCACCCATGAACCGCGCCCAGTCGATCTCGCCGTATCCGGGAATGCGCGGCTGGTGCCACTTCAGCGGCTCGGCAAAGGCGCCGAATTCGTTGAGCCGCTCGCGATGAATCTTCACGTCCTTGGCGTGGAGATGGAACAGCTTTTCGTGAAATTCCCGCAGCGGAGAAATCGGGTCCATGAACTGCAACGCGAAGTGCGACGGGTCATAGTTGAGTCCGAAATTCGCAGAGGGAATGTCCGCGAACATCCGCCGCCAGATTGCCGGCGAAGTCGCGAGATTCTTCCCGCCCGGCCACTCGTCCTTTGTGAAAAGCATCGGGCAGTTTTCGATGCCGATGCTCACGCCGCATTCCTCGGCGTGAGCGATGAGCGGCCTCCAGACTTCGAGGAAGCGCGGCCAGTTCTCGTCCACGCTGCGCGTCCAGTCGCGCCCGATGAAGGTGTTCACATTCGTGAGCCCGAGCAGTGGCGCGGCGGCGATCACTTTGCTCAAATGCTCGATGCAGGGCGCGGAGACCTTCGGATCGGGATCGAGGACATTCGGGTAATAGCCAAGCCCGCTGATTGCGACGCCGCGCTCCTCCGCCAACGCACGCACGTCGTCGGCATGCGCTTGGGAAAAGCGCGTCACGTCAACGTGCGTGACTCCGGCAAACTTGCGCTCCGCCTTGCCCGCGGGCCACGACATCAACTCGACGCAGGCAAAGCCCTCGTCTCTCGCGAAGGCGAGCACTTCAGGCAGGGAAAGTTCAGCGAGGATGGCAGAGACGAAGCCGAGTTTCATGGCGATGGAGGGGAATTCGAGAAGGGTCGGGCTCAGGCTCGCGAACGACGCAGGCCGATGATTTTGGGTGGCCCCGACTCCGCCAACATTGTGCGTGCCGGACGCTGCGCCTTGTCACTGCCGAGCGAGTTGTGAAATGCGTAGAGATCCCCACGATAAAGGGTGTCTTCCAACCAGAGCGGGCCGTGTTCGCAAAGCCCGATCGCGTGGACCCAGATTGACGCATGGCCCGTGGGCACTCGCAGAACGCGGGCATCTGCCGCGCTGAGGTTGAGGGCGCGCACGGTCTGTTCGGCTCCGGATAAGCGCAGGCCAAAGTGTTCCGTGAACAGGGAGTAAAGCGAACCGGCAAGCTGCGTTTGGCGCAGACGCGGGCAATACCGTCCGACAATGAAGCGACGCTCCAAAATCAGCGGCACGCCATCCGCCAGCCGAAGCCGCTCGGTGAAGTAGAGCGTCTCCTTGTCAGCCACGCCTAACGCCTCACGCACGCCTGCATCACATTCACCGGCCGGAAGCGCCGCAAATTGGCGCACGTCCGTCTCTGGCAATTTCCCCGACATCTCGGCCTTCCGCGTGAAGCTCATCAGCGCGCGCAAGTTGTAATCCATGCCAAGGTCGCGCACAAACGTGCCCACACCCTTGCGAAATTCGAGCACGCCCTCTCCGACAAGACTCGAAAGCGCCTTGTTGGCTGTCACACGGCTCACCCCGAACCGCTCGGCCACCTCGCGCTCGGTCGGGAATTTTCCGCCCGGTCGCACCTCTTCTCCGCGAATCATGGCGCGAAGCCGCTCGTTGAGCTGCTGGTAGATCGGATCGCGCATGATCGGCGTTTGCGCTGACTGCGTGGCAGGGCGGGACGGTGGCATAGCCACTATGCTGACATCAGAATCAACCACCGCAAGTATTTTGTTTGAGCCGGGACGCACGTTGCGAGGCGCAGAGGAAATCCATTACGATTGTTCGCCCGGCACTTGGGTGGGGCGTCGTCACCACAAACCTATAAGGCCCCGCTTTTTCAACCTTGCCCATTTTGAGGCCGTAAATTCGGTCTGATACGCGTCACAAACGCTGTTGCAACGGGCTTTGGATGCCCCGCCTATATCGGACACTTCGATGAGAAATCGGCATCCGCGTTCGAGCGCCGGCCAGAGCGGCAGGTGACTTTCAGTTTAGTCGGCGAGGCTCCGCGCTCGAAGCTCACCTTGAAGCCGATGCCGAATTCGCGTGCGCGTTTTCAGGCTGGCGAGTCATTTGGGACTGCTTGGAGATTGCGGTGGATTGCCTCCTGGGAGCTTGGGCGGTGCGCCGCTCCCGGCGAGATCGCCTTGGGCAACGGCGTGGACGAAATAGGATTTCTCGTTCGGCATCGGCTCCCATGTCACACCGTCGTGACTGCATTGCACTTTGCTGGGAGGCCAGCCGTGTGCATAGAGCCAGTCGCCGGATTTCACGATGGCATTGGGAAGCTTGGTGGCCTCGGGTTGCCATGCGATGCCATCCTTCGAGACAAGAATGCCGTGTTCTTTGGCGACGGCGAGAAAGTGATCGCCGATCCAAACGACGGAGGTGATGCCACCCCGCTCTGGATGCGTCTCGTTGTTTTTCCAAGTGATGCCTTCTTTGGTCGTGGCGAGCAGTCCATCCTGTCTGCACACGACGAAGACGCCGTTGCCAAATGCCACGCTTCTGAAACCCGGATTCTTCACCGTCTGTCCGGCCATATGTGTCACGGTGATCTTTTCCGTCTTCGGATCAAAGGCGAGCGCCGGGCCAAAGTCACCGCAGCCGAGGATGATTCCGTTGCCGGTTTTCGTGAAGCGAATCCAATGCGTGGGCGATGGCATCTGCGCGGCCCCGACGAGCGTCCAGTTTTCGCCATCAGTGGTTTTGAATACTTTGCCGCGCAGGTCCACGGCGTAGAGCGTGTCATTGAGCACTTCGAGACCGAAGATGGGCGAGCTTTTCGGCAGCACGCCTTCGCTCCACGTCTTGGCGTCGCGTGTGGCAGTCATGCGAGCGCTGAAGAATCCGCCTCCGACATACGCCGTGCCTTTGTAGAAAGCGACGCAGTTCAGGTCATTCTGATCGTGCTTCGGTTCGCCCCACGCGGTGTGGTTTTCCCAAGTCAGTCCATCCTTGGAAAACATGCGCTGCCCACCGGGGCCGACTGCGAGGTAGGTGTCCGCAGCGTGAGCATTGCGCAACACACCAGCGAGAAGGGTGAGTAGAAGCAGGTAAGACTTCATTTGATTCGTTTTCATGGAGGGAATACACCGTCACCCGCCACGGCAATTCCGTCTCGCAGGCGGATGGGGGCGGTGTCCTGAGCGCAGAGTATCGAGCCGAGAAAAAAACGCCGAGCAGGTGAGGAGGGTGTGTTTCATCGGGAGGGCTTCAAAAATGTTTCATGGGATTTAGCAGCAATCGAAAAGTGAACCCGCGCGCCGCCGCCATCGCCGAGCTGGTCCTGTGGATCGGTTAGGGGATGGCTTTGACTTTGCCGTAAATCACGTCCCTAAAGCGCCAGGTGACTTGCTCTTCCTTTGGCGCGTCATGTTCAAATGCCACTTCCCATGTCTTGCCACCGTCAACGCTCCTCTTGATAGTTCCAGGCTCTCTCGCGTTCACGCAAATCAGCATTCCCTTTTCAGATTCGGCGAACGATCCCGCTGGAATTGTCTCCGGCAAATCATGCCAGGCAACCCCGTCTTTGCTGGCTTTGGGGCTCTTTCCTGTAAGCCAAAATTCGCCTTGGACGAATGAAAGCCCGGGCACCGCGGGGTTTTTAACATCCACGGTTACTTTCTGCCAAGTCTCTCCGCCGTTGCGCGAGACTCCCACGGATACCTCGGATTTGTCAATGTTGGTGCCATAAACGAAAACGCCGTTCCCGAATACGATCCGACTGCGGTAGTAGGGCGTAGGCGCGCCTTCGTTGACACTAGTGCAACGTAACATTGACTTCGGCCACACATGAGATAAGATTGGCGAATGGCCATTCAACCATTGATTCTTACTGATACCGAACGCATGGAACTTCAACGACGGGTGAGATCGCGTAGCGTTCGAGCAGAGGATT